>NZ_BOMI01000073.1 GCF_016862115.1 Paractinoplanes deccanensis
AAGCCTGGCCCGTGGCGGCACCCGAAGCCTGACCCGTGCCAGCACCCGCGGCCTGGCCGGCGGCGGTACCTGCGGTCCGACCCGTGCCAGCACCCACGGCCTGGCCTGCGGCGGTACCTGCGGTGTGACCCGGTCCGGCACCCGCGGCCTCACCGGTGGCGGCCGGCGAGGTGTGGCCGGCAGTGGGGTCCGAAGGCTGACCAGTAGCGGCACCTGGGACGCGCAAAGGATGATCGGTGGCGCTCTGCGGCTGGCCTGTGGCGGGCCGCGGTGAGCCGTAGACACCCGTGCCGGGCTGAGAGGCCGCCGCCGGCGGCGGATTGCCGGGCGCGCTCGACCACGGACCCTTCGCCGGCTGTTCCGCGACTCTGCCCGCTTGTTCGGCCGCTTTGCCCGGTTGTTCGGTTCTTCCGCCCTCTGCTGGACCGCGCGGGCCCTCGGCCGGCCCCTGAGTTGAGGGCTGGGCCGCCTGCTCGAACCAGCCGCGCCCTGCCGAGTCCGCTGTCGATCGGGGCGAACCGCCCGGTGCAGCACCCGACGCCCGATCAGAAGATGCGGCACTCGACGCCCGATCAGCGGGCGCGGCACTCGACACCCGATCAGCAGGCGCGGCACTCGACACCCGATCAGCAGGCGCGGCGCTCGGAGCCGGACCCGTGCTTGACGGCCGGCCGCCGGCAACCTGGGACGCCTCGCCGGAACCGGGAGCAGCGGCCGAAGCAGCGGCCGGAGTGACCGGACCAGCGGCACCCGACGGCTGAGCGGAGCTGGTCGGCGTGGGCTGGCGCGCCAGGTCCCCCCTGACGTCCTCGGGCCGCGCGGGATCGGCCGGTGGGCCGGCGGGAGATCCGGGGTGGGCCTGGTCATGCGGCTGCACCTGTCGATCTTCCGGTGCGGCGGGGGTGGCTCGCTCTTCTTGTCGTATATCCGGCGCGGGCTCCGCCCGTACCGGTGAATCGGACCCCGCGGGGCGTTGGTCGGGCACCGAAGCGTGCGCCGCGGGGGATTTATGGGGATTCAGTGACGTATTGGTGCCGTCGTTGTCGGCGATGGCCGACGGAGTGAGCGAAGTGACGTTGCCGCCCTCGGCCGACGGGTTACCGTTTTTGGAGCCGTCATGCGACTCGGACACGCCGTCGCGCTGGGGACCGTCGTGTGAATCTTGCCTCCCCACGTGCCCCTCCTAGTACGCGGCGCCGGACTTAGGGGAGACTAGCGACATCCGGCACACCGATGCGCGCGGATCCTGTCGGCCACCGTTCCGGCCGCAGTTCACCGCCCGCCGGACCGGTCTTCTCTTCAGCGGGCGAACAAGGGAGCAGATAAATGGATTTCGACGTATTGGTTGAGATCCCCAAGGGCCAGCGCAACAAGTACGAGGTCGACCACAAGACGGGTCGCATCCGGCTGGACCGGACGCTCTTCACCGCGACGCAGTACCCGGCCGACTACGGCTACATCGAGGGCACTCTGGGCCAGGACGGCGACCCGCTGGACGCGCTCGTGCTGGTGCAGGAGCCGACCTTCCCGGGCTGCCTGATCCGGGCCCGGGCGATCGGCATGTACCGGATGACCGACGAGAAGGGCCGCGACGACAAGGTCATCTGCGTGCCGTTCGAGGACCCGCGTCAGGAGCACCTGCGCGACATCCACCACCTGGGCGAGTTCGACCGCCTGGAGATCCAGCACTTCTTCACGGTCTACAAGGACCTCGAGCCCGGCAAGTCGGTCGAGGGCGCGACCTGGACCGGCCGCGTCGAGGCCGAGGAGGAGATCGTGGCCTCCTTCAAGCGTGCCGAGGCCGCCGAGGCCGAGGGCCACGAGCACTGAGTCACCCGATCGCCCGGTGAAAGGCGGCCGCATCGCTGATGCGGCCGCCTTTTTCGGCCGGCGGGACGGCTACAGGCTGATGTTGCCGACCGCGTCGTAGAGGCCCACGACCGCGCACGCCACCGGGATCACCGACACCACCACGAGCGTGTCCAGCAGGTCGGCGGCCCGGCCCAGATAGGGCGACGGCGGCTTGCGGGAGTACGTCGCGCCGGCCACCACCGTGATCAGGGCGAGGACCAGCGCGGCCGCGGTCAGCCCGAGCAGCATGGTGGAGCTCGCCCCGCGCATCAGGTCGACGCCGAGCGCGGCCACACCGGCCAGCCCGCCCACGACCAGCGGCACCCGCTGGCGCAGCGTGACGAAGAGCCGCGAGCGCAGCAGCAGCGCCGCCGCGGAGACGGCGATGAGGATGCGCGCCGAGAGCGTGCCGGCCAGCGCCAGCACGCCGAACGCCGCCACCGCGAGCACCGCGTGACCGAGCAGCATGCCGGCGAGCAGTTCCTCGGTGCGGGACACGGCCGCGAAGACGGTGGCCCGGTCGGGCCTCTCGCGGGCCGCGTCGAGCGAGCTCGCCACCGTCGCCCCGGTGAAGCCCTCGGAGGCGTCCGTGCCGGTCGGCAGAGTCACCGGCGGGGTCGGCATCTTGCCGAACCGGATCGCCAGCAGTGGCAGCAAACCGATGCCGCAGACCAGCGCCGAGATCAGCACCGCGGCCGCGCCCGCCGCGTCGGTGAACATCGCCACCAGCGCGGTCAGCGCGCCGAACAGGCCCACCACGCCGCCGGCCGTGAACAGGCGCAGCGACGCCGCCACCCCGACCGCGCCGAGCGCCGCGATCAGCAGCAGCGCGACCGAGCCGGCGAGCAGCTCGGGGCCGCCGAGCCAGGAGACCAGCCCGACGACGCCGACGCGGTCGTCGGTCGCGACGAGCACCGCGCCGCCCGCGAAGGCGTACGGCATCGCATAGGCCCCCAGAGCGGCGCCGGCGCGCGCGTCACCGTACGCCCGGGAGGCGGTCACGCCCGCGAGCGCGAGCAGCACCGCGAGACCGAGGCCCGCGAAGGCCGCGCCCTGCCACACGGGACCGGCCGCGAGCACCGCGACCAGGCCGACAGCGAGCAGCGCGCCCGCGGCGACGAGCGTGGCCGTGCGGGTGGAGGCCGGCGTCCAGGCGCTGCCGCGGCGCCGGGCGCCCTCGGCGATGGCCTCGACCACGTCGTCGTACTCGAGCTCGGGCCACTCGTCGTGGGCCGGGACGAGATGGAGCACTTCGCCGTCGCGTACGCCCTGGGGGAAAAGACCCTGCGTGGTCGCGAGCGCGACCCCGTCGGTGCGCCGCAGCACCCAGCCACCGTGTTTCTCGCCGTCGTCGGCGAGGCCCTCGCCGGCGTGCCGCAGCACCTCGGGCAGCAGCTCGGCGAGCGCCACGTGCTCGGGAAGCGCCACGTCGATGCGGCGCTGCGGGGCGCTGATGGTCACGCGAGCCAGTCCGATGCTCACGGCATATGACCCTTTTCTATAGGTGAATGCGTTGGCTAGCTGACTTTACCTACGATGGGCCACACGGGGACACAGGCCCTTGTGGACGAAAGGGACAAAAAGCGGCATGAGCACGGTGGTGATCAAACGGTCGGCACGGCGCCCGGCGCCGGAGATCCCGACCGGGGAGATCGCTGTCGAGCCGCCGCCGGAGATCCCGCAGCAGACCGGCGGCCGCTGGCAGCAGGCGATGATGGCGCTGCCGATGCTGGGCGGCTCGGTCGCCATGGCGATGATGATGGGCCAGGGCCGCGGCGGCGCCTACTCCTATGTGGTCGGCGGCCTCTTCGGCATCTCCTCGATCGCCATGCTCACCACCAGCTTCGGCGCGAGCGGCTCGCCCAAGAAGGCCGAGATGATGGCCGCCCGCCGCGAATACCTGCGGCACCTCTCGGGCCTGCGCAAGCGCGTCCGCGAGACGGCCGGCAAGCAGCGGGTCGGCCTGCTCTACCGGCACCCCGACCCCGCCACGCTCTGGTCGACCGCGTCCAGCCACCGGGTGTGGGAGCGGCGCACCAGCGACCCCGACTTCGGCGTGGTGCGGCTCGCCGTCGGGCCGCAGACGCTGGCCACGCCGCTGGTCCCGCCGGTCACCCGGCCGCTCGACGAGCTCGAGCCGATGACCGCCGGTGCGCTGCGGCGCTTCCTCGACGCCTACTCCGTGGTCCCGGACCTGCCGGTAGCGGCCTCGTTGCGCGGCTTCGCCCGGGTCTTCCTGCGCGGCGACCGGGGCGTGCACGACCTCACCCGCGCGATCGTCTGCCAGCTCGCCACCTTCCACGCGCCCGACGACCTGATCGTCGCGGTCTGCGCCGGCCCCGAGCGGCGGGCCGACTGGGAGTGGGTCAAGTGGCTGCCGCACAACCTGCACCCGTCGCGCACCGACGCGCTCGGCCACGTGCGGCTGGTCGCCAGCGCCGGGCAGGACCTCGAGAAGCTGCTCGAGGACGTGATCGGCAACCGGCCGCGCTTCAATCCCATGGGCGCGAGCACCACGACGCCACACGTCGTGATCGTGCTGGACGGCGCCGACCTGCGCGGGGCCACCCAGCTCGACGACGGCATCGACGGCGTGACCGTGCTCGACCTCGACGAGCAGCCGCCGCGCCTGCTCGACCGGTCGCTGCTGGTGCTCGAGGTCGCGCACGCGGGCGGCCGGCGGGTGCTGAACACGTACTCGATGGAGCACGAGGCCGAGGTGGGCACGCCCGACCGGCTCAGCGTCGAGCAGGCCGAGGCGGTCGCCCGGCGCCTGTCGCCGCTGCGGCTCGCGGCGATGTCCAAGTCGGCGGACACCCCGCTCGCCGCCGAGATGGGGCTCGCCGACCTGCTCGGCATCGGCGATCCCGAGACGTTCAGCGTGGCGCAGGCGTGGATGCCCCGCCCGAACAGGGACAAGCTGCGCGTGCCGATCGGCGTGGGCGCGGACGGCAGCCCGATCGAGCTCGACCTCAAGGAGTCGGCGCAGGACGGCATGGGCCCGCACGGCCTGCTCATCGGCGCGACCGGCTCCGGCAAGTCCGAGCTGCTGCGCACGCTCGTGCTCGCCTTGGCCACCACCCACTCGTCCGAGACGCTCAACTTCGTCCTCATCGACTTCAAGGGCGGCGCGACCTTCGCCTCGCTCGACCGGCTGCCGCACACCGCCGCCGTGATCACCAACCTCGCCGACGAGCTGCCCCTGGTCGACCGCATGGTGGACGCGATCGACGGCGAGATGATCCGGCGCCAGGAGGTGCTGCGCAAGGCGGGCAACTACGCGAGCCTGCGCGACTACGAGAAGGCCCGCGCGGGCGGCGCCGCCCTGCCGCCGCTGCCGTCGCTGCTGGTCATCTGCGACGAGTTCTCCGAGCTGCTCTCCGCCAAGCCCGACTTCATCGACCTGTTCGTCCAGATCGGACGGCTGGGCCGCTCGCTCGGCGTGCACCTGCTGCTGGCCAGCCAGCGCCTCGAGGAGGGGCGGCTGCGCGGCCTCGACACCCACCTGTCCTACCGGGTCGGCCTGCGGACCTTCTCGGCGCTGGAGTCGCGGGCGGTGCTCGGTGTCCCGGACGCCTACGAGCTGCCGCGCTCGCCCGGTCACGGCTACCTCAAGTTCGGCACCGAGCCGCTGCTGCGCTTCAAGGCCGCGTACGTCTCCGGCCCGCTGCGCAAGGCGGGCGCCCGGGCGGCGGCCGGCGGTGCGGGCGCCGAGCCGCAGGTGCTCTCGTACTCGACCCGCTATGTGCCCGCGCCCGAGCCGGTGAAGCCGGTCGAGCCGCAGCCCGAGCAGATCCCCGCCGGCGAGAGCGTGCTCGACGTGATGGTCGACCGCCTCGGCGGCCAGGGCCCGCCGGCGCATCAGGTGTGGCTGCCGCCGCTCAACCAGTCCGCCGCGCTCGACGAGCTGCTCGGGCCGGTCGTCGCGGATCCGGCGCGTGGCCTGGCCTTCGCCAATCCGGAGCTGCACGGCGCGTTGCAGGTGCCGATCGCGTTGATCGACAAGCCGCGTGAGCAGGTCCGCGACGTCATGTGGTTGCAGCTGTCCGGCCCGGCGGGGCACGTGGCGGTGGTCGGCTCGACGCAGAGCGGCAAGTCGACGGCGCTGCGCTCGATGATCTGCGGCCTGGCGCTGACGCACACCCCTGCCGAGGTGCAGGTCTACTGCCTCGACTTCGGTGGCGGCTCGCTCGGCACGCTGCGCGACCTCCCGCACGTCGGCGGGGTGTCGGGCCGTCTCGACACGGTGGGAGTCCGCCGTACGGTGGGCGAGATGTCCACTTTGCTCGCCGAGCGGGAGGCGCGCTTCGCCGCGATGGGCATCGACTCGATGGCCTCCTACCGGCGGCGCCGGGCCAACCCCGCCAACCCGGCGGCCGACGAGGACCCGTTCGGCGACGTGTTCCTGGTCATCGACGGCTGGTCCACCCTGCGCAAGGAGTACGAAGATCTCGACCCGGTCATCACGGACATCGCGACGCGAGGGCTCTCGTACGGCATCCACGTCGTGGCCGCCTCGTCGCGGTGGATGGACTTCCGGCCGGGCATCCGCGACCTGTTCGGCTCGCGGCTCGAACTGCGCCTCGGCGACCCCAGCGACTCGTCGATCAACCGGCGGGCCGCGATGAGCGTGCCGGAGAAGGCCGGCCGCGGCATCATCGAGCACCCGACCGACAAGAACAAGGCGCTGCACCTGCTCACCGTGCGCCCCGAGCTGTCGACCATGGCCGACACGAGCGATCTGGTCAAAGAGATCGCGGCCACCTGGCACGGCCCGGTCGCGCCGCGCGTGCGCCTGCTGCCGGCGCTCGTCCCGTACGAGGAAATGCATGTCGAGGCAGGCACGGGCCTGCGCCTGCCCATCGGCCTCGCGGAAGCCGACCTGCAGCCCGTCGAGATCGACTTCGCCTCGGACCCGCACTTCCTGCTCTTCGGCGACGCCGAGTGCGGCAAGTCGACGTTCCTGCGCACGCTCGCCACCACGATCACCAAGCGGTTCGCGCCCGAGGAGGCCCGGATCATCCTGGTCGACTACCGGCGCAGCCTCATGGACCTGCCGGAGTCGGAGCACCGCATCGGGTACGGCATCCAGGCGCCGAAGACGCTGGAGCTCATGCAGTCGGTGGCTGGCTACATGGAGCGCCGCCTGCCCGGCCCCGACGTGACCGCCCAGCAGCTGCGCGAACGATCCTGGTGGACCGGACCGGAGCTGTTCGTGCTGGTCGACGACTACGACCTGGTGGTGGCCGGGCCGACGAACCCGCTCACGCCGCTGCTGGAATACCTGCCGCAGGCCCGCGACGTCGGCCTGCACCTGATCCTCACCCGGCGGGCCGGTGGGGCGAGCCGGTCGCTCTACGAGCCGGTCATCCAGCGCCTGCGCGAACTGTCCGCGCCCGGCCTGGTGATGTCCGGCCCGTCCGACGAGGGCCCGCTGATCGGCCCCATCCGCCCGGCACTGATGCCACCGGGCCGCGGCCGGCTGCTCACGCGGCGTGAGGGCGTACGCCTGATTCAGTTGGCGCACCTGCCGCCGTACTGAGTCGACCAAGGATTTAACAGACTGCCGGTGCGACTGGCATCGACCGATAGCGACAAACGGGCGCGGTTTCGGAGTAATCTGCATCGACCGTCCGGACCAAGAATGGCGATGCGAGCGTGAGCGATGCGAGCGTGGAGTCCCGCCCCGCGTGGGCGCGATGGTGCGCACCCGCGCGTGCCCGCCGGTTGATCGCCGCCGCGGCCGCTGGGGTGTTCGCGGTCGGGGTCGCGCCTGCCTCCGCTTCCTTCGGGGCACCTGCGGCTTCCGAGACCACCGCCGCTTTCGAGACAACTGCGGCTTTTGCGAGACCGGCGGGTCTTGCGGCGCCCGCGGCTTTTGCAGCGCCCGCGGCTTTTGCGGCGCCGATGAGGGCCGAGCCTGCGCCGTTGCTCAGCGACTCGGTGCGCGACGACGAGTGGCATCTCGACACGCTCGACATCGCCGACGCCTGGGACTACGCGGACGGCTCGGGCGTCACGGTCGCCGTGATCGACTCCGGCGTCGACGCCACCCACCCCGACCTGCAGGGCCAGGTGCTTCCCGGCCTCGACCTCGTCAACGCGTCCGGCGACGGCGACACCGACCTGGTCGGCCACGGCACCACGGTCTCGGCCATCATCGCGGGCCGCGGCGACGACCAGAACGGCGTCGTCGGCATAGCGCCCAAAGCCAAGATCCTTCCCGTACGAGTGCTCGACGAGGAAAATCGCTACGACGACGCCCTGATCGTCGCGCGCGGCGTCCGCTGGGCCGTCGACCACGGCGCCCGGGTCATCAACCTCTCGCTCGGCGGCAACGGCAGCAGCGCGGCCCTCGCGGCGGCCCTCGACTACGCGTTCGCCAAGGACGTCGTGGTGATCGCCTGCACGGGCAACACCAGCGCCTCCTCCGGCACAGACGTCTGGTATCCGGCCCGCGAACCAGGCGTGCTCGCGGTCGCCGGCATGGAACGCGACGGCACGGCCCTGTGGTCCGGCTCGATCACCGGCAAGGAAACGGTGATCACCGCCCCCGCGACCCAGCTGGTGGGCGCCCGCTCCGGCGGCACCTATTGGAAGGTGCAGGGCACAAGCTTCGCCGCCCCCATGGTCTCGGCGACCGCCGCGCTGATCCGCTCACGCTGGCCCACCATGCCGGCCGGCGAGGTGATCAGCCGCATCATCCGTACGGCGAAGGACCTGGGCACTCCCGGCCGCGACGCCACGTTCGGCTACGGCATGGTCAACCCGGTCGGCGCCCTGACCGCCTCGATCCCGGCCACCCTGGACAACCCACTCGACACCAACCCGTCCCCCGGCATCGCCCGCTTCGGCAGCGCCCCGGTCCCCGGCCAGGCCCAGTCGGCCCCGGACGGGCTCACCCCGCTGACCCCCCGGACCGAAGACGCCGAGTCGGGCGGCGGCGCCGCGCCGGTGATGGCCACCCCGGTCTCGTCCCGCCGCAACTGGTGGGCCGCCGCGGCCCTGTTCCTGGTGTCCGCGGTCGCCGCCCTGCTGACGATCCGCCGCTTCGCCGGCACAACCTAGCGGCCATCCGATTCGGAGGCGCCCGTTCAGCCGGGAGAACGGGGAAGCGCGGCACCGGGCGTGGCGCGTCAGCGATACCACACACGGGTCGCCGTGGTGGCGACGTTGCCGAGCCGGTCGTACGCGCGTACCTGGATCTTGAGGGTCTTGCTCTGGTTCCTGGTGTTGAGGCTCAGAACGTATGCGCTGGTGGTGTCCCTGGCGACAACCTTGCCGTTGACGATGAGCTCTACCCGGGCGATGCCACTGGTGTCGGCGGCCTTGACGTAGACCTTGACGATGCCCTTCACCTTCGCCCTGTTCGCCGGGGCCTTGGTGACTGCCACGGACGGGGGCCTGTTGTCGGCGACGACCGTGCGCGCCGGAAGCGTCCGGTACAGGCCCCAGCGGTCTGTCACCCGCCACACGAGAGCGACGTTTCCGCTGAACGTGCCGGTCTTCACCGCCAGCGCGTAGGGCGCGGCCGTGTCGGCGCCCACGCGCTTGCCGTTGGCCCACAGCTCCGCCTTGGCGACCCCGCTGACGTCGGTGACACCGGCCAGCGTGCTGGTGAACGTGCCCCGCACCTTCGTACCGGCGGCCGGCCCGACCACCCCACCGGCCGGCGGAGCGTTGTCGGCGAGCACGGTATGCGTCAGGTAGGTCGGGTTTCCCGCCTTGTCAACGGCGAGAAGGAAGAGCGTCATGGAGGGGTCCAGCGGGACGGTGCCCCGCCAGAGGTTCGTTCCCGCCACCCTGGACAGGTAGCTGACCGTGTTGTTGGCCTGGTAGACCGAGTAGACGTAGTCGATGTCGGTGTCCGGCATCGCGACTGTCGCGGTGACCGTGTGACCGTGCACCGCTTCGGTCGGCTTCGGGGACACCAGGGTCATCGTGGGCTTGACGGTGTCGGCCCGCACGGTGACGGTGACCGGATCGGGGTTGCCGGCATAGTCGTACGCGATGACCGTGACGGGCAGCGGGCCGTTGAACCCCGCGGGCGGGCGGATCTGGACCTGGCTGCCGGAGAGGCGGGCCGAGGTGACGACGGTCCCGCCGATGACGTAGTCGATGCGCTGCACGCCGTGGTCGTCGGTGGCCTCGGCGATGGCCGGCACGCCGTTGGCGGGCACCAGCTCGTTCTCGGTCAACCCCGGCTTGACCAGCTTGGGTTTCGTCGTGTCGGTGCCACCGAAGCCGTAGACCACCTGCGCCGCGTTGAGGACACGCGGCTGGAACGCGTAGGTGCCGGTCGAGGGAAACGGCGCCGCCCCGCGGATGGCGGTCCACACCTCTTCGGGGGTGGCAGTGGGCTTCATCGAGAAGGCGAGCGCGGCGACACCCGACGCGGTCGCGGTGGCTCCGGAAGCACCGACGAGATAGGCGAGCTTGCCGTCCGGTCCCAGGGCGGCGCCCGTGTAGGCGCTCGCGTCGGCCCACTGGTCGCGCAAGGTGTTCTTCAGCGTTCCCGACTGGTTGACCGCGAGGACGGAGTCGTACGCAGCCGGATACCGCCGCGCTGTCGAGTTGACGTTGCCGGCCGAGGCGACGACCAGGGAGCCCGCGGCGGCTGCGTGGTCGACGGCGTCCTTCAGCAGCCGGCTCGGCGTGGCGGTGCTCAGCGACACGTTGATGACCTGCGCGTCGTGGTCGGCGGCCCAGGCGATGCCGGCGGCGACGTCGGCCGTGGTCCCTTGCCGGCCGGCCATCACGCGTACCGGCATGATCGCGCACTGCGGGCAGACGCCGGCCGTGCCGACGCCGTTGTCCGGAGCGGCGCCGATGAGACCGGCCACGAGGGTGCCGTGTCCGTCGGCATCCGTGACGTCCGTGTCCCCGTCGACGACGTCGTAGCCGGGCACCAGGCGACCGGCGCCCAGATCGTCGGTCGGGCTCACCCCGGTGTCCACGACGGCGACCTTGACGCTTGGCGCGCCGGTGGTCCACGTCCACGCCTCGGGGACCTGAAGCACCCGCCAGGAGCTCGGCTTCACCTCGCCGTCCGCGCCCACGACAGCGCCGCGCTCGGCGTATCGCACACCGGCGGCGGACGCGAGCGCGGCGAGGGCCGTGTCGGCCTGGTCGGCGACCACGTCGATGGCGACCGCGGGCAAGCCGGTGACCTGGTGGTGGCTCACCACCAGGTCGCCGAGGGGGTCGAGGACAGTGAAGGGGTCGGCGCCTTCGGCGAGCCCGACGTCAAGCCGCACGGTGTCGCTCGCGGCCACGGCGGGACGGGCCGGACCGGCCGTCAGGAGACCGGCACACAGAAGGGCAGAGACGGCGACACGCATACCCGCCCCACCGAAGATCGACACCGTTCGCATGAAACGGCACCGTATCGACGCGAGGAAATCCCGTCAAGATCCTTTTAGGAAGGCTACGCGCAGTCGCCGGTCTTGACGCCTCGGGTGCGGGTGACGCCGGCCTGGGCCACCGGGGCCGCCTCGGCCGCGGTCAGGGCGAAGCCCGTGTTCTTGTCGTCGGCGGCGGCCGCGAAGATGACGCCGATGACCTGGCCGGTGGGGCTGATCAGGGGGCCGCCGGAGTTGCCGCTGCGCACCAGGGAGCGGATGGTGTAGATCTCGCGGGTGACGTCCTGCGCCTCGTAGATGTCGGGGCCCGTGATGTCGCCGACGTCGCGGACGCGGGCCGACTGGGCGTCGTACGGGCCGTCCTGGGGGTAGCCGAGCACGATCGCGCTCGCGCCCGTCGCCGCCTGCTTCTTGACGAAGGGCATCACCGGCGCGGTCAGGCCGGGCACGTAGAGCACCGCCAGGTCGCGCTTCGGGTCGTAGACCACCACCGTCGCGTCTTCGCGGCGGCCGTTGACCTCCACCGACACGTCCCGGGTGCCGGCCACCACGTGGGCGTTCGTCATCACGCGCTCGTTGGAGTAGACGAAGCCGGAGCCTTCGATGCGCCGGGAGCAGCTCGGCGCGGTGCCCAGCACCTTGATGACCGAGCGCTTGCTCTTTTGCACGACGGTCGAGTTCTTCAGCGCCGGGTCGGGCGCCGCCACCTGCCTCGCCTGGGTGCGGGCGAGGCCGCCGAAGACGTCGGGGAAGCCGTTGGTGTTCAGGGTCTCGCTCAGCGCCGACGACAGGTTCTGCGCCTGTTCGGGCATCAGGTCGTTGACGCCGCGCAGGATCGCGCTGTTGCGGACCTCGCGGTTGAGCCCTTCGAACGGGGTGGTGCTCAGCGGCACGGCGAGCAGCCACGCCACCAGCAGCACCGAGAGCAGGGAGATCACCGCGCCGCCGGCGTCGTCGACGGCCTGGAGCGACTTGTTGGTGATGGCCTGGCGGACCCGGATGCCGACCCAGCCGGCCAGGGTGAGACCGAGCACCGCGAGCGCGAAGATGACGATCAGCGAGACGACGAGGCGGGCCCAGTCGTCGGTGAAGCGTTCGGCGAGCAGCGGGCCCAGCTGGAGGCCGATCAGCATGCCGCTGAAGAAGCCGCCGAGCGAGAGCGCGCCGATGACGAAACCCTGGCGGTAGCCGCTGATCGCGAAGATCAGCATCAGCACGATCAGGAGTACATCGACCACGGGCACTCACTCAGGGTAGAGACGCCGGGCCACCGCCGGTTCACGGCAGAACCTCGTCCGGTCCGCCGGCCCGGGTGGCCGGCACGGGCGCCGCCGCGTCGGGCAGCTCGACGAGAGCTCCGGGCTCCCACGGTCTTGTCCAGCCACCCATGTCGAGCACCGTCGAGATCACCCCTGCCGTGAAGCCCCAGACCAGCATCCCCCTGACCTGGAAGGCCGGGCCGACCCAGCCGCTGGGATGCCGCACCCGGATACGGTTCGCGGGGTCGACCAGTTCACTGATCGGCAGTCTCGCGACATGTGCCACCTCGGCGGGCTCGCGCGGGCACACCGGGTGGGGGTGCCGCCACCAGGCCAGCACCGGGGTCACCACGAAGCCGCTGACCGGGATGTAGAGCTCGGGCAGCACGCCCAGCACCTCGGCGCTGGCAGGGTCGAGGCCGACCTCCTCGTGGGCCTCGCGCAGCGCTGTCGCGGCGGCGTCGGCGTCGTCGGGGTCGGTGCCGCCGCCGGGGAAGGCGGCCTGGCCGGCGTGGTTGCGCATGGTGGCGGCCCGCTGGAGCACCAGGAGGTCGGGACCGTCGGGCCCCTCGCCGAAGAGGATCAGGACCGCGCTGGGCCGGCCGACCCCTTTCGGGGCGCGCAGCGGCGTGAAGTCTTCGATGCGGGCGCCGGCGGCGCGGGTCAGCAGCGGCTCGAACCAGGACGGCAGGCCGGCGGGGCGCTCGAAGAGGGTCACAGGGTCACCTTTACGCCGAGGAGCTTGTCGACCTGCTCGGCCAGGGTGTCCGCGTCCAGGGGCAGATTGTGCACGGACGACTTGCCGTTCGCGTCGAGGAAGACGGTGGTCGGCAGGTTGATGCGATCGAGCTTGTGCAGCAACGCCTGGTCGGCGTCGAAGAGGGTCGGCATCGTGACGCCCTTCCCGGAGGCGAAATCGGCGCCGTTCTCGCGGGTGTCGCCGGTGTCGACGCCGATCACGGTGACCTTGCCCGAGTCGGACAGCTTCTGCATGACCGGCAGCTCGGCCCGGCACGGACCGCACCAGGACGCCCACATGTTGATCACGGCGGGGCCCTTCAGCGACCGCAGCGAGACGGAGGCGTCACCGGTGAAGCAGGGCAGGCTCAGGTCGGGCAGATCGTTGGGCGCCGCGGCCCCGCCGAGTGAGGAGCAGCCGCCGAAGGGCGACGCGGAGGCGGAGTCGTCGCCGCAGGCGGCGGTGGCGGCCAGCAGCGGAACGACGAGGAGGGCCGCGAACAGGCGCGAGACTCTCACGGGGCCTCCGGCGCGGTCACCGCGGCGGCCGGGACCAGGTCGGGGTCGACGCCCGCGGCGGCCGCCAGCTCGCGGGCGCGCGGGCCCTTGAGCAGCTTGGCCGCGGCGGCGGCCTCGGTGGGGCCGGTGCCGTAGGAGGGGCACATGGTGGCCAGCGTGCAGGCGCCGCAGGCCGGCTTGCGGGAGTGACAGACGCGACGGCCGTGGAAGATCACCCGGTGCGACAGCATCGTCCAGTCGCGCTTCTCGATGAGGTCGGCGACCAGGAACTCGATCTTGACGGGGTCGTCCTCGTCGACCCAGCCGAAGCGGTTGGTGAGCCGCCGGAAGTGGGTGTCGACAGTGATGCCCGGCACGCCGAACGCGTTGCCCAGGATCACGTTCGCCGTCTTGCGGCCGATGCCGGGCAGGGCGACCAACTGGTCGAGCTTGTCGGGCAAAACGCCGTCGTGCTTCTCGACGAGCGCGTTGCCCAGCTTGATCAGCGAGTCGGTCTTGGCCCGGAAGAAGCCCGTCGGGCGGAGCGTCTCCTCGAGCTCCGCCCGGTCGGCGGCCGCGTAGTCGGCGGCGGTGCGATAGCGCTTGAACAGGCCCGGCGTCACCTGGTTGACCCGCACGTCGGTGGTCTGGGCCGACAGGATGGTCGCCACCGCGAGCTCGAGCGGAGTGGTGAAGTCGAGCTCGCAGTGGGCGTCGGGATGGGTCTCGGCGAGGACCTTGGCCATCTTGCGGGCCCGCCTCTTGCGCCCGATGGGCGTCTCTCCCGCGAACCGCTTGACCGACCGCACCACCGAAGTCACCGCTAAAGAGTACGTCGCGGGTACGACATCCCCGTCTCACGCGGCGGGCTTGATCGCTCCGTCCGTGCCGATCCGTGCCCCGGTCGACGGGAAGTCGGCCGTGCTCAGCTGGGCGACGAGCTTGCGTGACTGCTCGTTGGCGGAGTCGCGCGTCGGCAGGCCGCTGCCGTTCATGTACGTGGAGACGAACTTGCCACCCGCGTACGACCCGTCCTTGCCGAGCGTGACGTGCAGGATCCCGCCGTACTTCAGCACGCCGGTGCGGCTCAGCGTCTTGCCGCCGCCGGCGAAGTTGCCCAGGCTGTACGCGATGAGCTTGCCCTTGTAGAACTCCATGCCCCGCAGCACGTGCGGCCCGTGCCCGACGATCAGGTCGGCGCCCGCGTCGATCATCGCGTGGCTGAACTTGATCGGGTCGCCCCGGTTCTCGCCGAAGAACGTCTCGGTGCCCGGCTTCACGTGCTGCTCGTCGGCGCCCTCGGCGCCCATGTGCACCTGCACGACGACCAGGTCGGCCTGGGCCTTGGCCTTCTCGACCACGGAGCGCGCCTGGTCGAGGTCGATCAGGCTGTTCGCCCCCACGTACGACGAGAAGCCGGCGACCGCGACCTTGACGCCCTTGACGTCCACGACGGTGATCTCGTCGGTGTTGCCGGTCGCCTTGACGCCCACCTCGGCCAGGGCCAGGCGCGTGTTGCGCGCGCCCTTGACGCCGAAGTCCTTCGAGTGGTTGTTGGCCGTGTTGACGAGGTCGAAGCCGCCGTCCTTGAGGTGCTGGGCGTACGACGGCGGTGACCGGAACGCGAAGCAGTTGCCCGACCCGGCGCCGCACTTGGAGGTGCCGGTGTCCTCGGTCAGCGGCTGCTCGAGGTTGCCCATCACGAGGTCGGAGGCGAGGCCCGCCTTGACCGAGTCGAAGAAGCCCTCGCCGTCGTTCGGCGGCAGCTTGCCCGGTGCGTTGCTCATCATGATGTCGCCGGTCGCGGAGAGCGTGATCGTGCCGTCCGCGGAGACGGGAGCGGCCTCGGTCGGCCGTGCGGCCGCGGAAGTCGAGGAATCGGGGGCCGCGGCCGCGCCGGGCTGTTGCCATTCCGAGTCCGAGGAGCCCCGGTCGCGATTCGCGAATGCGACACTTCCGGCAGCTATACCGGCCAGCGCCGCCAGGACAATCGTGATTGTCAGGACAGGGCGGCCGAAAAGACCCTGCCTTCGATGCGGGGGGTGGGAATTCATCGACCGCGACGATACCTTCGGGTTGCTACGCGGACGACCCGTCGAATGGCTCGTCGTCGCCCACCTGAAGCGACGAATTGCACAGCCCGTCACGGTCGGAACGGTTACCCTGCGATATTCGGATCAAGGGGTGCCCGCCCGATTCCCGCCCGCGTGCGCCTAGACTGATCGAGCGCAGGCGTTGCGCGTGTTCGGAGGTGCGACGATGGATGAGGTACTGGCGCGCAGCGGAATCTTCCAGGGCGTGGACCCGGAGGCGGCCGAGGCGCTCGCCAAGGAGATGGACACGGTCGAAGTCCGTAAGGGCGACGTCCTGTTCAACGAGGGCGAGGCCGGTGACAGCCTGTACATCGTGCTGTCCGGCAAGATCAAGCTGGGCCGCCGCGCCGCGGACGGCCGGCAGAACCTGGTCTCGATCATGGGGCCGTCCGACATGGTGGGCGAGCTCTCCCTGTTCGACCCCGGTCCCCGCACGGCGACCGCGACCGCGGTGACCGACGCCCGGCTGGCCCGGCTCAAGAAGACGTCGCTGCGCCCGTGGCTCAACAACCGCCCCGAGATCGCCGAGCAGCTGCTGCGCGTGCTGGCCCGGCGCCTGCGCCGCACCAACGACGCGCTGGCCGACCTGATCTTCACGGACGTGCCGGGCCGGGTGGCGAAGAACCTGCTCCAGATGGCGGGCCGCTTCGGCACCCGCGACGGCGGTGTGCTGCGCGTCACGCACGACCTCACCCAGGAGGAGCTGGCCCAGCTGGTCGGCGCTTCGCGCGAGACGGTGAACAAGGCCCTGGCCGACTTCGCCTCCCGCGCGTGGCTGCGGCTCGACGGCAAGAGCGTGATCATCCTGGACCCCGAGCGCCTGGCTCGGCGCGCGCGTGTCTGATCCCACCCTGTAACACCTGAAAAGGCGACAAAGCCGCGCCTTTCGCATCCGTGTCGCACCCGCTCGACCACTCGTTGTGGAGGTGGTCGAGAGGCACCGGCGGATACGAGAGGGCGCGGCTTTGAACATGGCAGGGGGCGTTAAGCAGCGCATCGGGGTTCCCTCGTGACTGTGCTCGACACGGCTCTCGATCCGCGCACCCCCGGCTATCTCGAGGGCTGCGGCACCGCCACGGACCGGCTCGCCCGGCTCGAGGCCGCGCTCGAGGAGGCCCGCGCCGGCGGCGGCGAGCGGGCCGTCACCCGCCACCACGCCCGCGGCAAGCTGCTGCCCCGCGAGCGCATCGAGATGCTGCTCGACCAGGACGGCCCGTTCCTCGAGCTGTCGCCGGTGGCGGGCTGGGGCACCGAGTTCCCGGTCGGGGCCGGCGTGGTCACCGGCATCGGTGCCGTCGAGGGCGTCGAATGCATGATCATCGCCACCGATCCGACGGTCGACGGCGGTCCCGTCAACCCGTACGCGGTCGAGAAGATCCGGCGGGCCGCGCGGATCTCCTCGTGCAACCGGCTGCCGCTGGTGAATCTGGTCGAGTCGGCCGCCGAGACCCCGCCCGGCGGGCCGCAGCCGCGCGGCGGGATCGCCCGCGACCTGAGCCGCCTCGCCGCCGAGCGGGTGCCCGCGATCTGCGTGGTCTTCGGCCCCGCGGAGGGCATCGCCGCCTACCTGCCGGCGCTCTCCGACTACACGATCACCGTCAAGCCACAGCCGGCCCGCGCCACCAAGGACGTCGCGGACCAGCTCGCCGAGGACGAGCGGGACGGGCTGCGCCTGGCCCGCCAGTGCGTACGCCGGCTCAACTGGCGCAAGCGGGGGCCGCAGCCGCGCACCGCCGCGCCCGCCGAGCCGAAGTACGACGCCGAGGACCTGCTCGCGCTCACCACCCTCTACGACCCGCGCGAGCTGCTCGCCCGCGTCCTCGACGGCAGCGAGTTCGACGAGTTCAAGCCCGCCGTCGGCACGGCCCTGCTGGCCGGCTGGGGCGAGCTGCACGGCTACCCGGTCGGCGTCCTGGCGGCCTCGGGCGCCCCGCACACCCCGGCCGAGACCCAGAAGGCGGTGCACTTCATCCAGCTCGCCAACGCCACCGACACGTCGCTGCTGCTGATCCAGCGCGACGAGACCACCGAGTCGTTCGGGCCGGGCGAGATCGACGCGCTCGCGCACTCGACCGTGCCGCTGCTCGCGCTCAACAGCGGCCGCACCGGTGATCCCCGCTTCTCGTTCAGCTGGCCCGCCGACGGCCCGGTGGCCAACGGCGACGACGACGGCACCATCGACCCTCGCGACACGCGTACCGTCCTCGGTCTCTGCCTCTCCGCCGCGCACAGCGCGACCGTCGAGGGCGCCGGGCACATCGGTGTGTTCCGACCCGGAAAGGTAGACCAGTGATCCGACGTCTTCTGGTGGCCGACCGTGGCGAGATCGCCCGCCGGGTGTTCGCCACCTGCCGCCTGGTCGGCATCGAGACGGTCGCCGTCTACTGCGACGCCGATTCCGACGCGCCCCACGTGGCAGAGGCCGACTACGCGGTACGCCTGGACGGCGGCACCCCGCGCTCGTCGTACCTGCGCGGCGACCTGATCATCACGGCCGCCCAGCGGTCCGGGGCGAACGCGATCCACCCGGGCAACGGCGAGCTCGCCGAGGACCCGGACTTCGCCGCGGCGGTCGCCGACGCCGGCATGATCTGGGTCGGCGCGCCGCCCAAGACGCTCGGCATCCTGCGCAGCAAGACCGAGACCAAGGCGCTGGTCGCCGAGGCCCGGGTGCCGGTGCTGCCGAGCTTCACCGACCCGGACGAGGTGCCCGGCTTCCCCGTGCTGATCAAGCCGGACAACGGGGCGGGCGGCACCGGCCTGCGCGTGGTGCGCGACGCGACGACGCTGATCGAGGCGATCGCCTCCACCCGCCGCGAGGTGGGCAGCGAGGTCTACTGCGAGCCGTACGTCGAGGACGTCCGCCACATCGAGGTGCCGATCCTCGCCGACGAGCACGGCGCCGTGGTGCCGTTCGGCGAGCGTGAGTGCTCGATCCAGCGCCGCTACCAGAAGATCGTCGAGGAGACCCCGTCGCCGGCCGTCGACCCGGGCCTGCGCGAGGAGCTATGCCGGGCGGCGATCGTCGCCGTGCGGGCGCTCGGCTACGTGGGCGCCGGCGCGGTCGAGTTCCTGCTCGACGCGCGCGGCGACTTCTGGTTCATGGAACTCACCCCGACGCTTCAGGCCGATCACGCGGTCACCGAGTGCGTGTCCGGCTACGACCTGGTGCGCCTGCAACTGCTGGTGGCCGAGGGCGGCAGCCTGCCGATGCCGGGCCCGCCGCCGATCCGCGGTCACGCCATCGAGGTGCGGATCTGCGCCGAGGACCCCGCGTACGCCTGGCTGCCCGCCACCGGCACGCTGCACCGCTTCGCCGTGCCGGACGTGGCCGGCCGGTTCCGCCCGCTGCCGGCGCCGGGCCTGCGGCTCGACGCGGGGGTCGAGAACGGCTCGGTGATCGCCGCGCACCAGGACTCCACGCTCGCCAAGCTCGTCGCCTGGGCGCCGACGCGGCAGGAGGCGGCGCGCATGCTGGCCTCCGCGCTGACCCGCTCGCAGATCCACGGCGTGGCGACCAACCGCGATCTTCTGGTACGGGCGTTGCGGCATCACGCCTTCCGCACCGGCGACGTGGACACCGGCTTCCTCGACCGGCGCCCCGAGGTGTTCGCCCCGCTCCTGTCGGCCGTGGACGCCGTACGGCTGTCCTGTCTCGCCTCGGCCCTGGCCGGCGCCGCCGCACGCCGCGCGGAGGCCGCTGTGCTCGCGGCCGTGCCCTCCGGCTGGCGCAACGTGCCCTCCGGCTCGCAGACGGCGGTCTACGACGGCCCGGCGGGCCCGGTCGAGGTCGGCTACCGGATGAACCGGCACGGCGAGCTGGCCGGCTGGTGGGTGCGCACCGTGGACCCGGAGGAGCTGGACCTGGCCGGGCTGGGACAGGCGCCGGTGGTGGACGACTATCCGGAGACGGTGGTCGTGCGCGCCGGCGACGAGCAGGTGGTGCTCGACGTCAACGGCATCCGGCTGACCTTCAACGTGCACCGGGTGGGCGAGGTCTCGTACGTGGACAGCCCCGAGGGCTCGGTGGCGCTGCGCGAGCTGTCCCGCTTCCCGATGCCGGCGCCCGAGGCCGTCGAGGGGTCGCTGATCGCCCCGCTGCCGGGCGCGGTCCGCCGGGTGCTGGTCGTGCCCGGCCAGCGGGTGCGCGCCGGCGAGCTGCTGCTCACGCTGGAGGCGATGAAGCTGGAGCACCCCGTGCACGCCCCCAGCGCCGGCGTGGTGGCCTCGCTGCCGGTGCACCCGGGCACCGAGGTGGACACCGGCGAGCTGCTAGCGGTCCTCGATCCCGAGTAGGCCGAAGAGCCACTTGCGCTTGGTCTGCTTCACCGTGCGCACGGTCGGCGTCTCGTCGCCGTGTGTGTGGCGCTGCGGCGGGACCTGCTGGGCCGGTCCGGGGCCGAGCTGGAGCCCGGCGAGCAGGTCGCGCAGCTCGCGGGCGGTGGGCCGGGAGTTGGGGTCGTTCGCCATGCCGTAGCGCAGCACCTGGGTCAGCTGCGGCGGGACGCCGGGCAGGTCGGGGATGGGCTGGTTGAACAGGTCCATCAGCGTGATCAGGCTGGGGCTGCGGTCGCCGTCCCAGCGTGGCGGGCGCCCGCGCATCACCGCGTAGAGGGTGGCGCAGAGCGCGTAGACGTCGACCGCGTCGGACGGGTCGTCGTGCCGGAACATCTCGGGCGGCGCGTAGGCCGGGGTGAGCACCTCGAGGGTGACCGACGAGTCGCGCATCTCGCCGAGCACGGCGAGGCCGAAGTCGGCGAGGACCGCCGGGTTGAACTCGGAGTAGAGGATGTTCGCCGGCTTCACATCGCGGTGCAGCACCCCGTTGGCGTGCGAGTGCACCAGCGCGTCGGAGATCTTGACGCCGAGGTCGCGCGCCTCCTCGGCACCGAGCGGGGCGCGGCGCATGCGATCGAGGTACGACCCGTCGCAGAGCTCCATGATCAGGTATGGGTGCTGGTCGACCGTGACGCCGACGTCGAAGAGGTCGACCACGTGCGGGTGGGACGACATGCGGCCGGCGGCGCGCGCCTCACGGAGGAAGCGCGCCTGGTCACGGTCGCTCTCGAGGCGGCGGTTCTCCACCTTGATGGCGACCTCGCGCCCGACCGAGTCCTGCATGGCCCGGTAGACGGTCGCGTACCCACCCCTGGCCATGACCGACAGTCCGGACATGCCGGGCACGTACGGGACCGGCAGGGCTCCGTGCGGCTTCTCGGTCATGGCTCTGAAAATATCCCAGGCGTCCCGGTGATCATCCGGGCACGTCGGACGCGTAGGCGACAGTCTCCGGTGCGGGCGGCTCGGCACCCGCGGACACGAGGGTGTCACGCAGCTCCTCGGCCGCGCAACGCTCGCTCGTCTGCTCGGTGGCCGACGCCAGGCGCACCGCCTCGGCGGCCGCCCGGCGGGCCTCGTCGTACCGCTGGGCGGCGGCCAGCACCCGGGCGTGCACCATCGCGGCCAGCACGCCGCTGCGCACGTCCTCGGCGGGCACCTCGAGGGCCCGGTCGATCCAGGTCAGCGCGGTGTCGACCCGGCCGTCGGCGAGCAGCGCGGCAGCGTAGGAGGCCAGCGCGTGCCGCCGCGAGAAGAGCAGCGACGGCGTGCCCGTGTCGGTGGCGATCGGGGCCAGCAGGCCGATGGCCGTGGCCGCGTCGCCGGCCCGCAGCCGCGCCTCGGCCAGCAGCACCCGCGGCCCGACCTGGGCCGGGGCGAGCGGATTGTGCGGCTCCACCGCGGTCATCACCCGGCGGGCGTCGGCCTCGGCCTGCGCCAGGTCGCCGCGCTGGATCGCCACGAAGCCGCGCAGCGTGCCAGCCATGCCCAGCAGCAGCGGGTGGCCGGTCTTGTCCGCGTAGCCGAGGGCGTCGGTGAGCAGGTCGAACGCGTGGTCGAACTCGCCGAGCCCGCGGGCGATCGCGCCCCGGACGACCAGGGCCAGGCCCCGGCCCCAGTCGTCGGCCACGGCGTTGAAGTCCCGGTAGGCCCGGCGCGCCTCGCCGTCCGCCTCGGCCAGCTCGCCCAGCTCGGCCGCCGCGTAGGCCTCCACGGCGCGCAGCGTGCCCACCGCCCAGCCCTCGCCGACCCGGTCGCCGAACGGCAGGAAGACCCGGGCCAGCCGGCGCGACTCCTGCAACCGGCCGGCGAGCAGCCGGGCGAACGCCGTGGTGCCGCGCAGCCAGGACCGGCCCACCGGGTCGCCGAGCTCGGCGAACAGCCGCGCGGCCCGGCCGAGCACGGCGTCCGTACCGGCGAAGTCGCCCCGGGTGGTGGTGACCCAGGCGAGGTTTTGCAGGGCCCACGCCTGCCCGTGCCGGTCACCGGCGGCGAGCGTGACCTGATAGGCAGCGGCGAACCTGCTGCTCGCCTGGCTGAGCCGGCCGGCCAGGAAGTCGGCCATGCCGAGCCGGCGCATCGCGTTGGCCCGCTCCGGCAGCAGCTCGGCCTCGGTGGCGACCTCGAGCGCCTCCTGCCAGACCGTGACCGCCTTGTTCGTGTCGCCCAGCGCCTCGTGGGCCCGGCCGACCACCAGCAGCGCCTCGGCCTTGCTGACCGGCTCGTCGTCCGAGCCGGCGGCGATCTTTTCGCCGTGCTCGAGCGCCTCCTCGGCCCGGCCCAGCCGCAGCAGCGCGCGGGCGTAGACGAGCTGGTCGGGCAGGGGCAGCACGCCGTCGGGGGCGAGCAGCGCGGCCCGCTCGGCGTATTCGATCGACGCGCCCGGCTCGATGTTGGCCAGCGCGCGCCGGGCCATCCGCCCCAGCGCGGCCACGCCGAGCGGCGCCACCTCGCGCACGGCGGCGTCCGGCCGCAGGCGTACGGCGTCGGCCAGCTCGACCGCGCACTCGGCGTGGGTGGCCACGAAGGCGTCCCGGTCGTTGTCGGTCAGGCTCAGCCGGCTCGCGCTGTCGTAGCCGAGCCGGTCGATCGCCTCCGGCGCGGCCCAGTGGGCCAGGTAGGCGTGCCGGTCGGCCAGGTCGGCCTTGCCGATGCCGGAGTAGGCCGCCTCGCGCATCAGCGGGGTGGTGAAGGCGTAGCCGCCGCGCACCCGATGCAGCATGCGTCGCTGGAGGAGCTCGTCGACCGAGCGCTCCAGCTCGACCGCGGCGACCGCGCCCGGCCGGGCGTCGCTCGCGGCCCGCCGCTCGCGCAGCGCCTCGATCACCCCGGACGGCACGGTGTCGCCGACGACGGCCGCGTCCCGCAGCACCGACCGCGGCTCCGGCGGCAGCGCGTCGATGCGGGCCGCGAGCACCGCGGCCAGGTCGCGGGAGAGCAGCTGGCGGCCGAGCGAGCCGTCGGCGAGCATCCACTTGCCGGCCGCGTTGGCGCCGACCGCCGGCGTCAGCGCGCCCCGCTCCATCAGCAGCGTGACCATCTCGGCCAGGTAGAACGGGTTGCCCTGCGCGGTGGCGAGCAGCCGGTCGGTGTCGGGCTGGGGCAGCTTGCCGCCGTTCAGATAGGAGGTGAGCAGGCGGGAGGCGTCGGCGCCGCGCAGCGGGGGCAGCGTGTGCACCTCGGCGTCGGCGAGCCGGGTCAGCGCGCCGGCCGTGCGCACCAGCTCGGGACGGCCGAGCAGCAGCACCACCACCGGGCCGTCGAGCAGCGAGAGGGTCCGCCCGAGCGCGTCGACGGTCGACGCCGTCGCGTCGTGCAGGTCGTCGACGATCACCACCAGCGGGGCGTCGACGGCCAGCGCGCTGAGCAGCTCGGCCACCGCTGTGGAGATCGCGTCGGGGTCGAGCCGCTTGGTCGGCTGCCAGTCGGCGCCCGCCGCGGGCCCGACCGGGTTGGCCGGGGCCTCGCCGTAGCCGAGCAGGGCCAGCAGCCGGTCGATGTCGAGACGCACCGGGTCGCCGTCGCGGCCGAGCCGGTTGGCGAGCTTGCGCAGCCGCTCCTCGACCACCGTGCGGCCGACCGTGGAGACCACGTCCTTGGGCAGGCCGACCGACTTGCGCACGAGGTCGGCCAGGGGCGCGAAGCGGCGGCGCTCGCCGAACGCGCGGCACCGGACGCGCAGCACCCGGGCGCCGGCGTGGGCCGCGTACCGCCCGTTGCCGACGTCGTAGCCGGCGGCGAGCCGCTTGACCTCGCCCGCGAAGCGGGACTTGCCGATGCCGGCCTCGGCGGTCATCACCATGACCCGCGGGGTGCCGGCGTCGATCGCCTCGGCGAGCCGGCCGGCCACCCGGCCCAGCTCGGTCTCGCGGCCGACGAACGGCGCCTCGTCGCCCAGGCCCGACCGGGTGCCCGGGGCGTCGTGCAGGCCGAGCAGCTCGAACGCCGGCACGGGCTCGCGCTTGCCCTTGAGCCGCAGCGGGCGCAGCTGCCGCCAGGAGGCGATGTGCCGGGTGCCGCCGCTGGTGCGGGAGCCGGCGTAGACGGCGCCGACGGCGGCCGCGTCGGCGAGCCGCGCGGCCGTGTTCACCGTGTCGCCGATGACCGTGTATTCGATGCCGGCCTGCATGCCGGCGACCACCTCGCCGGTGTTCAGGCCGACGCGCAGGCCGAGGGGCGCGCCACCACCGCGCTCGTCGTCGAGCACCCGGCGCACGGCACGCTGCATGCTCAGCGCGGCGCGCACGGCACGCTCGGCGTCGTCCTCGTGCGCCACCGGGGCGCCGAAGACCGCCATGATGCCGTCGCCGGTGAGCTTGTCGACGTGGCCGCCGAACGTCTTCACCGCGCCGGCCAGGGCGGCCAGCACCCGGTCGGTGACCGCGCCGACCCGCTCCGGATCGAGGTCCTCCGACCAGGAGGTGAAGTCGGACAGGTCGCCGAAGAGCACAGTGACGATCCGCCGCTCGGCCGCGGGCAGGGTCGCCGCGGCCGGCAGGGCGGCACCGCAGTTGTGGCAGAAGCGGGCGCCCGGCACGGCGACGGTTCCACACACAGGACAGGTCACAGCCGATCCAACCCGCCTGCGAGTGTTCCTGATTCCCGGTTTTTGTGATTGAGGTAATCAAGTTGGGCGGCGGCCGACCAGACGGCCGCGAACCGCACCGCCGGATCGATGTCCGGGTAGACGATGTCGACGACCTGCTCGGCCGTCTCGGCGCCGGCCTCCATCGCGGCCGTGACCTGCGCCAACCGTTCCTCACGGTGGGCCAGGTAGGCCCGCGCGACCGCCGACACGTCGTCGCGCGCGGGACCGTGCCCGGGCAACATCAGGACATTTTCGTACGCCGTCAGGCGTCGGAGACTCGACAGATAGTTGCCCAGATGGCCGTCGGGATGCGCGACCACCGTCGTGCCGCGGCCGAGGATCGTGTCGCCGGTGAAGACCGCCGCGCCGTCGACCACGAAGCAGACCGAGTCGGCGGTGTGGCCCGGGGTGGCCAGCACGTCGATGGTCAGGCCGGCCGCGGTGAGCCGCGCGTCGCCCGCCATCGGCCGCGCGGGGATCGCGTGGGCGGGGTCGGCGGCGAGCACCGGGGTGCCGCCGAGGATCTCGGCGAGGCGGGCAGCACCCTCGACATGGTCGTGATGACCGTGAGTAATCAGGATCGCCTCGTACGGACCGTGCTCGGCGATGTGGGCCAGGTGGCCCTCGTCGAGCGGGCCGGGGTCGATCACCACGCCGAGCCGCTCGCCGGGCGCGCGCAGCACCCACGTATTGGTGCCGTCCAGCGTCATCGGACCCGGGTTGGGCGCGCGCAACAGCGTCACCCACCCCGGCAGGCCGTTCGGCGCAGCACCCCCCATGCGCGAAATCCTACGTCGCGCATGGGGTGAACGGAGAGGACCGGATGTGCGATCTCCGTGCCCGCTCAGGTTACGGAAAGCAACCAGAACGGTGGAGAGATCACCTCAGGTCAGCGGGAACCGCTACTCGGCCAACTCGACGATGACCTCGACCTCGACCGGGGCGTTCAGCGGCAGCTCGGCCACGCCGACCGCGCTGCGGGCGTGCCGCCCCTGCTCGCCGAAGACCTCGCCGAAGAGGTTGGACGCCCCGTTGACGACCGCCGGCTGGCCGGTGAACCCGGGCGCCGACGCGACGAAGCCGGTCAGCTTCACGATCTTGCCGACCCGGCCGAGGCCGACCAGCGCCTCCACCGCGGCGAGCGCGTTGAGGGCACAGTAGCGGGCGAGCTCGGTGCCCTGCTCGGGCGTGACCTCGGCGCCGACCTTCCCCTCGTACGGCAGCTTGCCCTCGACCAGCGGAAGCTGCCCGGAGACGTAGACATAGTTGCCCGACTGCACCGCCGGGACGTAGGACGCCAGCGGCGGCACCACGGTCGGCAGGGTCAGGCCCAACTCGGCGAGCTTCGCGTACGCGTCGACGCCGCCGTCACCGGCGATCGGCGTCGTCACTGCTTCGGCCGCTTCATGTAGGCGACCAGCTGGTCGGGGTTCGGGCCCGGAACGACCTGAACCAGTTCCCAGCCGTCCTCGCCCCAGTTGTCGAGAATCTGCTTGGTCGCGTGGACCAGCAGGGGCACGGTCACGTACTCCCACTTCTGCATCGCTGCTACTCCTCGATCGTCGGTACCGCGCTCAGCTTAGGGCCCACGATCGGCCCGATTTGACTAGGCTGAGCAAGCCGGACACGTCACATCACGGAGGGCGACATGACGCACCCGCAGGGCGGTCACCCGGGCCATCCGGAGCCCGAGCCGGTGCCCACGCCCGACCCCGAGCCGCCGCAGCCGATCCCGCCGGAGGAGCCCATCCCGACGCCGGAGCCGCCCCGGGCCGCCGGCGACTTCATCGACGCCGCGCCCGAGCCGCCCGGGCACCAGTGGCCGCCGCCCGGCGCCTTCGCCGACGAGCAGCCCACCTCTCATGAGGAGACCCAGGTCATCCCGGCCGCGCCCGGGTGGCAGCCGCCGGTGCCGGCCGGACCGTGGCACGCGCAGCACGAGGCGCCCGGCCAGTGGCAGACCACCCCGCCCGAGCACCTGGCCTACCAGCACTCCCTGCCCCTGCCCCAGCCCGAGCCGATCTGGGCCGGCCCGCCGCAGCAGCCGAAGTCCCGCCGGGGCGCGCTCTGGGTGTCGGTCGCGCTCGCCGGCACGCTGCTGCTCTGCGGGGGCGGCGCCGTCTCGGCCTACTTCCTGTTGCGCAACGCCGACAACCCGGGCTCGCCCGACGCGGCGACCGCTGTCGACCGGTTCCTGACCGCCGTCTACACCGAGCAGGACGCGGCGGCCGCCGACGACCTGGTCTGCCGCGAGGCCCGCGACAAGCAGAAGATCGCCGACCGGGTCGACGACATCAAGGCGTACGCCGACGGCTATCAGGACCCGGTGTTCCGCTGGGCCGAGCCCGCCGTCGCCGGCGACGAGGAGGACCGCGCCACCGTGTCGGTGCAGGTCACCATGTCGACCGCCGACGAGAAGACGGCGTCGCAGGACCTGCGGTTCACGGTGATCCGCAAGACCGGCTGGCTGGTGTGCGAGGTCACCGGCTGAAATCTGCCCGTACCGTTGAGTCCATGGGCGAGCAAGTGAACAGGTGGCCGGCGCGGCTGCACGTGGTGACCGGCAAGGGCGGCACCGGCAAGACCAGCGTGGCCGCGGCCCTGGCGCTGGGCCTGGCCGCGGGCGGCAAGCGGACGCTGCTCGTCGAGGTCGAGGGCCGGCAGGGCATCGCCCAGCTCTTCGAGACCGAGCCCCTGCCCTACAAGGAGCTGCGGATCGCCCAGGTCGCGGGCGGCGGCGAGGTGCGCGCGCTGGCCGTCGACCCCGAGGAGGCCCTGCTCGAATACCTCGACATGTTCTACCACCTGGGCGCCGCCGGCCGGGCGCTGCGCAAGGTGGGCGCCATCGACTTCGCCACCACCATCGCCCCGGGCCTGCGCGACGTGCTGCTCACCGGCAAGGTCAAGGAGGCGACCACCCGGTCCCAGGACGGCAAGAGGGCGTACGACGCGGTGGTGCTGGACGCCCCGCCGACCGGCCGGATCGGCCGGTTCCTCAACGTGACCGCCGAGACCGCCAAGCTCGCCAAGGTCGGCCCGATCAAGACACAGAGCGACAGCGTCGCCGCGCTGCTGCGCTCGCCGATCTCGTCGGTGCACGTGGTCACCCTGCTCGAGGAGATGCCGGTGCAGGAGACGCTCGACGCGATCGCCGAGCTCACCGCCCTGCGCATCCCGGTCGGCCGGATCATCCTGAACGCCACCCGCCCCGCGCTGGTGACGAGCGGACGGGTGACAAAGGCGGAGCTGAAGCGCGGGCTCGCCGAGGCGGGCCTGCCCAGCGACCCGGCCACGGTGACCGGCCTCGCCACCGAGGTGAAGGCGCACCTGACCCGCCAGGAGCTCGAGGAGACGCTGCGCGCGGAGCTGTCCGAGACCGGATATCCCCTGGTCGAGCTGCCCCTGCTGCCCCGCGGCGTCGACCAGGCCGGCCTCGACGAGCTGGCCGCGGCGTTGATGCGCGCGTGATGGGGGCCCCACCACAGTCCCCCGGCGCTGGATCAAATACGGACTACCCTGGAGTAGTGGGTGACGTGACCGCCTCCGACCGGCTGGACATCGACGGTCTGCTCGCCGATCCGGCCACCCGCATCGTGGTCTGCTGCGGCGCCGGTGGGGTGGGCAAGACGACCACCGCGGCCGCGATCGGCGTGCGGGCCGCCGAGGTGCACGGCCGGCGCACCGTGGTGCTGACCATCGACCCGGCCCGGCGGCTGGCGCAGTCGATGGGCCTCAGCGAGCTGGACAACACGCCCCGCCAGGTCAAGGGCATCGACGCCGAGAACGGCGGCGAGCTGCACGCGATGATGCTCGACATGAAGCGCACCTTCGACGAGGTGGTGCAGCAGCACACCACGCCGCAGCGTGCCGCGGAGATCTTCGCGAACCCGTTCTACCAGGCCATGAGCTCCACCTTCGCCGGCACACAGGAGTACATGGCGATGGAGAAGCTGGGCCAGCTGCGGGCCACCGACGAGTGGGACCTCATCGTCGTGGACACGCCGCCGTCGCGCTCCGCGCTCGACTTCCTCGACGCGCCGGCCCGGCTCTCGCGCTTCCTCGACGGGCGCATGCTGCGCATGTTGCTCGCCCCGGCGCGCACCGGTGGGCGGAGCATGTTCAGCCTGGTCACGGCGTCGTTCGGGCTTTTCTCCCGTACGGTGCAAAAGGTCCTCGGCGCCCAGTTGCTCACCGACCTGTCGGGCTTCGTGGCCGCGCTCGACTCGATGTTCGGCGGCTTCCGGCAGCGCGCCGACGAGACGTACCGGATCCTGCAGGACCCGCAGACGGCGTTCCTGCTGGTCGCGGCCCCCGAGCGGGACGCGGTGCGGGAGGCCGCCTACTTCGCCGAGCGGCTGGTCGCCGAGCGCATGCCGCTGGCCGGGCTGGTGCTCAACCGGATGCACCGCTCCGAGGTGCCCGGCCTGCCGGCCGACCGCAGCGAGGCGGCCGCCGGCGCGCTCGACGCGACCGGTGACCACAAGCTGACCGCCGACGCGCTGCGGATCCACGCAAACCTCGTACGGCAGACCGAGCGCGAGCAAAAGGTGGCCGCGACCTTCACCGACGCCTTTCCCGCGGTGCCCGCGGTCTCCGTCACGGCGCAGCCCGCCGACGTCCACGACGTCGACGGGCTGCGGACGATCGGCGCGCTTCTCGCGTAAGGCGCGCCGCCGCGTCCCTAGCGGGTGGGGACGAGCACCTTGTCGGCGCCCTTCTCCCGCATCGCGGCCTCGAACATCTTCCGCCAACTCGCCACGTGCGGGTGGCGGCGCAGCAGCGCCCGCCTCTCCCGTTCGGTCATTCCTCCCCAGACGCCGAACTCGATCCGGTTGTCCAGGGCATCGGCGAGGCATTCGTAGCGAACCGGGCAGCTGCGGCAGATCCTCTTCGCCACGTTCTGCTCGGCGCCCTGCACAAACAGCGCGTCAGGGTCGCCACTCTGACACGCGGCCATGCTGGGCCAGTCGCTGATCATCCCCATCTGTAAACGTCCCCCCTAGCGTTACCCCCCTGACGTCCGCGGGCGCATGTCCCCCAGGCCGTGCGGACGTCGTGCGATTAGCTCGCCGGACCATCATGCTCTGTAGTTGGGCGATTACGCAACGTTGTCCCTCAAATACGTACAGCCCGGTGGTTCCGGGCAAAGGCCACGAAGCCGTATCCCCAAAAGCCCACAAAAAATCCACCGTTAGGGCAGACTGATTCTGGGCGAACCGTGACTCTCTCGACGCGCGGTCACGTGCGGTCCTCGCGTACCCTGCTCGGGTGACCTCCTGGATGCGCAGACGCGATCACAACATCTTCGCCAATGCGACCTCGTTGCTGATCTGCGGTTTACTCGCCGGCGTCGTCGTCGCGGCAGCTGCTTTCCCGGCCGCCGCCATGTCCGGACTGGCCGCCAAGGCCGGTGGCGAGACGTTCGCGCAACTGCCCAGTGAGCTCAAGGACTTCAGCTCCCCGCAGATCACCCGCATCTACGCGAGCGACGGGCGCACGCAGATCTCGCAGTTCTACGACGAGTTCCGCAGCGACGTCCCGTTCAAGGACATCTCGAAGTACATGCGGGACGCGATCGTGGCCGCCGAGGACCGCGACTACTACAACCACAACGGCGTCGACCTCAAGGGCGTCGCCCGCGCGTTCGTCAACAACAGCGGCAAGTCCGAGTCCAAGCAGGGCGCGTCGACCATCACGATGCAGTACGTGCGGCTCTCGCTCGCCTACTCGGCGACGAACCCGCAGGAGGTCGTCGACGCGACCAAGGACACGCCGAAGCGCAAGATCACCGAGATGAAGTACGCGCTTCAGGTGGAGAAGGAGCTCTCCAAGGACCAGATCCTGGAGCGCTACCTCAACATCGCGCCCTTCGGCAACCAGGCGTACGGCGTCTACGCGGCCAGCCAGGTCTACTTCAACAAGAAGCCCAAGGACCTCACGATCGGCCAGGCCGCGATGCTCGCCGGCATGGTCAAGGCGCCGACCAGCTTCAACCCCACCACCGCCGAGGGCTACCCGCAGATCCAGCAGCGGCGCGACAACTACATCATCCCCGGCATGGTCGAGGCCGGCGCGATCACCCAGGCCCAGGCCGACAAGGCCAAGAAGGAAACCATCCCGCGCAAGGTCAAGCCGGTCGGCAACGGCTGCGTGTCGGTGGCCAACAACAACTGGGGCTTCTTCTGCGACTACTTCTACCGCTGGTGGATGAGCCAGGAGTCGTTCGGCGCCACCACGTACGACCGTGAGCGCCGGCTCAAGAGCGGCGGCTACCGCATCGTCACGACGATGGACGTCAAGGGCACCGCGGCCGCCCGCAAGCGCATCGCCGACCACATCTCGCAGAACAACAAGAACGCGCTCCTGATCGCCGGCATCGAGCCCGGCAACGGCAAGGTCCGCGTGCTCTCCGCCAACCGGCGCTACAAGCTCGACGACCCGGCCAACCCGCAGAACCCGCTGTCGTCCGACAAGCGCAAGGCCAAGGCCGGCGTCCGCGCGACCTACCCGAACACGACGAACCCGCTGCTCTCCGGCGGCGGCGACATCAGCGGCTACCAGGCCGGCTCGGTGTTCAAGATGTTCACCATGGTCGCGGCGCTCGAGAAGGGCTACCCGCTCGCCTACCCGATCAAGGCCGAGAAGCGCTACAAGTCGGGCTACATCATCGACTCGAGCAACGACTCCGCCTGCCCCGGCACCCACTTCTGGTGCCCGAGCAACTCCGGCGGCGGAGGCGAGGGCGTCTACAACATGTGGACCGCCTTCGGTAAGTCGATCAACACGTACTTCGTACCGCTGGAGGAGCGGGTCGGCGCCGAGAACGTGGTCGCCGTGGCGAAGCGGTTCGGCGTGCAGTTCCGCGTCAAGCAGGACGCCGACTTCGCGAACGACCCGGTCGCCGCGAACCAGTGGGGCGCCTTCACCCTGGGCGTGTCGGCGTCGACGCCGCTCGACATGGCCAACGCGTACGCGACCCTGGCCGGCGACGGCATGCGCTGCGAGCCCACCCCGATCGAGCAGATCACCACGCAGGACGGCGAGAAGCTCGACATCGGCAAGCCGAGCTGCCTGAGAGCGACCAGCGCCGACGTCGCCCGGGCCACGCTCGACGCCACCCGCTGCCCGGTCGGCGACTCGGCCCAGCTGGGCAACTGCAACGGCGCGACGGCCCGCGCGGTGAAGGCGACGGTGAAGCACCCGGTCTTCGGCAAGACCGGCACCACCGACAACGACAAGACCGCCGCCCTGATCGCCGGCACGACGAAGCTGGTCGTCGCGGGCTACCTGGTCAACCCGGACTGGCCCCAGCACACCGACCGGATGAGCCACGACGTGGTCAACCCGGCGGTCTACGAGACCCTCGCCGACTACATGAAGGGCAAGCCGAAGGAGCAGTTCAAGGTCCCCGGCAGCAAGAAGATCGCCGAGGGCGACCAGCGCTCCATCCCCCGCGTCACCTGCCAGTCCATCGACGACGCCCGCGACGAGATCGAGGCCGCCGGCTTCGACGCCACGGTCGGCGGCGAAGTCGACTCCGACTGCCCCAAGGGCACCGCGGCCGGCACCGACCCCGGCGGCCGCACCATCAAGGGCGGCGTCGTCGTCATCCAGGTGAGCAAGGGCAAGGCCCCCGCGGCCCCGCCGGCCGGCACCCCGCCGGGCAACAACCCCCAGCAGCCGAAGCCCCCGGGCCGCCGCTGACAGTCCACGAACGGGCGGGACACCCTCACGGGTGCCCCGCCCGTTCTGTTTGCAGGCAAGGGACAGGCTCGCCCTCACCGCCTTGACCACCGCGATCCGGGACCAGCTGTCCCAGTCACTCCACGACGAACGCCTCGTCGAAGAAGACGTCCTCATAGCCAGGCGCAAGAACCACCCCCCAGCCCGGCGGCAGCGCCAGGTAGGGAAGCAATTCAGGTACTTGCTCGGGCATATGCTCAACGTGGCTGGCGCTGAAGAAGTCGGCGTCGTCCGGGCGCTGGTCGCCACGCCACACGTACCAGCCGTTCGTCGAGCCGACGGGTAGATGACGCACCGTGTTGAGCGGCACCAGTTTCGGCCCTCTCGACAGGGCGATCCCCACCATGGATCCCCGCGCCGGCACCATCGGCCGAACCCCGAACCGCCGACACACGCGACGCTGCTCCCACCTGATCCGCACGGCGCATCCTCGCAAACGCACCACACGCCAGGAGAGCCGGGAACAGCCCTTCGCCGCGCGACTCTTCCACCCATGCCCGACGCCGACTACCCGTGCCAACCGGAACGGCCAGCGCGGCACGGCACGGCGGCGCGGCACGGCGGCGCGGCGCGGCACGGCCGGCACGGCATAGTCGGCCGGGCACGGTCAGCGCGGAGGCGACCATGCTCGCCGTGCACCGAGGTCGAGGTTCAACCGACAGCAGGCGCAGGCATCCCAGCGTCAGGCGTCGCTCGCGGGACGCCTCGACAACCTCAGTCGGCCGGCCGGGCCAGCGCGGGCCGATATACCTCGATCCAGGCCTCGATGTCGGCCGCCTTCCACACCCGCCCCTGGGCGAGCTCATCGAGCGGCGGCGGCCAGTCGGCCCGGAGCGCCAACTGATAGACCCGCTGGCGGGTGATCCCGCCGAATCGCACCCGTATCTCCGCGACACCCATGAGCGTACTAGACATGGAGCTAGTTTACGTACGACTACCACATCCTGTCATTCCCCCGGATGTGCCAATCCTCCGGCTTCGATGGCGCGGGTGGTTGCGGGCTCGGTTTCCAGACTTTGAACACAGGCCGCGCGTGGGGCCGCCCCTCGGCGACACCAGGACCGCGTGCCGCCGGCGGCGGAAGTCACACCGGAGGGGAACGCCGCGCGGACGAGCCGGGAAACAGTTCGGCCCGGGCGCCTGTGGCGACCGGGCCGAACCTGCTAACTCTTGGTCGGGGTGGCCGGATTTGAACCGACGGCCTCTTCGTCCCGAACGAAGCGCGCTACCAAGCTGCGCCACACCCCGAGCTGCCAGGAAATACTATCCGACGCCTCGCCGGACGCGAAATCGGTATCCCCGGAAGCGTAAAACCGCAGGTCAGCGCGGTATGAGGGTGAGTATCGAGGCTTCGGGGCGGCAGGCGAAGCGGATCGGGGCGGTGGGGTGGGTGCCCAGTCCGGCCGAGACGTGCAGCCACGCGTCGGAGCCGGGCCAGCGGTGCAGGCCCTTCGCCATCGACGTGGGGAGGTCGCAGTTGGTGGTGAGGGCGCCGTGGAACGGGACGCACACCTGGCCGCCGTGGGTGTGGCCGGCCAGCAGGAGCTCGAAGCCGTCGGCGGCCATCGCGTCGAGGACCCGGGAGGCGGGCGTGTGGGTGACGCCCAGGTGGATGTCGGCGCCGGGGGAGATCGGGCCGGACACGGCGGGGTAGTCGTCGCGGTCGACGTGCGGGTCGTCGACGCCGGCCAGTTCGATCGAGCGGCCGCCCGCCTTGAGCGTGGTGCGGGCGTTGTTGAGGTCGGCCCAGCCCGCGTCGACCAGGGCGGCGCGCAGGTCCTCGGTGGGCAGGTCGCCGCCCTGGCGGTACTCCCGCTCGGGCATCAGGTATTCGAGGGGGTTCTTCCACCGCGGGCCGCGGTAGTCGTTGGAGCCGAAGACGAACGCGCCGGGCACCGACAGGAGCGGGTCGAGCGCTCGCAGCACGCCGGGAACAGACGCCGGGTCTGCCATGTTGTCGCCGGTGACGATCACCAGGTCGGGGTCGGTGCCGCCGAGCGCGGCCACCCACGCCTGCTTGCGTCGCTGGTCGGGCATCATGTGCAGGTCCGACAGGTGCAGGATCCGCAACGGCTCGGCGTCCGGTTCGAGCACCGGCACGTCGAAGCGCCGCAGCGTGAACATGTTGCGTTCGACCAGCGAGGCATAGGCGAAGGTCGCGCCGCCCACGGCGGCCACCCCGGCACCCAGGGCGAATATGGAGCGCTTACGCATGACCGAAAGAGTAGTTTCTCCGTCCATGGGAACGCTCAAAGACCGCCTGAACGATGACCTGCACGCCGCGATGAAGGGCCGCGACGAGCTGACCACCTCCACGCTGCGCATGGCACTCGCCGCCGTCCGCAACGCCGAGGTCGCCGGCTCCGCCGCGCGTGATCTCACCGACGACGAGGTTCTCGCGGTGCTGACGCGCGAGACCAAGAAGCGTCGCGAGGCCGCCACGGCGTTCGCCGACGCGGGCCGGTCCGAGCAGGCGACCAAGGAGCGTTCCGAGGGTGAGGTGCTGGAGCGCTACCTGCCGAAGCAGCTGACCGACGACGAGATCGCCGCCCTGGTCCGCGAGGCGCTGGCGGCGGGCGGTTTCAGCGGCAAGGCCCAGATGGGCCCGGCGATGAAGGCCGCGCAGGCCGCCGTCGCGGGCCGCGCCGAGGGCGGCCGAGTGGCGGCGGAGGTGCGCCGCCAGCTCGGCTGAGAAGGTCCGGCCCGCCCTGTCAGTAGCCCATGAGCAGGTGCCGGACGACGGACGCGTTCAGGGCGTTGACCTGGGCCAGCATCGCGGCGGCGGATTCGGCGCGGATGCTCGCGGCCGTCATGTCGAGGGTCTCCTGGGCGACGTCCACGCCGACCAGGTTGTCCAGCGCCGACTCGATGCCGCCGGCCTGGGCGCCGAGCACCGACACGTGGTGGCCGAGCGCGGACGACAGGCCGCCGGTCGACGAGAGGCTCGCGGTGACCGCGGCCTGCGCCTCCTCGATCGCGGTCAGCGCGTCGGCCTGGGTGGTTCCGCCGGCGAAGTCGATGTCCGCGAGCTGCATGGTGGTGCCGAGGTCGGCGGCGGCGATGGAGATCGCGTTCAGCTCCACCGTGTCCGAGGCGCTGCCGGTGGCCGCGATCTTGAAGTTGAGGCCGGTCGTGGCGATGGATCCGTCGAGGAGCTTCTCGCCGGCGACCGTGGTGGTGGTCTGTGCCAGCCTGGTCAGCTCGTCGGTCAGCTGGGTCACTGTCTGCTGGGCCGCGCTGACCGATGCCGGGTCGGCGGAGTTCATGCCGAGGACGGTGGTGCGCAGCTCGGTGAGGATGTCGGACGCCGTCTGGAGGCCGCTGGAGGCAAGGTCCGCGGCGGCCACCGCGTCCTGCGTGGCCCGCAGGTAGATGCCGTTCGCACCCTGCTGGGCGCGCAGCGAGATCTCCTTGGTGGCCGCGACCGGGTCCTCGGCGAACGAGGTGAACCTGCGGCCGGAGGAGATCCGGGCCGCGGAGTTGTCGACGGCCTGGAGGGCCTGGGCCTGGTATCGGGCGATGCGCATGGCGGTGGCGCTGTTCACTCCGGTGACGAACATGCGTGCTCCTGGCGTTGCTCGGGGGATCCCGGGGGAGGGGGACGGGCTCAACAGTCGGTCGGCGCTCCGGAAACGCAACGATTTTGATCCGTCGCATCCACCAATTTCCGGAACAACTGGCCGATCGGCCGGCTCGCATCGGTTGAAAAGCGGGAGCAGTCGGGTGAAAAGCGGGTCGCGAACGGAACGGGGGCACGGCCGCGTCGGCCGTACCCCCGAAAGGTTGTGATCTCAGAGAGCGAGCTGGGGCCGCACCGGGACGGCGGTGACCGCCGGGCTGGCGCTGCGGCCGGGCAGCTGCTGCTGGGGGACGGCGTAGGGGCCGAGCATGGACTCGATCGCCGGGGCGATGGCCGGGCGGTCGTTGAGCTGGATGAGCCGCGCGGCGCGGGCCAGCGAGCCGGTCTCGCCGTCGCGGAAGCCCTCGCGGTACCCCTTCTCGTAGCGCTCGCCGCGGCCGAGGGCCCGACCGAGGGCGAAGCACGTGGAGCCGGCGAGGGCGAGCAGGAAGATCAACGCGAAGGGTGTCACCGTTATTTTCCTTCCGGGGCTTATGTCTGAATTAGCCGAAAAGTACCTCCCAAGGATCCCGCATGCGGTAGAGCGGTGATCAAGTACGCCAACGGGTGAAGATCAACCCCGCACGGCGATCGATGCGCGTGACAGCTTGGCCGGCACCTCGGCGGCGTCGGCCGGCCGGCACAGGTGGTAGCCCTGGCCATAACCGCAGCCCAGCCGCCTGAGCGCGGTCAGTTGCGCGGCGTTCTCGATGCCCTCGGCCACCACCCGCAGCCCGAGGATCTGCGCCAGCTCCACGATCGTGCGTACCAGCGCCAGGTCCTCCCCGGTCAGCTCGGCGCGCGCGATGAACGCCCGGTCGATCTTCAGCTCGTCCACCGGCAGCTCCCGCAGGTACGCCAGCGACGAGTAGCCGGTGCCGAAGTCGTCGATCGAGAGCTGTACGCCGAGCCCGCGCAGCTGGTGCAGCGCCGCCTTGCCCAGGTCCGGCTCGCTCATCAGCACGGACTCGGTCAGCTCGAGCGTCACCGCGCTCGACGGCAGCCCGGCGATCGCCAGCGCCCGCAGGACATTGTCCGTGAACCGCGGGTGCACCAGCTGATGACCCGACACGTTGACGTTGAGACCCAGATCCGGGAAGTCGCGCCGCCACCGCGCCACCTGCACCGCGCTGGTCTCGAGCACCCACTGCCCGATGTCGACGATCAGCCCGAACTCCTCGGCGATCGGGATGAAGTCGACCGGCGACACGAACCCGCGCGCCGGGCTGTACCAGCGGATCAACGCCTCCGCACCGATCGGCTTGCCGTCCGCGAGCCGGATCAGCGGCTGGTACTGCACCCGGAACTCGCCGTCGCGCAGCGCCCGCTGGAGGTCGCCGCGCAGGCTGAGGTGATCGAGCGCCTCGGTGTGCATGTACGGCTGATAGGCCAGCACCCGGCCCGGTCCGTCCTTCTTGGCCCGGTACATGGCCACGTCCGCGTTGTGCAGCAGCTCCTCCGGCTTCAGCGACGGCTCGCGCGAGACGGCCACCCCGACGCTCGCGCCGATGAAGACCTCGCGGCCGGCGACCCGGAACGGCTCCTTGACGGCCGCCACGATCCGCTCGCCGATCAGCGTCGCCGACTCCACAGTCGAGTCGTGCAGCAGCGCCGCGAACTCGTCGCCGCCGAGCCGGGCGATCGTGTCGCTCGCCCGTACGCATCCGCGCAGCCGCCGGGACACCAGCGCGAGCAGCTGATCGCCGGCCTCGTGGCCGAGGCTGTCGTTGACCGCCTTGAACCGGTCGAGGTCGACGAAGAGCACGCTGGTCGGGTCCTCGGCCGTCTGCCGCGAGGCCAGCAGCCGGTTGAGGATGGCCAGGAAGAGCGCCCGGTTGGGCAGGCCGGTGACCGGGTCGTGGTGCGCCTCGCGGACCGCCTCCACCGTGCGCGCGTCGGTCAGCGCCAGGCTCACCTGCTGGGCGAACGCGGCCAGCTGGTCGCGGCGTTCGGTGTCCTCCTCGGTCACCCCCGCGAGCAGCGCCACCAGGCTGCCGGCCATCTCGCCGGTGACCCGCACCGGTGCGGCCATCATCAACCCACGCGGATCCCGGCGTACGAGGACCGCCCCGCCCGACATCGCGGTCCGCGCCAGGCTCTCCGGCGGCGACACACCCCCGCCCGACGTCGACGCGATCGTCAGACGGCGTTCCGGGCCACCCTCGGCCAGCATCAGCGTCACCGTGGCGCCTTCGAGCAGGTCGGAGGCGCCGCCGGTCACCGCGTCCAGGATCTCCGGCAGCGGGCGCCGCGCCGAGATCGCCCGCTGGATCGTCAGGAGCGTCTCGACCAGCCGTTGCCGGGTCTGCGCGGACGTCGCCTGCCGTTCCTTCTCGGCCCGCAGGTGGCGTTCGGCGGCCAGCATCCGGATGCTGCGCAGCGCGAGCCCGAGCACCTGGCCCATGCCCTGGAGCATCTGCCGCTCCTCGGGCTCGAACGGCTCGGCGAGCCGGGCCACGACCAGCGCCTCGCCGGCCTGGTCGCCGAGCGGGTTCGCCACCGCGTACAGCTCGCCGACGTTCGGCACGACCAGCATCGGCCGGCCCGCGGCGACCTCCAGGACCTCCGCTTCCGGCACGGCCGGCCCGAAGCCGTACGCCCCGTGCACGGCACCTTCGCGCACGACCGCGCCCACCTCGGCGTCCACCATCTCGGCCGCCCGCTCGACGGCGTTCGCCATCGCGCACGTCTCGTCCTCGGCCGCGTTGACCGCCGTGAAGTACTCGGTGAGCTGATGGGTCGACCAGGCCAGCATGGCTTACGCCAGGGCGAGGGTGACGAGGGTCAGGTGGTGCATGCCGAGCGCCCCGCGCACCCGCGCGATCTCCCCGAGCGTGTAGAGGCCCGCGAACGGGGCGTCGCCCAGGGCCGCGTGCATGGCCCGCATCTCCTCGTCGAGCCCGCCCTCGATCAGGCCCGCGCGCCGGCCGCCGCAGTCGAAGGCGAGCACGCCGAGCGGGGGCAGGCCGTCGAGCCGCGCCACCGCCTCGCCGCACGACCAGGCGGTGCCGTCGAGCAGCGCCTGACGGTCGCCCTCCATGAGCCAGACGAGCGCGCCCTGCGGGACGTCGGCGGTGCCCCAGACGGACCGTTCCTCGTCGTCCCCCGCGTGGATCACCCGGATGTCCTCGCCGCTGCGCCGGGAGAGCCCGAGCGGCTGGAGCTGCCGTCCCCGGTCGAAGAACTCCTCGGCCGAGCCGTCGAAGTTGTTGCGGCGCAGCAGCACGTCGAGCGCCGGCTCGCCGTCGAGCTGGTAGATATGAGGGCCGTGACTCTTGGTGACCACCATCGGCGGCTCGGTGCGCCGCCAGCCGTGCGCGACGCCGACGCCGATCGGGCCGTCGGAGCCGAGCGCGAGCCCGATCACCACGCCGCTGAGCACCTCGTCGCCGTAGAACTGGAAGGTCTGCTTGAACCGCCGGTCATCCGCGGAGAAGCCGCCGACCAGCGGAACCGTCGCGCCCAGATGCGAGTACGCGCCGCGGACGATCTCGTGCGGCCGCCCGGACAACCCCTCGCAGAGCAGGATCAGCACCTGGTGCTCGTCGTGCAGGCCGTGCATGGCCTCGGCCGCCGCGGCGCCGGCCGCCCGCGGATCCGACCTATTGATCGGCGCTACCCGCACACGCACGGTGAAGCCGTCACCGCCGAGGGCCGCCACCGCCAGGCCGCCGTCGGTGACGCCGGCGCTGCCCAGCTCGCCCATGGTGGTGCAGCCGACGATCTCGGCGTCCGGCCCGGCCTCGGCCCGCACCGCGCCCAGCAACGCGGGCAGATCATGGCTCACCGAGGCGAAGACGAAGACCGCCTTGGGCGTACGCCCGCCGATCGCCGCCCGCGAGGCCTCGGCGCCCGCCTTGGCGGAGTCGGGGGCAACACTCTGGCCCACGCCGAACCAGCGGTGCGGGTTGATCTGCATGATCCTCTGATCGGCACGATTTGTCGGTTGCTGAGTGGTTGCTTGTGGGGTGCTGTCGTCCGTCCCCGGGCGGCCTGACAGGCTAGGCGCTTGTGAGTGACTCTGACCTTGCGCGGCAGGTCCGCGCCGTGAGCCGGCTGACCGGCGAGTTCGTCCTGCGCTCCGGCCGCATCGCGAACGAGTACTTCGACAAGTACCAGTTCGAGGCGGACCCGGTGCTGCTCGACAAGCTGGCCGAGCAGATGGCCGTGCTGATCCCCGAGGGCACCGAGGTGCTGGCCGGGCTCGAGATGGGCGGCATCGCCGTGGTGACCGCCGTGGCCCGGCACGCCAACCTGCCCACGGCCTTCGTCCGCAAGCAGGCCAAGCAGTACGGCACCGCGCGGCTGGCCGAGGGCGCCGAGGTGGCGGGCCGCCGGGTGCTGGTGGTCGAGGACGTGGTGACCTCGGGCGGCCAGGTCGTCATCTCGACGAACGACCTGCGCAAGCTGGGCGCGCACGTCGACCACGCGCTCTGCGTGATCGACCGGCAGGAGGGCGGCGCCGAGGCGCTGTCGGCCGAGGGCATCACCCTGCGCGCGCTGCTGACCCGCGCCGACCTCGAGGCCGCTGCCTGATCGTCCGTACGAGGGGCCGCCGGGCCTATTTCGACAGCTCGGCGGCCAGCATCTCGGCGATCTGCACCGTGTTGAGCGCCGCGCCCTTGCGCATGTTGTCGCCGGTGACGAAGAGGTCGAGCGCCCGCGGGTCGTCCATGGCCCGGCGGATGCGCCCCACCCACGAGGGGTCGGTGCCGACGGCGTCGATCGGCATCGGGAACTCGCCGGCCTCGGGGTCGTCGACGAGGATCACCCCGGGCGCGTTGCGCAGCGCCTGACGGGCGCCCTCGGCGTTGACCTCGGAGCCGAAGACGGCGTGCACCGCGATCGAGTGGCCGGTGACCACCGGCACCCGTACGCAGGTGGCGGAGACCTTGAGCGCCGGCAACTCCAGGATCTTGCGGGACTCGTTGCGGAGCTTCAGCTCCTCGGAGGACCAGCCGAGCTCCTCGAACGCGCCGGACCACGGCACCACGTTGAGCGCCAGCGGGGCCGAGAACGGGCCGAGGTCGTCGCCGACGGCCTGGCGCACGTTGCCCGGCCGGGAGCCGAGGAGCCGGTCGCCCGCGACCTTGCTCAGCTGGTCGTGCAGCGTGTCGACGCCGAGCTGGCCGGCGCCGGAGGCCGCCTGGTAGGAGGCGAGCACGAGCTCGCGCAGGCCGTACTCGCGGTGCAGCGGGGCGACCGCCATGATCATCGCCATCACCGTGCAGTTGGCGTTCGCGACGATGTTGCGCGGGCGGTGGCGCAGCGCGTGGGCGTTGACCTCGGGCACCACGAGCGGGACGTCGGGCTCCATGCGGAACGCCGCCGAGTTGTCGACCACTGTCACGCCGCGGGCCGCCACGATCGGCGCCCACTCGCGCGACACGTCGTCGGGCACGTCGAACATCGCGACGTCGACCCCGTCGAACGCCTCGGGCGTGAGCTCGGCGACGGTGAGCTGCTCACCGCGACAGCTCAGCCGCTTGCCGGCCGAGCGCGAGGAGGCGATCAGCCGGATCTCGCCCCAGACGTTGCGCCGGGACGAGAGCAGCTCGAGCATGACCGTACCGACGGAGCCGGTGGCTCCGACGACGGCGAGCGTGGGCTGCGCCATGGCAGGCGCTCTTACCGGCCGGTGCCCGCGTAGACCACCGCCTGCTCGCCGCCGCCCAGCTCGAACTGGTCGTGCACGGCGCGGACCGCGGTGTCGAGGTCGCTGTCACGGCAGACCACGGAGACCCGGATCTCCGAGGTGGAGATCATCTCGATGTTGACGCCGGCCTCGCCGATGCAGGCGAAGAAGGAGGCCGCGACGCCCGGGTGCGAGCGCATGCCGGCGCCGATCAGCGAGACCTTGCCGACGTGGTCGTCGAAGAGCAGGCTCTTGAACTTGATCTGGTCCTTGATCTTGTCGAGCGCGGTCATCGCGGTGGGGCCGTCGGCCTTGGGCAGCGTGAACGAGATGTCGGTGCGCCCGGTGCCCTCGGTCGACACGTTCTGCACGATCATGTCGATGTTGATCTCGGCCTGGGCCACGGTCTCGAAGATGCGGCCGGCCGCGCCGGGCTCGTCCGGCACCCCCACGATCGTGATCTTGGCTTCACTCCGGTCGTGCGCGACCCCGGTGATGAGCGCTTGTTCCACGGAAGGGTCCTCCATCGATCCGGTGACCATGGTGCCGGGCTTGCTGGAATAGGAAGAGCGTACGTGGATGGGCACCTTGAAGCGCCGTGCGTACTCCACGCATCGCAACATCAGCACCTTCGCCCCACCGGCGGCGAGCTCGAGCATCTCCTCGTACGTGATCTGCTTGATGTGCTGCGCGTCGGGGACGATGCGCGGGTCGGCGGTGAAGACGCCGTCCACGTCGGTGTAGATCTCACACACGTCGGCGTGCAGGGCGGCGGCGAGCGCCACAGCTGTCGTGTCCGAGCCGCCGCGGCCGAGCGTGGTGATGTCCTTGGTGTCCTGGGAGACGCCCTGGAAGCCGGCCACGATCGCGATCGCGCCCTCGTCGAGCGCGGTGCGCAGGCGGCCCGGCGTCACGTCGATGATGCGCGCCTTGCCGTGCGTCGAGGTGGTCAGCACGCCGGCCTGCGAGCCCGTGTACGACCGGGCCTCGTAGCCCAGGTTGTGGATGGCCATCGCGAGCAGCGCCATCGAGATGCGCTCGCCCGAGGTGAGCAGCATGTCGAGCTCGCGGCCCGGCGGCAGCGGGCTCACCTGGTTGGCCAGGTCCATCAGCTCGTCGGTGGTGTCGCCCATCGCGGACACCACGACCACGACGTCGTCACCGGCCTTGCGGGCGGCGACGATCCGCTCGGCGACCCGCTTGATCCGCTCGGCGGTCGCGACGGACGAGCCCCCGTACTTCTGCACCACCAGTGCCACGGCGATCGATTCCTTCGCTGTACGTACCGGCGGCGCCGGTCAGGACAATGAGAATTGTTCAGGGCGGTGGAGACCGTCCCGCCGACGTGCGGCAGGTGCGACTCAAGGTAGGCCCTGAACAACCCTCAATCGCCACCACAGTAGCCGTGAGGCCCGCGCAGGCCGACATGCGATCCCAGATTCCGGCGCGGCGGGCGAGGCGGCGCGCACGACACGCCGACGCGCGAACGAGCGATACCGCCTCGGGAGGCGAGAATGTCTCGGTGCGCCCTCGCTTGATCCTCTTGTCCGCCGCCGTCCTCCTCTCCGGAGCCGCCGGCGCGTGTGGCGATGCCGCGGGCGGCACCAGCGCTCCCACGCCGACCGCCTCGGCGGCGGTCGAGGCCACCGGCACGCCGGACGCCCGCGCCGACCTCGCCGCCCGGGCCGCGCTGGCCATGGACAAGGCGTACGCGGCGCTCTACACGCTGGACGAGGGCGGCGGCAAGACGCGCAACGTGGTCGCCACGGTCGGCGCCGACGGCACGTGGAAGGTCGACGTCGGCGGCGGGGCGCTGGGCGGCACGGCCGACGTGTCGCTCGTCTCCGTCGCGACCGGCGTCTACCAGTGCAGCATCTCCTCCGCGACCAACCCGATCACGCCGACCTGCGTCAAGCTCGCCGACGCCGGCAAGCGCGTGCCCAAGGAGTACGACCTGCAGGTGCAGCGCCTCTTCCGCCAGTGGCTGAGCGTCTTCACCGACCGGCAGGCGGCGATCGCGGTGACCGCGGTGCAGCCGCTGACCGGCGCGAAGGGCGACTGCTTCTCGGTCGACTCGACCGCCGCCTCGCTGGCCGCACCGGTCGACATCGGCATCTACTGCTACTCCGCCGACGGCGTGCTGACCGCCGCCCGGGTCAGCTTCGGCGTGCTCAAGGAGGTCAGCCAGTCGACCGGGCCGGCGACCGTGCAGCTGCCGGGCGCCGTTGTCGCCGGGCCGCCGATGAGCCTGGACGCCCCGCCGCCGGTGGTGCAGCCGTCCCTCGCACCCTCCTCGTGACTTCCCACGATCCGGGCGTCTCGCTGGCCACACGGTTGCCGAGCGCGTAACGTCCCTACCGACATGTGGCAGGCGTTCCTTCTTCTTCGCTGCCGCGACGAGGCCCCATCCCAGGCCGGCACCTCGTCGCGGAGTTGACGCGCGCCGCCTTCCTCGTCTCTCCCTCTTAGGAGCAGTTCCACATGTCCCAGTCTTCGCAGACGACCCAGCCCTTCGCGGCCCAGCGTCCCAGCACCATGCCGTTCGAGCGCTACGTGCCCTACCACAAGCAGTTCGCCGTCGACCTGCCCGACCGGCAGTGGCCCGCCCGCCACGTCGAGGCCGCCCCGCGCTGGTGCGCGGTCGACCTGCGCGACGGCAACCAGGCGCTGATCGACCCGATGTCCCCCGAGCGCAAGCGGCGCATGTTCATGCTGCTGGTGCAGATGGGCTACAAGGAGATCGAGGTCGGCTTCCCGGCCGCCAGCCAGACCGACTACGACTTCGTCCGCCAGCTCATCGAGCAGGACCTGATCCCCGACGACGTCACGATCCAGGTCCTGGTGCAGTGCCGTGAGCACCTGATCGACCGCACGTTCGAGTCGATCCGCGGCGCCAAGCGCGCGATCGTGCACTTCTACAACTCGACGTCGGCCCTCCAGCGCCGGGTCGTCTTCGGCCTGGACAAGGACGGCATCACCGACATCGCCACCACCGGCGCGCGGCTCTGCCAGAAGTACGCCGAGATCCACACCCCGGACACCGAGATCTTCTATGAGTACTCGCCGGAGTCCTACACGGGCACCGAGCTGGAGTACGCGCTGGAGGTCTGCTCCGCCGTCATCGACGTGATCGACCCCACGCCGGACCGGCCGCTGATCATCAACCTGCCGGCCACCGTCGAGATGGCCACCCCCAACGTCTACGCCGACTCGATCGAGTGGATGCACCGCCACCTGCCCCGGCGCGAGTCGGTGGTGCTGTCGCTCCACCCGCACAACGACCGCGGCACCGGGGTGGCGGCCGCCGAGCTGGGCCTGCTGGCCGGCGCCGACCGCATCGAGGGCTGCCTGTTCGGCAACGGCGAGCGCACCGGCAACGTCGACCTGGTCACCCTGGGCCTCAACCTGTTCTCCCAGGGCATCGACCCGATGATCAACTTCTCCGACATCGACGAGATCAAGCGCGCCGTCGAGTACTGCAACCAGCTGCCCGTGCACGAGCGCCACCCGTACGTCGGCGACCTGGTCTACACCGCGTTCTCCGGCTCCCACCAGGACGCGATCAAGAAGGGCTTCGCGGCCCTCCAGGCCGACGCCGACGAGGCGGGCGTCGACATCGACGCGTTCACCTGGGGCGTGCCCTACCTGCCGATCGACCCCAAGGACCTGGGCCGCAGCTACGAGGCGGTCATCCGGGTCAACTCGCAGTCCGGCAAGGGCGGCGTGGCGTACATCATGAAGGAGGAGCACAAGCTCGACCTGCCGCGGCGGCTGCAGATCGAGTTCTCCGGCGTGGTGCAGCACCACACCGACTCCGAGGGCGGCGAGGTCAGCCCGCAGGAGATGTGGGACATCTTCGCCGGCGAGTACCTGGTCGAGCACCAGCTGGGCTCCGCGTTCAAGATCGTCGAATACCGGACGTCCAGCGTGGACGGCAAGGTCGAGATCGACGTCGAGGTCTTCCACCGTGGTCAGCGGCGTCCGCTGGTCGGCGTCGGCAACGGCCCGATCGACGCCTTCCTCAAGGCCATCGAGCCGCTGGGCATCAACGCCCGCTTCCTGGACTACCAGGAGCACGCCCTGACCTCCGGCGGCGACGCTCAGGCCGCGGCGTACGTCGAGGTCGAGGTCGGCGACCGCACGCTGTGGGGCGTCGGCATCGACGAAAACATCGTCAGCGCGTCGATCAAGGCCGTGAACAGCGCGATCAACCGCGCACGCTGAGCCTTCCCGCGGCGCTTCCTCCCATCGGTTGATCTTGCCGAGCGGAGGGAGCGCCGCGCTTTTACGCTGGGCCATGTGTCCCCTCGCATTCCACTGACCCTCGCCACCGCCCTGCTCGGACTCTCCGGCCTGCTCGCCCTCTCGGGCTGTGAGGGCATCTCGGTCTCACCCGCTCCGACCGCGACCTCCACGTCCACAAAGGAGGCGGGCGCGCAGCTCGCCAAGCTGACCGTCGCGAAGGCCGGCTCGATGGCCGGCTACAGCCGCGAGAAGTTCCCCCACTGGCGCGACACCGGGTCGAACTGCGACGTGCGCGACTCGGTGCTCAAGCGCGACGGCAAGAACGTCAAGCTGTCCGGCTGCAACGTCGTGGCCGGCACCTGGACGAGCCTCTACGACGGCAAGGTCCTCAACTCCCCCACCAAGGTCGACATCGACCATGTGGTGCCGCTGGCGAACGCGTGGCGCTCCGGCGCCTCGAAGTGGACCACCGACAAGCGTGGCGACTTCGCCAACGACCTCGACGACCCCCAGCTGGTGGCCGTCTCGGCGACCTCGAACCGCTCGAAGGGCGACCAGGACCCGTCGACCTGGAAACCGTCCGAAACCAGCAGTTGGTGCGAATATGCGCAAGACTGGATCGCGGTCAAGAGCAAGTGGAAGCTCACCGTGACCGACAAGGAGAAGTCCGCGCTCACCGACATGTTGGAGAAGTGCTCATGACTGGTTCCGCACCCACCACCGACATCGTGGCCGGCCCGGGCGGCGTGATGACCGACGAGGTCGGCGTGGTGACCGGCGATCTGACGCTGCGCACCGAGGTCACCGGCAACCAGGCCGTCGTCCGGGTGCAGTACAAGGACGCCGAGGAGTGGTACACGGTGACCGGTGCCAAGGCGGCCCTCCAGGACCCGGCGGACGCCGAGGCGATCCACATCGTCGTATCGGGCATCTTGAACCGTCCGGAAGGATGATCTTCATAGACGGTACGGGGCAGCAGAACGGTCCCGTACCGTCCTATGCTCCTGGAGCCTCGCATCGCGGACGCTCCAAGGAGTCCCCTTGCCCCGCATCTCCCGCTGGCCTTCCCGGGCCGCTCTGACCCTGCTCGCCATCGGCGCCGCCGGCGCCGTAGCCACACCGGCCCAGGCCGCGGCCAACGGCGTCGTCACCGTCGTGTCGTCGACCGTGATCACGTATCCGGCCGTGCCCGGCCGGACCAACAACGTCGTGCTGTCCCGCTCGGGCAACACGATCACCGTCGACGACACCACCGTCATCAAGGCGGGCGCGGGCTGCGCCGCGGTCGCCGGCGACAAGACCAAGGTCCGGTGCACCCCCAAGAAGGCGCCCACCCTGATCCGTGTCTACCTGCGCGACGGCAACGACTCCCTGGTCAACAAGGCCGGCCTGGCCCTCGCCGTCAGCGGCGGCGCCGGCAACGACCGGATCACCGGCGGCCCCCGCGCCGACTACCTGGCCGGTGACGACGGCAACGACGCCATCTGGGGCCTGGGTGGCGGCGACACCATCCTCGGTCACCACGGCAGCGATGCGCTTTCCGGCGGCGACGGCAACGACAACGTCAACGGCGGCGAGCAGAACGACCGGCTCTTCGGCGGCAACGGCCTGGACCGGCTCTCCGGCGAAGCCGGCAACGACGTCGAGAACGGCGGCGCCGGCGACGACGCCTTCGAGCAGATCGTCGAGGAAAGCCCCAAGGTCACCGACGCCGACCGGTTCATCGGCGGCCCCGGCCGCGACGAGATGCTCTACCTCATGCGCAGCCGCGGCATCGTGGCCGACGCCGACGGGGCGACCGGCGACGACGGCTACCCGGGCGAGCGCGACTCCATCGGCGCCGACATCGAGGCCATCTGGGGCGGCAACGGCAACGACCGGCTGCTCGGCACGAGCCGCGACGACTTCCTGTCCGGCGGCTACGGCAACGACACCCTTCTCGGCTACGGCGGCGCCGACACCCTCTTCGGCGACCTCGGCGCCGACCTGATCTCCGGAGGCGCGGGCGACGACTCGCTCTACGCCTCCGACGGAACCAAGGACCGCGTGGACGGCGGCGCCAACGCCACGGCCACCGGTGACACCTGTCAGCTCGACAGGGCCGACATCTCCGCGTCCTGCGAAAGGAAGCAGTAATGAAGATCGGTAAGAAGTCCGCGCGCGCCGCGGTGGCCACGGTCGGCGCCATCGGCGTCGTGGGCGTGGGCTGGCTCGCCATGCCGGCCGACGCCGCGACCGCGGCCGGCGTGGTCAAGGTCGTCAACGGCAGCCGGGTTCAGTACGTCGCCGCGGCCGGCCGGATCAACCAGGTCGTCGTGACGCGCTCCGGCAACACCATCACCGTCGACGACACGACCACCGCGATCAAGGCCGGTACCGGTTGCGGCGCGGTCAAGGGCGACAAGACCAAGATCCGCTGCACCCTGAAGGTCAAGCCGACCTGGGTCATCGCCAGCCTGCTGGACAAGAACGACAGCTTCCTCAACAAGACGGACCTCAACTCGACGGTCGCGGGGGGCGCCGGGAACGACAAGATCTACGGCGGGCCCAAGGCCGACAGCCTCCAGGGCAACGACGGCAACGACGCGATCTGGGCCCTGGACGGCAACGACACGGTCGTCGGCGGCAACGGCAACGACGCCCTCTCCGGCGGCAACGGCAACGACATCCTCGACGGCGCGGCCGGCGCCGACCGGCTCTTCGGCTCCAACGGCGACGACATCCTCGGCGGCCAGGCCGGCAACGACTACGAGGACGGCGGCAGCGGCGACGACACGTTCCTCCAGCTCCTCCAGTACGCGCCCGGCACCGACGCCGACACGATCGCCGGCGGCGCCGGCCTCGACGCGGTCGACTACAGCATCGACTACCGCACCAAGGCGATCCGCGCCGACGCCGACGGCGCCAAGGGCGACGACGGCTCGGCCGGCGAGAAGGACAGCATCAGCACCACGGTCGAGGCCGTTCTCGGCGGCGCCGGCAACGACGTGCTGGTCGGCACGGCCCGGGCGGACATCCTGCTCGGCGGCCCCGGCAACGACGTGATCGGCGCGAGCGCCGGCAACGACTTCCTCGCGGGCGAGTCCGGCCGCGACACCCTCAACGGCGCCGCGGGCATCGACGTCTGCACCGCCGACGAGACCCTGATCAGCTGCGAGCAGAGCTGGAGCGACTACTCCGCCGAGTCCGCGGGCTCCCGGGGCTCGTTCGACGCCGACGCGATCCGCGCCAAGGAAAGCCTGATCGGCTGACACCGACGTCATGACGAGGGCGGCCCGCCGAGGGCCGCCCTCTTTCTCTCCCCCAGCTCCCCGAGGTGCACATGCTCCACTCCCCCTGGCCGGCCCGGATCGCCCTGACCGCGGCCGCCACCGTCACCGTCGGCGCCCTGGCCGCGCCCGCCCAGGCGGCCACGATCGGCACGGTCGCCGTCGAGCAGAAGTCCATCGTGGCCTACGTGACCAGCCCCGGCGTCACAAAGCACACCATCAGCATCACCCGGTCGGGACGGACCGTGACCGTCGACGACTCCGTGGCGGTCAAGGCCGGCAAGGGTTGTTCGGCCGTCGGCGGCGACAAGACCAAGGTCCGGTGCACCCTCTCGGTCAACCCGACGTGGCTGCGCCTGGTCCTCGGCGGCGGCAACGACATCCTCGTCAACCGCAGCGACCTCTCGATGAACGTGGACGCCGGCAACGGCAACGACCGGATCACCGGCGGTCCGAAGCGCGACATCCTCGACGGCAACATCGGCAACGACGCCCTCTGGGGTCTGGGCGGCAACGACGACCTCGAGGCCTACTCGGGCGCCGACGCGCTCTCCGGCGGCGACGGCGACGACAAGCTCGACGGCGGCTGGGACAACGACCGGCTCCTGGGCGGCAACGGCAAGGACTTGCTGAACGGGGGCTTCGGCAACGACATCGAGGACGGCGGACCCGGAGCCGACCGCTTCGAGCAGAACGGCGACCTGAACGGCAGCTCCGACGCGGACTCGATCATCGGCGGCGCCGGGCTCGACCTGCTCACGTACGCCGTCCGCAGCAAGCCGGTGACCGCCGACGCCGACGCCGTGCGCGGCGACGACGGCGGGGCGGGCGAGCGGGACACCATCGGCACCTCGATCGAGATGATCCAGGGCGGCAACGGCAACGACCGCCTGATCGGCACCCCGCGCACCGACTACCTCTACGGCGACGCGGGCAACGACGTGATCACCGGAGCCGCCGGCAACGACTTCCTCTACGGCGAAGCCGGCCGCGACAACGTCAACGGCGGCGCCGGCAGCGACCAGTGCGAGCGCGGCGCCGGCGACACCGTCGCGGGATGCGAGGCGTCGTGAAAAGGCTTGTGATCAGGGCCTCTGTCGGCGTCCTGGCCGCGGGAGCGATGGCCTTAGGGGGCGCCTCCCTGCCCGCGGAGGCCGCCACCGCCGGCGTCGTCACCGTCGTCAACGGCAAGGTGGTCTCGTACTCCTCGGCCTGGACGCGCGTCCACAATGTCGTCTTCACGCGGTCCGGCCGCACGATCACCGTGGACGACACCACCGCGGTGAAGGCGGGATCGGGATGCAAGCCGGTCAGCGGCGACAGCACGAAGGTCCGGTGCACCACGAAGACGAATCCCACCGCGGTCCGGGTCTACCTGGGCCGCTACAACGACTCGGTGGTCAACCGGACCGATCTGTCCCTGTTCGCGTACGGCGCGGCGGGCAACGACAGGCTCACCGGTGGCCCTCGGCGTGACGTCTTCCGCGGCGACGACGGCAACGACGCGATCTGGGGCCTCGGCGGCGGGGACGAGATCTGGGGCGACCACGGCGCCGACGCTCTCTCCGGTGGCGACGGCAACGACGTCATCCTGGGATGGGACGGCAACGACCGGCTGCTGGGCGGCAACGGCCACGACGAGTTGCTCGGCGACAACGGCAACGACATCGAGGACGGCGGGCCCGGCAACGACTACCTCAACCAGAACGGCGAGCCGATCGGCTCCGACGCCGACTCGCTGATCGGCGGCGCCGGCATCGACGCGGTTCACTACGATCTACGCAGCCGGGCGGTCACCGCCGACGCCGACGCGGTCCGGGGCGACGACGGCCGGACCGGCGAGCGCGACACCATCGGCACGTCCGTGGAAGAGATCTACGGGGGCTCCGGCAACGACCGCTTGCTGGGCACGCCCCGTCCCGACTTCCTCGACGGCGGCCCGGGCAACGACGCGATCGCCGGCGGCTCCGGCAACGACTGGTTGACCGGTGGCCCCGGCCGGGACTACGTCAACGGCGCCGCCGGCACCGACAGCTGCAGCGTCGAGAAGAGCGACACGGTCCTCAGCTGCGAATACTGACCGGCAAGCCGAAAGGGCCGCTTCCCCGAGGGGGAGCGGCCCTTCTCGCGTACGGATCAGGCGGGGGTCGCCGCCGGGCGACGGCCCGCGACCGCCTCGTCCTCGACCACCGGGAAATGGCACGCGGTGAGGTGGCTCGCCGGGTCGTCGAGGCGGGTGACCAGCGGCGGCTCCTCCGTGGCGCAGATGTCCTGCGCCTTCCAGCAGCGAGTGCGGAAGCGGCAGCCGGAGGGCGGGTTGATCGGGCTGGGCACGTCGCCGGTCAGCAGCACCCGGTCGCGCTGCGCGCGGTCGCGCCGGACCGGGTCGGGCACCGGCACCGCGGACATCAGGGCCACCGTGTACGGGTGGCGCGGGTTGCGGTACAGGTCGTCCCGCTCGGCCACCTCGACGACCTTGCCCAGGTACATCACCGCGACGCGGTCCGAGATGTGGCGCACCACGGACAGGTCGTGGGCGATGAAGACGTACGTGAGGTCGAACTCCCGCTGGAGGTCGTCCAGCAGGTTGACGACCTGCGCCTGGATCGACACGTCGAGGGCCGAGACCGGCTCGTCCGCGATGATCAGCTTGGGCCGCAGGGCGAGCGCGCGGGCGATGCCGATGCGCTGGCGCTGACCGCCGGAGAACTCGTGCGGGTACCGGTTGTAGTGCTCCGGATTGAGGCCGACGAGCTCCAGCAGCTCCTGCACGGCCTTCTTGAGGCCCTGCGGGGTCGGGATGTTCTGGATCTGCAGCGGCGCCGAGATGATCGAGCCGACCGTGTGCCGCGGGTTCAGCGACGAGTACGGGTCCTGGAAGATCATCTGTACGTCGCGGCGCAGCGGGCGCAGCTGGGTGACCGACTTGTGGCTGATGTCCTCACCCTCGAAGGTGATCGTGCCACCGGTCGGCTCCAGGATGCGGGTGAACAGCCGGCCCGTGGTCGACTTGCCGCAGCCGGACTCGCCCACCAGGCCCAGCGTCTCGCCGGCCTTGACCTCGATGTCGATGCCGTCGACCGCTCGCACCGCGCCGACCTGGCGCTTGAACAGGCCCTTCGTGATCGGGAAGTGCTTCTCCAGCCCCTTCACCTCGAGCAGGTTCTCGCTCATCTCAACTCACTCCATGCTCAGAGATTGGGTAGCACTTCCTGCTGGAAGATCTTCGTGCGCTCTTCCGCCGGCAGGTGACAGGCGACCTTGTGGATGTCGCCGCGCAGCTCCGGCACCTCGGTGAAGGACCGGTCGCCGTTGCGTCCCGCGTACGGGCAGCGCGGGTGGAAGGCGCAGCCGTTCGGCAGGTTGATCAGGCTGGGCGGCGAGCCCTTGACCGGGTTGAGCCGGTCGCGCACCTCACGGTCGAGGCGGGGCATCGAGCCGAGCAGACCCCAGGTGTACGGGTGCTGCGGCTGCTGGAAGACGTCGACCGCCGGCCCCTTCTCGATCACCTTGCCGCCGTACATCACCAGGACGTCGTCGGCGAGCTCGGCCACCACACCGAGATCGTGGGTGATCATGATGACCGCGGAGCCGAACTCCTCCTGGAGGTCGCGGATCAGGTCGAGGATCTGCGCCTGCACCGTCACGTCGAGCGCCGTGGTCGGCTCGTCGGCGATCAGCAGCGCCGGGTCGTTGACCAGCGCCATCGCGATCATCGCGCGCTGCCGCATACCACCGGAGAACTGGTGGGCGTAGTCGTTGAAGCGCCGCTCCGGCTGCGGGATGCCGACCCGGGCGAGCATGTCGATGGCCCGTTCGCGGGCGACCTTCTTGTTCACGCCGGGGTTGTGCACCCGGTACGCCTCGACGATCTGCGACCCGACCGTGAAGTACGGGTGCATCGCGCTCAGCGGATCCTGGAAGATCATCGCCATCTTGCCGCCGCGCAGCTTGCGGACCTGCTCGTCAGTGGCGGAGACGAGCTCCTCGTCGTCGAGCCAGATCTCGCCGGAGACCTTCGCGTTGCTGCGGGTGCGGTGCAGGCCGAGGACCGCCAGCGAGGTCACGCTCTTGCCGGAGCCGGACTCGCCCACGATGCCGAGGGTCTTGCCCTTCTCGAGGCTGAACGTCGAGCCGGTGACGGCCTGGACGATGCCGTCGTCGGTCTCGAACCGGACGTTGAGGTCCTTGATCTCGAGGAACGGGCGGGCGTTGGTGGCGCCGATGGACACGTGACTCTCCCTCAGGCCAGCCGGACGCGGGGGTCGATCCAGCCGTAGACCAGGTCGACGATCAGGTTCGCGAACACGATGAAGAACGCGGCGATCAACGTTACTCCGAGGATGATCGGCAGGTCGTTCTGCCGGATCGCGGTGAGCGCCTGGTAGCCGAGGCCGCGCAGGTTGAAGACCGTCTCGGTCAGGACGGCGCCGCCGAGCAGCGCGCCGAGGTCGAGGCCGAAGACGGTGACGATCGGGGTCAGGCCCGAGCGCAACGCGTGCTTGCCGATCACGACGCGTTCGGTGAGACCCTTCGCGCGAGCCGTCCGTACGTAGTCCTCGCCCAGGGTCTCGAGCATGTTGGCCCGGGTGAGTCGCGCGTAGGTCGCCGCGAAGAGGAACGCGAGCGTGATCCACGGCAGGATCAGATTGACGAACCAGTCGGCGGGGTTCTCCAGGAACGGCACGTACTGGCCCTGTGGCAGCCAGCCCAGCCAATACACGAAGATCGCCGAGGAGAGCAGGCCGGTGAAGTAGACCGGTAGCGAGACGCCCGCTAATGCGGTGGTCATCGCCGCACGGTCGACGAACGAGCCTCTTCGAAGCGCGGAGATCACGCCGAAGGAGATGCCCATGATGAGCCAGAGGACCGCCGCGCCGAGGGCCAGCGACAGCGTGACCGGGATGTCCTCCAGCAGCAGCGGGGTGACTTCCTGCTCGGTCGCGAAGGAGTAGCCGAGGCAGGGCGCCGGGCAGTGGGTGACGTCCGGGCCGTTGGCGTAGTCACGGCCGGCCACGATGCCCTTGAGGAACTTGCCGTACTGCACATAGATGGGGTCGTCGAACCCCATCTTCTGCCGGATGCCCTCGATCGCCGCCGGGTCCGACTGCTTACCGATATAGAGCAGCGCCGGGTCACTACCGGTGGCCTTCGGAATCGCGAAGAAGATGCCGAAGGTGACCGCGGTCACCACGAGCAGCGTGATGATCGCGTTGATCACGCGACGAACGATGTATGCCAGCACGACATTCGGCCGAGGGACGGGCGGGCACCGGAGTCCTCGCGGAATCCGATGCCCGCCCGCCGCGGGCGGCCTTCACCAACCCTTCGAATTACCCGTTGTTACGTGGGTGGAGCGACGTCACTTGCCGTCGCTGGTGCCGAGGGCCTGGAAGTCGACCATGCCGAAGGCCTCGTGGACGTAGACGTTCGTCAGCCGCGGGTTGCGGTAGTTGAGCGCCTTGTCGACCACGAAGGGCAGAACGTACGCGCCCTCCATGATCTTCTGGTTGATCTGGCTGTAGATCGCGGCGGCCTTGTCCGGGTCGGTCTCGGCAGCGGCGTCGTCGAACAGCTTGTCGATCGCCGGGTCCTTGATCTCGGAACGGTTGAAGTTACCGTTCTTCGTGATGAACCGGCTGTCGGCCAGCGGCTGCATGTAGCCGGCACCCGTCGGGTAGTCGGCGCCCCAACCAGTGATGATGATGCCGTAACCGCGCTTCTTCACGATCTCGGGCGAGCCACCGATCGAGGAGTCCTGCGCACCGTCGTACTGGTCGATCTTGGCGTTGATGCCGACCGCCTTGAGCGAGGCCTGGAGCGCCTCGGCGGTCTTGACCTCGGCGGCCCGGTTGTTACGGGCGGCGATCGTCACGTCGAAGCCGTTCGGCTTGCCACACGCGGCGAGGGCCTCCTTGGCCTTGTCGACCTGCGGCTTGCCCTGCTTGCGGTTGTACGGGTCGTAGTTCGCGTCCGAGCCGGCGATGTTCGGCGGCAGGATGCTGGTGCCGATGTCGCCACCGGCGAACTCGCCACCGCGAGCGGTCTGGATCGACGTCGGGTCGGCGGCGTAGATGACGGCTTTGCGGCAGTCGATGTTGTTCATCGGCGCGACCGGCGTGAAGTCGGCGAAGCGGAGGAAGCCGGTGTTCGGGGCGTCCGCGTTCTTCTTCAGGTTCGCGTCGGTCAGCAGCTTGGTACGGGCGGCCGCCTGCACACCGGTCTGGCCGACGTCGAGGTCCGCGGTGCCCGAGAGCAGGCGGTTGTCGAGGTCGTCGGCGTTCGTGGTGATGGTCAGGTTGATCGCGTCCGGCAGCGCTTTACGGATCGGGTCGGTCGCCTGGTCCCAGTTGGGGTTGCGGACCCAGGAGACGCTCTTGCCCGGCTGGATCTCCTTGAACATGTACGGGCCGGAGGCGGCCGGCTTGGTGCCGTACTGCGCGCCGGTGTCCCGCTTCTGCGGCACGGGGCCGGAGCCCGGCATGGCCAGCAGGTAGAGGAAGTCCGAGTACGGCTTCGCCAGCTTGAAGACGATCGTGGAGTCGTCCGGCGTGGTGACCGACTTCAGACCCAGCTTGTTAGGGTCGGTGTCCTTGTACGGGCCGGGGTAGTTCTGGCCCTGGTCAAGGATGTTCGGCAGGTAGTACGGGCCGCCGGAGATCACGTCGGTCGCCCAGACGCGCTCGATGCCGTACTTGACGTCCTTCGAGGTGATCGGGGCGCCGTCGTCCCACTTCAGGCCGCTGCGCAGCTTGAAGGTGTAGGTCAGCTTGTCGGCGCTGATCGTCGGCTCGGCCTCGGCCAGGTCGGGCTGGAGCTTCAGGCCGTCCTTGCCCGGGCTGGCGGCGTAGTCCACCAGCTTGCGGGTGTAGAGGCGGTTGAGGTTCCAGACGAACGCGTAGTAGCCACGCGCCGGGTCCCAGCTGTCAGCGTCCTGCGACGACCACAGGTTGAGCGTGCCGCCCTTTTTGGTGTTGGCGTTGACGACGCTGGTGACGGCCGCGTTGAACTCGGCCGCGCCGTTCGAGTTGCTGCTGTTATTGCTGTCCGAGCCGCCACCGCACGCGGCGGTGGTCAGCCCGAGCGCGAGGGCGACGCCTGACGCCGCCAGCGCCCTTGTCTTGCGTGCCACCTGATCTCCTACCTTCTCGAAAGCGAACCCGGCCGGTCCGCGGTGGTTCTCCGTCCCGGCAGCTCAGCGAGCCTTCGGGTCGAGTGCGTCGCGCAGGCCGTCACCGAACAGGTTGAAGGCGAGCACGGTGATGAAGATGACTGCACCCGGAACGATCATGTACATCGGGTCGACCTGGTAGAACTGCACCGCGTCCGACAGCATGCCGCCCCACGACGGGTTCGGCGGCGGGATGCCGACGCCGAGGAAGCTCAACGCGGCCTCGGTCAGGATGTTGGTCGGGATGATCAGCGTCGTGTAGACGAGGATCGGAGCCGCCAGGTTGGGCAGCAGCTCGCGGAAGAGGATGCGGCCCGATCGGGCGCCCATGCTGCGGGACGCCTCGACGAACTCACGCTCGCGCAACGACAGGGTCTGACCCCGGACGATCCGGCCGATGTACGGCCAGCCGAAGAAGCCGATGACGCCGACGAGGACGACGACCCTCGACCATCGGGTGCCGAGCCCGGCGAACTCGTCCGGCAGAACGGAGAGAAGGGCGATCGCGAAGAGCAGCTGCGGGAAGGCCAGCAGGAAGTCCATGATGCGGCTGATCACGGAGTCGACCCAGCCACCGAGGAAGCCGGCCGCCAGGCCGAAGACGGTGCCGAGGATCGTGGAGACGAAAGCCGAGAGGAACGCGACCGTGAGCGTGGTCTGCGCGCCGAAGACGATCCGGCTGAAGATGTCGCGGCCGCTCTGCGGCTCGACACCGAGCAGGAAGTCCCAGCTGATGCCGCCGAGGGCACCCTTGGGCAGACCGGTGCCGGTCTCGAGATCGAGCTTTTCCTGGTGGTATTCGTCGATCGGATGACCGAGCCACCGGATCAGGAGCGGGGCGAGGATCGCGACGACGATCAGGAAGATGACGACGCACGCACCGGCGATCGCCACCTTGTCCTTCTTCAGGCGACGCCAGGCGATCTGCTTGAGCGATCGTCCGGCGATCGCCTTTTCGCCAGGGCGGTCGGCCGCGTCGGCGGTGGGCGGGGTCATTTCGTCGGTGACCGACGCCTCTGGGCCAAGCGACATCTAAGCGCCGGTCCTTCCCCGGCGGCCGCGCGTGCGTTGAGTCCACGGCCACCCGGGCGCACAGGGTTCGTCGAAGAACGAACCCGCGAGACCGGAGGACGATGGCCCACGCAGCGAACGGCAACCGATCGGTTATCGCATGCCTCGAGTGCCGACCCTCGTCGCCGTGGGTCAGATCAGACTCCGGCCACGAAGGCACTCGACGGCGGGTGTGCCGCCATCGGATAGGAACACTCACCTAATGCGGTGCTTCAGGTCAAGTTCACTGACCGCACACGAATAGTTCCGTGTCCCCGCCGTGATGTGACCGTGACCTGCTGCGCCGACCAATCGGAAACTACCGCGTAGATGGCCTGCAAGGAGCCAATCCGGACCAAAACGCTATCGCGCCGTGATCATACGAACACGTTATGTGCCTTCAGACTGCTCGTCGGCCCTCGAAAGCACGACCGAGCGTGATCTCATCCGCATACTCCAGGTCACCGCCGACCGGCAGACCACTTGCCAATCGTGTGACGGCAATCCCCATCGGCTTGACCATCAACGCCAGATAGGTCGCCGTGGCTTCACCCTCCGTGTTGGGGTCTGTGGCGAGAATCAACTCCTTGACCTCGCCGGTGCCCAGCCGCAGAAGCAGCTCGCGGATGCGCAGATTGTCCGGTCCGATGCCCTCCAGGGGATTGATGGCCCCGCCGAGCACGTGATAGCGGCCGCGGAACTCGCCGGTCCGCTCGATCGCGACGACGTCCTTCGGCTCCTCGACGACGCAGAGCACCTCGTTGGTGCGGCGGGGGTCCCGGCAGACCCGGCACTGCTCGGCCTCGGCCACGTTGAAGCAGGTCGTGCAGAAGCGCACCAGCTCCTTCACCTTGCGCAGGGCGGTGGAGAGCCGGTTGACGTCGGCCGGGTCGGCGGAGAGGACGTGGAAAGCGATCCGCTGGGCGCTTTTCGGGCCGACGCCCGGCAGCCGCCCCAGCTCGTCGATCAGGTCCTGGATGGCGCCTTCGTACACGCGATCAGAACCCCGGCAGGCTCAGGCCACCGGTGGCCGGGCCCATCTTTTCCTCGGTGAGCTCCCGCTGCGCCTCGGCGGCGTTGTGGATGGCGGCGAGAATCAGGTCCTCCAGCGTCTCCACGTCCTCCGGGTCGACGGCCTTGGGGTCGATCTTCACCGACTTGAACTCCCCCAGCCCCGTGATCACCACGGAGACCAGCCCACCCCCGGCGGTGCCGGTCAGCTCGGCGGCGGCCAGCTCGGCCTGCGCCTGAGCGACCTGCTGCTGCATCTTCTGCGCCTGCTTCATGATCTGCTGCATGTTCGGCTGTCCACCGGGGCGCATCGCACCGCTCCTCAAAGTCCCAGTCGCACTACCTGTCAAAGCCCGACACCCATCAATAACCGACGGGCGCGGGTGGTAATCGCCGCCCAGCGTAGCCGCCCCCTACGCCAGACCCCGCAAACGCCACAACGG
>NZ_BOMI01000074.1 GCF_016862115.1 Paractinoplanes deccanensis
GCACCCCTCCAGCGCCGACCACCGCCGCTGTCAGCCGCACGCCCGAGCAAGTGCCGCCCCGGGGAGCCGCCGGAGCGCAACACCCACCACCGGCCTAGCCCGTCTCGCCGATCTTCTCCGCGCCGAGCGCCTCCTGGAGGAGGCGCAGGGCCTGCTGCTCCCCGCTCTCCCGCGCGGTCTTCTCGTCGAGCACCTCGTCGAGCGGCTCGTCACCCGGATCGAAGCCCTCGAAGCTCCGCGCGGCCCCACCCGTGGGCGGCCCGTCGTACTCCGGGTCGTACGGCGCCTCCTCGGTCGGCGATCCGTCGGACCACGCCTGCTTGGCCGGCGCCTGCCGAGCACCAGGGTTACGGGCCCCGGCCGCAGCCGCTCGCGCCGCCGCAAGCCCACCGCTCGCCGCGTTGCGCGAAGCCCGAGCCGCCGCGGCAGCACCCGGCCCTCCACCGGCACCGTTGGCACCGCCGTTATCGGCAGCAGGCGCACTCGCCCCCGCCGACCGCGCAGCAGCCGCAGCCGCCGCGGCGGCCCGCGCAGCGCTCAGACCACCGCCCGCCGAACCTCCTTGAGCCGGTGCGGCGTATTCACCCGATGAGCCCGCCGGCTGCGGCGTAGCCGCCCCCGGCTCTGACACGGAGTCAGCGCTCGGCACGGCATCCCGCACCAGCTCGCCCGGCGAAACAGCCCCGGTCGACGCGTCCGGTGAGATGATCCCGGCCGGCCCGCTCGTCGACGTGACTTGAGGCCACTCAGCATCGCCCGAGCCCGCCGGGTCCGGTCCGCCTCTTACCGGCTCCTCGACCCGCGCGGGAGCCGCGTCGACAGCTGCGACACCGCCTGCACCGCCGAAGCCGGATCCGCCGGCCGCGGCGACGCCGGCATGAGCGACGCCCTGGCCGGCCGCGGCGACGCCGGCATGAGCGACGCCCTGGCCGGCCAGGGCCGGCCCGGCGGCGGCCGCCTGGCCGGAGACCGCACCGGACGCCGGCGCGGGCCCATCGGCCCGGCCCGGGATGTCGTCGTGCGAGGCCGGGCGGCTGCTCGGCGCCTGGGAGCCGATCGGAGTGACCTCGGGCCACTCGTCGTCATCGGCGACCGGCGGCGGTGGCGCCGCGGTCAGGCCACCCGGTTTGACCGGCTCTGGCCAATCGTCGTCGGAGGAAGCGGGCGCGGCCGCCTCGCGCCGGCGGTTCTGCGGCTCGCGGGCGGCCGACGCGGGCTGCCCCGACGGCGGCGCGGACCGCTGAGTCGCGGGAGCCGGGCGCGCCCCTTCGTTGCGGGAAGGCTGGCGCGCTCCCCGCTGAGGCCCGCCCTGCGGACGGCCGTATTGCACGGCGCCACCCTCGCCGGCGACCTCGCAGCGGACCTCCCACTGGCCGCCGAGCACCTCGTAGAGCGCATTGGCGATCAGCGCGGCCCCCTGCGCGATGCGGGGCTGGATGCCGGCAGAGGCGGTGAGGACGACAGTCTGCCCCTCGACCGCGCGCACGACGGCATCCTTGGCCGCCGCCTGGAGGATCCGGCCGCGCGGCTGCTTCTTCACCTCTTCGAGAACGTCGTGCCAAGCCTGGCGGATCTCCTCGGCCGTCGGCTGCCCCGGCCCGGCGGCCACCGCCTCGACAGCGGCCGCCCCCGGCTCCTCAGGCGCATCCGGCAGCACACCGGCCGGCTCACTGCGGCGAGCGGACGCGGACACGTCGCCCGGCTCACTCCGGCGGGCAGACGCGGGCATCTCGGCCGGCTCACTCCGCCGAACGGACGCAGGCACGTCGGCCGGGTCACTCCCCCGAGCAGGCGCAGGCATCTCGGCCGGCTCACTCCGCCGAGCAGGCGCAGGCACGTCGGCCGGCTCCCCACCGCGAGCGGACCCGGCGTCGCCAGTCGAGGCGGCCGCCTCCACCCGCCCGGCCCGTGCGGCGACCTCGGCCGGGGCCTGACGAACGGCAGAGGCAGCGTCAGCCCGCAGGCCAGGCACAGCCGCCTCCGGTCCGGAGGCAGTCATCGCCGCGGGCTCGACCGTCTCGTAGTCGTCCCATGGCGGCTCTTCGTCGTAGTGCTCGGCCGCGCCGTCGGCCACCTGGTTCCAGTCAGGGTCGGCCCCAGCCGGCGGCCCGGAGGCGACAGGCACGGCGGCGACAGGCACGGCAGCGGCAGCAGACCCCGGCGAAGCCACCCCCGACGCGGCGGAAACCGCCGGCGCGGCAGCAGCAGAGGCAGAGGCCGACGCCGCAGTGCCGGAGGCCGAGGCCGGCACGTCAGCAGAAGGAGCAGAGGCCGCAGAACCGGCCACAGAAGCCGACGCGGCAGGAGGAGCCGACGCGGCAGCAGAAGGAGGAGCCGACGCGGCAGCAGGAGCCGACACACCAGGAGGAGCAGCCGCCGGGGCGCCCGGAGCCACAGCACCGCCCCCAGCCGGAGCCCCCCGGCCACCGGCCGCAGTCGAGCGCCGAGCAGCAGCCGCCTTGGCAGCGGCACGAGCCGCCGACAGCCCACCGCCAACCACAGGCGCACCACCGCCCGAGCCGTCCCGCTCGGCATCCGCCCCGCCGCCGAGCGAGCCGCCACCCGAGCCGCCACCCGGGCCGCTCATCGGGCCACCGACGGCGACGCCGCTAACCGACCCGTCGGCCGAGCCGCCGACCGAGCCGCCGGCCGAGCCGCCCGATGCACCGCCGACCGCGCCCGCCGGGGCGCCGAGAGCCAGGGCCGCGCCGTCACCTCGTACGGAAGAAAGCCTTTGCTCCATGCGCTCCAGACGCTGGAGCAGCGCGCCTGTCGAATCGTCGGCGCCGGGCAGGAGCATGCGGGCCGTGATCAGCTCGAGGAGCAGGCGGGGGGCGGTGGTGCCGCGCATCTCGACGAGGCCGTTGTGCACGATGTCGGCGCAGCGGGAGAGGGTTGCCTGGCCCAGCCGCGCCGCCTGGGAGCCCATCGCCTCGAGCTGGTCGGCCGGGCCGTCGATCAGGCCCTTGGCGACCGCGTCGGGCACCTGCTGGAGCACGATCAGGTCGCGGAAGCGCTCGAGCAGGTCGGAGGCGAAGCGGCGTGGATCGTGCCCCGCCTCGGCGACCCGGTCGATCGTCGAGTAGGCCGCGGCGCCGTCGCCGGCCGCGATCGCGTCGCACATCTCGTCGATCAGTGTGACGTCGGTGACGCCGAGCAGGGACACGGCCCGCGAATAGCTGACCCCGTCGGGACCGGCGCCGGCGATCAGCTGGTCGAGCACCGAGAGCGTGTCGCGCGCGCTGCCGCCGCCCGCTCGTACGACCAAGGGAAAGACCGCCGGCTCGACCGCGATGCCCTCGGCGTCGGTGAGCTGCTGGAGGTAGGGCCGGAGCACCGCCGGCGGGATCAGCCGGAACGGGTAGTGGTGGGTCCGCGACCGGATCGTGCCGAGCACCTTTTCGGGCTCGGTGGTCGCGAAGATGAACTTCACGTACTCCGGCGGCTCCTCGACGAGCTTGAGCAGCGCGTTGAAGCCGGCCGACGAGACCATGTGCGCCTCGTCGATCACGTAGATCTTGTAGCGGCTGCTGGCCGGGGCGAAGAACGCCTTTTCCCTCAGCTCGCGGGCGTCGTCGACACCACCGTGGCTGGCCGCGTCGATCTCGATGACGTCGATCGACCCGGCGCCGTCGTTGGCGAGCGAGCGGCACGAGGCGCAGACCCCGCACGGCTCCGGGGTGGGACCCTGCTCACAGTTGAGCGAGCGGGCCAGGATCCGGGCGCTGGACGTCTTGCCGCAGCCGCGGGGCCCAGAGAAGAGATAGGCATGGTGCAACCGCCCGCTGCGCAGCGCCTGCGACAGCGGCTCGGTGACGTGCTCCTGCCCGATGACTTCGGCGAACGTACGCGGCCGGTACTTGCGGTATAGCGCGAGTGCCACTCCAGCCCCTCCTCAACGACCGCGCCATTGTCCGTCGGGGGTATGACAAGAACCAACTCTGTACCGCTGGGGTGGCCGGGGTGCAGTCCCCGAAGACGTAAAGGGCCTCCCGTGCACCCGTCAGAGCCCGCTTATCCTTGCTGCCTTCCGGCCCTGGGGAGGTTCACGAGATGCACGCCGCACGAGAGGCTGGCCCCCAGAGTACCCAACCCCGCCGGACGGTGCGGCGGGGACCCGTGCGACACCCGCGAATCGCATCTGTATCCTGGCCAACGGAGGATTCGCCTAGAGGCCTAGGGCGCACGCTTGGAAAGCGTGTTGGGTTCACACCCTCACGAGTTCGAATCTCGTATCCTCCGCCAGACAGCACGAAGGGGCTGGACTCACCCGAGTCCAGCCCCTTCGCCGTTTCTCAGAGCTGCGCGGCCGCGATCGCGTCGTCCACCTCCGGGAAGATCGCGAAGTAGCGGCCCAGGCCGACCGTCTCGAGCAGCTGCATCAGGAATGGGTTGGCGCCGGCGAAGCTGAGCCAGCCGCCGCGCGCGGCGATGACCTGTTTGCTCGTGATGAAGGCGCTCAGGCCGACCGAGTCGCAGAACTTCAGGTCGGACAGGTCGACCACGATCCGCGGGACGGGACGTTCCAGCAGGTCGGCCAGGATCCCGTGGAGCTGACCGGCGGTGTCCGCGTCGAGCTCGCCCCTCAGGTGGAGCACGGCGACGTCGCAACGATGATCGGTGACTGTGGCCTGCATGGGGATCACTTTCTGGCGGTGATGGGCAACCCACGCTAGAAGAACGCCACCATTTGTCATCGGACAATCAGTGCGGGAATGCGATCGGGCCGGACCTCCGATAGGGAGATCCGGCCCGTTCAAAAGATCGGCTGGCCGTGTGATGTCAAGCTGATGCGGCCCAGCCTCGGCTCCTGGCGCCTCAGACCTTGCGCCACTGCCAGCGTGGACCGCGCCACGCGTCGGCCAGGATCATGGCAGAAGCCCGTCCTGGACACTGCTGCACCTTCGACTTGCCGTCCGGGCCGCCCATCTGAGCTTCGACTTCCCAGAGCTCGCCGTCGGTGCGGACGTAGACGTCGCGGCGGGCGAGCCGGACGTCACCATTCCACCAGTGCTGCTCAACTCTCACGAGTCAAATCTAGGACAGTTCACACGCATCGGCGCCGGGCAATCTTGTGAAACTTTCTCACCAGCCGGTTAAAAGCGCATTGTCTGATCCGGTAGTTTTCAGCTTAGTGACTTGCGCTACAGGCCCTGTCTTTGGGCCGTTCTCCCGTCATCACGGTCCGTCATCGCCACAGGTGGTGGCGGGAGACCGAGAAGGCCGAAACGGCGACGTTACGTGCACGATACCTGATCTTGGAAAAGGCTCCCATGAGGGGCCCTCACGCGGCGTACATGAAAACCCTTCACTATCACGCACAGTGATCAAGGCGCCGAGGGCAACAAAAAGCCGGCGGCTCCGCAGGGAGCCGCCGGCTGGTGGCGGTGGTGAAGGGATTTGAACCCTTGGAGGGCGTAAACCCTCACACGCTTTCGAGGCGTGCTCCTTAGGCCGCTCGGACACACCACCGGGAAGTACGTTACCTGACGCCGATCGGCGCTCGCCGCGGGGTTCCCCTTCGCCGAGCAGACCCCGCGCGACCTGGCAGTATCCGAGGTATGAGCGAGCGAGAAGAGACGCGACCATGAGCGTGCACATCGGCGGGCAGCCGGGCGACATCGCCGAGCGGGTCCTGCTCCCCGGCGACCCCATGCGGGCGAAGTGGATCGCCGAGACGTTCCTGCAGGACGCGAAGTGCTACACCCAGGTCCGCGGCATGCTCGGATTCACCGGCACCTACCAGGGCGTCCGCGTGTCCGTGCAGGGCTCCGGCATGGGCATGCCGTCGGCGTCCATCTACACACACGAGCTGATCAACGAGTACGGCGTGAAGTCCGTCATCCGCATCGGCTCCTGCGGCGCCCTCGCGCCGGACCTCCAGCTGGGCGACGTGATCGCCGCGATCGGCTCGGCGACCGACTCCAACATGAACCGGTCCCGCTTCGACGGCCTCATCGACTACGCGCCGGTGGCCGATTTCGGTCTGCTGCGCACAGCGGTCGACGTCGCGGAGCGCCAGGGGACCCCGATCCGCGTCGGCCCGATCCTGGCCGCCGACGCGTTCTACACCGACCGCCCGGACCTTTACGACGCGCTCGCCGACTACGGCGTTCTGGCTGTAGAGATGGAGTCCGCGGCGATCTACACCATCGCGGCCCGCTACGGCGCGAAGGCGCTGACCATCCTCACGGTCAGCGACCACATCAAGACCGGCGCCAAGATGGACTCCGCCCAGCGCGAGCAGGGCTTCGGCGACATGGTCAAAATCGGTCTGGAGACCGCGATCTCGGGCGTCGCCTGAGCTGGGTGCCGCGGCATCGGCTTCGTGCCGGTGCCGCGACTTCAGCGGTACGCCCGTAAGCGCCCCCAACCGCAGGACCGCCCCCTTCGCGTCCCGGCTCGGGCCAGGCGCACCACTTGTTCCGGCTCCCAGTGGCTCAGGGCGCTTCGCGGCCGAAGAATCCGCGCAGCAGGGCGGCGCACTCGTCCTCGAGCACGCCGGCGTACACCTCCGGCCGGTGGTTGAGCCGCCGGTCCCGCACGACGTCCCAGAGCGAGCCCACAGCACCCGTCTTGGGCTCCCAGGCGCCGAAGACGAGCGTGGAGATCCGCGCCAGCACGAGCGCGCCGGCGCACATGGTGCACGGCTCCAGGGTCACCACGAGCGTGCAGCCGCTGAGCCGCCAGCTGCCCAGGCGTTCGGCGGCCCGGCGCAACGCCAGGATCTCGGCGTGCGCGGTCGGGTCGCCGCTCGCTTCCCGCTCGTTGCCGCCCACGGCGATCTCCGCACCGTCGGCATCGAAGATCACCGCACCGACCGGCACGTCGTCGCCGGTGGCCGAGGCCACCTCGAGGGCACGCCGCATCCACGCCTTGTGCCGTGGGGAGATCGCCAGGCTCACGCCTCGCGCAGCTCCTCGACCTCGTCGCCGCAGCCGATGCGCTGGCAGATCTCGGCGGTCACGTCGGACGGCAGCATGCCCTCCATGCCGCAGAGCGTCAGCAGCCGGTGCGCGTTGACCCCGAGATCGTTGAGCAGCTCCGCATCCCCGACCGGGTCGGCGTCGGGATCGGCGGCCGGGCCGTCGCTCTCCTCGTCGTCACCCTCGGTCAGTTCGTCGATCTCCAGGGCCGGCGTCTCGACCTCGCCGAGAAGCACCGATCCGATCCGCGACTCCTCCACGAACGCCGAGTCGGAGCCGAAGACCCGCAGGTCCTCGCCCTCGTCGAGGCGAAGGATCGCGAGATATTGGTCGTCGCTCTCGACGAAGAGCAACGTCAGGTCGGCGTCCGGCTCCACGTCACGCAGCGCGTCGACCACCTCGTCGATGTCGGCCAGACCGGTCAGGTCCAGCTCGGACGCCGTCCACCCGTTCTTGCCCCGGGCTACGGCGGCAGCGAATGTCGACAAGTTTCCCCCCACGCGACTTATGTCTTCAGCGAGTGACGGTAGCGGGAAGAACGGCGGGCGGAGCGCGCCACGCCTTGACGGCGAAGGAAGTCAGGTCACAAGTCAGTTCACCAGGCGACGACGCATGGCGATGAGCTCCTGCAGACGCGCCCGGCGCAGCCTTTGCGGCTGGCTGCTCTCCCGGGCCGATTTCGCACTCGCGAGCGCTGCCAGCAGCTCGAGCCGGCGGCGTCGCCGATCGGGGTCGAGCCGGGGCGGTGAGGGGGCCATAAAGGCGAGATTCGCCGACCACAAACCGTTCGTCAAGGCCAAGTGCGCACCGCGACGGCAACGGCACATCCGGTCGCCGACAAGCCCCGCAAGATCGGACAAAAACTCCAGCCCTCGAGGTAGCCGAAACCACACCTTCGGCCACTCTCCGAGCAGGCGACGAGCGGCGCCGGCCACGAGGCCCAACGACGCGGCCACGAGGCCCCAACGACGCGACCGCGAGGCCCAACGACAGCGACCGCGAGGCCGAGCGATCGCGAGGCCCAACGACAGCGACCGCGAGGCCCAACGACAGCGACCGCGAGGCCCAACGACAGCGACCGCGAGGCCCAACGACAGCGGCCGCGAGGCCGAGCGACAGCGGCCGCGAGGCCGGGCGACGTCCACCACAGCGATCAGCGCGGCGTCACCACAGGGGCCAGTCCTGCGTCGTTATCCAGCGGCCGCCCACGAAGGCCAAGGCCACGGACAACCCCAGCCCCGAGGCCAGGGCGACGCCGACGCCCACGCCGCGGTCGCCGATCGTGGTGAGGACCAGCGCGACGAGCCAGGCGCTCACCGCGGCCAGCAGCGTCCACCAGGCATAACTGGCCAAGTCTCGGCCGAGCGAGCCGAAGAGCACCATCCACACGGCAGCCGAGCCCAGGCCCGCGAGCAGGGGGCCGGCATTGACCGGATGCGGCTCGCGATAGACCGGCCGCGAGGGGCCCGGGAACAACCCGGAGCCGCGAACCGGAGCCACCGCGGGCGGCGCCGCGGGATAGGGCGAAGGGGCGTGCGCGCCGGCCGGACCGTAGCCCGCGACGTGAGAACCAGCCACGGAATAGGGCGGACCGGCGTAGGGGCCCGCCGGACTGATGCCGCCGGCGTGAGCGCCGACCGGATGGGCGAACGCGCCCTGCGAAGACGCCGGGCCGGCGGCCGCAGGATGAGGAGCCCCGAGAGGCGGCGAGGCCGGGTAGGCAGCACGGTGCTCGGGCCCCGGGTGCGCAAAGGCGGAGGAGAACTGCGGCGCCCCGGCGAAGGGCACTGCGGAGGCCGGGGCCACAGCATGCGGACCCGCCGGATGAGGGGACGCCGAGTGCGGGCCCGCCGGGTGAGAAGGCGCCGGGTGAGAAGGCGCCGACTGACCAGGTGCCGGCTGAAGGGGCGCCGACTGACCAGGTGCCGGCTGAGGAGGCGCCGATTGAGGGGGCGCCGAGGCAGAGGGCGCCGGGTGAGAGGACGCCGGCTGTGGGGGTGTGGCGGGCTGTGGGGGTGTGGCGGGCTGTGAGGGTGTGGCGGGCTGTGAGGGTGTGGGCATGGCCGAACGCCAGGCGTCGTTTGTGTCCGTCACCGTCCACCTCCACCGTGGCTCGTTCACCGCGCCGGCAGGAGGGTCTGCCGACCGGCGAATGCCAGCCTATCCACCCCGGAGAGGGCCGGGCCGGTTATCCACAGGCGGCCGGTGCGCTGGAGTCGTTGTCCACAGCCAGTCGGCAGGATGCGAACAGTTCTGCCAGGATGGCTCGGTGCCCCTGCTCCGTGCTCTCTCCGGTTTGACCGTCCTGGCCGTCTGCCTGGCCGGCTGCGGCAGTGTCGGTTCCCCGTCGGTGACGGCGACCCCGCAGTTCATCGAGCCCGAGGTGAGTGCGAGCGGCCAGACGACCTCTCCGCCCCTGGCGGCGGCGCCCAGCGGGCCCGCGTCGGCGGCCGCGCCCGGCTCGACGGGAGCGACCTCCGCGGCGCCTGCGACCTCCGACCCGGCGAAGCAGACGACCGCTGCCGCGCCGACGACGGTGAAATACGTCTTCCCGGTCAACGCGTCGAACGTCGACTATCACCCCACCCACTCGAAATATCCGGCGACCGACATCTTCGCCGACTGCGGGGAGCCGGTCGTCGCCACGACCAGCGGGGTGGTTCTCGAGATCAGCCTCAAGGACGTGTATGTCAAGGGGTCGCCCGACGGGCCCAACAACGGCGGCCTGTCGGTGTCGCTGCTCGGTGACGACGGTGTCCGCTACTACGGGTCTCATCTGAGCAAGGTGCAGACGGGCATCAAGAAGGGTGTCCGGGTCTCGGCCGGCCAGTTGCTCGGCAAGGTCGGCCGCACCGGCAACGCCAACGGGGTCTGCCACCTGCACTACGGCATCTCGCCGCCGTGCGCCAAGGTCGGCGACTGGAAGGTGCGGCGCGGCGTCATCTGGCCCGCCACGTTCCTGGACTCATGGCGCAAGAAGGGGCAAAAGAGCCCGGTCGCCACTGTCGCGGCCTGGAACCGCTCGCACAACTGCCAGGCCTGAACCACAACCGCCGGACCTGACCCGGGCCAGGAAATAACCGCAGGCCCCGCCTAGCCGAGAAACAAA
>NZ_BOMI01000075.1 GCF_016862115.1 Paractinoplanes deccanensis
AGGAGACAACCGCCGTGCACCACCCGGCCGAGGAAGCAGACACGGGGCCGCACCTCGCCCGATAGGTGCGGCCCCGTGCGGCCGGGAGAAAGGTTCGATGCGGCGGCGGTTGTCAGCTGAACTGGGCGAAGCGTTTCTGCTGGCGGCCTTCGACGGTGGTGAAGGCGCCGCCCATGGCGATGGCGTTCAGGCGCGGGCTGCTGGCCAACGCGAGGACCCCTTCGATGCCGTTGGCGTCTGCCGTCCAGTCCAGGAGGTGGCCGTCGGCGGCGGAGAGGGCGGCCAGCTTGATGCGGTTGTCGGCGCCGTCCACGCAGGTGCCCTGGGCGCCGGTTCGGGCCGTGCTGCACGCCCGGTCGAAGTGGCCGCCGGCGTAGACGGTGTCGGCCAGCACGGTCACCGCCTGCGCGTCGCCGTCGAAGGTCGCCGACCAGCGGAGGGCGCCAGCGTGGGTGTACGCGCTGACCCGGCCGCCCTGGCCGCCGTGCGCGGAGTAGACGCTGTCGGCGGTGACCGTCAGGGCGTACGTGATGACCGGGGGTTTGGGCTTGAACGTCGGAACCACTGCGGCGGTCGCCGGGTCGAGGGCGGCCAGGCGGTTGTAGCCGGCGAGACCGTTGACGCGGTGGAACTTGCCGCCCACGTACACCCGGCCGCCGCCCGCGGCGATCGTCTCGACCTGGTCGTCGGCGGCGGGGCGCCAGCGGGTGTCGAGCGCGCCGGTGGTCAGGTTGAAGGCGGCCAGCCGGGTGCGCGCCTGACCGTCGACCGCGGTGATCGAACCGCCCAGGTAGAGGCGGCCGTGCGCGGCGTACGCGGCCATCGGACGGCCACTGATCGCGTGCTTGAACGTGCTGTGCGGGGCGCCCGTCGCGGCGTCCAGGCGGGCGAGGCTGTCGCGCTTCACGCCGCCGATCGAGGCGAAGTCGCCGGCCACGTAGATCGACTTTCCGCTCACCACCAGCGCCTTGACGCGGCCGTCGGCGGTCGGTGACCACGGCAGCAGGGTGCCGTTGCGGGCGTCGACCGCGGCGAGGCGGGCGCGGGCGACGGGTTTGCCGTTGACGATGGCGGCGGTGAAGTCACCGCCGACGTACACGATGTTGCCGGAGTAGGCGACGGTCAGGACCGTGCCGTTGAAGCTGGGCATGGCGTCCGAGCCCTGCGCGAAGGCGGGCGCGGCGACGAAGAGCAGAACGGCCATGAAGACCGTCGCGAGCGTTTTACCCCGGTAAGTCACAGGATCACCGTAATGGCGGAGATCCAGGAGGAACCAGGCGCGAAACGGACGAAACTGCCAACAGGGACGGGTGATGCCGGCCTGGCCGAACGGATGATCATGAAAGAGGGTGTCGTCGCCGCGGTGGGCATGGAACAGTTCGGGCGTGAACGTGACTGTGATCGGGCTCGGGCTGATCGGCGGCTCCCTGCTGCGCGCCCTGGACGCGTTCGGGCATCAGGTGGTCGGCTTCGATGCCGACGGCGCGACGCGGGAGGCCGCGGAGGGCGAGGGGTTCGACACGGCGGACACGATCGCCGGGGCCGCGCGCGGCGCCGATGTCGTCGTTCTCGCCGTACCGCTGCCGGCCCTGCCCCCTGTCGTCGAGGAGCTTGCGGGCTTCGAAGGGCTGGTCACCGACGTCACCTCGGTCAAGGGGCCGGTGCGTGAGCTGGCCAAGGACCTCCGCCGCTTCGTCGGCGGCCATCCCATGGCCGGCAAGGAGAGCTCCGGCTTCGCCTCCTCCGAGGCCACCCTCTTCACCAACTGCTCGTGGGTGCTCTGCCTCGAACCGGGCGAGACCGACCTCACCGACTGGCTCACCCTCGCCGAGGTCTACACCGATCTCGGTGCCCGCGTCGTGCCCGTCACCGCCGCCGAGCATGACCGTGCGGTCGCCCAGGTCAGCCACGTTCCGCATCTCTTCGCGGCCGCGCTCGCCGGGCAGCTGGCGGGCAATCCGCTGGCGGGTGCCCTGGCGGCGGGCTCGTTCCGGGACGGCACGCGGGTGGCCGCCACCCGGGCCGAGCTGATCGCCGCCATGTGCGGAGGCAACGCGGCGGCCGTCGGGGCCGAGCTCGACCGGCTGCTCGCCGAGCTGCACGAGGTGCGCAAGCTGCTCGACGCCCCGGACCCGGTCGAGGCTCTTCTTCCCGTGCTGCGGCCCGCCGTCGAGCTGCGCCGCGCCTGGCCGTCCGAGCCCGGCCCGGTGGCCGGCCTTCCCGCCGAGGTGGAGGTGCTGCTCGACCTCGGCCGCGCCGGCGGATGGGTGGCCGCCGTCAAGGACAAGACCGTCGAAGCAATCCGGCCGGAAACTGACCGCAATTCTCCCTAGCGTTCCGGTGAGCGAAGAACGAACGATCGAGAGGACTCCCATGCCAGGTCAGGTCGGCGCCATCGAGAACGAGCAACACGGCCTTCTCACCTATCTCGCCCAGATGCGGTACGTGCTGCGGCTGACCGGGTACGGCCTCACCGACGAGCAGTTGCGCGCCACCCCGTCCGCGAGCGCGCTGAGCGTCGGCGGCCTCATCAAGCACTGCGCCTCGGTCGAGGACGGCTGGATGAGCGACGTCCGCGGCGAGCCGAAAACCCTCGACGATCAGGCGTACGCGGACAACTTCCGCCTCGCCGACGGTGAGACGATCGACGAGGTGCTGGCCCGCTACGACCGGATCGCCGAGCGCACCGAGAAGACCGTGACGGACCTCGACAACCTGGAGCACCCGATCCCGGTCGACCACTCGGTGCCGTGGAACAGCAAGGACATGACCCACTGGACGCTGCGCTGGGTCCTGCTGCACCTCATCCAGGAGACGGCCCGCCACACCGGCCACGCCGACATCGTCCGCGAGTCCCTCGACGGCGCCACCGCGTACCCCCTGATGGCCGCCGCCGAGGGATGGCCCGAGACCGACTGGCTCAAGCCGTGGAAGCCTGCCTGATCACGCGCCGGTCGGTCACGATCGCGGTGACGAGGTCGTACGGGGTCACGTCGAACGCCGGGTTCACCGCCTCGGCCCACGGCGTGACCTCCGCCGGCCCCCGGTCCTCGATCGGCACGTCGGCGCCGGTCGGCGTGTCCGGGTCGACCGTGGACTCCGGCGCCACCACCACGAAGGGCACGCCCGCGCGGCGAGCGCCGAGCGCGTGCGCGTACGTGCCCACCTTGTTGATCACGTCGCCGTTGGCGCAGATCCGGTCGGCGCCGACGATCACCGCGTCCACCTCGCCGCGGGCCATCAGGTAGGGGCCGGCCGAGTCGACGGCGACCCGGTGCTCGATGCCCCACTGGGTCAGCTCCCACGACGTGAGGCGGGCGCCCTGGAGCAGCGGGCGCGTCTCGCTCGCGATCAACCCGGCGAGGTTGCCACGCCGGTGCAGCTCGTGCACCACGCCGAGCGCCGTGCCCAGGGTCACCGCCGCGAGCCCGCCGGTGTTGCAGTGGGTCAGCAGCCGCGGCCGGCCGGCGCAGAGCTCGGCGAGCAGGTCGGCGCCGCGGGCCGCCATCGCCGCCGACGCCGCGATCTCCTCGTCGCGCACGGCGCACGCCTCGGCCAGCACCGCCTCCGGGCCGGCGGGCAGCAGCCGGGCGGCTCGCCGGGCGCCGCGGGCCAGGTTCACCGCGGTGGGCCGGGCGGTCTCCACACGCTCGACGGCGAGGGCCAGCGCGGCCGGGTCGTCCCCGTGCACCCGCGCGGCCAGCGCCACCCCGAACGCCCCGGCCACACCGAGCGCGGGAGCACCGCGCACGGCCAGCGACTGGATCGCCGCGACCAGCTCACCCACGGTGTGCAGGCGCAAAATCCGCAGCTCACCCGGCAACGCCGTCTGATCGATGATCTCGACGGCCCCGTCCACCCAGTCGATCGTCCGCATGCCGCGATGCTAACCAGCCTGCGCCCCGACCCCGCCCCGCCGATCGCGCGGGCGGAGGCGGGTGGGGTGGGACGGCCAAGGCCGGGGAGGTGGGAGTTGCGAGGCGGGTGGCGCAGTAAGGCCGGCGGGGCGGGCCAAGGCGGGGAGAGAGGCGGGAGTTGCGAGGCCGGTGGCGTGGTGACGCCGGCGGGGCGGGCCGAGGCCGGGAAAGACGCGAGAGTTGCGAGGCCGGTGGGGTGGTGAGGCCGGGTGTGAGGGGCGGCGGGGGCGGTCGACGGCGAGCCGGGAAGAGGCCGCAAGCCCTACGCTGGGCGGCATGCCATCTCGTGATCCGGTTGCGGACCTGCGGCGCATCGCCTTTCTGCTGGAGCGGGCGAACGAGGCCACCTACCGGGTGAAGGCGTTCCGTTCGGCCGCCGCGACCGTGGCTGCCCTGCCCGCCGAGGAGCTGGCCGAACGGGTCGCGGCCGGCACGCTCGCGAAGCTGCCCGGCGTCGGTGACGTCACCGCCCGCTGCATCACCGAGTCTCTGGCCGGCGAGGAGCCGGTCTATCTGCGCCGCCTTCAGACCACCGAGGGTACGGATCTGGCCGGCGCCGCCCGCACGCTGCGCGAGGCCCTGCGGGGCGACTGTCACTCGCACTCGGACTGGTCGGACGGCGGCTCGCCGATCGAGGAGATGGCCCTCGCCGCCGTCGAGCTGGGCCACGAATATCTGGTGCTCACCGACCACTCGCCGCGGCTCACCGTGGCCCGGGGACTGCCACCGGCGCGGCTGCGCCGCCAGCTCGACCATGTGGCGAGGCTCAACGACGCGCTGCCGGAGGGCTTCCGCATCCTCACCGGCATCGAGGTGGACATCCTCGACGACGGCTCGCTCGACCAGGAGGACGCGCTGCTGGCCCGGCTAGACGTGGTGGTCGGCTCGGTGCACAGCAAGCTGCGCGACGAGTCGCCGCGGATGACCAAGCGGATGGTCAACGCGATCGCCAACCCGCACCTCGACATCCTGGGCCACATGACCGGGCGCAAGGTGCCCGCGCACGGCAGCGGTGTCAAGGGCGGCGGCGACCGGGGGCACCGCGCCGGGCAGACCCGGCCGCCGAGCACCTTCGACCTCGACAAGGTCATCGCGGCCTGCGTCGAGCACGGGAAAGCGATTGAGATCAATTCGAGACCCGACCGGCTGGACCCGCCGAAGCGGATGCTGACCGTCGCGGTCGAGGCCGGCTGCCTGTTCAGCATCGACACCGACGCGCACGCTCCGGGCCAGCTCGACTGGCTGCGTTTCGGCTGCGAGCGGGCCGCGCTCTGCGGCGTACCGGTGGAACGGGTGGTGAACACCTGGGAGGTGGACCGGCTCCTGGAGTGGACCGCGAGCCACGCCTGATGTCCCGTAGGGTCGCCCCGTGGGACGAATTGATGACCTGGCCGACCGCTATGTCGACGAGTGGGCCGAGCTCACCCCGATCGGCGCCACCTACACCGGCATCGCCGGACACGACGACAAGACCGACGACTTCTCGCCCGAGGGCTTCGAGGCACAGACCGAGCTCGTACGGCGCACCCTCAATGATCTTGATGTGATCGAGCCGGAGCACGAGTCCGAGCAGGTCGCGAAGGACGCGATGATGGAGCGGCTCGGTCTCGAGCTGGCCCAGGCGGACGCCGGCCAGACGGCGAGCGCGGTCAGCGTCATCTCGAGCGGTATCCACGCGCTGCGCGGCGTCTTCGACGTGATGCCGACCGAGGGCGAGCAGGCGATCGCCAACATCGCGACCCGCCTCAACGACCTGCCCAAGGCCCTGGAGCAGTACAAGCGCACGCTGCTCGAGGAGGCCGGCAAGGGCAACGTGAGCCCGCGGGCGCAGATGCTCGCCGTCGCCGAGCAGTGCGACGCGTGGACCGACCCGGACCGCGACGACTTCTATCACGGCCTGGCCGGCCGGCTGGAGGCCGACGGTGCGCTCGCCGCCGAGCTGGCGCGAGGCGCCGACGCCGCCACCGCGGCCACCGCCGACTTCGCCGAGTTCCTGCGCCGCGACCTGGCGCCGCGGGGCCGGGACAAGGAGGCCGCCGGCCTGGAGCGGTACGAGCTGGCCTCGCAGTACTTCCTGGGCGCCAAGGTCGATCTCCAGGAGACGTACGAGTGGGGCTTCGCCGAGCTGTTCCGCCTCGAGGAGGAGATGCGGGCGACCGCCGCCGCCATCGTGGGACCGGGCGCCTCGATCGACGAGGCGGTCGCCGCGCTCGACGCCGACCCGGCCCGCAACATCGCCGGCAAGGAGGCGTTCCGCGACTGGATGCAGACGCTCGCCGACAAGGCGATCGCCGAGCTGAACGGCACCCACTTCGACATCGAGCCGCAGGCCCGCCGCATCGAGTGCTGCCTGACCCCGACCAGCGACGGCGGCATCTACTACACCGGCCCGAGCGAGGACTTCTCCCGCCCGGGCCGGATGTGGTGGGCGGTGCCCGAGGGCGTCACCGAGTTCTCCACCTGGCGCGAGGTGACGACCGTCTACCACGAGGGCGTGCCCGGCCATCACCTCCAGGTGAGCCAGACGCTGCTGCGGGCCGACTCGCTCAACCGCTGGCAGCGGCTGCTCTGCTGGTGCTCCGGGCACGGCGAGGGCTGGGCCCTGTACGCCGAGCGCCTCATGGACGACCTCGGCTACCTCGCCGACCCGGGTGACCGGCTGGGCATGCTCGACGCGCAGGCGCTGCGGGCGACCCGGGTGATCGTCGACATCGGCATGCACCTCGAGCTGGAGATCCCGCGGGACAACCCGTTCGGCTTCCACCCCGGCGAGCGGTGGACGCCCGAGCTGGGCTGGGACTTCCTGCGGGCGCACACGCGCATGGAGGAGAAGACGCTGCGCTTCGAGTGGAAGCGCTACCTCGGCTGGCCGGGACAGGCGCCCTCGTACAAGATCGGCGAGCGGATCTGGCTCCAGGCGCGCGAGGAGACCAAGCGGCGCAAGGGCGCGGATTTCGATTTGAAGACATTCCACCGTGACGCCTTGAACCTGGGTTCGCTGGGTCTGGACCCCCTGCGCAAGGCTCTTGCCCGGCTTTGACCTAGAACGGGCTTTTCCTCGGCGGATGACCGGGGAAAAGCCCGTTCTGCCGTATGCGCACCGCGACACAGCGCTACTTTTTGGCACTGCGCACTTGATCCACTACTCTGCGTTTAATAGACGCGAGTCTTATCGGGTATACATTATGGATCTTGTGACTTTTCGTACCGCCGGTCTGCCGTTACCATCGCCGCGGTAACTTTCCTTCCTTCCGGAACCGGTGTGGGCTGGGGCTTCATGACCTCGGTAACGGAAACTGAACGCTCGTTACAACCACGACGGCCGCACCCTGTATCCCCCGATCAGCCGAGCGAGATGTGTCCCTTGGAAAGGCGTTTCTTGAGGCTTTCTCGGATAGATTGGCCCGGATCCGTGCGCCCAACCGGCTACGGAAAGTAGCCGTCATAACGGCTCATCGCGTGTGCATGGCGGAGGACGAAAAGCAATGAACAGCCGGCGAACCCGTTTAGGCTCCGCACTCGCGGTGATTTTGACTGTTTTGGTGCTTGTGCCGACTGCGGTCCTCTTCGGCCGGGTCTGGACCGACAACGCCGACCAGCGCGAGCAGGCCGAGCTCGAGAAGAAGGGCGTGGAGTTCCTCACCGCCCTCTCTCCGCTGGTCAGCTCGCTCGCCGAGTCGGAGTCAACCGGCATCCAGGGCGTCACCGACCCGCCGGACTCGCTCAAGGCCGCGGTCGCCAAGGTCACCGACGTGGACAACCGCCTGGGCGACGACCTGAAGACCAGGGAGCGCTGGGCCGACCTCCAGCAGAAGATCGGCAAGCTCGCCACCCTCAAGGGCGCGACCACCATCTACGCGGCCCACGTCGAGGTCACCGACCTCATCCTCGAGCTGTACGTCACCGTGCGCCGCAACGCCGAGCTCAACCGCGACCCGGACAGCGACATCTCGAACCTCCAGGAGGCCACCGCGGTCGACATGCCGACCACGGTCGTGCGGGTCAACCGCATGGGCGACCAGGCCAACCTGCTCCAGGCCGCCAAGGGCGCCGCCGCCACCAACCTGCGGATCCAGTTCGGCCAGGAGGTCCTCGCCGTTCAGGAGTCGGTCAACAAGCTCACCAACAACCTCCAGGCCGCTGTCGACAACACCAGCAGCCCGACGCTGAGCGGCAGCCTGGTCAGCTCGCTCGACTCGTTCCGCCGCGGCGTCGAGTCGATGACCCGTGGCGCCTCGCTCACCAACGTCAACGTCGCGACCATGTCCACCGCGCAGAGCACCCTGCAGACCGCGTTGAGCACCCTCTCCGGCATCACGCTCAAGGAGATGGACCGCCTGCTCGACGACCGGCTCGACTCGCTGAACTACCGGCGCACCGAAGCCGTGATCATGGGCCTGCTCGCGATTCTGCTGGTCCTCGGCGCGATCGCCTGGCCGGCGATCAGCCGCCGCCGCGACCAGGGCGAGCCGGCCGCCGCCGTGCCACCGACCGGCGAGCCCGTCCGGGACATCGCGCTCAACTCGCCGGGGCCGGTGCCCGGTTACGCAAGCAACCCGTACGGCCAGATCCCGGCCTACGGCGAGGTCGACCCGACACAGCGGGAGCGGTCCGGTGCTCTTCGGTAAACTTCGCATCCTGGGCAAACTCGCCCTGCTGGTGCTCGTGCCCCTCCTCGGGGTCGTGGCGCTCAGCGTGCCGATCATCATCAACCGTGTCGACGCGGCGACGGAGGCCCAGTCCACGTCGGACACGGTCGAGCTCGCCGGTCGCGTCGGCACGGCCGTGCAGGAGCTCCAGACCGAGCGCCTGCTCTCCGTCGGCTACGTGTTCAACCTGGTCGACAAGCCCACCTTGTCCGTGCAGACCGCCCGCGCCAAGGATGCCGTGGCGCGCGTCGACGACGGCGTCACCGTTCCGAAGGAGCTCGCCCGGGCCCTGCGGAACGCGTCCAAGCTCGACAACACCCGGCAGAACGTGCTGAACCCCGGCGCGATCACCCCCGACGTGGTGGTCACCGAGTTCACCACCTGGATCACCCCGATCATCAACGGCGTGGCGCTCTCGTCGGCCGCCGACCTGAAGACCGGCGTGGGCCGGCAGCTGTTCGCCCTCGAGCAGGCGCTGCGCACCGACGACCTGATCAGCCAGGCGTCCGGCTACCTGACGGCCGCGACGATCACCAAGAACGCCGGCTTCATCAGCCTGTTCTCCTCGACGCTGATCCAGATCCAGCAGGTCATCGCCAACTCGGAGGCGTTCTTCACCGACACCCAGTACAAGCTCTACCTGGGTGCGCAGGACGCCTTCACCTCGCGCGTCGGCACCGACTTCTTCGAGCAGGCGGCGACCGACCCGGCCAGCGCCGTCCAGCTGCTGAACATCGCCACGCTGTTCCCGTCGCTGCGCTCGGTGCTCGTCCTCGGTGGCTTCGTGGAGAAGCGGGTCGCCGCCGACGTGCAGGCGATCGTGACGAACAACCGCGACACGGCCATCCGGGACGCCTTCCTCATCGGTGGCGGCTCGCTCGTGCTGCTGCTCGTGGTGGTCGCGCTGAGCCTGTTCATGGCCCGCGCGGTGGCCCGGCCGCTGCGCCGCCTCACGGTGTCGGCCGACCGGATCGCCCGCGCCGCCGAGGCCGAGCTCGAGAGGGTGGCCGACGACGAGTCCGAGTCCGTACGCCCGATCCGGCTCGACCCGGTCGACGTCGAGTCCCAGGACGAGATCGGCGACCTGGCCCGCGCGTTCGACCGGGTGCAGACCACCGCCGTCCGGCTGGTGGAGCGCCAGGTCCTCGGCCGCCGCAACGTGGCGCAGATGTTCGCGCACGTCGGCCGCCGCACCCAGAACCTGGTCGGCCGCCAGCTCGCCCTGATCGACAACCTGGAGCGCCGCGAGACCGACAGCGAGCGCCTCGGCGAGCTGTACCGCCTGGACCACATGTCCAGCCGACTGCGCCGCAACGCGTCCAGCCTCGTCGTGCTCTCCGGCGGCGCCGGCGCGAACGAGCACATGGCCCCGCTGCCGCTCTCCGACGTCGTCCGTCTCGCCCTCGGTGAGATCGAGGACTACACCCGTGTGGACGTGGACGTCCCCGAGGAGATCGTGGTCGTGCCGGCCGTCCTGGCCGACCTCACGCTGCTGCTCGCCGAGCTGATGGAGAACGCCACCGCGTTCTCCCCGCCGCACACCCGCGTCGTGGTCAGCGCGACCGAGCTGCGCGGCGGCGCCCGCCTCGCGATCGTCGACCACGGCCTCGGCATGCCGCCCGAGCGGATGGCCGAGGAGAACGCCCGGCTCACCCGCCGCGAGCGGCTCGACCTGGCGCCCTCCGAGGTGCTGGGCCTGTTCGTGGTCGGCCGGCTCGCCCGCCGGCACGGCATCGAGGTGACCCTCACCGAGACGCCCGGCGGCGGTGTCACCGCGTGGGTCGACCTCAACCCGTCCCACCTGATCGCGCGGGTGCCCAGCACGGTGGCGGAGATGGCGCCGTTCCCGTCGGTCGCGCCCCCGGCAGCGCCGACCGGCCCGGCCGCGCCGCAGGGCTACCACACCGCCGAGTTCGCCCAGGTCATCGCCGGGTCGGCGGCGCGGGCGTCGGTGCCCGGCAGCCAGCAGCCGTTCGACGCGAACGTGCTCGAGCGGGCCACCCGCACCCTCGAGACCGGGCAGTCGTGGAACGCGTTCTCGCCGGCCCGGGTGGCGCCCGCCGCCGAGGAGCCGGTGTACGAGGCGGAGCCGGTCTACTCGCCCGGCCCGGCGTACCAGCAGCCGATCGTGCAGCCGGTCGTCGACCCGGCGTACGAGCTGAACGCCCCGGTCGCCGGCCGCGTGCCGGCCGCGATGCCGGAGCTCCCGGCCGCCGGCCCGTCGGCGTGGCACCAGCCCACCCCGGCGCCGCAGCCCACCTGGAGCACCCCGCCCGCCGTGGAGGCACCGCCCGCGATGCCCGCGATCCCCGCGCCGGTCGTCCCGGCCCAGGCTCCGGTCATTCCGGCTCAGCGGGCTCCGCAGGAGGACCACCGCTACAACAGCCCCACCGCGTACGAAGCACCGCAGCAGCAGCCGCCCGCGGGTGGCAACGGAACGCCGCTGCGCCGCCGGGTCCCGGGCAGCCAGCTTCCCGAGGAGGCCGCCGCCCCCACGCTGCCCTCCCGGGTGCCGTCTCAGGACGACGCGATCGCCGCCCGCTCGGCGTTCGACGACTTCGAGGCGGGGGTCAGCCGCGCTCAGTTCGACGTGGCCGAGACCCAGATGACCGCGCCGCCGTCGGCCGGCCATGCACCGCTCGCCCGGCGCGTACCGGGTGCCACCCTGCCGCGGGACGAACCCAACTACCCGCCGCCGGCAAGTCCGAGCCTGCCGCTGGATCCGGATCAGGCCCGGGCCCTGATGGAACAGTTCGAGTACGGCGTCGCACTCGCACTGAACGAAACTCAGCCACAACCCGAGGGACAACCGCGATGACTTCCCCCTACTCGACCGAAACCGGCCACGGCTATGCCCAGCCCCAGCTGAGCGCGGAGGCCAAGACCTTCAACTGGCTGCTGGACTCGTTCACCTCCGGGACCGCCGGCGTGATCGAGGCGATCGCGGTGTCGTCCGACGGTCTGCTGATGGCGATGTCCGCGATCAAGGACCGGCCGAACGCCGAGCGGCTCGCCGCGGTGGTCTCGGGCCTCACCAGCCTCGCCGGCGGCGCCGCGAGCTGGTACAGGCTGGGCTCGCTCAACCGGGTCATCATCGACATGGCCGAGGGCTACCTGCTGGTGACCGCGATCAGCGCCGGCTCGGTGCTCGGCGTGATCGCCGACCGGTCCGCCAACCTCGGGACCCTGGCGTACGAGATGACGCTCTTCGCGACGAGGGCGGGCGGCGCGCTGAGCCCGCGCCTGATCGCCGAGTTGAAGAACGCCGTCCAGCAATGACCTATCCGGACCCCGACGACCCGGCATACCCGGCTCGGCCGAGTGTCCGGCCCTTCCTGCAGTCCGGTCCGCAGTCGGCCGGTGGCTACCGACCCGCCCCGCGGGATGAGCAGCCGCCGGCCACCGATCCGACCGCGACGCTCCGCCCGTTCGTCATCACGTCCGGGCGCACCGACGGCGCCGATCCCGACATCGGGATGGAGACCCAGGTGACCGTCAACCCCGCCGCGACTCCCGTGCGTCTCTCACCCGAGATGCGCGCGATCGTGGGACTGTGTGTCGAGCCCGTCTCCGTGGCGGAGATCTCGGCACGCCTGCGCCTGCACCTCGGCGTCACCCGCATCCTCGTCGGCGACCTGCGCGCCGCCGGCCAACTGGATGTCCACGTGCTGGACAACGAGACCCCCGACCCTGAGACCATCATGCGAGTGATCCGTGGACTACGAGCAATCACCTAACCGCGCCTACGGCGGCGCTGCCGTGGGCAGCGGCGGCCGGCAGAAGAAGGCGCCGGTCCCGGTAAAGATCATCGTTGCCGGTGGCTTCGGCGTGGGCAAGACGACGACGGTCGGCGCCATCTCGGAGATCTCCCCGCTGACGACGGAGGCCGAGATGACCTCGGCGTCGGTGGGCATCGACAACCCCGGCCAGGCGTCGATGAAGACCACGACGACCATCGCGATGGACTTCGGCGTGCTCACCATCGACCAGACGCTGAAGCTCTACATCTTCGGCACGCCGGGGCAGTCGCGCTTCGCCTTCATGTGGGACGACCTGATCAAGGGTGCGCTGGGCGCGCTCGTGGTGGTCGATACCAACCGGATCGACGACTGTTATCCCGCGGTGGACTACTTCGAGCGCGCCGGGCTTCCGTTCGTCGTCGGCGTCAACACGTTCAACGGGCAAATGCAGTACAGCCTGGACGAAGTGCGCTGGGCCCTGGCCGTGCGCGAGGACGTGCCGGTCCTCGCCTACGACGCTCGTTTCCGGGCCTCCGTGCGCGACGCCCTCCTCGTCGTCCTCGATCAGGCCCTCGACAAGGCGATACGTCAAAAGGCGACGTAGGGTGTGCGGCGGGTCGCTCAGATCGAGGTTCCCAAATCGGCCTCACAGCGGGCACAGTGGAAGGCGACCCGCTACGGAAGGACGATCAGGTGCGAGGCGGACTGGACGACGCGCTCGACAAGCTGGCGCGCCGTGATGAGTTGCGCCGGCGGGCCGCCGGGGAGGCCACGGGCACCCCGCCGGCCGTGACGGAGCTGGTCGAGGCGGTCGCCGGTGTCGTGGGGCGCCACCCCGAGCTGGGCGTGAGCGTCGGCGTCGAGGGCTCCGGCGAGCCGCTGCTGCTGCATTTCTACGTCGCCGACGGCCAGGTGCAGGTCACCGCCGAAAATGCCGCCGCCCTCCAGCCGGCCGCTCCGGGCGCGCCGCGCGCCGCGGACATCGACGTCGAGGTGGGCGAGCCGGTCGACCGGCCGTGGTCCGCCGCGCCCACGCCGCCCTCCGCGCCCCCGGCGAGCTACGACGACCAGGAGCGGTTCGGCTACTCACCGCCGCAGCAGCCCTACTACGACGAGTCCGACACGGCCGAGCGGCAGTACGGCGACTTCGACCAGCCGCCGGTGCCCGACCCGCGCTTCCCGGCGCACGACGTCGGCGAGTCCTCCCGCGATCTCGGCGCCCGCCTGCGCGACCTCGGCATGGCGTCCTCGTCGCGCTCCGACTCGCCGGTCTCCCCGGCGCCACCCGAGCCGCAATATCCGCCGCATCCGTTCGCGGCGACGCCGCCCCCGCGCGTGCCGGAGCAGGCGCAGGAGACCACCCGGCGGATCAACCCGACGCCGCTGCCCAAGCCGGTGCCGCTCCAGGTGGAGCGGCCGGAGGAGACCGAGATGGCCGCCCGGCGGCTCGCGGCGATGCTGCGCGACGACCCCACCCTCCTGGAGCAATAACTACGCTTCGTAATGTCGCCATCGCGGCCAGGAGCGTGGTGTCAGCGCCCTGTTTGAGAGCTTTCGGCGGCGTCTGACATGTCTGGGTTGGGCCGTTCGGCCACATTGCCACGGCACCCGGCCCGACGGCCTTGAATCACGCTGCGTAACTACATAGCGTTCGACGCGGCCCTCCCTCAGCCGTCCCCGGAGAGAGTTCGATGTCGTCGCTGCCCGAAGTTCACCTGGTCGCCGGTACCCCGGCCGAGGCGTTCCGGCTCGCACCGGTCGCCCTCGCCATGCGCGAGCAGGGCCGGCTCACGCCGGTGCTGCTGGTCACCGGCACCGACCCGGAGGCGGTCGACGCGACACTGGCGCGCTTCCGGCTCGTCCCGCGGATCACCCTGCCGGCCGCCGCCGAGCAGACCGAGACGATCCGCCGGTTCGACGAGCTGTGGGCCGCTCGCACCCCGGAGGCCGTCGTCGTGCGCGACGGCCTCGCCCCGGCGCTGGCGGCGTTCTGGCGGCGCATCCCGGTCCTGCAGATCGACGCCGGGCGCCGCGACGGCGACCTGGTCACGGCGTCGGCGCGGGAGACCCAGCGCCGGCTGCTCGCCCAGGTCACCACCGTGCACCTGGCGGCCACCCCGCTGGCCGCCATGAACCTGCTCGACGAGCGCGTGGTCGCCGGCGACCTGCTGCTGACCGGCGGCACGGCCGCGGACGCCGCGGCGCGGCTGCACCGGCGCAGCCCGCATCAGCGGCGCGTCGTGCTGGGCGTGCCCCCGGAGCGGGCCGCCGCGATCGGCCCCGCCCTGCGCTATCTCGCCGCGCGCCACCCCGACCTCGAGATCATCGCGCCGGAGCAGGCCAGGACGCTCGCCGAGGCGTACGTCGTGGTGACCGACGACGGCGACCTGCTCGAGGAGGCGTTGGCCTTCGGGACGCCCGTCCTGGCGATCGCCACCGGCGCCGAGCACGCCGAGGCGGTGCACGCCGGCAGCGTCCGGCTCGTCGCCCCCGACCCCGCGGCGATCACCAGCGCGGTGGCGGAGCTGCTCGACAGCCGGGTGCGCCGCGACGCGATGGCGGCCGGCGGCAACCCGTACGGCGACGGGCGTGCGGCGCACCGCGTGGCGCAGGCGACCGCCGCCCTGCTCGGCCATGGACAGTTCCCCGACCCGATGCCCGCCCGGCCGGTGGCGGGAGTGGCGCGATGACGGAGAGTGCGATGGACGTCGTGAGCTTCTGGACGAAGTCGTGGACGAGCGACGACCGGGTCGCCGTGCGACAGCTGCTCGCGCCGGACGCCGAGATCGAGTGGAACCTCGACGCCCCGGTCGACGAGGAGGAGCTGGTGCAGACGCTGCACCGGATCGCGGTCTTCGCCGACACGGTGACCGTTGTCGAGCAGGCCCGTGCCGACGACGGCGCCGCGCTGCTCTACGACCTGGTGGCGCCGTTCGGCACGGTCCGCATGGTCGAGTTCCTCGGCATCGAGGACAACCGCGTCACCGAGGTCCGGCAGGTCTACGACGTCACCGCGACCGATCGTTTCTTCCCCGGTCTCTACGAGCAATAGCCCGTCGTTACCCTGTCCCCCATGGCAGATCGACTGCGGGCCGACGCGCAGCGTAACCGTGCCGCCCTGCTTGCCGCCGCCCGCGAGGTCTTCGGCGAACAGGGCCTGGACGCCTCGCTCGACGAGATCGCCCGCCGCGCGGGCGTCGGCAACGCCACCCTGTACCGCCGTTTCCCCACCCGGCGCGACCTGATCGCCGAGGTCTTCGCCGGCCAGATGACCGGCTATGTCGAGCTGGCGGACAGGGCGCTGGCCGATCCCGACCCGTGGCAGGGCTTCGTCGGCTACCTGCGCAGCCTCTTCGAGATCCAGGCGACCGACCGCGGGCTCTCCGAGATCCTGGTGACCAGCAGCTTCGACGACGACGAGCGGCTGTCGGCCCTGAAGAGCACCGCGCAGCGCGGCGCGGCCGAGGTGATCCGCCGGGCCCAGGAGACGGGCCGGCTGCGCGCCGACTTCACGCGGCAGGACATCAGCCTGCTCATGCGGGCCAACGCCGGGGTGCTGCGCAGCTCGAAGGACCCGTCGGTGTGGAAGCGGCACCTGTCACTGGTCGTGGACGGACTGTCATTTAAGGATCTTTAAGGCTGCCCGCAAGGTCATTTAACGCGCAGCGGGCCAGACTCGACTTCCGTCGTCACCCCCTGCGATCGGAGTCAACCCATGCAACGCAGCCGTCTGCGCCTGGCCATCTATGCCTCGGCGGCAGTCCTCGCCGTGGCCGGCGGCGTCGGCGCGGCAGTCGCGGCCACCACCCCGGCCGGCACCACCGCCGCGACGGGCGGGCTCACCGCCACGTTCAGCAAGGACAGCGACTGGGGCACCGGCTACCAGGGCCGCTACACGATCAAGAACGGCACGAGCGCTGCGGTGACCGGGTGGCAGCTGGTCTTCGGGCTGCCGGCGAGCGCCAGGCTGGGCAGCTTCTGGGACGCCACGGTCACCACCGCGAACGGCGTGTCGACGGCGAAGAACCCGGGCTACGCCCCCACCATCCCGGCCGGGGCGACCGCGCAGTTCGGCTTCGTCGTGAACGGCAGCGGCGCCCCGACGAGCTGCACCGTCAACGGAGCGGCCTGCGGCGGCGGCACGGCGACCACGGCACCCACGAGCACGCCACCGACAAAGCCGACAACCGCCCCCACGACCACGCCCACCACGGCGCCCACGACAGCGCCCACGAAGCCGCCGGCCACCCCGACGACCGCGCCGACCACCACTGCCCCGACCGCCCCTCCGGCCGGAAATAATGGAAATGTCCGGTTCGCTCCCTACGTGGACATGGGCCTGCTCTCCAACGGCACGACGACCCTCGCGCAGCTGGGCACCAGCGGCAACGCCAAGTCGTTCAGCCTGGCCTTCGTCACCAGCGCCGGCTGCAAGGCCAGCTGGTTCAACGCCTTCGACCCGCGCGCCAAGCAGTTCGCCGACCAGATCTCCGCGGTCCGCGCGGCCGGCGGCGACGTCAAGGTCTCCTTCGGCGGCGCCACCGGCATCGAGCTCGCCCAGGCGTGCACCAGCGTCACCGCGCTCCAGGCCGAATATCAGGCGGTCGTCAGCGCGTACAACCTGAAGTACATCGACCTGGACATCGAGGGCGCCGCGGTGGCCGACCCGACCACGATCGCCCGCCGCTCCACCGCGCTCGCCGCGCTCCAGAAGGCCAACCCCGGCCTGAAGATCTCGCTGACCCTGCCGGTGCTGCCCGAGGGCCTGACCGCCGACGGTCTCAACGTGGTGCGCTCGGCCAAGAACGCCGGCGTCGACCTCGACCTCGTCAACATCATGGCGATGGACTACGGCCGCGCGGGCCAGGACTACGGCGATCTCGCGATCCAGGCGGTGCGCTCCACCAAGGACCAGATCAAGTCGATCTACGGCAACAGTGACGCCGCCGCCTTCAAGATGGTCGGCGTCACCCCGATGATCGGCGTGAACGACGACAACGGCGTCTTCGGCCTCGGCGACGCCCGCGACCTCGTCGCCTTCGCCAACACCAACCACATCGGCTTCGTCTCGATGTGGGAGGCCAACCGCGACAAGAACGCCTGCAACGGCGCCCTCTTCCAGTGCACCAACGTCGCGCAGTCGCCGTTCGACTTCAGCAAGATCTTCGCCGGCTTCACCGGCTGAGAGCTCACTTCCCATCCCCAGGAAAGCGTGACTCCGGGCCCCCACCCGGAGTCACGCTTTTTTCAGGCGAAGCCGCGGCCGGCCTCGGCCAGCGCCTCGGACACCAGTTCCCACAGGCTCGTGCCCGGCGGCCGGTCGAGCCAGATGTGCAGCGCCACGCGCAGCGCTGCCAGGAACGCCGCGGACGTCATCTTGACCCGCACGCTCGTGGGGTCGTCGCCGGACCGGGCCGCGATCTCGGCCGACAGCTCGCGCTCGAGCGCCGCGAACGTCTGCACCTGGGCCGCGACGAGCGACGCCTGGGTGCGGACGAGCCGGCTCCGCGCGACCCACTGCGGGTCGACGTCGCCCAGCTCCTGATAGAACCGCTCGGCCGCCGCGGTGAGCGCCGCCCACGCCGGCTCGGTGGCCGGGCGCGCCCGCACCAGCGCGATCATCGAGTGGATGCGCTGGTAGTCGCCGTACAGCAAGGCTTCTTCCTTGCTGCTAAAGTAGTTGGAGAAGGTCCGGCGGGACACGCCGGCCTCGTCGGCGATCGCCTCGACCGTGATCCGGTCGGCACCGTGCTCGATCGCGAGACGCATGGCGGCGTCGTGGAGGGCTTGGCGGGTCGCGGCCTTCTTGCGTTCGCGCAGTCCGGGCTCGGCCGTGGTGCTCATGACTTGAGGGTACCGGCGTGTGACTCGCTTCTCAATGAGAAAACTTGCGCATTGGGCATGTTCAGCGGATAGTTGTATGTGGCAATCAAATCCGAGGAGTCCGCCGTGAACGATGACGTGCTGCCGGCGCAGATGCAGGAATTGCTCCGGGCCATCCGCGTGTTCAAGAACCGGCTGGCCCCGCACACCGCGGCCGTGCCTGCCGGCACGCTCGGCACCCTCGCGATGATCGCCACCGGCCGCGGCACTCACGTGAAGTCGCTGGCCGCCGAGTGTGCCCTCGACCCCTCGACGGTCAGCCGCTCGGTCGCCGCGCTCGTCAAGGCCGGTCTCGTCGAACGGGCCGCGGATCCCGCGGACGGGCGGGCAGCGGTGCTCGCCGTCACCGAGCGAGGCGGACAGGTCCTCGACGAGGTCATGACCTACCACCATCGGCAGCTTGCCGATGCCCTGCGCGACTGGACACCCGAGGAGCGACGCGCCCTCTCGACGATGCTTCAGCGCTTCACCGACGATCTGATGGAGGCTGCGCGATGAGCGCCCCTAGCACCACCGGCATCCGGCCGGGCGCCATGTCACACCGCCAGATCATGGAGGCCCTCTCCGGCCTCCTGCTGGTGCTCTTCGTCGCGATGGCCAGCTCGACCATCGTGTCGACAGCGCTGCCGACGATCATCGGCGCGCTCGACGGGTCACAGACCCAGTACACCTGGGTGGTCACCGCCACCCTGCTGACCGCCACCGCGTCCACCCCGATCTGGGGCAAGCTCGCCGACCTGTACAGCAAGAAGTTGCTTGTGCAGATCTCCATCGTGGTGTTCGTGCTCGGCTCGATCGTGGCCGGCTTCTCGCAGACGGCCGGCCAGCTGATCGCCGCCCGCGCGTTCCAGGGCCTCGGCATGGGCGGCGTCCAGGCGCTGGTCCAGGTCGCGATCGCCGCGATGATCCCGCCGCGGGAGCGCGGCCGCTACAACGGCTACCTCGGTGGCGTCATGGCGCTGGCCACGGTCGGCGGCCCGCTGATCGGCGGCCTGATCGTCGACAGCGACCTCGGATGGCGCTGGTGCTTCTTCATCGGCGCGCCGATCGCCGTGGTCGCCCTCGTCGTCCTCCAGAAGACCCTCAACCTCGAGGTCATCCGCCGCGCCAACGTGAAGATCGACTACCTCGGCGCGGCCCTGATCGCCGCCGGCGTCAGCGTCCTGCTGATCTGGGTCTCCTTCGTGGACGGCTCGTTCGCGTGGCTGTCGTGGCAGACCTACGCGATGGTGGGTGGCGCCCTCGTCCTGCTCGCCGCCGCGGTCTGGACCGAGAAGCGGGTCGCCGAGCCCGTCGTCCCGCTCGACATCGTCGCCAAGCGCAACACCGCCCTGGCGATCCTGGCCAGCCTCGCGGTCGGCATGGCGATGTTCGGCGGCGCGGTCTTCCTCGGCCAGTACTTCCAGATCGGCCGCGGCTACAGCCCCACCGAGGCGGGCCTGCTGACCATCCCGATGATGGGCGGCATCCTGATCTCGTCGACCATCTCCGGCCGCCTCATCACCAAGTACGGCAAGATCAAGCCGTACATCGTGGCCGGCACCATCGTGCTGGTCGTGGGCTTCGCCGGGCTCTCCTTCCTCGACCACGACACCCCGCTCTGGTACGTCGGCGCCTCGATGTTCCTGGTCGGCGCGGGCGTCGGCATGAGCATGCAGAACCTGGTGCTGACCGTGCAGAACACGGTGGCGCTCAAGGACATCGGCGCGGCCAGCTCGACGGTGGCGTTCTTCCGCTCGCTCGGCGGCACGATCGGCGTCTCGGTCCTCGGCGCCGTCCTGGCCCGCCGGGTCACCGAGCAGATCACCTCGGACCTGGCGAACGCCGGCGCGTCGGGCGGCGGCAGTTCGGGCGGCAGCGTCAGCACGCTCAACCTGTCGGCCCTGCCGGAGGCGATCCAGCACATCGTCCGGGCCGCCTACGGCGACGCCACGGGCCACATCTTCCTGATCTCCGCGGCGGTCGCGGTGATCGGCGTGCTGGCCGCGGCCTTCCTCAAGCCGATCGCGCTGCGCACCACGGTCGACGTGGACGCCCCCGCGACCGAGGCGAAAAAGGAAGAGGCTCTCGCCCGCTGAGCCCACGCACCTGAAGATGCGGCACCCCGCAGGGTGCCGCATCTTTGTGTATCCGTCTCGTTACAGCCGTGGCGACAATCGTCACGCCGGTGAACATGGAACTCAGGGCTAACACAGAGCTAACCTTCGGAAGCGGAGCGCTGATCATCCTCATCCCCGGGCGCGCGCTGCCGATTGATGGAGCCGGAGCGAAAGGGAGGTGGCAGGTTGGACGCCGAGAGTCTCTCCGCCGCCCTGCTCGAGCTCGAAGACGAGATCAACTGGGACGCGGCCGCCATGCTCGACCGCGCCGTCCGGCTCGAACGCCAGGCCCACCTGCTCGGCGACGAGCTGCTCGCGGCCCGCGCGCGACTCAGCCAGGCCAACCTGCGCATGCGCGCCGGTGACGTGGCCGGCGCCGCCCAGCGCATCTGGAAGGTGCACCAGTGGGCGGTCGACCACGGCGCCCGGCAGCTCACCGCCCGCACCCATCTGGTCTGGTCCAACATTCACCGCCACCTCGGCGACCCGGCGCAGTGCCTCGAGCACGCCGTCCTCAGCGTCGAGCTGCTCGACGAGACCGCCACCGACCACATGCGCATCTGGCACCGCGTCAAGCTCGCCGACGCGCTGGCGTTCAGCCACTCCATCGACGCCGCGCGCCACCGCTTCGAGCAGGCCGAGCGCCTCGCGATCGAGCACGGCCGGCCCGATCTGCGGCTCGCGGTGCTCAACAACTTCGCCTACGCGGAATACACCGCCGGCAACCACGAGATGGCCGAGCGCGTCGCGCAGCGGCTCCAGCAGCACGCCGCCGAGCACGGCTTCGAGCTCGACGCGTCGCTGCTCGACACGATCGGGCTCATCGAGATCGGGCGCGGCCGGTTCGCCGAGGCCGTGCACACGCTCGAGGTCTGCATCGAGCGTCACCGGACCGGCCGCGAGGACGACGCCGACGCCCTGCCCGAATACCTGCTGACCCTCGCGCAAGCCCAGCGCGGCCTGCGAGCGTACGACAGGGCCCAGGCCAGCCTCGACGCCTCCCGCGACCTGTGCCTCGCGCGCGAGCTCGGCGACGTGCTGGTCCGCGTCCACCAGGAGCAGGCCGAGCTGCACGCGGCTCGCGGCGAGTTCGACCGGGCGTACGAGGTCCACAAGATCTTCTTCGCGGCCTTCACGAGCCTGCACTCGAGGCAGCGCGAGGCGCAGGCCCGCACCCGGCAGGCGCTCTTCGAGACGGCCGAGGCGCGGCAGGAGGCCGAGCGGTTCCGCGAGCAGGCCCGCCGCGACCCGCTGACCGGTCTGCGCAACCGCCGCTACCTCGACGAGCAGCTGCCCGGCCTGATCGACACCGACCCCGGCCTCGTCGTCGCGATCGTCGACCTCGACCACTTCAAGCGGATCAACGACCAGCTCTCGCACGACGTCGGCGACCAGGTGCTGGTGCAGGTGGCCAAGCTGCTCGAGACCGAGCTGGCGGCGATCTCCAAGGAGGCCTTCGTGGCCCGGCTGGGCGGCGAGGAGTTCGTGATGGTGCTGCCCGGCCGCCCGCTGAGCCAGGCGGCCGAGGAGCTCGACACCATCCGCCGGGCGGTGCGCCGCTACGACTGGGCCACGCTCACCCGCGGCCTGCCGGTGACGATCAGCGTCGGACTGTCCGGCCTCGCCGAGACCGAGAGTGACAATCTTCTCTCTCTGGCCGATCGCAACCTGTACGCGGCGAAGCACGCCGGCCGTGACCAGGTCGTGCACCGCGGCACCCACGCGGCGGCGGCCTGAGCTGGGACTCAACTTGATCAATTACGACCGCTACGCTGTAGCGCACTGACGGACAGCCGGCCCGGGTGCGGGTCAGGCTCTAGGAGGCGGTCGTGGAGAACGAGGTCGCACCCCCCGGTGTGAACATCAATGTGCCGCACTCCGCCCGCATCTACGACTACTGGCTGGGCGGCAAGGACAACTTCGCCGTCGACCGGGCCGTCGGCGACGCCATGATCAAGGCGATCCCCGGCATGCGCTACATGGCGGGCGAAAATCGCAAGTTCGTCCACCGCGCGGCCCGCAACCTGGTCGAGGTGGAAGGCATCCGCCAGTTCCTCGACATCGGCACGGGCATACCGACCCGGCCCAACCTGCACGAGATCGCCCAGCGCATAGTCCCCGCCGCCCGCGTGGTCTATGTGGACAACGACCCCATCGTCCTGGTGCACGCCCGGGCCCTCATGATCAGCACGGAGCAGGGCCGCAGCGAGTACATCTCCGGCGACATCCGCGACCCCGAGTCGATCCTGCAGGACAAGACGCTGCGGGACACGCTCGACTTCTCCGAGCCGATCGGGCTGACGCTGATCGCCATCCTGATGCTGATCGCCGACGCCGACGACCCGTGGTCCAGCGTGGCAGCCCTGCGCGACGCCATGCCGTCGGGCAGCTGCCTGGCCATCACCCACCCCACGGCCGACTTCGCCCCCGGCGAGGTGGCCGAGGCGGTGGCCGCGGCGACGGGCGCCGGCATGACCCTGGTGGCGCGCACCCGAGAGGCCGTCGAACGCCTCTTCGGCGACTGGGAGCTGCTCGAGCCCGGCCTGGTCCCGGTCTCGAGCTGGCGCCCCGACGAGCCGGTCGACGACCCGAAGGCCGCCTACTACTGGGCGGGCGTCGCCCGCAAGCCATAGGCGTTCCTAGGGACAGGCCGGCGGCGGCGATCGTCGGTGTGCAGGAAGGCGCAATCAGGTCGCCGCGCCCGCCGTGCTCGTAACGGCGGATCGGCTCGGCGGTGCCTCGGTGTGCGGTCCGGGGACGCTGGCCAGCCGGGTGATCGGTGGTAGGCGGCCGCTGATCTGGAGGGGCCGAGTCGTCGTTTCCAGCGCAGGTGCGGGCCGAGCTGTGGTGCGGCCGTGACGAGCGGTCCTGCATGCCGGCGGCGCCGAGTTCGCGATAACGATCGGCCCAGCGTTTCGCGGTGCGCCAGGAGACGTCCTGGCGTTCACTTGGTCGGATCGTGTGGTCACACCACCTCGACCGGGTCCAGACGGCCAGGTGGATGACACCGGCCCGGCGCGGGATCGGGTGGCGGCCGTGCCGTGCCTCGGCGAGGCCGGAAAGCCAACCGGCCGAGCGATCCGGCACGGGGGAACCGGACCGCCCGGCCGGAGCCTGGCGGCGCCCTCAGCGGGCGCTGGGGCGGGCGTTACGGCGTCACGCCCGCCGATTCAGTTGTTTACGACCCGCCAATAACGGGTAACAGTCGAGCAGCTTGCAGAAAAATTCTGTCGGTCGCCTCCGCCGGCGGGGTGGTGGTCGCCGTTACCAGCCTCGGCGAGCGACCCCCGGCGACCGAGCGGTGCACACGGGGCGTAATCAAGCAGTGCCTGAGGCGAGCAGCCGCGAACCTTGCGTAGCCGCTCCGCCGCGGCACCCGAGATCCTGCACTCTCCCCCATGGACAGCCGGGCGCGACAGCCCTCGGGAGGGCCGCCGGCGGACTCACTCGCGCCTATCGGAACCACCCTCCTCAGTCGACGGCCGAAGGTCGGCCGCCGGGGCTTCGGGGCGGGTCAGGGCGTACCTAACCCCACCAAAACGGTGAGTGACAGCGCTGGCACGAGTGCTCGCCGCGGTCACGTCGTCGGTCACTGTCTCGTCTCGATAGAGCGGTGCCGGGTTGCCCCGGCGCGACTCCTCGGCCGCCTCGTTGTCGCCCAGCTCGAAGTGCTCCGGGCCGATGTTGGGAACGGACATTGTGGTACCTCTCGCTCGGACGCCCCCGCCAAGGAGCCTCGCGCCGAGGCCGCAGACGCCGTTTCCGCGACCGATCAGTCACTCAAAGATGTCACCGTTAGTGACCCCCAAGAGTGTGCGTACGTGCGTTATCATGCTCACAATCCCGTGAGTACGCAAGGCCAAATGCACGTGCATTTGCACAAGGTGTGAGGCACTGATTGCTCATCGGAGACCATCTGCCTCCGGACGATCCCCGACCGGAGCAAACCAAGGGAGCTTCACATGACGCACGCGGTTAACGGCATTCCCGCCGGCCAGTTGGAAGGTGTCACCTGGCAGAAGAGCCGGCGCAGCAACCCCAGCGGCAACTGCGTCGAGGCCGCCGTTCTGCCGAACGGCGACGTGGCCGTGCGCAACTCTCGGTTCCCCGAGGGCCCGGCCCTGATCTACACCCCGGCCGAGATCGAGGCGTTCCTGGGCGGAGTTCGCGACGGCGACTTCGACAACCTGCTCGCCTGAGCGCGGTCAGCGTAAGACGTAAAAACTAGAGGCGTACGAGACTGCAGCTCGTACGCCTCTAGTGTGAATCTCGAAAAAAGCCGTCAGGCCGGTCGGCCGATCTCGTGCAGGAGCTTGCCGAGGATCTCGGGCGTGTGGTTGGGCGGCTCGGCGTCGATGCAGACGCGCTCCATCGCCATCGCGTACTGGTCGACGTCCTCGCGCTTGTCCAGGTAGATCGCGCTGGTCAGCTGCTCGACGTAGACGACGTCGGGCAGCTCCGGCTCGGGGAAGCGCAGGATCGCGAAGGGGCCGCCCGCGGCCGCGTGGCCACCGGCGTGGAACGGAATGATCTGGAGCCGCACGTTCGGCTTCTTGGCCGCCTCGATCAGGGCCTCGATCTGGGCACGCATCACCTCGACGCCGCCGATCGGCCGGCGCAGGACCGCCTCGTCGATCACCGCCCAGAGCTGCGGCGCGTCGTTGGGCCGGTCGAGGATCGCCTGGCGCTGCCGGCGCAGGTCGACCCGCCGGTCCATCTCCTCGGGCGTGACACCGGCGTGGCCCAGCATGATCACCGCGCGGGCGTAGTCGGCGGTCTGGAGCAGGCCCGGCACGAACTGGATCTCGTACGTGCGGATCAGCGTGGCCGCCGCCTCGAGGCCCAGGTAGGACTGGAACCAGCCCGGCATGACGTCGCTGAACTGCTGCCACCAGCCCGGGTTATTTGCCTGGCGCGCCAGCACGAGCAGCGACTCGCGCTCGTTCGCGTCCTTGACCCCGTACAGGGTCAGGAGGTCGTTGACGTCGCGTTCCTTGAAGCTGACCCGGCCGAGCTCCATGCGGCTGATCTTCGAGCCCGAGGCCCGGATCTCCCACCCGGCGTCCTCACGGGTGATCCCCTTGGCCTCGCGGAGCTTGCGCAGCTGCGTGCCGAGCAGGATGCGCAGGACGGTAGGACCGCCGCTCGGCGCCTCCTCCTGCTGCGTACCCGCGCTCACCTGACTCCTCGTCATAGCCGTGTGTGGGCTGCCGGCCGCAGTCCCCAAGCATCCTAAGGGGGAGATCGTCCACAACGAAACAGCCCGAGCCTAACGCCCGAGACGTTCGCCCCCTGCGGATGCACGTGCATCCGGCCTTGCGAACGCACCTGTCGGCGAGGATGATAGCTGACAGACACGCACCGATTGCTGACAGAGCGTGCTGAAAGTTCGGCTTCTCGGCCGATGCGGAGGTCCTGGCGGTGGTGATTACCGCCCTGACGTCCCCATCTGGCGAGATCTGGGAGGGTCAACTCGATGTCCACGGCACCGACCGCTACCCCCACCGTCGCCCCACCCCAGCGCGACCCGGCAGACGTCGCGCCCGCCGACAGCTACCACCCGTCCGACCGGGTGTGGGTCTATCGCGACGGCTGGCGCGCCGGCGTGATCGAGGCAGCCTCGCCGCGCGCCGTGACCGTGACGTACCGCCCCGGCGCCCACCTCGGCACCGGCGTCGACACGTTCACGGCTCCCTACGTGACGGCTCGCTCCTCGGAGGACCCGGCCGTCGACCGCCGCCACCACCCGGGCCGCGGCGCCTTCTACACCTCGTCCGGGCTCCCAGTGCGAAACTCGGCGGCATGACAGGCGCGGTCACGGTGGCCGCCGTCGCCGGCCTGCTGAGCCTTCTGTCGGGCGTCTGGCTCGGCTGGCGCCTCCGCCAGACCAACCACCACCACTGCCCCGCCTGCGGCTCGTCGCACGCCGCCTAGGCACCTCTCACGCCGAGCACTCGCCCCGAGGGCGAGTGCTCTTTCGCGTGTCAGCCCACCGGGTCGATGTTGAAGTTGTCCCGGAAGACGTTGTCCGGGTCGTACTGCCGCTTCAGCGCCCGCAGCCGCCCTAGGGTCTTCTCGGGCCACGCTTCGTGCACCCGTTCGGGGCTCCGGTCGGTCTCGAACGAGAGATAGAGCCCTCGAAAGTGGGACCCCATGGCGGCCCACTTTTCGTCCAATTTGTCCTTGGACGAGCCGAAAGCCACGACTGAGAAGTTGGCCGATCGGTGCGAATACGCCGTGGCCTCCTCCGGCACATCGGCGACCGCTCCGCCGACCGAGCGCACCTGGAAGAAGTACACGGTGCCCGAGGCGAGCAGATCCGCCACCGCCTCGCAGAACTCCGGCGTCAGATGGTCGATCAGCCCGGAGCGGGCCACCGGCTCGCCCTGGCCCTCGTGGGTCGCGTCCGGCACGTTCATCACGCCCGCGTACGGCACCAGCTGCACCTGCTGGTCGAGCAGCGGCGCGATCCGGGCGATCGGCGTGAACCGCTCGATGATCGTCTCCGGCGAGACCGCGTCGACCACCCCGTACACCTGTGCCAGGGATTGCCCCCGGCGCGGCGGGCCCATGATCAGATTGGTGGTGACGTCCCGCGGCGCGGCCTCCATGGCGGCTCCCCACGCCCGCAGCAGCCCGGCCGCGTCGGACGCGTCGTAGACGAACTGGCCGAAGCCGACGTCGCCGATCTCGTCCACCTCGAACTCGAACGCCGTCACGATGCCGAAGTTCGCGCCGGCGCCCCGCACGGCCCAGAACAGCTCCGGGTTCTCGTCGTCGCTGACGCGCACCCGGCTGCCGTCGGCGAGCACCATCTCGGCCGCCCGTACATGGTCGATGGTCAGCCCGTGCTCGCGGGCCAGCCAGCCGATGCCGCCCGCGGTCGCCAGCCCGCCCACACCCACGCCGCCGTAGTCGCCGCTGCTGAGTGCCCAGCCGTGCGGCGCCAGCACCGCGGCCACGTCCTTCCAGCGGGCGCCGGCCTCGACCCGGACGAGCCGGTGCTCGGCCGACACCACGGTGATCTCGCGCATCGCGGACAGGTCGATCACGATGCCGCCGTCGTTCGTGGACCGTCCGCTGATGCCGTGCCCGCCGCTGCGCACGGCCAGGGGCACGGCCTGGTCCCGGGCGAACGCGATCGCCTCGGCCACCTGGCCCGCGTCCCGCGGCTGGATCACGAGGCCCGGCGAGCCACCGCGCATGTACGTCGAGCGCACCTTCGCGTACCCGTAATCGCCCGGCTCGATGGCGGTGAGCGACGGCGGAAGCCCGTCGTAGTCGATGTCGTCCCGCCGCTGCGCCAGCACGGCGGCGCTGCGCACCGGGCCGGTCGTCACGCCCGCGCGGGCGCGCTCCCGGGCGACCGCCTCGCGCACCGCCGGGATCACCTCGGCGGCGAACCGCTGCATCTCCTGCGGATCGTCGGTGCCGAGGATGAAGGTGGCGACGCCGTCCTCGACGGCCAGCGGCACGAGCTCGTCGATCCACTCCGACGGCGACCTGCCCGCCCCGCCCACGTTGAGCAGCCGGCGGACCTCCCGCACGTCCCGGCCGGCGGCGCGCGCCGCCTCGTCGATCAGCTCGTTGCCCCGGGCCAGATCACCGGGCTTCAGGTACGACAGCGACGGCAGCCAGCCGTCCGCCTTCGTCCCGACCAGCCGGAGCATCCGCGGCTTGTACCCGCCCACCCAGATCGGCACCTCGTGCTCCGGCGCCGGGCCACGCTTGGCCCCCGCCAGGTGGTAGTAGGTGCCCTCGTGACGCAGCTGGGCCCGCTCCGCCTCGTTCCACAGCTCACGGATGACGTCGATGGCCTCGCCGAGCTGCTCCACCGACTCCCCAGGGGTACGCCGCGGGAAGCCCATCGCGACCATCGCGTCCCAGAACGCGCCCGCGCCCAACCCGAGCGCCAGCCGCCCGCCGGAGAGCAGGTCGAGGCTGGCGGCGGCCCGGGCCAGCACCGGCGCCGGGCGCATCGGCACGTTGAGCACGTTGCCGGCCAGCCGGATCGTCTCGGTCTGCGCCGCGACCCAGCTCAGCAGCGTCCAGGTGTCGAGGAAAGCCGGCTGGTACGGGTGGTCCTGGAACGTGACGAGGTCGAAGCCCAACTGCTCGCTGAGCTGGGCACGGGCCACCGCGGCCCGGGGCGGATCGTTGACCGGGGTGACGAACGTGCCGAACTCGAGCGGGTGACCGTAATCCACGCCTTGATCGTAGGTGCGCCGCGTGACGCAGCGTACGTTTTTGGCCACACGGTGGCGGGTATCTATGCCGCGCGTCCAGCACCCAGCGGAGGTGGTCTACCGTGCTCGATCCGACTGACAAGGCCGCCTTCGACGGCCTGGTGACCCACCTGCGCGAGAACGACCCACGCTTCTGCCGGCACCTGGACCGCATGAGCCGGCCCAAGCGCCGGCTGCGCACGGCCCTGGCGATTCTGTTGTGGACGGTCGCACCGCTGTGCGTCGTCTACGGCGGATGGACCGGCCTGCTGCTGTCGGTCCTGGCCGTCGGCTACGGCTCCTACCTCTTCGCCAAGCGCAACGGCAACGCGCCGGCGCCGGCCTGGTGGACGGCCCAACCTTTCAGGCCCAGTTGGCCCCAGTAAGCCGCTCGTACACCTCGACGTACCTGTTTCGGGTCGCCTCGACCACCTCGTCCGGAATCTCCGGCCCCGGCGCCGTGCGGTCCCAGTCGGTCAACGAGGTCGACCAGTCGCGCAGGAACTGCTTGTCGAGATAGCGCTGGGTGCCACCGGGCTTCCACTCGTCCGCCGACCAGAACCGCGACGAGTCCGGCGTGAGCAGCTCGTCGCCGAGCTTCAAGGTCCCGTCCTTCGCGAACCCCAGCTCGATCTTGGTGTCCGCGATGATGATGCCCTTGGACGCGGCCACCTGCTGCCCCCGCCGATACACCTCCAGCGTGATCCGCTTGAGCTCCGCGGCCACGTCGGCGCCCACCTCGGCCTCGACCTCCGCGTACGTCATGAACTCGTCATGCCCCTGCCCCGGCGGCACCTTGGTGGTCGGCGTGTAGATCGGCTCGGGAAGCTGCGACCCCTCGATCAGCCCCGCCGGCAGCCCCACCCCGGAAACGGCGCCGTCCCGCTCGTACTCCTTGAGCCCCGACCCGGCCAGATAGCCCCGGGCGATGCACTCCACCATCACCATGTCGAGCCGCTCGCACCGCACGGCCCGCCCCGCCCACTCGGCGGGCACATCGGTGCTCGACACCACATGGTTGGGCACGACATCGGCCAGCTGCTCGAACCACCACAGCGACAGCTGGGTGAGGATCTTGCCCTTGTCGGGGATCGCCGTGGGAAGCACGACGTCATAGATCGAGACCCGATCCGACGCGACCAGCAGGATGTCCTCGCCGTCGGCGTAGACGTCACGGACCTTTCCCGAGTGCAACAGCTCCACGTGCTCCCCTTAGCCAATCGGTGTGCCCCGCTCACGCTATCCGACCCGCCAACGACCGAAATGCCGACTCGGGACCTCGCGCATGATCCGGCAGACTGTCGCGGTGCCAGACAAGCTCCCCGCGGGACTGTACGAGACGGTAGTTACGGATGCGCTGCAAACAGCGCTTGACGGATTCGACGCGGACCTGGTCAAGACGACGAGCCTTCGCGCGGCCGACGCCTCCGATCGCATCGCCCTGCTCATCGCACGGCAGGTGCTCCGAGCGCTCGACACCGTGGGGCAGGACGACCGAGTCGCCGTCGGCATCGAGGTGGCCCAACTGCTGACTGACGCGCTCAACGAGCGACTGCCCAGGGCGGGTGTCAGCGCCGATCGCCCTACCGCTGCGGGCCAGGTGCTCACCGCGATCGCCAGCCAGCAGCTGGACGGCTCGCAGCGCGTGCCGGCATCTCCGCTGATCCCACTGCTCGACACCACCCTGCTGACCAATTCACGCGGCGAGCCGACCGTGGGCAGCCAGGTCTTACGCGAGATCGAGTCGGCCGATGCGATCGACGTGGTCATGGCCTTCGTTCGCAGGAGCGGTATCAGGCCATTGCTGCCGGCATTGCGGCGACACACTGAACGCGGTCGTCCGCTCCGGGTCCTGACCACCACCTACACGGGTTCGACCGAAGCCACTGCGCTGGAAGAGCTCGCCGATCTCGGCGCGGAGATCCGGGTCTCCTACGACACGACGAATACGCGCTTGCATGCGAAGGCGTGGCTGTTTCACCGCAACAGCAGCTTTAGCACCGCCTATGTCGGCTCGTCCAACCTGACGCACTCGGCTCAGACCGCCGGGATGGAATGGAACGTCCGCGTCTCGGCGGCCCGCAACGTCGACGTCATCGACAAGATCAGAGCGGTCTTCGAGAGTTACTGGGCAAGCGTCGACTTCATCCCTTACGCCAGGGAGCAGTTTCAAGACCGTCATGGCGGCGATCGACTACGCCCGGCTCCGTCAGCGGTTGCCGCGGGCCCGCCTGCTCTTCGTGGCGCACCGTAAGGAAATCCTGGCCAAGAGCCGGGCCACGTTCCGGCATGCCCTACGCGATCATGCGTTCGGCGAGTTGTGGGTCGGCGGCGACCGCCCGAGCGCGTTCGATCACGTCTTCGCCTCGGTGCAAAGCCTCGCCGAACGCGATCTCGACTCGTGGGCCGAGGACCACTTCGATGTGGTCATCATCGACGAGTTCCACCACGCAGCAGCACCCTCGTACGAAGCCCTGCTTCAGAAGTTGAAGCCTCGGGAGTTGCTCGGGCTGACCGCCACTCCGGAGCGGCCGACGGCCTGCCCATCCTGCAGTGGTTCGGCGATCGCATCGCCGCCGAGCTGCGCCTCTGGGACGCCATCGAGCAGCACCGGCTCGCCCCGTTCGTGTATTACGGCATCCACGACGGAATCGACCTCACCGAAGTGCCGTGGCGCCGCGGTACGGGCTACGACACCGAGGCGCTCGCGGCGAAGTACCTCACCGACGGATCCTGGGCTCGACTGGTCTTTCACCAGCTCAGGGATCACGTTGACGACGTCGCCACGATCCGTTGCCTGGGCTTCTGTGTCAGCGTCACGCACGCACACCACATGGCCGCCCAGTTCCAGGAGGTCGGTCTTCGGGCCGTCGCAATCTCGGGCACCACACCCGCCGACGAACGAGCGAAGGCTCTCGCCGACCTGGAGGCCGGCAAGATCCAAGTCGTCTTTTCCGTGGATCTCTTCAACGAGGGTGTTGATCTCCCGGCGGTCGACACCTTGCTCATGCTGCGACCGACCGACAGCGCCACTCTCTTCCTGCAGCAGCTCGGGCGCGGCCTGCGTCTTGCCCCGGGCAAGACGTTCTGCACGGTCCTCGACTTCGTCGGTCAGCATCGCCGTGAGTTCCGGTTCGACCGGCGTTACCGTGCCCTGCTCGGCGGCACACGTCGCGATCTGGAACACGCCATCGAAGAGGGCTTTCCGTTTCTGCCGCCGGGCTGCCACATGGAGCTCGACCAGGTCGCGAAGGACATCGTGCTACGCAATGTCCGCGAGGCGGTGCCGTCGAAATGGCCGGCGAAGGTGCAGGAACTCCGCGCCCTCCAGCAGGCGCGAGGCACCGTCACCCTCGCCGACTACTTGCACGAGACCGGCCTCGAGCTGCCCGACATCTACGCCAACAACCGCACGTGGTCCGAAATGCTGGAAACGGCGGGGCTTCCCGTCGCGCCGCCGGGGCCGCATGAGAAGTCGCTGCGTCGAGCCATCGGTCGGATGCTGCACGTGGACGACCGCAAACGACTGGACGGCTACCTGCCGTTCCTGACGGATCGACCGGACGTCAGCACGATGAGCAGGACCGAGCGGCGCCTGCTGCGCATGCTCGTCGCTAACCTCGGCGACCAGGTGCTGCACAAGCAGCAATCGATGCAGAGCGCCGTCGACCTCCTGTGGGAGCATCCTCAGGTGCTCGCAGAGGCACGCGAGTTGTTGACGACGCTGCACGACGCGCCCGCTCACTTGCCACATTCCGCCCTGCCGGAGGTCCCACTCCAGGTGCACAGTCGCTACACGCGCATTGAGATGTTGGCGGCAGTGCGCGACGACGAGACGGCCAAGACGCCGGAGTGGCGCGAAGGCGTCTATGACGCTTCGATGGTCGGCGCCGATCTGTTGGCGTTCACGCTCGACAAGACCAGCGGCGATTTCTCTCCCACGACGCGCTACCGCGACTACGCCATCAGCCCAGAGTTGATCCACTGGGAGAGCCAGTCGATGACCTCGGCGGACAGTCCGACCGGTCGCCGGTATCAGAAGCACGCGTCCATGGACCGGCACATCTTGCTCTTCGCCCGAGAAAACACCGACGAGCGGGCGTTCTGGTTCCTCGGGCCGGCAACGTATGTCAGCCACGAAGGCGAGCGCCCGATGGCCGTCACCTGGAGGTTGCACATTCCGCTCTCCGGCGACCTCTTCGCCGCCTTCGCGGCGGCGGTCGCCTGACCGCAAACGCAGAGCCGCCCGGTCAGCGAGGCTGACCGGGCGGCGTGGGAAATTGTCAGGCGGGCTGCTCCGCCGCGCGGCGGAGGAAGACGAACGACGGGGTGAGGCTGCGTCCCTTGACGCGGGCCAGGGCGACCGCACCCGCAACCGCGGCGATGGTCGTGACCGTGCCGGCCAGCAGCAGGGCCTCCCGCGCACCCAGCGTGTCGCAGAGCCAGCCGACCGCGGGGGCGCCGACCATGCCCGAGAGGGAGGACACCAGGCCCAGCGTGGCCAGGACGCGGCCGCGCATGTCCTCGCGGGTGTCGAGCTGGATGCGGGTCGAGACGACCGTGTCGAAGATGACGGCGCCGGCCGCGATCGGGAGGATCAGGGCGGCGAAGCCGAGGACGTTCGGCATCAGGCCGCTGCAGAACTGCAGGACGCTGATCGTGAAGCCGGTCGCCAGCAGGACTCGCAGGGTGGAGCGGCCGCTGCCGGCCAGCAGGAGGCCGCCGGCCACGGCGCCCACGGCGAAGACCGTCGACAGCAGGCCGTAGGCGCCGGACGAGCCGGCCAGCGGGCCGGCGACCATCGCGGCCATCGAGACCTGGTAGTTGCGGCCCAGGGAGCCCAGGACGAACGACAGCGCCAGCACGATCAGCACGGCGGGCTGGGACAGCACGTAGCGGAAGCCGGCCACGACGCCGCGGGACGAGGCGGGGGCCACCGGCAGGTCACGGAGCTCGCCCGTGCGCATCATGGCCAGGGCCACGACGACCGCCAGGTAGGAGGCGGCGTTGATGGCGAACAGGGACGACGGGCCCGTGATGCCGACCAGGACGCCGCCGAGCGCCATGCCGCCGATGCGGCCGGCCGAGCTGAGCACCGAGCCGAGCGCCAGCGCCGAGCCGAGCTGCTCGCCGGGGACCATCGACGAGCCGAAGCGGCCCAGCATCGGGCCCTCGAAGGAGCTGATCACGCCGGACAGGAGAGCGACCGCGTAGATGATCCAGTTGTCGAAGGAGAAGAGCAGGGCCAGGGCCAGCAGGGCGCGTAGCAGCTGAAAGCCGATCAGGAACGGGCGGGCCGGCAGGCGGTCGGCCAGCGCGCCGCCCCAGCTGCCGAGCAGCAGCACCGGCAGGGCCTGGAGCATGACGACCAGGCCCATGGTGGCGGCCGAGCCGGTCGCGGTGAGGATGAGCCAGTTCAGCCCCAGCACCTGCATCCACGTTCCGCCCACCGACACCAGGTCGGCGGCGGCCCAGAGCCGGTAATTGCGCACTCGCAGCAGCGCGAACATCGGAGCCAAAACGGCGGCACCCCCTGAGGAAAGTGACGCCGTCCCTCGGCGTCCCCAGCCTCTTCGGGAAGCACCCCCGAACCGCTTCGGCCTAATCGAGCCGCACTACCGGATAGCAACCGCTGAAGGTGTAAAGCCAAGACCTTTGGAGATACGGGTTCCCAGGTCCCGCCGAAATTTGGTAGAACCCGCCGCAGCGACCGGCGGGGTGCAACGAAGGCTCCTCACCGGCTTCCGGCCGGTTCGTCACTCCAGAACCGTGAGCCGCTGCCGCGACACCGTGAACAACCGCCCGCCGGCGGCCACCTGGCTGCCCTCGACGGTCGCCACCACCGACCCGGTGGCCGCGTTCAGGACCGGCCCGCCCGTGTAGACGAGCCCGCCCGCGCGCACGGGCTGACCGGCGATCACCGGGAGCTGCCGCCACCACAACCGCCGGCCGGTGTGCACGTCGAGGGCCTCGACCGTCCGCTCCGCGGCGCGGTAGACACGGCGGCCGTCCGTGGCGAGGAGCGCGCTCTGCTTGCCCTCGGCGGTCCACAGCATGGCGCCGTCGGAGGCCCGTAGGGCAGTCAGCGCCGTCCCGTCGGACACCAGGAACCGGTCGGCCGCCGGGGTGGCGCTCTCGGCGTACCAGATGCGCTTGTGGGCCCAGAGCGGGACACCGGTGCCGATCGCGACGGCGGTGGTGGATCGGCCCTTGACCAGCAGGATCCGGCCGTTCGCGGACACGCCGGACGCCTCGTGGCGGGGCTTGCGCCACAGCTCGCGGCCGTCGGCGGCGCGATAGGCGACGGTCATCTGCTCGTCCGACGGCGAGGTGCCGGAGACGACCACCACGCCCTTGTCGACGACGAACGAGGCCACCGGGAACGGCGACGCGATCCGCCAGCGCACCCGTCCGGTCGCGAGGTCGAGGGCCACGATCCGCCCGTCCGGGTCGCTCATCGAGTTGCAGTCGCTGTTCGCCGCCACCAGCACGTCGCCGGAGACGGCCATCGACGGCGTGCTGGAGTCGTCCGGGTCGTCCCAGTCGAACTGCCAGGCGAGCCGCCCGGTCATCGCCCGGTAGGACGAGATGCCCCGCTCGTCCGTGGCGATGACCGAGCCGCCGGCGCCGCCGCTGATCAGCGGTGCCGACGGGCCGCCGCATGCGCCCCCCTTTTCGCGCAGCGCGACCGACCACCGCTGAGTGAGGTCTCCGATGGTGCCGGCGTTGATCTGGGACTCGTCCGGGTTGTAGTAGCTGTCCTCGGCGTCGAAGCCGGCGTGATCCCAGCCGCCCGGGGCCAGCGCCAGGACCAGTACGGTACAAAGGGCACTAAACACGTACACAACGTACGCAAAAAACGCCCATCAGGGACGCGAACGCCGAAAAGGCGGCCCCGCCAGGCCGCCTTCCGGAGTCACGCTACTACCCGTTCATCAGCTTGAGCATCTGCTGGATCTCGCCCTGGCGGGACTGGCGCACGCGCTCGGCGAACTTCTTGGCCTCGGCGTTCTTGCCGCCGGTGCGCTCGATGCCGGACATCTCGATCGCCTGGTGCTGGTGGGCCAGGAAGAGGTTGAGGAACGCGGTGTCGAACTCGGACGCCTTCACCGTGCTCAGCGCCTTGATCTCCGCCTCGCCCGTGCCCGGCAGGCCGCCGTGATCGGCGTGCAGGCTCGCCGCCGTGCCGGCCACCGTGTCCTCGCCCCAGCCGGTGAGCCAGGACTGGATCATCTCGAGCTCGTCCTTCTCGGTCGCCTGGATGGCACCGGCCAGCGTGCGCAGCTCGGGACTCTGCGCCCGCTTCACGGCGGTCGCGGTCATCTCCAGGCCCTGCTTCTGGTGGTACGCCAGCATCTGGAGGAACATCACGTCGGTGTCGTTGCGGTCCTCGCCGGCCTTGATCTCGGCGACCGCCTCGGCGGCCACGGTCTTGCCCGTGGTCGGCGCCGCGGTGGGCTCCTTGGCGGTGCCGCAGGCGCCGAGGACGATCGGCGCGACCAGCGCGAAAGCGATCAGGCGGGCCTTCACAGCGGCAGCCAGAGCGCGAGGGTGTAGATCGACGGCTCCCAGCTGACGATCGACGTGTGCGCCTGCCGGGTCTGGTAGCGCGCGCCGTTGTAGGTCACGACGTCACCCGTCTTGTAGGACACGCCGGGGGCCCACTCGGTGCCGCCGGCCGCCGGCGGAGCGGTCGTCGCCGTCGAGGTCGGCGCGGTCGTGGCCGGCGCGGTCGTGGGCGCGGTCGTCGGGGCCTTGGTGGGCGGCGTCGCGGCAGTAGGCGCAGTCGTCGGGGCGCTGGTCGCCGGTGCCGTCGTGGGCGTCGATGAGGACGACCCGCCGATGTTCAGGTCGACGCAGTTGTAGAAGGCGTTCGCGGTGTCGGCGATGTTCCAGACGGCGAGCACCTTCTGCCGGCCGGGGAACTTCGAGAGGTCGACGGTGTGGTTGACGACCGCCGCGGGCTGCGCGCCGCCGTCGTCGAACGTGGCGACCTTCGTACCGCCGACGAAGTATTCCCAGGTCGAGGTCTTGTGCCGCGCGGTCAGCACCCAGCTGAAGGTCACCGAGGAGCCGACGGCCTTGGCCGGCCAGTTCCTCGACTCGTCGGAGAGCACCGAGAACTGGGAGATACCGCCATCGCACGACTTAAGGCCCTTCGGTCCCTCGACGGACTGGGGCTCGAACTGGATCTGCCCGCAGTCCGACACGGCCCCCGACGCGCACAGCGCCTGACGGCTGGGCGGCGAGGACACATATCCATGAGCCAGGGCGGGCGAGGCGACCGCCAAGGTCGTCCCCGCTGTCACACCGAAGGCCAGCAGGGGATAGGCGATCTTCCTACGCATGTCAGCTCACTCCGTTGTCTGTCGTCCCGGCGATTACGGCGCAGACGTTAGGAGCGGCTGCCATAACGGAGCCTTAAAGGACCCAGAAAGGATCATGAAACAAGGCGGCGGCCGCGATCCGGCGCGGTGAGGTGGATGCCGACCCGGGCGCCGCCGAGCGGGCTGCGCGCCACGACCAGCTCCCCGCCGACCTCGTCGGCCGCCCGGCGCACGATGTCCAGGCCGAGGCCGGTCGAACCGGCGCCGCTCACCCCGCGCTGCACCGACCGCGCCGGGTTCGCGATGCCCGGGCCGGCGTCGTCGACGAGCAGCCCGGCGCGCGAGACGCTGACCCGGAAGGCCGTTCCGTCCGGGGTGTGCGAGAAGACGTTGCCGAGGATCGCGTCGACCACGCCGATCAGCTCACTGCGCGGGATCGTCACCATGACCGGCTCGTCGCCGCCGACCACCTCCCACGGCCGCTCCTGGTCCTCGGCGAGCACCGACCAGAACGCCAGCCGGTCGGCGAGCACCTCGACCAGGTCGGTCTCCTCCCGTCCGCGGGCCTTCACGCCGAGCCGGGCGCCCTTGATGATCGCCTCGAGCTCCTCGTCGAGCAGGTCGCACGCCTGGCGCATCCGCTCGCCGATCGGGCCGGGCGGCATGGCCTCCGCGTCGAGGCGCAGCGCCGTCAACGGCGTACGCAAGCGGTGGGAGAGGTCCGCGGCCAGCTCGCGCTCCTTGTCCATGAGGCCGCGCAGGTCGTCGGCCATCGCGTTGAACGCGTTCGCGGCCTCGCGCAGCTCGGGCGGCCCGTCCGGACGCACCCGGGTGCCCAGCTCGCCGGCGCCGAGCTTGCGGGCCGAGCCGGCGAGCTCGCGGGTGGCGCGCACCAGCCGGCTGCCCATCCGGTCGGCGAACAGTGTCGAGCCCGCGACCAGCACGATCGCCAGGCCGCCGAGCACGAACCAGGCCGGCCACACGCCGCGGCGCATCTCCGACTCGGGCACGTAGACCTCGACCACGACTGTACGGCCGTCGGTCAGCACTGTCGGCTGAAGGTAGGCGACGCCGTCCGGGGCGGGCGCCAGCACCGACTTGCGGTCCTGGGCGGCGATGGAGATCTGCGCGTCGGACAGGTGGGACAACCCGATCGGGTCGACGTCGGGCAGGTGCACGGCCATCCGGCCCTCGCTGCCGGCCGTGGTGCTGGCCACCGCGTTCGTCAGGAGCGTGGGATCGGCGTCCACCCCCAGCACGGTGACCAGCGACGTCGCCTGCTGGCGCGCGTCACTGACCGCCCGGTCGTGGGCGATCTGCCGCGTCGCGACGGCGAGCGGCACCAGGAAGGCGAGCGCGACCATCGACGTGATCGCCAGGGCGAGCCGGTTGAGCGCCCACCTCATCGAGGATCGACCATCATCACGCCCACCCCGCGCACGGTGTGCAGGAAGCGCGGCTGCGCGGCGGTCTCGCCCAGCTTGCGGCGCAGCCAGGAGATGTGGACGTCGATGGTCTGCTCCTCGCCGATCCGGGCCTGGTTCCAGACCTCGTTCATCAGCTCCCGCCGGCTGATCACCTGACCGACGCGCTCGGCCAGGTAGGCCAGCACGTCGAACTCGCGCCGGGTCAGCTGCAACGGCTGCCCGCGCAGCTCGGCTCGGCGCTGCCGCGGGTTGATCACCAGCTCGCCCACGGTGATCGCGCGCGGCTTCTCCTCGGCCTGGGTGCGCGCCCGGCGCAGCACCGCGGCGATCCGCGCCAGGATGTGGCCGCCCGAGAACGGCTTGGTCACGTAGTCGTCGGCGCCCGCGCTCAGCAGCTGGATGATGTCCGCCTCGGAGCGCCGGGCGGTCGCCACGATCACCGGCACGTCGGAGACCGAGCGCATCATCCGCAGCGCGTCGGTGCCGTCGATGTCGGGCAGCCCCAGATCGAGAATGACCAGGTCGGGCCGCTCGTCGGTGACGATCTTCAACGCCTCGGCGGCCCGGCCGACCGGTCGCACGACATGCCCCGCATCGGTCAGGGCCCGAGACAGCGCGGCCGTGATGATGCGGTCGTCCTCGACCAGCAGGATCATCGCCATGGCGTACACCATAGGGGCAGATGAGACCATGGGCCTCGTGCGATCTTCCCGGTGGACGCCGATCGTCGGGTGGCTGGCCGCCACCGCGACGAGCATCGTGCTGGCCTCGGTGGCCCTCACCCCGGTCCTGCGGACCGGCAGCCCCGAGGACGGCGCGCTCTCCGCGCTGCCCGCGGCCGACTCCAGCAGCTTCCCCGCGCCGCTGCCGAGCGTGACCACGCCCACGGCCTCCCGCTCGTCGGCGCCGGCCGCGACGACGACGCGGCCCCGCCCCGCGAAGACCACCACGGCGCCGCCGACGACGACGCCACCGGCCAAACCGGCGACCACGCCCCCGAAGACGGCCGCCACCACCCCGCCGACCACGACCGAGGACGGCTGGACGGTCACGACCGGCGCCGACGGTGTGCGCACCTACGTCCGCTCGTTCCGCGTCGAGGGCGGTCAGGCCGTCATCAGGATGACCTCGACGGCCGTCGTCTCGCTCGTGACGGCCACCCCGGCCGACGGATGGGCCGTCCAGAAGGTGCAGGACTCACCGGACAACCTGGCGGTCTACTTCAACGAGACCAACCACAGCTTCATCATCCACGCGACCTGGTGGGACGACCGGCCCTTCGCCGAGGTGAGCGAAATCGGTTCCTAGCAGGGCATTTGGTGGTTACCCGGTGACCCTGCGGGTAAGTGGGCTCCGAGACAGGAGGGAGCTCACTGATGACGACGCACACCGAGCAACAGCCCACAGCACAGCTGGTCAGCCAGCTGAGCGAACAGGTGTCGACGCTCGTCCGGGACGAGTTGACGCTCGCTCGGATGGAGATGGTGGAGAAGGGCAAGCGGGCCGGCACGGGCGCGGGACTGCTCGGCGGCGCCGGGGTGATCGCGCTCTACGGGGTCGGCGCCCTGCTCGTCACCATCGGCGCGCTGCTGGCGCTGGTCCTGCCCGTCTGGGCGGCGGCGCTGATCGTGACCGTGGTGCTCTTCGCGACAGCGGGTGTGGCCGCGCTGATCGGCAAGAACCAGGTCAAGCAGGCGCTTCCGCCCGAGCCGCAGGCGGCCATGGAGAGCGGCAAGCGCGACGTCGAGGCGGTCAAGGGCGCTATCCGGGAGGGACGGCACGCATGAGCGACACCAGGTCACGCGACGAGGTGAAGCAGGAGATCGAGGAGACGCGCGCCGAGTTGGCCGAGACCGCGGCGGCGCTGGCCGCCAAGGCGGACGTCAAGGCGCAGGCGAAGCGGGTGGCCGCGGAGAAGACCGAGCAGGCCAAGCAGGCGGTCTCCGGCAAGACTCAGCAGGTCAAGCAGGCGACCGCTGAGAAGGCGCAGCAGGTCAAGCAGGCGACCGCCGAGAAGGCGCAGCAGGTCAAGCAGACGGTCCAGGACAAAACGGACCAGGCCAAGACCGCCGCGCTGGAGAAGACGCAGCAGATCAAGAGTGGCGACGCCGGGGAGGACGAGCACCCCAAGCACGCCGCTCCTACCGGCGTCGCACACGTCAAACAGACCACGGCGGAGACCGCGGCCCGTGTCGCCGAGGCCGCCGCCGAGACCAAGGACCGGCTCCTCACCCGCGAGGAGGGCAGCCGGCCGATCCCCCGTGCGGTGATCGCCGGGGTGGCCCTGGCGATCGCGGCGGCGGCGGGAACGATCATGCGAGCCCGCCGCCGCAGGTAACGGCTAAGGGACGGCGTCCTGGGGGAAGTGCTTCACGAGGGCCTCCTCCAGGACGCCGTTCATCATGCGGGCGTACGTCGCGGTCAGGTGGAACCGGTTGCGGTAGACACCGACGTTGCCGATCACCGGCGTGCAGACGGTGGTGCACAGCCAGGGCAGCACCGACACATATCCGGCGCCCGTGGCCCGGGCCGCGGCGGACTCGGCCGCGTTCCAGACGCGCGCTGTCGCCGCCGTGCGGGAGGTGAAGCAGGCCGAGATGTCCGCGACGTGCGCGCTGAGGCACTCGGGCCCGCTCTGGTCCAGCACCGGGATGTCGCCGAGCACCACCACGTGATCGGCCGCCTGGCGCAGCGTCCGCAGCGTCTCCGCCAGGCCCGCCCGCCACTGTTCGGGCGTGATCGGCACGCCCCTGCCGCGCTTGTGGGAGAAGCTCGCGTTGGTGACCACGACCAGTTCCGGGCGTGCCGAGGCGACGTGCGCCGCGACGTACGACCGGAAGCGATCGCACTCGGTGAAGACGCGGCTCTCCTGCTGATTCCAGAAGGTGATCTTCGGCGTGGGGCAGGCCGGCTTGCCGAAGAACTGGAGCCGCCAGTGCCGCCGCTCCGCGATCTCCTTCATCGCCGGCAGCCACATCCCGGCGTGCGAGTCGCCGTAGAGCACGACGTCCGTGGCGCTCGCCCGGTCACCGAAGACGCACGGCTCGATCCGGTCCGCCTTCGGCCCGGCCTCGCACGTGTCGTTGTCGAAGCCCACGTCGTCGGCGGTGGTGACCAGCGACGGCGTCAGGTCGGGCGGCAGCGCGCGCAGGGCCGGGGCCTTGCGGACGGCGGCGAGCACGCTGGGCAACGCCACCCGGGGCGCTGGCTCGCCGGCCTGCCGCGGCCGCGGTGGTGGCGCGCCCGTACACCCGGTAAGCAGGACGAACGCCAAGGCGAAGATCGGCAGTCGGTCAGTCCTGAGCATGCGTGACCGGCGCTCCTAGCCGAGGTTGATACTCGCCCCGGCCCACGTCGGCGGCCGGCGAGGTCGACGTCTTCCACCGCGCCACGGCGAGCGGCGCGGCAATCAGCAATAGGGCGAGGGCCAGGCTGAGCAGGTGGGAGCGCCGGAGGCGCCCGCTGCGCCTGATCGGGTCTTCGACGCAGACGTACGTCATGACGGCCAGCCCCAGGCTCAGCAGCACGAGCAGCGCCCGCTGCCGCGCGCCCAGCGGACCACCCTCGGCCTGCTCGGCGATGATCAGCACCGGCCAGTGCCACAGGTAGAGCGAGAACGACAAGCGGCCGAGCCACATCAACGGCCGGCGGGCGAGCAGCGCGTCACCACGGCCCGCCAGCACGAGCACCGTGCCGACGACCGGGAGCGCTGCCGCGTACCCGGGAAAGGGTGTCGTCTCGTCGAAGGTCAGCGCCGCGACGACGACGAGCGCGAGACCGGAAGCCGCCATCGCGCCGGCGATCCGGTACGGGACGAGGTGCAGCCGCGCCGCCACCAGCGCGAGCAGGCAGCCGGCGCCCAGCTCCCAGGCGCGGGTGGCCGGCGAGAAGTAGGCCCACGTGCCGCTCTGCCAGACCGAGTACGCGAACGACAGCGCGACGGCGCCGGCCAGCCAGTAGGGCAGCGCCCACCGGAAGCCCAGCCAGAGCAGCAGCACCAGCGCCGCCGGCCAGAAGAGATAGAACTGCTCCTCGACGGCGAGCGACCAGAAATGTTGCACCGGCGACGGCGCGGCCTGCGACGCGAGGTAGTCGACGCCCTGGCTCGCGAACCGGAAGTTGGACGCGAAGAGGGCGGCCCAGCTCGCGTCCTCGGCGATCTCGTCGCCGCGCAGGAAGCCGAGCCAGTGATAGCTCGCGAGGACGACGGCGATCAACACGGCCCCGGCGGCGGGCAGGATGCGCCGGCAGCGGCGCGCGGTGAAGCCGAGCAGCGAGATCCGCCCGGTGGCGGCGACCTCGCGAAGCATCAACGACGTGATCAGGAAGCCGGAGATGACGAAGAAGACGTCCACGCCGACGTAGCCACCCCCGACACCCGGCACCCCGGCGTGGAAGAGCACCACCAGGGCGACCGCGACGGCACGCAGCCCCTCGATGTCCGGCCGGAACCCGGGCGTCGACCCGGCGGCCGCGGGGGCCGCCGGGTGGCTCACGCCGGTTCTCGTCTCCGTCATCGCGGATCACGCTAGAGCCAGGGAAACGGGCAAAGAGCGCTTTTCAGCGGCAACAGCGCGTTCTGCGGAGCTTTCTCCGAACCGCCGCCCGGGACCGGCCGACTGTGCTATTACGCTGCGGATCATGGCTGATGTCGAGGTGTTCCCGCTGGCTCAGGTCGCCGTGCCGCACTCGCGGCCCGCGCCGGCGGACGTGGTGGCCGGGAAGCCGACGCTCGGCACCGCCCCGATCACCACCCTGGGCGACACCGGTGTCGAGGTGGGCCTCTGGGAGATGACCACCGGCGCGGTCCGCGACGTCGAGGTGGACGAGGTCTTCGTGGTTCTGGAGGGCGCGGCGACGATCTCGGTCGAGGGGGCCGCGCCCATCGCCATCAAGGCGGGAGATCTGGTGCGGCTCACCGCCGGCACCGCAACGGTCTGGGAAGTCACGGCGCCGCTGCGCAAGCTGTACGTCGCTTAGCTCCCGGCTTGCGTCAGCTCTCCGGGACGGCGGCGAGGGCGTCGAGCCGGTTGCGGGCCTGGGTGAGGCCGGCTATCTGGGCGTCGATGCGGTCTCGTTCGGCGGCGAGGCGGGCGCGGGACTCCGGGGTGCTGACCCGGGCGTCGACACAGGGGAGCAGGCCGGCGATGGTGCGGCTGGTCAGGCCGGCGGCGTACAGGTGGCGGATCAGCTGGACCCGGTCCACGGCCGGCTCGGCGTAGTGGCGTTGGCCGCTGGGGCTGCGGCGGGAGGCGAGCAGGCCCTGCTCCTCGTAGTAGCGCAGCGCGCGGACGCTGACGTGGGCCCGTCGGGCCAGTTCACCGATGCGCACGGCGGTACGCCCGGACGTCGGCGACCGACCACCAGGCCGCCGGATCCGCGGCCGTCAGGGTCAGGCGCACATGTCGGAATTGCCCGCGACTGAGCGTTGCACTGGCGAACTGGCCGCCCGAGCCGGTCGCCACCTCGGCCCATCGGCGGCCGTCGGCGGAGACGCTGATCGCCCAACCGCGCGGGGTGTCGCCGACAGAAGCACCCGTGTCGAAGACGATCCGGCCCACCGGCTGCACGCGACCGAGATCCACTTGCAGGTACTGGCCCGGCCGTTGCGGCGTGCCGGTGGTGAAGCGGGTGGCGGCGTCGTCGTCGACGGCCAGGGCAGCGTCGGTGCCGGAGCCCGTCGCCGTCCAGCCGGCCGGGTCGAGAGGCCGGTCGCCCGACCGTCCACTCCAGACGAACGTGGCCAGGGCGCCGCCCGGCAGGGTGTACGTGAACGAGCGGTCCCCGAACCGCACGCCGAACGTCTGCGGGTTGTCGTTCTGGTTGTGCGCGACCAGCACGGTGCTGCCGTCCGGGTTGGCGAACGCCACGTCCTGGATCTGCCCGTTCCAGCCGGTCGTGCCGAACGACGTGCCGGCCACCCGCACCGCGCCGGGCCGCAGGAAGCGGGCCACGTGCCCGAGCGTGTAGTACTCGGCGTTGCGCGTGACCGTGCCGTCGGAGGCCACTGTCACCACGCCGGTGCAGGTGCCGCAGCCGCCGGTGTGCGGGCCGTTCGTCTCGTCGAGCGCGAGATTCCAGTTGATCACCGTCTTGGCCCAGTTCCGGGTGCTGCCGATGATCAAATTGCGGGCGTGCCACTTGAGCGTGTCGGAGAACGTGTGCGCCGGGTCGCTCGACCGGCTGCCCGAGCATTCGGTGAAGTAGATGTCCTTGCGCGGGAACTCGTCGTGCAGCGCGGTCATCGCGCTCGGGTCGCCGTAGTAGCAGTGGTACGCCGTACCCGAGATCCATCGCGCGGCCGGCGTGGCGAGCAGCTCCTGCGGATAGTGGTCGATGTCGGCGACCGAGTCGGCCGGCGTGTTCGCGGCGTCGTTCGGGTGCTCGGACCAGTTGTGGTCGTACCCGAGGATCTTGGTGGACAGGCCGGCGGCGCGCAGCATCGGCCCGAGCCGCTCGATCACCTCGGCGGCCTGCCACGAGGGCAGATCCATGCCGGGATAGCCGGACGGCGTGCGGTTCTGCGGCTCGTTCTGGATCGTGAGCGCGTCGACCGCGACCCCTTCGGCGCGATACGCCCGCACGAACTTCACGAGATAGGCCGCGTACGCCTGATAGACGCGCGGCGAGTCGATCAGGCGCCCGCCGACGAGCGAGCCGTTGGTCTTCATCCAGGCCGGCGGGCTCCAGGGCGTGGCCATGATCTTGAGGTACGGGTTGAGCTCGCGCGCCCGGCGCAACAGCGGCAGGATCTGCGCCCGGTCGTGCGCGATGCTGAAGTGCCGCAGCGCGTAGTCGGTCTGCCCGGCCGGCACGTCGTCGTACGTGTAGGCAGGCTCGTCGGTGAAATCGGACGCGCCGATCGGCTGGCGCAGGTAGCTCAGTTTGTCGTCGCGGAACAGCGACACCATGACCGCGTCGCGCGCCGCGGGCGTGAGCCGATAGAGGACGGCGGCCGACGAGTCGGTGATCGAGGCGCCGAAGCCCTCGATCGTCTGGAAGCGGCGGCCCGGATCGACGACGACGGTGGGCACGTCGGCGCCGGCCCGCCCGAAGGCCACCGTCCCGCGGTCGGCCAGGCGGAGCGCGCCGTCGGGCGTGGTGACCCAGACGCGAGCCACAGCGGGCGCGGCGTCCGGCGAAAAAGCGGCCGGGACGGCGGCGGGCGAAAAAGCGGCGGGCGAGGTGAAGGCCGCCGCGGTCGGGGCGGTCAGAGCGAGCGCCACAAGGGCGGTTCCGAAGTGAGCCACGGGTCTCTCCCATGTAACAAACTGAAACAACTACGGAACGTTTCTGTTACACGCCAGTGAAGCCTGTCACGGTGATGGCTGTCAATGTCTATGCTTCCGGTATGAGAGCCGGTCCGACCGTGCGGGACATCGCCGCCCATGCGGGTGTCTCGATAGCGACCGTCTCCCGGGTGCTCAACGACCAGGAGCATGTCGCGCCGGAGACCCGCGACCTGGTGCATCGCGCCGTCGAGCAGCTGGGCGGCCGGGGACCGCGGCGACGGCCGGCCCGCGCGGGCGCCGTCTACGTGCGCTGCCCCTACCTGCTCACCGACTACTTCGGACTCATCGTCTCGTCCATCGCCGAGACGCTCGACCTGCACGGGCGGCAGCTGGTGCTCAACGCCGGCGAAGCCGCCCAGCACAGCGAGGTGCTGCCGTCGCTCGCCGGGCGGCCCGGCATCGGCGGCGCGATCGTGGTGCTGCCGCCGGAGCCGGGCGAGGAACTGGTCGCCCTCCAGGCCGCCGGCTTCCCGTTCGTCGTCGTCGACCCGCGCGAGACCGTCCCCCGCGACATCGCCGCCGTCTCAGCGGCCCACTTCGCCGGCGCCCGCGCCCTCACCGAGCACCTCGCCGGCCTCGGCCACCGGCGGATCGGCCTGCTCGCCGGGCCGGACAACTGGCTGGCCAGCAGCGCCCGCCGCGCGGGGCACGTCTCGGCGCTGGCCGACGCCGGGGTGCTGCCCGACCCCGCGCTGGTGCTGCCCGGCGAGCCGACCGTCCGGTTCGGCTACGAGGCCGCGCAGCACCTGCTCGACCTGCCCGAGCGGCCCACCGCGCTGCTCGGCTTCAACGACAAGGCCGCCTCGGGCGCGCTGCACGCCGCGGCCGACCGGGGCCTGCGCGTGCCGGAGGACCTGTCGATCGCCGGTTTCGACGACATCGACCTCGCCCAGGCCACCAGCCCGATGCTCACAACCGTGCGGCAGCCGCTGGCCGAGATGGGCCGCATCGCGGTCGGCCTGCTGGTGCGGCTGCTCGACCGGCACCGGCTCGACGCGCTGCACGTCGAGCTCGCCACCGAGCTCATCGTTCGTGACTCGACCGGCCCGGTTCCTGCTGCCGCGGCGGATCGCTGATCGCGCCCCAGCCGACCGCCGGCGGCGCCTCCAGGGGCCGCAGGGCCGGGATGACCGCCTCGGCCGGGTCGGGCAACGGCTCGGCGGCGATCGGCTTCATCGAGACGCGGGGCAGCGTGACGATCGCCGGGTCCACCTCGACGGCCTGCACCACCGAGCCCTGCCCCTCGTTCCTGACCAGCACCATCGCGTATTCGGGCAGGTCCTGGAGCACCCGCGGCTCGACCACGTACTCGTAGACGCGGTCGGCGGTGGCGGCGTCGCTCCAGTTCGTGCCCCGGGCGGTCGACTCGGTCTGGCTCCAGTTACGGCTCTTGCTCCAGTTGGTGCTGGAGAAGCGGCGCAGGTGGCGCCCGCTCATCCGGGAGCCCCGCTCGCCACCCTTGGTCTCGGTCTCGCCGTACGTGTCGGCCAGCGTGTGGGTCTCGTCGCCGCCGAGCGAGCGGGTGAGCCGGCTCAGCACGAACTTGTGCCCGCGACCGACGAAGTCCGCCGCCTGCTGTGCCTCGTGGTGGTTGCCGAGCCGCATCAGGGCGACCTCGCCGCCGCCGATCGTGCGCAGCGAGTCGGCCCGCAGGTGGGCGAAGAAGAGCACCAGGCGGATGCCGCGCCGCTCGCAGAGGGTGCTGAGCCGTTCGAGCGCCCGATGGTGGATCTCGTCGGCGCCGAGCAGCACGAGCGAGCCGATCGGCGGCTCCTCGCGCCGCACCTGCCGGCCCAGCCACTGCACCGTCAGGTCCTTGAGCAGCTCGTTTTGCGCCTGGCCGCCGGCGCCGCCGGCCACCAGGCAGGTGAGGTCGGCGACCTCCGCCGTGGACGGCGCGGAGCCCATCTCCTCGAGCGGGTGCAGGAAGGCCTCGATCCGGCGCAGCCGGGCCGCGTCCGGCTGGAGGATGAGCAGTTGCTCCCGCTCGGCGGGCGTCAGCTGGGCGGAGGCGGGCCGGCCGGCGAGCACGCGCAGCGCGGCCAGCAGCCGGGCCATGGTCAACCGCGGCGCCAGGATCGTGCTCACCTCGGTCAGCAGCAGGGCGTCCTGCGAGCGCTCGGCCCGGTTGCCCTCGGGCGCGTCGCCGTACATGGCCTCGACCAGGCCGTCCACCAACTCCGCCGGTTGCAGGCCGGCGACCAGGTCGAACTCGGCGAGCTGCTCGGGCAGCAGCAGCTCGCGCACCGAGCGGCCGGTGGTCTCGGCGAGCCGGATCAGCTCGCCGCTGAGCGCCTCGCCGGTGAAGTCGGCCAGCACCATCCGGCCGCGCGTGGCGAGCAGCGAGCCGCCGAAGACGCTGAGCACGGCCTCCCAGCCGTACATCGTGCCGCCGATGATGTCGACGCGGCGGGTGCCGGGCGACGGGCTCGCCGCCGACCACTCCGGACGGGCGTCGACCGCCTGCTGTTGCTGCTGGTCGTGCCATTGGCGGCGGCTGTCCCAGGCGGCGTGCTCCCGGGCGTACTCGTCCTGGGCCTGCCGTTGGGCGTTCTCGACGGCCTTGCGCGCCCAGCCGGGCAGGAGCGCGGCGATCACGGCGCCCGCGATGCCGGCGACGAAGGCGAGACCGGCGAAGAGGAACACCACGGTGCGGGCGGTGCTCTCGTCGTCGCCGCGGGCCGCCACGCCGCCGCAGCAGCCGATCAGGACGGCCAGCGCGACGCCCACGCCGATCGAGACCAGGATCCGCTTGGTCGTGGCCCGCTCGGCGCGTGCCAGGCGATCGCGCAGCTCGGGCGGGACGGGCTGGGGCTGCGGCGGAGGCTCGGTGAAGCGGCGCCGGTACAGGTTCCGGTCGGTGAAGATCCACCCGAGACGTTCACCCTCGGTGGCCAGCCGGGGCAGCGGATCGTCGTTCGTCATCGCACCTTCCGCGGATGTGGGTCGGTCAGAGCAGTCAACCAGACAGGAGCACTATGTACCCATGAAGTGGCTCCTGCTCCTTCTGGTCCTGCTGATCGCCGCCGCGGTCGTCGCCCGGCTGCTGCTCAAGCGCGCCGGGGAGGCGACCGGGCCGGCGACCCGGCGGCGCTGCGTGCGGTGCCACGGCACGGGCTGGGTCGGCGGCGGTCCGCAGCGGACGCTCGACTTCGACGGCAGCGGCTTCGAGGACCGGCACGCGCCGGCGACGATGTGCGACGCGTGCGGCGGGACGGGATTGTCTACAGATCGCTGACGCCTCGCGGGGTGAGCGCCGCGTCGATCGCGCGGTAGAGCTGCTCGTGGTCCGCGCCGGGCGTCACGGTCCGCATGCCGGCGAGCAGGTCGGTGATGCCGGCGACCGTGTCGCGGATCCTCTCGTACAGGTCGAGGTCGTCGCGGACCGCGCGCCGCAGCTCCGGGCCCAGGCCCTCGGTCTCGCGCAGCAGCTCGTCGCGCTTGTCCGCCCAGTACCGGGCGTAGCGCAGCCGGCCGACCGGCTCGAAGATGTCGGCGCCGGGCAGCACGACCGGGAAGACGTACCGGGCGAAGTCCGGCCGCTCGGCGATCTCGGTCAGCTCGAACATGCAGGAGCGGCTGCGCAGGTACGCGTCGTCGAGCACCACCACGACGATCTTGCTGGGGCCGAGCCAGCGCATGAACCGCTGGATGGCGTCGCGGTAGCGCAGCTCGTCGCGGTCGCGCCGGACGAGCAGCCCGCGCGCGTCGAGCCGCTTCTCGATCGTGCCGACCAGCTCCTCCGCGGCCTCCGACCGCTCGTGCGACACGTACACCTCGGCCGGGCCCGCCGCCCGGCCCGTCTCGGCCTCCGGGTCGGCGGGTTTCCACAGGTCGCTGAGGAGCACCGCCGCGTCCATCAGCCGGCGGCTCGCCCGGCACTGGATGAGGTCGCCGGTGGCGGCGAAGTCCTCCAGCTCTCGTACGGGGAACATGGTCGGCTCGGCCGAGTCGGCGCAGACCGCGCAGTCGCACTGCCGCAGCCGCTCGAAGCGGATGTCGGGGAAGGAGCGGTGGATCGTGGTGAGCGCCCGGTCGATGACCGCCAGCATCACCCGCGGGTCGCGCCCGGCGAGCCGGATCCGCAGCCGGCGGCGGTGGTAGTCCTCGATCACCTCGGCGCGGCCGGTGTCGTACCGCAGCACCACGCCGTTGCGCCACACCGAGGCGCCCTCGATCAGGTCGTGCAGCGCCACGATGAGCCGCCGGACGATGCCCTTGGGCATGACGTCGTAGTCGTAGCGCAGCGTCAGATCGCCGGGCTCGTCCCAGCGGTACGAGGGACGCACGCCGGAGAGCAGCTGCGGCGCGACGTACGTCGTGGTGCCGGGCACGGTGAAGCAGAGCGAGAAGCGCTCCATCAGCCGCAGCAGCTCGGCGCGCATCCTCTGGTAGGCGGGCTCGTGCCAGATGCGGCGCAGGTCGGCCGGGTCGAAGACGCCCAGGCTGTCGATGATCTCGCGGTCGTCGAGCACCCGGTAGACGGCGGTGGTGCCCCACTCGGGCTTGAGGATGACGGTCTTGCCGAGCAGCGGATCGTCCTGGAAGTACAGGCAGACGCCGAGATCGTGCAGGTAGCCGCCGAGCTGCCGCATGTCCTCCTCGCGGGTGAAGCCGTGCGCGGCGCAGATCGCGAAGAACTCCTCGGCCGGGATGTAGCTGCGCTCGTCGGCCTCCAGGGCGAGCCGGACGTCCTGCCACGTCCTCGGCAGCGCCGTGCCGATGTGCGGCAGCAGCTCGAGCTCGCGGCGCACCCGGTCGAGCAGCTCGTCGAGCCCCGCGTTGGTGGACAGGTCGACGGCGAGCGTGGCGACCAGGTTGGGGTAGTCCTGGCGCAGGGTGCCGAGGTCGAGCGGGCGGCCCCGGCCCTGCTTGCGGTTCTGCACGATGATCAGCGGACTGCCGCCGCTGAGCAGGTCGATGACGTCGAGCCAGTAGCGGAAGTCGGTGTCCTCCTTGCGCTCGTCGGACAGCAGCACGTAGACCGAGCGCTTGGTGAGGAAGAACTGGTGGGTGGCGTGGTAGATCTCCTGGCCGCCGAAGTCCCAGATGTTGACCCGGAAGTCGCGCTCGAGCAGGTGGCCCGCCGCGCGGATGCCGGAGGGGAACTGCCAGGCGAAGACGCCGATGCCCTGGGTCGATCCCTCGTCGGGGTCGAGCTGGTAGCGGGCGTCGAGGATCTTCTTGGCCAGCGTGGTCTTGCCGGCGCCCGGCTCGCCGACGATGAGCAGCTTGGCCTCGGCCAGGAAGTCGAGGCCGGACGCCTGCTCCTGGGCCCAGTAGCTCTTGATCGCCGCGAGGCCGCGGGCGACCACCTCGGGCGGCGGCACCGTGATGGCGGCCCGTCCCCGCCGGCCCAGGACGAGCCAGTTGAGCGACGTCAGCCGGAGGATGTCGGCCGGGATGTGCTGCAACGGGCAGCCCTGGAGGCTCAGCGTCTCGAGGCGGCCGAGCTGCCAGACGCCGGCGGGCACCTCGACGAACCGGTTGAAGCCGAGATCGAGCTCGGTGAGGCGGGCCGCGGCCGGGACCGTCGACGGCAGGTCGGTGAGGTTGTTGTGCCCGAGGCCGAGCCGGGTCAGCGCCGGCAGCTCGAAGACCCACGGGGGCACGCGGTCGAGGTGCGCCCAGCTGAGCGTGAGCCGCTGGAGCCGCCGCAGACCGGACACCGCCGGCGGGACCTGGCCGAGGGGACACTTCGCGACGGTCAGCTCCACCAGGCCCGGCGAGCCGGCGAGGATGTCGTCCAGATGGCGCACGAGGTTGGGCAGGTAGCGCCACTCCCGGCTCTGGCTGGCCCGCTCGTCGCCGACGGTCAGGTGGCTCAGGGCCAGGCGGCCGTCGCGGACCAGCGCGGCGAGATGCCGGATCGCGGCGGGCGGCGTGTCGGGGCCGATCGTCACGGCGGTGAGCACGGCCGGATCGATCTTTTCGCGGTAGAGCCACATCTCACCGGCGTCCACCGGTCGAATGTATCGGGGACGGTCCAGACGGGACAGGGGCCGGCGCCCGGCCCGGAGCCGCCACTCC
>NZ_BOMI01000076.1 GCF_016862115.1 Paractinoplanes deccanensis
CCCGGAGCCGCCACTCCGAGCCGGGCGCATCCCCCCGGGTGGGTCAGGTCATCGCCGGCGCCGCGACGGGTGTGCGGCGCAGCGCCGCCCCCAGCAGACCGAAACCCACCACCAGAACCGCCGGGCCGACGACCCCCAACGGCCCGAACGGAAGCGCGAAGAAGCCGGCGAACCCGGCCACCACCAGCGCCGGAACCCACCAGCGCACCAGGCCGTCGCGGGCCGCGCCGATCGCCACCACGATCAGCCCGAGCAGCGAGAACACCATGCCCGGCAGCGCCCAGCCGAAGGTGAACAGGGCGTAGCCGTCGGTCAGCTCCCGGGCCCGGTCGGCGACGTCGTTGCCGAGCGCCTGCCGGGCGGCGAGGTCGGTGTAGTCGCCGAGCATCAGCGCGCTGAAGTTGATCAGCGCGAGCACTGTCACGAAGGCCGCCGCCCGGGTGAACCGGCCGCCCCGCTCGGCGACGGCGATGACGGCCGGCACGAAGAGCACCCACGCCAGGTGCAGGAAGAACGCGCTGGCCTGGGCCAGCGCCGGGTGGTCGGCATAGGTGGCGGTGTCCCCCGCGCCCGGTGGCACCGTCGCCATGCCGATCGCGAAGGACAGCGGAGCGGCCACCAGGCAGACCACGCCGGCCCGGCGCGGGAACGTCGCGTCCTGCTGGGGATGCCGCAGCATCTGCCGGGCCGCCAGGCCGTACGCGACCACGAGCACCACCGGCCCGGCGAGGCAGAGCGGCACCGGCGAGATCGCGAAGAGCAGGTAGAGCACCGTGCCGGCGAGCGCCAGGCCCGCGGTCCACCAGGTGATCACCTTGGCCCGCGCCGCCGCGATCGGCACCACGGTCAGCGCGATCGCCCAGCCCGCGATGCCCGGCACCTGCCATCCCCAGCGCGCCCAGCCGTACGAGCCGATCGTGTCGTCGTAGGCGGCCAGCTGCGCGTCGGTCAGCGCCGGCTGCTGCTCCAGCGCGAGCAGCCCGATGTCGAAGGCCATCAGCCCCGAGAACGTCACCAGCCCGAGCAGCGTGGCCACCCAGCCGATCGCCGCGAGCGCCCGGCCGCGCTGCCGGATCGGCCGCAGCAGGCCGATGAAGCCGACCGCGAGCAACGCCCACGCCCAGTGCAGCAGCAGCGCGTGCCACTGCGTCGCTGCCGGATGATCCCGGTAGGCCCCGTAGCTCTGGTCGTCGCCGAGCGCCGGGTCGACCCCCGTCGACACCGCGAGCGCCACCGGAGCCAACACCAGGCACGCTGCCGTCGCCTTGCGCCACATCGGACTCTCCTCCCTGTCGGACTGTGCCGAACAGGGACGCTACGAACGGAAGGCCGCGCGGTAACCCGTACACGGACGGAGGTCCTCTCCCCCGCGCGGCGGACCGCTTGTCATCCTCGCGGCGGGTTCGGCGGGGAGGCGGGCGGCCGTACCGTCGTCGCATGATCCGGGAGGTAACACGTCAGATCCGGCCGATGGACTGGGTGGTGTCCGGCAGTTTCGTGGCGTTCGCCCTGGCCGAGGAGTACCTCATCCGGATGCCCGGCTGGTGGTGGCCGTACGTGGTGGCGCTCTTCGGGGTGCTCTTCCTGGTGCGCCGGATCTTTCCGCTGCTCACGATGCTGCCGCACCTCATCGGGCCGCTGCCGGTCTTCTACGAGCCCGCGACGATCGCCGGCGAGGCCACCATCAACTTCCGGCTCTGGCAGCTGGTGGCCGAGATGATCGCGTCGTACACGGTCGGCCGGTGCGTGCCGCCGGTCGGCAGCGGCCGGCGCGGTGTGATCGGCGTGGTCCTCATGGTGGTGACGTTCGCCGTCTACTTCGTCTCCGACCCGGGCGACCCGATGGCGGCGCTGTTCTTCCCGCTCGCGCCGTACGCCCTCGGGGTGGTCCTGGCCGTGCAGGCGCGGCGCACCGCCGACGCCGCCTCGGCCCTCGCGGCGGTCCGCGAGCAGCTGGCCCGCGAGGCGGTCATGGAGGAGCGGGTGCGGATCGCCCGCGAGCTGCACGACATGGTGGCGCACAGCGTGACGGTCATGGTGATCCAGGCCGGCGTGGTGCGGCGCCGGCTCGACGCGGGGCTGCCGGTCGACCGGGAGCTGCTGCACACCATCGAGTCGTCCGGCCGCGACGCGGTGGGCGAGCTGCGCCGTACGCTCGGTCTGCTGCGCGGCGAGGGCTCCGACGGCGCGCAGCCGCCCGTGGGGCTCGACCGGCTCGACGAGCTGGTCGCCCAGGTCCGCGAGGCGGGGCTGACGGTGACCGTGCGACGGGAGGGCGAGCCGGTGACGATCCCGCCCGCGATCGACCTGTCCGCCTACCGCATCGTGCAGGAGGCGCTCACCAACGTGCTGCGCCACGCCGGCCAGGTGCGCGTCGCCGTGACGGTCGGCTACTGCCCAGGCGGGCTGCGCCTCGCGGTGGTCAACGACGGACGCCGGGCCGAGCGGGGCGAGGGCGGGCACGGGCTGATCGGCATGCGCGAGCGGGCCGCGCTCTTCGGCGGCGAGCTGGCCGCCGGCCCGCGCGAGGAGGGCGGGTTCGCGGTGACCTGCCGGCTGCCGATCCCGGTGGCCGTCCGATGACCATCAGCGTGGTGATCGCCGACGACCAGCGGATGGTCCGGGCCGGGCTGCGCATGGTGATCGAGACCGAGCCGGACATGACAGTGGTGGGCGAGGCGGGCGACGGCGCCGAGGCGGTCGCGCTGGCCCGGCGGATCCGGCCGGACGTCGTGCTGATGGACATCGCGATGCCCCGGCAGGACGGCCTCGCGGCCACCAGCACACTGCTCGCGAGCCCGCACCCGCCCCGGGTGATCATGCTGACCACCTTCGACACCGACGAGAACCTCTACCGGGCGCTGCGCGCCGGGGCGAGCGGCTTCCTGCTCAAGGTCTCGTCGCCCGAGCACCTGATCACGGCCATCCGGGTGGTGGCGGCCGGCGAGGCGCTGCTCGACCCGGCGATCACCACCCGGGTCATCTCGGCCTTCGCCGGCCGGCCCGGCCCGCGGCCGCCCGCCGAGCTCGACGGCCTCACCCCGCGCGAGTCCGAGGTGCTGCGGCTCGTGGCCCGGGGCCTGTCCAACGCCGAGATCGCCGCGGCGCTCGCCGTCGGCGAGGCGACCGTGAAGACCCACGTGGCCCGGGTGCTGATGAAGCTCGGGCTGCGCGACCGGGTGCAGGCCGTCGTGTTCGCGTACGAGAGCGGGCTCGTGCGCGCCGGCGGGCGCGACTGAGACCCCGGGAGAATCCTCAGGCGGGCGCGGCGGGCGCCGATGGACTCATCATGCTTGCTGCGGACTCCTCGGCCGGGCCCACCGGCGCGCTGCGGGCGACCTCACTGGCCTTCGTCGAGGTCGATCGCGCGGGCCTGATCCGCGAGTGGAACCCGGCCGCCGAGCGCCTCTTCGGCTGGTCCCGCGACGAGGTGCTGGGCCGCGCCCTGGCGGACACCATCGTGCCGGCCTCGCTGCGCGCCGCGCACACCGCCGGGTTCGCCCGCCGCCTGGTCTCCGGCGACGACGCCTGGCCGGGCACCCAGGTGGAGGTTCCCGCGTCTCACCGGGACGGCTCCGAGCTGCTCGTCTCCATGGTCGTCGACGCGGTCGAGGACGGTTACGTCGCCTTCGTGTCCGACCGGACCAGGGCGCACCGCGCCCAGCAGGGTGTCCAGCGGGTCAAGACACTGCTCAACACGATCCTCGAGCACAACTCCGCCCTGATCACGGCGCGGGACCTCGACGGCCGGTTCCTCTTCGTCAACGGCGAGTACGAGCGGGTCTTCCAGGTCTCCGCCGCCGACCTGATCGGCCGGCGGGACACCGACGTGCTGCCCGACGCCGCGACGGCCGACGCGCGCCGCAACACCGAGCGGGTGGCGGCCACCGGCGAGGCGCTGACCGCGCTGGAGGAGGTGCCGTTCGGCGACGAGATCAGGCAGTACGTGGTGACACGCTTCCCGCTGACCGACCCGGACGGCTCCCTCTACGGCGTCTGCGCGATCGCCATCGACGACACCGAGCGGCGCCGCGGCGAGGCCGGCGGCTCCCCGGTGAGCACGAGGTGAGTGGCGCCGTCCGGCTGCCCCGCAAGGTCGGCGAGACCGCGGTGCCCATGGTGCCCGTGCCCGCCGGCACGAGCCTCGCCGAGATCGTGGCGCTGCTGCGCGACGACCCCTCGCGGCCCGGCGTCCTGATCGACTCCCCCACCGGCCCGCGGTTGCTGAGCCGCAGCTCGCGGACCCTGCACGATCCGCTCGTGCTCGCCGCCGACACCGATGTCGACCTGGCCGCCGAGGCCGCCCTGGCCCGGCCGCCCGGGGAGCTCGCCGAGCCGGTCGTGGTGCGCTGGGCGGACGGCCGGCACGGCGTCGCGCCGGTCGCCGGCCTGCTCACCGCGATGGCCGGCCGGTACGCCCGGTTGTCGCGCGCCGACCAGCTGACCGGCCTGCCCAACCGGGCCACCGCGCTGGCCGAGGGCGAGCGGCGGCTGGCCGACGGCTCGCTCGCCGCCGTCGTGCAGTTCGGCCTGGACCGCTTCCAGGAGGTCAACGACATGCTCGGCCGGCAGGGTGCCGACGTGCTGCTCCAGCGCGTGGCCGCCGGCCTGCGCGCGGCCTGCGGCGACGAGTGCCTGGTCGCCCGTCTCGAGGGCGACCGGTTCGTGGTGCTGCTCGCGCATCCCGCCCCCGATCCGGACCTCGCCCGGCTGGCGCGCCGGCTCACCGACGCCCTCCGTGGCCCGCACACGGTCGGCGGGGTGCCGGTGAGCCTGGAGGCGAGCGTCGGCGTGGCCGAGGCCGAGGGGAACGCCGACGCGGACGTCCTGTTCCGCCGGGCCACGGCCGCGATGCGGTGCGCCAAGCAGGACCGCACCGGTGTCGTCCGATGGACCGCGCGCACCGGCCTCGGCCGGCGCGCCGACCTGCGCCAGCTGACCGAGCTGCGGGCCGGCATCCGGGCGGGCCATCTGAGGCTGCACTACCAGCCGCTGCACCGGGCGGGCTGCCGCACGCTGAACGGCACCGAGGCCCTGGTCCGCTGGCAGCACCCGCAGCGCGGCATGCTGCCGCCCGGTGTCTTCCTGCCGGACGCGGAGCGCTCGGACGTGATCCTGGAGCTGACCGACTGGGTGCTCGCCGAGGCGATCCACCAGGCCTGCGCCTGGCACCGCGCGGGCCGCGGCATGCCGGTGTCGGTGAACCTGTCGGCCGCGTACCTGGCTCAGGACCGGGCCGTGCCGACGATCCTGGCACTGCTGCGCCTGGAGGGCCTGCCGGCGTCGCTGCTCACCGTGGAGATCACCGAGACGGCGGTGCTGGCCCGTCCCGATCAGGCAGCGGCACGGCTCGCGGAGATCCGGGCGGCCGGTATCCGGGTCGCGATCGACGACTTCGGCACCGGCTACACCTCGCTCGGGCTCCTCCCCGAGCTGCCGATCGACGAGCTGAAGATCGACCAGTCGTTCGTCCTGCGCATGCACGACTCGAAGCCGCACGCGGTGATCATCGACTCGGTGATCGCGATCGCCCGGGCGCTGAGCCTGACGGTGGTCGCCGAGGGCGTGGAGGACGAGCCGACCGCCGCGGCGCTCGCCGACGCCGGTGTGGACCTCCTGCAGGGATACCACCTCGGCCGGCCCTGCCCGGCCGAGAATGTTCATGGACGATCGTGGGTATCGCCTGGAGAGGCTGAGCAGTAACCTTTCCCTCCGGAGAACAACGGGTAACGAAGGGTCCGCGATGACCGCTACTACGGTCGACGTCGAAACCAGCCCCGACGGAACGCTCGTCATCCAGCCGCACGGTGTGCTCGACGCCGACGACGCGGTCGAGCTGCGCCGCACCCTGGTGCACGCCGTCCGTCACCTGCGGCCGCTGCGGCTCGTGCTCGACCTGCACGACGTCGCCGACATCGATCCGATCAACCTCGGCACCCTGGTCGCCGCCTGCTTCCTGGGCGACGACCACCAGGTGGCCGTCTTTCTCGACCGCAGCAGCCCGGCGATAGCCGACCGGCTCAGCGCCGCGGGCGTCGCCACCCACCGGCTCCGCGAGGTACGGGTCACCCCAGACGGTCAGGCGCTCCCAGCGGCGTGAAGTCGAAGACGTCCGGCCACGCGGGGGCGTAGAGCAGGTCGTCGTCCCGGCGCTCGCACAGCCCGGTCGCCTCGAGCATCTGCCGTACGCCGCCCCGCGCGTTGACGACCTCGAAGCCGTGCCCGCCGCGCAGCGCCCTGGTGTAGCCGGTCAACAGCACCTCGATGCACTCGCTGCCGATCTCGTCGACCCCGGCGAGGTCGAGCACCACCCGCCCCCGCCGCCGGCGCGCGAAGGCGTCCCACAGCCGCCGGCGCAGCTCCCGGTGGGCCGCCTTGTCGAAAGAACCGCTCAGGTGCAGGTAGGTGGTGTTGCCGGCCTTGTCGGTGTCTCTCTCGATGGCACAGCGGAGCTCGGTCATGCATCCGGTGTACCCGGCCCAGGTAACCGTCCGCCGAATAGCACGAGGTCGCCGGGTCAAGGCACGAAGCGGGTCACGACGAGCTCGCCGGCAGGGCGAGCACCATGGTGAGGCCGCCGCCAGGGGTCTCCTCGGGGGTGAGAGCGCCGCCCACCGCCTCGGTCAGGCCGCGCGAGAGCGCCAGGCCGAGGCCGACCCCGGTGTGGTTGTCCCGGTCGCCGAGGCGCTGGAAGGGCAGGAAGACGTCGTCCCAGCGGTCCCGGGGGATGCCGGGACCGTGGTCGATGACGCGGAGCTCGACGGTGTCGCCGTGGCGGCTCGCGGTGATCACCGGTGGGCGGCCGGCGGGGCTGTGGCGCAACGCGTTGGCGACCAGGTTGACCAGCACCCGTTCGAGCAGGCCCGGGTCGGTGCGCACGGGCGGCAGGTCGTCGGGCAGGTGCAGGGTGACCTTGCGGCCGTCGGGGCCGAGGTCGTCGAGGGCGAGCGGCAGCACCTCCTCGGCGCCGACGTCGGCGAGGCTCACGCCGAGCGCGCCGGCCTGCAGGCGGCTCATGTCGAGCAGGTTGGCGACGAGCCGGCCGAGCCGGTCGAGCGACTCGTCGGCGGTGACCAGCAGCTCGTGCCGGTCCTCCTCGTCGAAGTGCACCTCGTCGCTGAGCAGGCCGGCCACCGACGCCTTGGCCGAGGCGAGCGGGGTGCGCAGGTCGTGGCTGACCGCGGCGAGCAGCGCGGTGCGCATCCGGTCGGCCTCGGCCAGCGGTTTCGCGGCGGCCGCCTCGGCGCTGAGCCGTTGCTGGCGCAGCGCCACCGCGGCCTGCGCGGCGAACGCCTCGACGATGCGCCGGTCGGAGGCCGCGAGCGGATGGCCCTTGAGCAGCATGGTGATGTGCTCGTCGGCCCGGACCTCGACGTCCGCGTCGGACGCCCGAGTGCAGACGGGATGGCCCACCTCGGCCGCGGGCTCGCCGTCGGAGAGCAGCGTGACCGAGTCGAAGCCGAACGTCTCGCGCAGCCGTTCGAGCAGCGCCATCAGCGGCCGCTCGCCGCGCAGCACGCCGCCGGCCACCGTGGCCAGTGTCTGGGCGTCGGCCGAGGCGGCCGCGGCCTGGCGGGTCTTGCGGGCCGCGGTGTCGACCACCCAGCTCACCGCGAGCGCCACCACGACGAAGATGCCGAGCGCGAGCAGATTGTCGGTCTCGGCGATGGTGAACCGGCCCACCGGCGGGGTGAAGAACCAGTTGAGCAGCAGCGACCCCGCGACCGCCGCGAGCAGGGCCGGCCACAGGCCACCGATCAGCGAGACGCCGACGACGGCGGCCAGGAACAGCAGGATGTCGTTGATCAGGGTCAGCGAGGGGCCCAGCTTGAGCAGTGCGGTCAGCGCGGGCAGGCCGGCGAGGACGGCGGCGAAGCCGGCGATCCGGCGCCCGCGGGACAGCGCGGCGGGCATCCGCGCGCGGCGGCGGCCCTGCCCGGCCCGCTCGTGGGTGACCAGGTGCACGTCGATCGAGCCGGACCGGGCGATCGTGGTGGCGCCGACACCGGCGCTGAGGATCTGGGCGAACCGCCCGCGGCTGCTCGCGCCGAGCACGATCTGGGTCGCGTTGACCGCCCGGGCGAACTCGAGCAGGGCGCCGGCGACGTCCGGGCCGGACACCTGGTGATAGGTGCCGCCCAGGGTCTCGACCAGCACGCGCTGGCGGGCGAGTTTGGCCGGATCGGCGCCGGCCAGGCCGTCGTTGCGGGTGACGTGCACGGCGAGCAGGTCGGTGCCCTTGTTGCGGGCGGCGATGCGGGCCGCCCGGCGGATCAGCGTGTCCCCCTCGGGGCCGCCGGTCAGCGCCACCACGACCCGCTCGCGGGTCTCCCAGGTCGTGTCGATGCCGTGCTCGGCGCGATATCTGCCGAGCTGGTCGTCGACCTTGTCGGCGAGCCAGAGCAGGGCCAGCTCCCGCAGGGCGGTCAGGTTTCCGGTACGGAAGTAGTTGCCCAGCGCCGCGTCGACCTTCTCGGGCTGGTAGATGTTGCCGTGCGCCATCCGCCGGCGCAGCGCCTCGGGCGTCATGTCGACGAGCTCGACCTGCTCGGCCGCGCGCACCACCGCGTCGGGCACGGTCTCGCGCTGCTCGACGCCGGTGATCTGGGCGACCACATCGTTGAGCGATTCCAGGTGCTGCACGTTGACCGTGGTCAGCACGCTGATGCCGGCGTCGAGCAGGGTGCGCACGTCCTGCCACCGCTTGGCGTGCCGCGAGCCGGGCACGTTGGTGTGCGCGAGCTCGTCGACGACCGCCACCTCGGGCCGGCGGGCGAGGACCGCGTCGAGGTCCATCTCGGTGAAGCCGGCGCCCCGGTAGGTGACCTCCTGCCGGGGTATCACCTCCAGGTCGCCGATCATCGCGGCGGTGTGCTTGCGCCCGTGCGTCTCGACCAGCGCGACCACGACGTCGGTGCCGCGCTCGGCCCGGCGGTGTGCCTCCTCCAGCATGGCGTACGTCTTGCCGACGCCGGGCGCGGCGCCGAGATAGATCCGCAGTTCTCCACGTGCCATGACGCCGCGCCTCCCCTCTCCTACTGTGCGTCCAGGGCCAGGTTGAGCTCCAGGACGTTGACGGCCGGCTCACCCAGGAAGCCGAGCGCGCGGCCGTCGGTGTGCTCCTCGATGAGCTCGTGGACCCGGGCGAGCGGGAGACCGCGCTCGCGGGCGATCCGGGGCGCCTGGAGGTTCGCGTAGGCCGGGCTGATGTCCGGGTCGAGGCCGCTGCCGCCGGCCGTCACCGCGTCCGGCGGAACGACCGGCTTCGCCGGGGCGTCGCCGCGGATCGGCGTGATCACGCCACCCTCGGCCACGTAGTCGGTGTCGTTCTTCGCGGGCTCGACCGTGACGCCATGGTAGGTGGCGAGGAACGGCGTGCCGGTCTGGTTGACCGAGACGACGCGGGTGATCGGGCCGGTCAGGCCGTCGCGGTGGAAGACGGCGAGCACCGCGCCGACGCCGTCGGCGGTGCAGTAGGGACGGCTGCCGTCGACGTTCTCCAGCCTGCCGATGGCCAGGCTGCGCTCGCAGACCTGGGTGAGCAGGCTCTTGGCGCCGGCCGTGTCGACCACGCTCTCCGGGCCGAGGTTGCTCGCGGCGGTGGACGTGGGGTCGTAGCCGTCGCCGGCGGCCGAGGGGCGGCTCTGGAAGTACTTCGGGACGGGGTTGCCGTCGGCGTCGGTGAACGACTGGCCGATCAGCGTGCTGCCCACGGTCACCATCGAGCCGTTCGCCTTGTGCGAGAGGCCGGGCAGGTGCCCGATCGCCACGAAGGCGAGGGGGTAGGCGAGTCCGAGAAGGACGGTCAGAACGAGCAGCGCGCGCAGCGCGGCGAGGTGTTGTGAAAGCCAGGTAGGGAGTCGCATTTGTCAGATCCCCGGGATGAACTGGATGAGGAGGTCGATGAGCTTGATGCCGAGGAACGGCACGATGACGCCGCCCAGGCCGTAGACCCACAGGTTGCGGCGCAGCAGCGCGCTCGCGCTCGACGGCCGGTAGCGCACCCCGCGCAGGGCCAGCGGGATCAGCGCGACGATGACCAGCGCGTTGAAGATGACCGCGGAGAGGATCGCCGAGCCCGGCGAGTGCAGCCGCATGACGTTGAGGGCGTCGAGGCCCGGGTACACGGCGGCGAAGATCGCCGGAATGATGGCGAAGTACTTGGCGATGTCGTTCGCGATCGAGAAGGTGGTCAGCGCGCCCCGCGTGATGAGCAGCTGCTTGCCGATCTCGACGATCTCGATCAGCTTGGTCGGGTCGGAGTCGAGGTCGACCATGTTGCCGGCCTCCTTGGCGGCCGACGTGCCGGTGTTCATGGCCACGCCGACGTCCGCCTGAGCCAGCGCGGGCGCGTCGTTGGTGCCGTCGCCGGTCATCGCGACCAGCCGGCCGCCCTCCTGCTCCTTCTTGATCAGCGCGAGCTTGTCCTCGGGCGTCGCCTCGGCCAGGAAGTCGTCGACACCGGCCTCGGCGGCGATGGCCGCGGCCGTGCGCGGGTTGTCACCCGTGATCATCACGGTGCGGATGCCCATGCGGCGCATCTCGTCGAAGCGGGCGCGCATGCCCTCCTTGACGACGTCCTTGAGGTGGATGACGCCGAGGACGCGGTCCTTCTCGGCCACCACGAGCGGGGTGCCGCCGGAGGCGCTGATCCCGTCGACGATCTCGGCCACCTCGTCGGAGGAGCGGCCGACCCACTTGATGACGGCGGCCGCGGCCCCCTTGCGGATCTGCCGCGTTCCGAGATCGACGCCGCTCATCCGGGTCTGCGCGGTGAACGGCACGAAGGTCGCGCCGGTCATCAGGCCGGGCTCCCGCTCGCGTAGCCCGAACTCGTTCTTCGCCAGCACGACGATCGAGCGGCCCTCGGGAGTCTCGTCGGCCAGGCTGGACAGTTGCGCCGCGTCGGCCAGTTCGGCGGCCGAGACGCCGTCGACCGGGACGAACTCGGCGGCCTGACGGTTGCCCAGGGTGATCGTGCCGGTCTTGTCGAGCAGCAACGTGCTGACGTCGCCCGCGGCCTCGACCGCGCGGCCCGACATGGCGAGCACGTTGCGCTGCACCAGCCGGTCCATGCCGGCGATGCCGATCGCCGAGAGCAGCGCGCCGATCGTGGTCGGGATCAGGCAGACGATCAGCGAGACGAGCACGATGCCGGTGACGCCGTGCGCGTCGATCGCGATCGTGTCCGGCGCCGCCGCCTGGTACGCCTTCGAGAAGATCGCCAGCGGCTGGAGCGTCACCACCGAGAGCAGAAAGATGATCGTGAGCGCGGCCAGCAGGATGTTGAGCGCGATCTCGTTCGGCGTCTTCTGCCGGTTCGCGCCCTCGACCAGGGCGATCATCCGGTCGACGAAGCTCTCGCCGGGCTTCTGGGTGATCCGTACGACGATCCGGTCGGAGAGCACCCTGGTGCCGCCGGTGACCGCCGAGCGGTCCCCGCCGGACTCGCGGATCACCGGGGCCGACTCGCCGGTGATGGCCGACTCGTCGACGCTGGCGATGCCCTCGACGACGTCGCCGTCACCGGGGATCACCTGGCCGGCCTCGACCACTACCACGTCGCCCTGCTGGAGCTCGGTGGCCGGGATCTCGCGGCCGTCCCGCAGGTGGGCCACCGTGTCCTGCTTGGCCGCGCGCAGGGTGGCCGCCTGCGCCTTGCCCCGGCCCTCGGCGACCGCCTCGGCCAGGTTGGCGAAGACGACGGTGAGCCAGAGCCAGACCGTGACGATCCAGGCGAGCACGCTCGGGTCGGCGACGGCGAGGACGGTGGTGAAGACCGAGCCGGCCTCGACGATGAACATGACCGGGTTGCGCCACATGAGGCGCGGGTCGAGCTTACGGACGGCGCCGGGCAGCGAGCGCCACAGCTGATGCGGATCGAGCATTCCGCTCTTCACCGGCGTGCTTTGCACGGCCGGCCGGTCGGCGAGCATGGTCATGAGAGGCCCTCCGCGATGGGACCGAGAGCGAGAGCGGGGAGGAACGTCAGCGCGACCAGCACGATCGTGACGCCGACGACGAGCCCGACGAACAGGGGTTGGTGGGTGGGCAGCGTGCCCTCGGACTCCGGCACCGGGCGCTGCCGGGCCAGCGAGCCGGCCAGGGCCAGCACCAGGATGATCGGCAGGAAGCGGCCGAGGAGCATCGCCAGGCCGAGCGCGGTGTCCCACCACGGTGTGTTCACCGTGATGCCCGCGAAGGCCGAGCCGTTGTTGTTGCCGGCGCTGGTGAAGGCGTACAGCACCTCGGAGAGGCCGTGCGGGCCGGCGTTGAGCGCCGTGGCGTTGTGGCCGGTGGCGAAGGCCGCCGCCGTGCCGATCAGCACGATCGCGGGCGTGACCAGGAAGTAGAGCGACGCGAGCTTCATCTCGCGGGCGCCGATCTTCTTGCCGACGTACTCGGGGGTGCGGCCGACCATGAGGCCCGCCACGAAGACCGTGATCGTCGCCAGGATCAGCAGGCCGTAGAGGCCGGCGCCGACGCCGCCCGGGGCCACCTCGCCGAGCATCATGTTGACCATCGGCATCATGCCGCCGAAGGACGTGTAGGAGTCGAGGAACGAGTTGACGGCGCCGGTCGAGGTGAGCGTCGTGACCGCGCCGAAGGTCGCCGAGTCCGGCACGCCGAAGCGGACCTCCTTGCCCTCCATCGCGGCGCCGACCGCCTGCGGCACCGTGCCGCCGGCGTGCACCTCGAAGCCGACGGTGAGCGCGATCGAGGCGAGCGCGAGCACCGACATGACGGCGACGATCGCGTAGCCCTGGCGGTTCTGGCCGACCATCCGGCCGAAGACCCGGGGCATGGCGAACGGGATGCAGAGGATCAGGAAGAGCTGCACCCAGTTGGTCCAGGTCGTGGGGTTCTCGAACGGGTGGGCCGAGTTCGTGTTGTAGAAGCCGCCGCCGTTCGTGCCGAGCTCCTTGATCGCCTCCTGGGAGGCGACCGGGCCGCCGGTGATGTGCTGGGTGGCGCCGGTCAGCGTGGTGACGTCGGCGCCGCCCGAGAGGTTCTGCACCACCCCGCCGACCATGAAGACCAGCGTGGCCAGGACACAGATCGGCAGCAGCACGCGCAGCGTGATCCGGGTCAGGTCGACCCAGAAGTTGCCGAGCGTCTTGGTCTTGCGCGCCGCGAAGCCCCGGATCAGGGCGACCGCGACGGCGATGCCGACGGCGGCGGAGACGAAGTTCTGCACCGCGAGGCCGGCCATCTGCGCCAGGTGGCCCATTGTCGACTCGCCGGAGTACGCCTGCCAGTTGGTGTTGGTGACGAAGCTGACCGCGGTGTTCCAGGCGATGTGCGTGGGCACGCCGTCGAAGCCGAGCGACAGCCACAGCTTGTCCTGCACGCGCAGGAAGAGGTAGAGGAACAGGATCGAGACCGCGGAGAACGCGAGGACGCTGCGGGCGTAGACGCCCCAGCTCTGCTCGGCCTCCGGGTCGACCCCCACGAGCCGGTAGATGCCGCGCTCGACGACGTTGCTGCGCCGGCCGGACACCACCCGATGGAGGTAGTCACCCAGCGGCCGGTACACCGCGGCGACCGCGAGCACCAGCGTGATGACGAAGAGCCAGCCGGCCATCAGAACTTCTCCGGAAACAGCAGGGCGGCGACGAGGAACCCGGCCAGGACGACGGCCACGACGAGGCCGACGACGTTGACGGCGCTCACGAGCGTTCGACCGTCTTGATCAGCACGGTCAGCGCCGCGAACAGCGCGACCGTGAGAACGACGAACCCGAGATCAGCCACGGGGTGACTCCTTGGACGAGGTTGGGGTGGTACGCGGTGAAGCGAACCTCGCCGGAACCCCGGCGTCATCGGCGTTGACGCGTTGCGTACGGCCCCCGGGGGTTTCTTGACGCGTTTTTGACGCGGCTGCGACGCGGGACACAAGAATCAAGGGGGTCGCTCTCTGACGTGGAGTTGTTTACGCTGCGTTCACCTGGGATCGATGCACTCCGATCAAAGGAGATCTCGAGATGCGCGAGCTGTTACCCCTGCTGGGCCACGGCCGGGACGCGAAGACCTGCCTCTACCGATGCGGGAACGCGTGCGACCACCCCGTGCCGAATCAATCCGACAATTCCTATCTGGGCGATATCGTGAACGCGGCGGTGAGCCGTCGCGGGCTGCTGGCCGCGGGCGGCGTGAGCGCCCTGGTGCTCGGCGTCGATGTGCGGGCCGCGGCCGCCTCTGCGACGGCGACCGCGACGGCGCCGGCGCCCGCGCCCACGGGGCTGACCTTCAAGCCGATCCCGCCGAACGAGCTGGACAGCTTCATCGTGCCGAACGGCTACGACCACGCCGTGGTGATCCGCTGGGGCGACCCGATCCTGCCCGGCGCTCCCGCGCTCGACGTCCACCACCAGACCGGCGAGAGCCAGTCGAAGCAGTTCGGCTACAACAACGACTTCCTCGGCGTGCTGCCCTTCCCCGGCCGCGACGACCGCGCGCTGCTCGTGTCGAACCACGAGTACACCAACGAGGAGCTGATGTTCCCCGGATTCACCAGCCAGGAGGCGCTCACCGTCGACCAGGTGCGCGCCGCGATGGCCGCGCACGGCATGTCGGTGGTCGAGCTCGAACGGGTCGGCCGCACCGGCCAGTGGCGGCCGGTGCGGTCCCGGCGGCTGCCGTACAACAAGCGGCTCACCATGCTCGCCACGCCGTTCCGGGTGGACGGGCCGGCGGCCGGATCGCCGCTGCTGCGCACCGCGGCGGACCCGGCGGGCACCACGGTCATCGGCACGCTCAACAACTGCGCGGGTGGCGTGACGCCGTGGGGCACCGTGCTCTCCGGCGAGGAGAACTTCAACCAGTACTTCGTCGGCGGCGACGCCGTGCCGGCCGCCGACAAGCCCTACCTCAACCGCTACGGCATCCTCACCACCGCGCGCTATCCGTCGGGGTCACGCCGGTGGGAACGGGCGCAGGAGCGCTTCGACCTGGCCAAGCACCCGAACGAGGCGAACCGCTTCGGCTGGATCGTCGAGGTCGACCCCTTCGAGCCGGGCGCGCTGCCCCGCAAGCACACGGCGATGGGCCGCTTCAAGCACGAGGGCGCGAACGTGATCGTCGCCCGCAGCGGGCACGTCGTCGCGTACATGGGAGACGACGAGCGGTTCGAATACCTCTACAAGTTCGTCTCGTCGGGCACCTACCGGCCGCACGACCGCCGGCACAACCTGACCCTGCTCTCCTCGGGCACGCTGTACGTGGCCCAGCTCGACGGCGACAGCCCGGCCACCGAGATCGACGGCTCGGGCAAGCTGCCCTCGGACGGCGCGTTCGACGGCACCGGCAAGTGGATCAAGCTGGTGTCCGGCACCACGTCGTACGTGCCCGGCATGACCGCCACGGAGGTGCTGACGTTCACCCGGCTCGCCGGCGACGCGGTCGAGGCGACCAAGATGGACCGCCCCGAGGACGTCCAGCCGAGCTTGCAGACCGGCAAGATCTACGCCGCGCTCACCAACAACACCAACCGGGGTGTGGGGACCTATCCCGGCGTCGACGAGGCCAACCCGCGCACGGCCAACCGGCACGGCCAGATCCTGGAGATCACCGAAGACGGCGGGGACCACACCGGTCTCACCTTCACCTGGTCGCTGCCGATCGTCTGCGGCGACCCGGACGACCCGTCCACCTACTTCGCCGGGTTCGACAAGTCGAAGGTGTCGCCGATCTCGTGCCCCGACAACGTCGCCTTCGACCGCACCGGCAACCTCTGGATCGCCACCGACGGCAACGCGCTGGGCAGCAACGACGGCCTGTTCGCCACGCCGATCGAGGGCCCCTCGCGCGGACACCTCAAGCAGTTCCTGACCGTGCCGCCCGGCGCCGAGACGTGCGGCCCGTTCCTCACCGGCGACGACCGATCGGTCTTCGTGGCGGTGCAGCACCCCGGCGAGGTCACCGGGGCCACGATCGACAACCCGGCCTCCACGTGGCCGGACGGCGACTTCGCCAAACCGGCGGTCGTGGTGACCTGGCGCCTCGACGGAGGAGCGATCGGTAGTTAAGACGTTTACGCCGCGTTCACCCCGGACCGGTAGTCCGGGGTGAACCCCCTCTCCTAGGTTTCGGGCAGCTCACCTAACGAGGAGATGAGATGCCTGATATCCGCCGTCGGCTGTTACCGCTGCTGGGACACAGCGGGGGGAGCCGGGACGCGATGACGTGCCTCTACCGGTGCGGCAACGCCTGCGACCACCCGGTGCCCAACGAGACGGACAACCCGTACCTCGGCGACGTCGTCAGCTCGGCGATGAGCCGCCGCGGGCTGCTCGCCGCCGGCGGCGCCGGCGCCCTGGTGCTCGGCCTGAGCTCGACCCCGGCCATCGCGGCGACCCCGGCAAGCGCCGCGCCGGCCCCGGTTGCTCTCAAGGGCGGAAAAGCGGGCCCGCTGACCTTCAAGGCCATCCCGCCGAACCAGCTCGACAGCCTGATCGTGCCCAACGGCTACGACTCCTCGGTGGTCATCCGCTGGGGCGACCCCGTCGTGCCCGGCGCGCCCGAGTTCAGCCTGGGCCGCCAGACGGCGAAGGCCCAGTCGCTGCAGTTCGGCTACAACAACGACTTCGTCGGCGTGATCCCGATCAGCGACGACCGCGCGCTGCTCGTGGTCAACCACGAGTACACCAACGAGGAGCTGATGTTCCCGGGCTTCACCAGCCTGGACGCGCTCTCGGTCGAACAGCTCAAGGTCGCGATGGCGGCGCACGGCCTCTCCGTGGTCGAGATCGAGCGGGTGGGCCGCTCCGGGCAGTGGACCCCGGTCCGCTCCAAGCGGCTGCGCTACAACCGGCGCATCACCGCGCTCGAGACCCGCTTCCGCCTCACCGGCCCGGCCGCCGGCACCCCGGCGCTGCGCACGGCCGCGGACCCCAAGGGCTACACGGTCATCGGCACGCTCAACAACTGCGCCGGCGGCGTCACGCCGTGGGGCACCGTGCTCTCCGGCGAGGAGAACTTCAACCAGTACTTCGTCGGCGGCGACGCGGTCCCCGAGGCCGACAAGGCCAAGCTCAACCGCTACGGCATCTCGACCACCGCGCGCTACCCGAGCGGCTCGCGCAAGTGGGAGCGGGCCCAGGAGCGCTTCGACCTGGCCAAGCACCCGAACGAGGCGAACCGCTTCGGCTGGATCGTCGAGGTCGACCCGTTCGACCCCGACGCGCCGCCGCGCAAGCACACGGCGATGGGCCGTTTCAAGCACGAGGGCGCCAACGTGATCGTCGCCCGCAGCGGCCACGTCGTCGCGTACATGGGTGACGACGAGCGGTTCGACTACCTCTACAAGTTCGTCTCGGCGGGCAAGTACAAGAAGAACGACCGCCGGCACAACCTGACCCTGCTGGAGTCGGGCACCCTCTACGTCGCCCAGGTCAAGGGCGACAGCCCGGCCGCCGAGATCGACGGCTCGGGCAAGCTGCCCTCGGACGGCGCGTTCGACGGCACCGGCAAGTGGATCAAGCTGGTCTCCGGCACCACGTCGTACGTGCCGGGCATGACCGCCGCCGAGGTGCTCACCTTCACCCGCCTGGCGGGCGACAAGGTGGGCGCGACCAAGATGGACCGTCCCGAGGACGTCCAGCCGAGCCTCAAGACCGGCAAGATCTACGCCGCGATGACCAACAACACCAACCGGGGCGTCGGCTCCAACCCCGGCGTGGACGAGGCCAACCCGCGCAACACCAACAAGCACGGCCACATCTTCGAGATCACCGAGGACAACGGCGACCACACCGGCCTGACCTTCACGTGGTCGCTGCCGATCGTCTGCGGCGACCCGGCCGCGGCCGACACCTACTTCGGTGGCTACGACAAGACGAAGGTGTCGCCGATCTCCTGCCCCGACAACGTCGCCTTCGACAGCGCGGGCAACCTCTGGATCTCGACCGACGGCAACGCGCTGGGCAGCAACGACGGCCTGTTCGCCACGCCGATCGAGGGCCCGGACCGCGGTCGGGTGAAGCAGTTCCTCACCGTCCCGCGCGGCGCCGAGACCTGCGGCCCGTTCATCACCGGCGACGACCGCTCGGTCTTCGTCGCGGTCCAGCACCCCGGCGAGATCAGCGGGGCCACCGTCGACAAGCCGGCCTCCACCTGGCCCGACGGCGACTACGCCAAGCCGGGCGTGGTCGTGACCTGGCGCCTCGACGGCGGCCCGGTCGGCAGCTGACCCTTGCGGGCCCGGGCACCCCGGGCCCGCTTTTCGCGTGCGACTCCCGGCCGGCCTCTGCCATCATGGCGTCATGTCGCAGCACGCCCGTCGCATGATGCGCCCCGACCCGGGGCCCATCGGCGTGCGCTAGTCTCGCCACCACCAGCCCCGCTCGCGGGGGCTGGCCGGGCTCGATCCGCCCCTGTGACCGGGGCGGATCGGAGACCACCATGAGCGTCTACATCACCACGGCGATCCCGTACGTGAACGCCGCACCTCACCTCGGGCACGCGCTGGAGCTGGTGCAGGCGGATGCCCTCGCCCGTCATCGGCGCCTGCGTGGTCGACCGGTGCGGTTCCTGACCGGCACCGACGAGAACGCGCTCAAGAACGTGGCGGCCGCCGCCGCGGCCGGTGCGCGGGTCGACACCTTCGTCGCGGAGAACGCCGACCGGTTCGCCGGCCTCGCCGATGCGCTCGACCTGTCCTTCGACGACTTCATCCGCACCAGCAGCGACCCGCGCCACGCGCCGGGCGTCGAGCGCTTGTGGCGGCAGAGCGCGGCCCGGGGCGACTTCTACCGGCGCGGCTACGACGGTCTCTACTGCTCCGGGTGCGAGCAGTTCTACGCCGTGGCGGACCTGCTCGACGGGTTGTGCCCCGAGCACGGCGTGGCCCCGGAGAGGGTGACCGAGACCAACTGGTTCTTCCGGCTCACGCGCTACGCCGGTGACGTGCTCGCCGCGCTCGAGTCGGGACGCGTACGGGTCGAGCCGCCGGCCCGGCGCAACGAGGTGCTGGCGTTCGTCCGCGCCGGGCTGACCGACATCAGCGTCTCGCGGCCGGCGTCGCGGGCCGTGGGCTGGGGCATCCCGGTCCCCGACGATCCGGACCAGGTCGTCTACGTCTGGTGGGACGCCCTCGCCAACTACGTCACCGCCCTGGGCTACGGCAGCGGCGGCGACGCGTACCGGACGTGGTGGGCCGACGCGGCGGAACGGGTGCACGTCATCGGCAAGGGGATCGCGCGCTTCCACGCCGTCTACTGGCTGGCCCTGCTGCTGTCCACCGGCCAGCCGCTGCCCACCACGGTCTTCGTGCACGAATACCTCACCGTGGACGGCGCCAAGATCTCCAAGAGCGCCGGCGCCGCGGTCGACCCCTACGACCTCGTCGCCCGGCACGGCGCCGACGCGCTGCGCTGGTGGCTGCTGAGCGATGTCGCGGGCCTCGGCGACACCGACTTCACCGAGGCGCGGCTGCTGGACCGCTACCAGCGGGACCTCGCCAACGGTGTGGGCAACCTCGTCAACCGAACCCTGTCCCTGGTGCACAAGTACCGCGGGGGCCTGGTCCCCGGCTCCGCCGACGACGGGGAGCTCGCCGAGCAGTGCGCGGCGCTGCCCGCCACCGTCGACCGGGCGCTGGAGGCGTTCGACTTCCGGGCCGCCACCGGCGCGATCGGCACGGTCGTCGCCGCCGCCAACCGACTCGTCGAGACCGAGCGGCCGTGGGCGCTCGCCCGGCGCGAGCAGGCGGGCGACACCGCGGCCGGCGAGCGGCTCGACGCGACCCTCGCGGTCCTGGTCGACGCCTGCCGGGTCCTCGGGCACGAGCTGACGCCGTTCGTCCCCGCGGGAGCCGCCCGGATCGCGGCTCAGGTGGGTGCGGGGCCACTGGCCGGCCTGCCGCACCCGGTCTTCCCTAGTCGCCGCCGGAGTAGCGCAGCACCTCGGTGACCAGTTGGGCGGTGGCGTCGCCGGTGAGGGCGTAGTGCACCTGGCGGCCCTGGCGGCGCCGGCGGATGAGGCGGGCGTCGAGCAGGAAGCGCAGGTGGTGGGCGACCGCGGTGGGGTCGGCGGGCACCGCGGCGGTGATCTCACCGGGGGTGAGCTCGCCGCCGCGGAGCAGGACCAGGATGCGCAGGCGGTGTTCGTAGGCCATGCCGCGCAGCACGGTCACGGCCCGTTCGAGGATCTCGTCGTTCATGCCACTTTCGCTCCTCACGCCACTGCCGCTTTTCTGATCGGCCGGGCCAGGACCGACGAGGCCGCCAGGATCAGGGTGGCGGTGAGGGCGATGCTCGCCCCCGCGGCGACATTCCAGACATAGGACGCCCACAGGCCGCCCAGGCCGCTCGCGATGGCGAAGGCCACGGCCAGGGCGGTGATCACCGGGAGGCGGGTGGACCAGAGGCGGGCCGCGGCGGCCGGGGCGACGATCAGGGCCACGGCGAGGATCGTGCCGACGGCGGGCACGATGGTCACCACGACCGCCTCGACGGTCAGCAGCAGGACGACGTCCCACGTGCCGACGGACAGACCTGCGGCTCGGGCGCCGCCGGGGTCGAAGCCGGCGAAGGTCAGCGGGCGGGCGCAGACGGCCAGCAGCGCCGCCACGGCGACCAGCATCGCGGCCGTGATGATCAGGTCCTGGGTGCCGACCGTGAGGATCGAGCCGACGAGCAGCGCGGAGAGGTCGCGGCTGAAGCCGCTCTGGGTGGCCACCAGGCCGGCGCCGAGGGCGAAGCCCGCGGACAGCACGACACCCGTCGCGGCCGCCGCGTTCTGGCCCTGGCGGCGGCTCAGCGCGGCCACGCCGAGCGCCACCACCGCGCCGGCGACGATGCCGCCCAGGAAGACGTTCACGCCGATCAGGGAGGCGGCGACCACGCCGGGGAAGGTGGCGTGGGTCAGCGCCATCGTGAAGAACGACAGGCGGCGCACGACGACCTGCACGCCGATCATCCCGGCGAGCGCGCCGGCCAGGATCACCTCGGCGATCGCGCGGTGCAGCGCGTCATCGAACCAGCTCATGCGGCGACCTCCTGTCGATCCGGCGGGAGGGGCGGCGGGACCGAAGCGGAAGCAGCACCACGTACGCCACGACGAGCAGGAGCACGACCGCCGAGGCCGAGGTGAGCGCGATGCCGTGGTCGACCGAGGCGGTCCAGCTGATCCACAGGCCGCCGTAACCGGCTGCGAGGATCAGGACGGTGCCGATCGCGGCCATGGCGGCGAGCCGGGCGGTGATCAGGCGAGCCGCCGCGGCCGGGATGATCAGCAGGGCGACGACGAGGATAGTGCCGACCGCGCGCACGGCCGCGACCACGACCAGGGCGACGATCACGTTGAGCCACAGGTCCAGCCAGAAGATCCGGTACCCCGCCGCGGCCGCGGCCGCGGGGTCGAAGGTGCGCAACAGCAGCGGGCGGGCGGCGATCGCCAGCATCACGAGGATCACCGCGGCCAGCACCGCCGTCTCGGCGATCTGCCGCGGCGTCACGGTGAGCAGCCGTCCGAAGAGGAACGTCGCGAGATCCGCGGTGTACGACGAGCGCCGCGACACGAGCACGACGCCGATCGAGAACATCGCGGTGAGCACCACGGCCGTGGACGCGTCGTCGGAGAGCGCGCCGGTCCGGGTGAGCAGGGTCAGCACGACCGCGGTGAGCAGGCCGGCGACGAGCGCGCCGACGACCAGGCCCTCGACCCCGCCGGCCAGGAAGCCGATCACCACGCCGGGGAAGACCGTGTGGGTCAGCGCATCCGACACGAAGGAGAGCCGCCGGACGAAGACGAAGACCCCGACCGGGCCGCAGATCAGCGCGAGCAGCGCCATCTCGGCCAGCGCCCGGGCCATGAAGGGCACTGTGAAGATCACGGCTCCACCAGCACCGTGCGGCCGTCGGCGAGGTCGATCGTCCGCCCGCCGTACGCGTCGCGCAGCCCGGACGCGGTGAGCACCTCGCCGGGCGGCCCGAACGCCCACTGCCGCCCGTTGACCAGGCACACCAGGTCGGCGACGTCCCGGGCGAGCGCCAGGTCGTGGGTGCTGAGCAGCAACGCCGTACCGGCCGAGGTCAGCTCCCGCAGCACCGCGAGGATCGCCTCCTGGCTGACCACGTCCACCCCGTTGAACGGCTCGTCGAGTAGCAGCAGCCGGGGTTCGGCGGCCAGCGCGCGGGCGAGCAGCACCCGCTGCCGCTGGCCGCCCGAGAGCAGCCCGAAGCGGCGCCCGGCGGCATCGGCGAGACCCACCCGGTCCAGTGCCTGCTTGGCGGCGCGCCGATCGGCCGAGCGCGTGGGCCGCCACCAGCCGATCCGGCGATAGCGGCCCATCAGCACCACCTGCGCGGCGGTGACCGGGAAGTCGGGATCGAGGTCGCCGACCTGGGGCACGTAGCCGCACAGGTCGCGGGCCCGGGCCGGGGATCTGCCGAAGACCTCGGCGGTGCCGCCGAGCACCTCGGAGAGCCCGAGCACCGCCTTGATCAGGGTGGACTTGCCGGCGCCGTTCGGGCCGGCGAGGGCCAGGCAGCGCCCGGCCGGCAGCTCCAGGTTCACCTGGGTGAGAACCGGGGCGCCGCGATAGCCGACGCTCGCGTCGGTGAACCGGAGGACCATCTCAGCCGGCCAGCGCGTCCACGATGACCTTGGTGTTGTGCTCCTCGGCGCCGAGGTACGTGCCCGTGGGCGTGCCCTGCTCGCCGAGGCTGTCGCCGTAGAGGGCGTCCTCGCCGCCGATCACCTTGACGCCGGCCTGCTGGGCGATGGACTCGGCGGTCTTCGGCGGGAGCGAGCTCTCCGTGAAGATCGCCTTGGTGCCGGTCGCCTTGATCTTGTTGACCAGGTCGGTGAGCTGCTGCGCCGAGAGCTCGGCCGACGTGTCCAGGCTGGGGATCACCGAGCCGACGAACTCGAGGTCGTAGCGCGCCACGTAGTAGCCGAACGCGTCGTGGTTGGTGACCAGCTTGCGGTCGGCGGCGGGCAGCTTGGCGAACGCGGCGACGTTGTCGGCGTCCAGCTTGTCGAGCTTCGCCGAGTAGTCGGTGAGGTTCTTCGCGTACGTCGTGGCGTCGCCGGGGTCGGCCGCCGCGAGCGCCTTCTCGATGTTCGTGACCATGATCTTGGCGTTGCGCGGGTCGTGCCAGATGTGCGGGTCGTGGTCCTCGCCCTCGGCCTCGCCCTCGGCGTGCTCCTGCCCGCCCTCCTCCTCGCCGTGCTCGTGGCCGCCCTCGCGCAGCGTCACGCCCTGGCTGGAGTCGACGACGGTGCCCTTGAAGCCGGCCGAGGTGATGGTCTGGTCGAGCCACGCCTCGAGGCCCACGCCGTTCTTGACGACGACCTTGGCCTCGCCGATCGCCTTGATGTCGGCGGGGGTCGGCTCGTAGTCGTGCGGGTCCACGTTGGGCTTGATGATCTGGGTGACGGCGACCTTGTCACCGCCGATGTTGCGGACGAAGTCGGCGACCTCGGGCGTCGTGGCGACCACCGAGAGGGCGGCGTCCTCGGGCGCGGCCGCGGCTCCGTCGTCGGAGCCGCAGCCGGCGAGCGTGATCAGGGCCGCCGAGACGGCCAGAATTCCTAGCGCTTTCACGCTGGGAAACGGTAATCGTTTTCAAATATTATCGTCTAATGGCAAGATGCGGATGTGTTCAGAGGTTGGTCATCCGCTCCATGCTCTCGGTGTAGCGATCGCCCTGTACCGCCACCTTCGCCAGCGCCTCCTCCAGAGCGGCCAGGTCCTCGGCGGTGAGCGAGACCGCGGCGGCGCCGAGGTTCTCGTCGAGCCGCTCCAGCCGCCGGGTGCCCGGGATCGGGACGATCCACGGCCGCTGCGCGAGCAGCCAGGCGAGCGCGATCTGGGCCGGCGTCGCCCCCTTGCCGGCGGCCACCTCGTTGAGCCGCTCGATCAGCGCCTGATTGGCCTCGCGCGCCTCGGCGGAGAAACGCGGCAGGGACCGCCGCATGTCCGCATCGTCGAACGAGGTCGAGGCGTCGATCGTGCCGGTCAGGAAGCCGCGGCCGAGCGGGCTGAACGGCACGAAGCCGATGCCGAGCTCCGCCAGGGTCGGGAACACCTCGGTCTCCGGCCGGCGCCACCAGAGCGAGTATTCGCTCTGCAGCGCGGTGACCGGCTGGACGGCGTGGGCCCGGCGAATGGTCGCGGCGGAGGCCTCGGACATGCCGAAGTGCCGGACCTTGCCCGCCCGGATCAGCTCGCCGACCGCGCCGGCCACCTCCTCGATCGGCACGGCCGGGTCGACGCGGTGCTGGTAGAACAGGTCGATCGCGTCGACCCGGAGCCGGCGCAGCGACGCGTCGGCCACCTCACGGATGTGCTCCGGCCGGCTGTCCACGCCCTCGGCGCCGATCGCGAAGCCGAACTTGGTGGCGATCACCACCTCACCGCGGAACGGCTCCAGCGCCTCGCCGACCAGCTCCTCGTTGACGAACGGCCCGTAGACCTCGGCCGTGTCGAAGAGGGTGACGCCGCGCTCCACCGCCTGCCGGAGCAGGGCGATCATCTCCGGGCGGTCCGGGGACGGGCCGTAGCCACGGCTCATCCCCATCGCGCCGAATCCGATCGCCGAGACCTCCAGGCCGCTGCTCCCGAGAATTCGCTTCTGCATACCCCGATCTCAGCGCAGGCCGTTGCGGACCGCCACCTTGATCAGCGATTCCGGGTCGTCGCTGATGATGCCGTCCACGCCGAGGTCGATCACCCGCTGCATCACCGCCGGGTCGTTCACGGTGTACGGGACCACCTTCAGGTCGTACCGGCGCTGCAGAACCGGCACGGTGGGCCCGTGGAAGTAGGCCGGGTCGGTCCGCAGATACCAGTCGTCGTTCGCCGAGGCGACCTGCTCGGGGTCGTGCACCTGCCAGTTCGCCGAGACCGTCGAGGCGCCCGCGGCCTTCGTCAGCGCGCCCAGGTCGCGGTGGCGCCACCAGTCCAGCCCGGCGGTCCACGGGCTCTTGACCTTGGGGTTGTCGTAGACCGCCCGCAGCGAGCACTCGTCGGCGAGCGAGGCGCACTCGGCCCGGCCGTACTGCCAGACCAGGGCGACCGTCTCGATCCGCGGATCGAGCGCGCGGGCGTAGCGGATGGTGCGCCAGTCGAACGACTGGACGGTCACCCGCTTGACGAGGCCGGCGGCCTGGATCTCGCGCACCAGCTTGCGGGTGAAGACGGGATAGGGCGCCGTGTCGTTCACCAGCGGGCTGATCTTCGTCTCGATGTTCATCCGGACGTCACCGCGGCCACTGCGCTTGACCAGGGCGAAGACCTCGCCGAGGGTCGGGATCCGGGCGCCGGGCACCGCCACCTGGCCGGGGCCGGCCTTCGAGCCGCAGTCGATCGTCTTGAGCTGGGCCAGCGTGAGATCGTGCACGAGCTTGCCCACGTACGGGAACTCCGGGTCGTTCGGGAACGCCGGCGCGGTGTCCGCGCAGTGCGAGCCGTTGATCGTCCGGTCGTGCAGCACCACGAGCACGCCGTCCTGGCTCACCCCGGTGTCTAGCTCCAGCGTCGAGATCGCCGGGTTCGCCAGCGAATGCGCGAAGGCGGGCAGCGTGTTCTCCGGGTGCGTGGCGCGGCCGCCCCGGTGCGCCTGGACGTCGAACGGCGACGCGTACCCCTTGGGCAGCTGGAAGCCCCGCTGGGCGAGGACCGTGCGGAGACGGTCGGGATAGTCGGTGATCAGCCCGTCCACCCCGTCGTCGATCAGCTTGTTCATGGTGGGCACGTCGTCCACCGTCCAGGGGATGACCTTCAGGCCGTACGCGTGCGCGTGCCGCACCATCTCCCGCGTGACATACGGGCGGTACGCGGGATCGCCGACCGTGCCGTTCTGCGGGAAACCGTGCACCGGCGAGAACGCGCTCGCGCCGAAGCCGCGGACCGCCCGGATCGGGTCGCCGCCGAAGTCGTCGATGTCGATGCCGCCCAGCCACGGCGACTTGCCCGGCTGCCCCGTCTGGAGGAAGTCGTAGTTGGTCAGCGCGATCACCGGCAGCCGCGGCTCGACCTGGCGCATGCGCATCAGCGCGCCCCAGTCGAAACTCTGGATGGTCACCTGCCGCAGCAGCCCGGCGCGGCGGACCTCCGCGGCGGTGACCTGCACGAACTGCTCACGCGGCGCCGTCTCGGTGGGCGCGCCCGCCTCGACCTTCGTCTCGACGTTCAGCTTGACGCCGTCGGCGCGGTAGCGCTTGACCAGCGCGAAGACCTCGCGCAGCAGCGGCATCCGGGCACCCGGCACGGCCAGCTGGCCCGGCTTGTCGGCGAGCGTCTTGGAACCGCAGTCGAGGGTGCGCACCTGGGCGAGGGTGAGCGTGTTGACATATTTGCCGACGTACGGAAACTCGGGGTCGTTCGCGACGGCCGGGGCGGTGTCCGTGCACTTGGTGCCGGTGACCCGCCGGTCGTGCGTGACGACCGCCTGGCCGTCCTCGGTGATCTGCACGTCCAGCTCGAGGGTGCTGACGCCCAGCTGAAGCGCGTTGCCGAAGGACGCGAGGGTGTTCTCCACGCGCAGGCCGAGGCCGCCGCGGTGCGCTTGCAAGTCGAACTGCTGCTGAGGATGGTGCGCCGCCACCGGCATGCCGCCGACCAGGGTGCCGGCCACCACAAGGTTAGTGAGCCACATGGTGGCCAGCCTGCACCGCCAACGAGACATTTAAGTGAAGCGATGGCCACGGTCGGCCACCAGGACGGCGAGCAGCGTGGTGATCGGCACCGAGGCGACCAGGCCGATCGTGCCGACGGCGCTGCGCAGGATCTCCTGGGCGAGCAGCTCACCGGTGAGCAGGTCGCCGATCGGCTGCGTGCCGGTGGCGATCAACAACAGCAGCGGCAGCGAGGCGCCCGCGTAGGCCAGCACGATCGTGTTGACCGCCGACCCGACGTGCGCCCGCCCGATCCGGATCGCCGCGCGGTAGAGCTGCCACCGCGACGGCGGCGAGAACGAACGTTCTGTCTCGCCGGAACGCCGCGTGCCCCGAGAGAACGAACGTTCTGTCTCTCCAGAGCGCCGCGTGCCCCGAGAGAACGAACGTTCTGTCTCCCCAGAGCGCCGCGTGCCCCGAGAGAACGAACGTTCTGTCTCGCCGGACGGCCGCAACCCGTCC
>NZ_BOMI01000077.1 GCF_016862115.1 Paractinoplanes deccanensis
TTGGGTGCGGATGCGGATGCGGATGCGGATGCGGGTGCGTGAGCGGAGGCGGCGGTGGAGGCGGAGGGATGGGAGAGAACGAACGTTCTGTCTCGCTCAAGTTTGGGTGCGGTGGCAGTTGCGGAGGCGGCTGCGGGTGCGGGTGCGGGAGCGCAGGGGAGAACGAACGTTCTGTCTCGCCGGCGTGCGGCGGGGCGGGCGCGGGGCCACGGGCGGGCTCGGGGCCGCGGGCGGGCGCGGGAGCTTCGGCGGGCGCGGGGCCACGGGCGGACGTGGGAGCGCCGGTGGGCGCGGGGCCACGGGCGGGCGCGGGAGCGCCGGCGGGCGCGGCAGCGCGGGCGGACATCTCGGCGACCGTGACGGCCTGGGTGACGGTGACGTCGTCGAGGACGCCGAGGGCACCGATCACGATGCCGGCGAGCAAGAGGCCGCGCATGTCGATGCCGCCCAGGGTGGCCGAGAGGAACGCGTCGTCGTCGGTGGCGACGCCGGTGAGGTGCATGGCCGCGGTGAAGCCGGCACCCAGCAGGCCGGTCAGGATCAGGCTGGCCAGCGTGCCCGCGACGGCGACCGAGGTGTGCACGTTGACGCCGTGGGTCAGGTACAGGGCGGCGAACATGATCGCGGAGGAGCCGACCACCGCGGCGAGCAGCGGCGGTGCGCCGTCGAGGATCGCCGGGATGATGAAGAGCAGCAGGACGGCGAAGCTGATGGCCAGGCCGGCGAGCGAGGTGAGCCCGCGCCATCGGCCGAAGGCCAGGATCGCCGCGACGGTGAGGGCCAGCAGCCAGGTCATCGGGCGGCCGCGCTGGTGGTCGACGATCGCGTAGTCGGAGCCGCCGGGCACCGCGCCGGGCGTGTGCAGCAGGATCACCTCGTCGCCGGCGCGCACGGTGACGGCTCCAGGGCCGCTCGGGACGTCCACTGTGACCTCGGTGCCGTCGTCGAGGCGCACCGCCGCCGCCTGGCCGTTGATCGCCGTGACCGTGCCCTCGACGCGGTCGTTCTGCCCGGAGGCGACCTTGGTGCGGGCCGGCCACAGCACGATCATCGCGACCAGCGTGATCACCGCCGCGGGGATCAGGACGGCGGCGACGATCCGCCGGGTGCGCCGCGAGGCGGCGGGAAGAGGCGAGTGCGAGTGCGCGTGTCGGCCGGTCACCGCGCAAGATTAGCCGCCGAAAACATGCACAATTGCTGATACGCGCTGCGCAATCAACGACAGAGGGATTGACAAATCAATTTTATTCATGCGCAAGCGAGAATGAGTGATTGACTCATCACTGCGGGTGTGGAAAGACTTCCGATCATGGGTTAGGTTGGGAAAACCGCCAGGCGGGAGGTCGCCATTGTGCCCGATCTGAAACCCCTCCATCTGACCCCTCGGACAGCACCAGCACTCCGTTCGGTTCTCGACGATCCGGCCCTGCTCACACAGCTGATAAACGGCCTCGGATCGCCGCTCAACATCGTTCTTCCCGATCTGCTCGAAGCAAATGTCGAGGCTTTTCGCGAGTCATATCGCCGCCATCGGCTGCGCGGGCGCATCTACTTCGCGCACAAGGCCAACAGGTCGGCCGCGCTGCTGCGCCGGCTCGCCGCCACCGAGGCCGGCGCCGACGTCGCCTCGCTCGCCGAATTGCAGCACGCGCTCGGCGCCGGGTTCACCCCCGATCGGATCATGGCCACCGGCCCCAAGAACAGGGAGTTCCTCTGGCTCGCCGCCCGCACCGGCGTGATCGTCAACGCCGACTCGCCCGGCGAGCTCACCGACCTGGCCGACCTGGTCGCGGCGCACGGCCTTCCCCGCGTGCGGGTGATGGTGCGGCTCTCCGGCTTCGCGTCACAGGGCGTCCAGGTGATCAGCCGGCGCAGCCGCTTCGGTGTGCCTTCGCGGGCTCTCGCGGAGGTGCTCGACCTGCTCGAGAAGCACCGGGAGGAGCTCGAGCTGGTCGGCGTCGCGTACCACCTCGACACGATCGGATGGCCCGAGAAGGCGGTCGCGCTGGAGGGCTGCCTGGCCGCGCTCGAGGAATGCCAGGCGCGCGGGCTGCCGGTGCGCTCGGTCGACATCGGCGGCGGGTTCGGCGTCAACTACCTGGCCGACGGCGCCGAGTGGGAGCGGTACACGTCCGAGCTGGCCCAAGCCGTGCTCGGCAAGCGTGAGCCGATGACCTGGAACGGGCACGGCTACGGCCTGCGCAACGACGCCGGCACGCTGCGCGGGGTGCTCGGCCTCTATCCCGCGCACCGGCCCGTCTCCGGCGCCGGATATCTCGATCAGCTCCTCGGCGCCGACGCGCCCGGCCTGCGCCGGCCGCTCGGGTCGCTGCTGCTCGACACCATGTACGACCTGGACATCGAGCCGGGCCGGGCGCTGCTCGACCAGTGCGGCCTGGTGCTGACCCGGGTGCTCGAGGTGCGCGGCGAGCTCGTACGGCTCGATTGCAACGCCCGTGACGTGAGCCTGGAGGAGCACGGCGTCCTCATGGACCCAGTGTTGATCTCACGTGAGAGCAGATCGGACGATCCGGCCGGGGTGTATCTGCTGGGCAACCTCTGCCTGGAAGCCGACCTGATCACCCGCCGCAAGGTGTTCCTGCCGCGCCGGCCCGAGCCCGGCGACCTGCTGGCCTTCGTGAACACCGCCGGCTACTTCATGGACTTCAGCGCCACCCAGGCACTGCTTCAGCCGATCGGCCGCAAGGTGGCGGTCTACCGCGACGGCGGGGTCTGGCGCTGGTGCCTCGACGAGCAGTACTGGCCCGTCCACCCGCGCGCGGAGGAATCATGAGATTCGACGACATGACCGAGGCGATCGGCAACACCCCGCTGGTGCGCATCGATCCGGCCGTCCACGGTCTGCGCAACATCGACCTGTACGCCAAGATGGAGCTGCTCAACCCGTTCGGCTCCCTGAAGGACCGGGCCGCGCTGGCGATGCTGCGCCCGCTTTTGCCCGGCGCCACCGAGCGGGGCGACACCGTGGTCGAGCTCTCCAGCGGCAACACGGCCAAGGCCCTCGCGATGCTCGCCGGCATGCACGGCCTGCCGTTCAAGAGCGTCACCAACCGCATGAAGGTGCCCGAGGTCAAGGACCTCCTGCTGCTGCTCGGCGCCGAGATCGAGGAGCTGCCCGGCCAGGCCGAGTGCCTCGACCCGACCGACACGGAGGACCCGCTCACCCGCATGCACCAGGCGCTCGCCGCGAACGGCAGCGGATATGTGCACACCGACCAGTACTTCAACGAGAACAACGTCGAGGCGCACCTCAGCGGCACCGGCCCCGAGATCGTCAAGGACCTGGACGGCCGCGCGCCCGACTACTTCATCGCCTGCGTCGGCACGGCCGGGTCGTCCACCGGCGTGGCGCGGGCGCTGCGCCAGCACGACCCGGACGTCCGGGTGATCGGCCTGGTCGCGCGCAAGAGCGACTTCATACCCGGCATCCGGACGATCGACGAGGTGCACGAGGTGGGCCTGTTCGACCCGGGCGTCTACGACACCGTCGAGACGATCGGCACGGACGAGGCGATCGACGGCATGCTCACGCTGATCCGCCGCTGCGGCACCCCGGCGGGACCGACCGGCGGCGGCGCCTATCAGGGAGCCGTGCGCCATCTGCGCGAGCTGGACGCGTCGCTCACCGAGCGCCGCACCGCGGTCTTCATCGTCTGCGACCGGATGGAGAGCTACCTCAGCTACCTGCGGGAGAGGCGGCCCGAGCTGTTCGGCCGGCCCGCGCGCAACAACGATCACCGAGCGCTCTCCGACGCCGAGGTCAGGGACGCGCCGACGATCGGTGTCGAGGAGGCCCGCGACTGGCCGGGCCTCGTGGTCGACCTGCGCAGCCCGTACGCCTATCAGGCCAAGCACATCGCCGGCTCGATCAACATCGTCGACGAGATCTTCGACGAGCTGCTCCACGGTGGACTGCCGTTCAGCCGTACGCAGCAGGTCCTGCTCGTCTGCCCGGTCGGCGAGAAGTCGGCCCGCTACGCCGCGCTGCTGCACCGGATGGGACACCCGTCGGTGCGGTCGCTGGCCGGTGGCATCATCGCGTGGCGCGACGCCGGCGCCGAGCTGGTGCGTGCCTGATGATCGGCGTCGGCGAGCATACGGACACCATCCGCGAGCTGTTGCCCTGGCAGGCCGGGGTGCGGGCCCAGTTTCCCCAGATCGTGGCCCATCCCGGCGTCGCCTATCTGGACAGCGCGGCCACGTCGCAGAAGCCGCAGGCCGTCCTCGACGCGGTGATGGACTATCTGACCACGGGCAACGCGAACGCGGCCCGTGGTACCTACCCGTGGGCCAACCGGACGACGGCGCTGATCGACCGGACCCGCGATCAGCTGCGGTCCTTTCTGGGCGACGCGTCGGCCCGCTCGGGGGTGCACTTCGTCGGCGGTACGACCGACGGGCTGCGCGCGGTGGCCCTGGACTGGCTCGCGCCGCAGCTGCGCGACGGCGACGAGATCATCGTGCCGTTCGCCGACCACAGCGCCAACATCGAGCCCTGGGTCGAGGCGGCACGACGGGCCCGGGTCCGGGTCCGGGCCATGCCGTACGACGAAGCGCACGACTACGACACGGACCGGCTCCGCGCGATGATCGGCCCGCGCACCCGGCTGATCGCGGCCACCCACGTGCACCACGTCTACGGCAACGACATGAACGTGCACCGGCTGCGTGCCGCGGCCGGGCCCGAGGTGCCCATCTGCCTGGACGCCGCGCAGGGCTTCGGTCACCTGCCGCTGTCGGTGGCCGCGCTCGACGTCGACTTCGTGGTCTTCTCGGGGCACAAGGCCATGGCCCTGCCCGGGGTCGGCGCGATCTGGGCGGCCAACCGGCGCGGGCCCGCGTTCGAGCCGGGCGGCTGGCACGGCTCGCCGAACACCAGCGGCATCGTGAGCCTGAGCGCCGCCATGGACTGGCTGGATCGGACCGGCCTCGACCGGATCTCCCGCTGGAGCCGGGCGCTCGGCGCGCGCCTCACCGACGGGCTCGACCGGCTCGACAGCTACGCGGTCCTCGGCTGTCAGAGCAGCCTCTCGGCGGGCTCGGCGGTGCAGCGCCGGCAGGGCATCGTGACGTTCCGGCACCGCGAGATCTCCTCGAACGATCTCGGCTTCATCCTCGAGAGCGACGGGTTGCTGGTCCGCGCTGACGGCCACTGCCAGGGTGACCAGGGCGAGAAGGCGTCCTCGGTACGGGTGAGCCTGCACGCGTACAGCACGGTCGAGGAGGTGGACCGCCTTCTCGACGCGCTGGCGGCACTCGATCGGTGATGCGCGAGCGGAAACGACACCCGGTCTGTTAGAAATGGTTGTCGTTTCCGTACAGCTTGCGAGGATGGGCCCATGCCGTCGACCGCGCTCGACTCCGATCGCTGGCGCAGCACGTGGGACGAGGTGATGACCGGCTTCGTGCCCGGCATGGCCGGCCTCGAGTCCGCGATCGCCACCACGGTCGAGGCCGTCCACGGCGGCGCCCCGGCCCGCTGCCTCGACCTGGGCGGCGGCCCCGGCGTCCTCGCCGAGCGCATGGCGGCCCGCTGGCCGTCCTGCCGTGTCGCGATGGTCGACCTCGACCCCGTGCTGCTCACCCTGGCCCGCGCCGGCGTGCCCGACACCGTGGCGGTGATCGACGCCGACCTGGGCTCGGGCTCGTGGGCGCACTGCGCGGGCCGCGGGCACGACCTGATCACCTCGGTGATGACCGTGCACTACCTGCCGCCGTCCGGCATCCGGCGGCTCTACCGCGAGTGCCGCGACGCGCTCGCGCCCGGCGGCCTGCTCGTCGTCGCCGACCTGATGCCGGACGACGGCCTGCCGTCGGTGATGGGCGCGATGGACCCGGCGCCCGGCGAGGCGGCGGCCGAGCTGGCCTGGGTGCAGTGGTGGAGCGATCTGGCCGAGGCCCACGAGTTCGGCGGCCTGATGGAGGCGCGCGCCGAGGTCTTCCGCGACCGCGCGCCCGCCAACTTCGCGGGCTCGGTCGCGTGGCACGTCGCCGCGACCCGCGAGGCCGGCTTCGCCGAGGCCGGGCTCATCTGGCGCGACGGCCGCCACGCGGCCCTCGCCGCCCGCGCCTGACCGCGGAGCCGCGCTCGTCACCCTGGGCCGGGGCTTGAACCGGACGGCCGTCGATCCGTTGTCAGGGTGACGGTCCGCGAAGCCCCGCCGGTCCGCGGGGTGATCGTGCTGTCCGCGGGGCGATCCGAGAAAGAAGCCATGAGCCGCAGCAGCGATCCCGCCTCCACCCGGCCGCCGATCAGCATCCTGGCCGGCCGGTACCGGCTCCGCCGCCCGCTCGGGCAGGGCGGCATGGGACGGGTCTGGGAGGCGCGCGACGAACTGCTCGGCCGCGACGTCGCGCTCAAGGAGATCGCGCCCGACGGGCTGACCACCGACGAGCTCGGCGACCTGCGCGAGCGTGCGATCCGGGAGGCGCGCGCCATCGCCCAGATCAGCCACCCCGGCGTGGTGCGCATCTTCGACGTCGTGGAGCACGAGGGCACCCCCTGGATCGTGATGGAGCTGATCCGGGCGCGGTCGCTCTTCGACGTGGTCCACGAGGACGGGCCGCTGGAGCCGGCGCGCGCGGCCCGGATCGGCCTCGACGTGCTGAGCGCGCTCCAGGCCGCACACCGGGCCGGGATCCTGCACCGCGACGTGAAGCCGGCCAACATCCTGGTCGGCGGGAACGGCCGCGTCGTGCTGACCGACTTCGGCCTCGCGACGGCGGCCGGCGACGCCGCGATGACCCGGACCGGGGTGATGCTCGGGTCGCCCTCCTACCTGGCGCCGGAACGGGCGCACGACGAGCCCGCGTCGGCGAAGTCCGACCTCTGGTCGCTGGGCGCGACGCTGTTCGCCGCGGTCGAGGGGAAGCCGCCGTATCAGCGCGTGTCGCCCATGACGACGCTGGCCGCCCTGATGGTGGAGCCGCCGGCGGTTCCGGAGCGGGCGGGGATCCTGGAGCCGGTGCTGGAGGCGTTGCTGGAGAAGGACCCGGCCGCCCGCGCCGACGCCGACGAGGCGGCCGAGCTCCTGCGATACGTCCTGTCGGAACCGGTCGACACGCGGGCGCCCACGGCTCGCCCGCGCCGACGGCGGATCGGCGTCCTCGTGGCGCTGCCGGTGATGGCCGTGGCGATCGCCGCCGCGGCGATCGCCGCGACGCGCTCCGATCAAGCTCCGCCGGCGGCGGTCGTGCTGCCGGCGCCCAGCTCGGATGCGCCCCGCGCCACGCCCGGGACACCGGCCCCCGCGCCGTCCCTGTCGGCTCCCCGCTCGGTCGCGGCCTCGCTCCCGGCCTCCGCCAAGCCCACCTCCAGCCGGCAGACCACCCCGCAGCCGTCTCGATCGCCCCAAGCCGCGGCGCCCACCGCTACCCCGTCGGCGGTCAAGACGGCCACGAGCGCGGCACCGAAGCCCACTGCCGTCTCCGTGACCTTCGAGGCCGAGTCCTACACCGACAACCACGGCACCGAGGACTCGTTTCCCACCGAGGCGAGCGGCGGCCGCGTGGTCGGCAAGACCGACAACGGCGACTGGGTCGGCTACGCCAACCGTTCCCTGGCCGGCGTGCGCAAGGTCAGCCTGCGGTACGCCGCGGGCGACGGCTCCACCGACATCGAGATCCACGCCGGGTCGGCCACCGGCCCGCGGCTGGCCCGGGTCACCCTGACGGGCACCGGCAACTTCCAGACGTACGCGACCGTGACGACCGCTCTGAGCACGACCGGCTCGGGAGCGCCGTACCTGGTCTTCCTCGGCCCGCTCGCCTCGGACATCGACGTCGTGACCCTCGCCTGACGGCCGGGGAGCGAGACCCGGTGAGGCCCCGCTCCCCGGTGCGTCACCGCGAGCTGATCAGCAGCCCCGGCACGACCGTGCGGCCGGTGCGGAACTCGGTGTAGGCCCACTGCTCCACGTCCGGCTGCGGGCCGACCGGCGTCAGCGTGACCTGGCCCGAGCCGCCCCGCGTCACTTCCGGCGGAGTGCTGAGGGTGGCGTTGCGCTTGTCGCCGTTGGCGGGCACCACGGTCACCCCGAGCCGGTACGAGATGTCGGCCGTGTCGGTCGACTGGGCGTGCACGTACGCCGTGTAGACACCCGGCGGCGGGAAGAACCGTACGACCCGCTCGTTGCTGTGCCAGAACGCCCAGCTCCGCTCGACCAGCTTGCCGTCCTTGTAGAGGTACAGGTCGAGGTTCTTGTTGGGGTCGTCCGAGGCGGTCTGGACGATGAGGCCCGCCGTCCCACGCGGCACCACGATCTTCGTGCCCTGGGTGCCGACGCCGCCCGGCGCGAAGGAGCCGCCGCTGACGGTGGTGCTGAGCTGCTTGTCCGTCCAGGTCACCGGGGTGTATCCGGTGGTACGGCCGGCGAGCGGGCCGGTGAAGCCCGGCTCGAGGTAGCCCTGCCCGAAGCCGCCGACCCGGCCGAACTCAAGGCCCGTGTCGTCGTACGGCCGCGGGGTGAAGCCCCACGGGCGGACCGCGACGGTGAACCGCACGCGGTGGGCGGCGCTGGCGAAGACCAGCGACCCGGTCGTGTAGCGGTCCCACGTCGCGCTGCCGCGGGCGAGCTTGATCGTCACGGTCGCCGTCGCGCCCGGCCGTACCGTGAACGTCTTGGGGCTGATGTCGACGTCCATGCCGGACAGCCCCTCGACCCGCGCTCGGTAGGTCTCGGTGCGCGTGCCGACGTTGGTGAGGCGCCGCGTCACGACCACGGGGTGCAGGCCGTCGTACTCCCGCAGCGCGATCGACGGCAGGTTGAGCTCCTTGCCGTCCGGCGCGGCGGCCGTGGCAAAGGCGGTCAGCGACGCCGCGGAGGGCTCGACCACCAGGCCGGGATCGCCGGCCCGGGCGACCGCCGGCAGGCCCGAGCCCTGCCGCAGCGGGCTGCTGGTGCCCTTGGTGTCGGCCGCCGTCGTCCGCAGGGCCGAGGCGACAGCGCCCGGCGACCAGCCCGGGTGACGTGCGCGCAGCAGGGCGGCCATGCCGGCCACGTGCGGCGCCGCCATCGAGGTGCCCGAGTACGCGTCGAAGAGCCGCCCGCCGGCCATCGGTGACACCGCGGCGACCACGTCGACGCCGTCCGCCACGAGATCCGGCTTCTGGAGCCCGGTGTGCACCTGGTCCGGCCCGTACGAGGAGAGGCCGGCCACGCTCGGCACGCCCGCGAGGCTGGACCCGTCGCCGCCGGTCACCAGCGCCGCGGTGCCGTCGTCGCGGTGCGCCCACAGGTAGTTGAAGATCTGCCCGGCCTGCTCGGCGCTCCACAGGTAGACGGTGGGGAAGTCGTAGATGATGTTGAGGCGCGCGTTTCCGGCCGTCTGGAAGAGCACGACGCCGACGCCGCCCTTGGCCCGGACCTCCTCGACGGCCTCGGTGGAGTTGTCGAAGTCGCAGGCCACGATCTTGCCGGCGACCTTGGCGCGATCGAGGCTGCCGCCGAAGCAGAACTGGGCGCCCGCCTCGACCGAGCCGGCCCGGTCGGCGAAGACGATCGGGGTCCGGCCGCGCGCGGGCAGCACGTCCATCGAGGTGCCGACGATCTTCGTGCCGTCGCCGAGGCGTACGGTCGCCTCGTTGGCGCGCTCGACCGCCGCGCCGACGGTGGTCACCCACGGCTCGGCGTTGCTGATCATGCCGGACATGCCGTCGTTGCCTGCCGAGGCCGCGACGAAGACCCCGGCGAGGTAGGCGTTGAGGAACGCGTTGCCGATCGGGCTGTTCGCCTGGTAGTCGCCCATCGCGTTGCCGATGGAGTAGTTGATGACGTCGACACCGTCGGCCACCGCGGCGTCGATCGCGGCGATGATGTCGGCGTCGCTGCCGGAGCCGCCCCACAGTGCCTTGTAGACGGCGATCTGCGCGTCCGGCGCCACCCCGGAGATCTTGCCGAGGTCGCGCCCGAGCACCATCGCGTGCTCGACGGGCAGCCCGGCCGCGGTGGACGCGGTGTGGGTGCCGTGGCCCTGCATGTCGCGCGCGGAGAGCACCTCGCCGTCCGGCAGCGAGCCCGCCATCGCGAGCCAGCCATCAGCGAAGTACCGCGCTCCCAGGATCTTGCCGTTGCACGCGGACGCCGGGAAGCCGTCACCGGTCTGGCAGGTGCCGTGCCATCCCTTCGGCGCCGGCATCGTGGCCGCGAAGGACGCGCTCTCCGGCCAGATCCCCGTGTCGATCACCCCGACGACGATCCCGGAGCCCTTGCCGGGAGCGGGCTTGCCCTTCCCGCCCGAGCCGGCCGGGGTGGCGGCGGATCCGGTGCCGGGCGTCGCGGCGTCGGCCTTCACGACCTGCGCCTTGCTCACCGCCGCCACCCGTGGGTCCTTGGCGAGCGACGTGGCCTGGGCCGCGGTGAGGTTCGCCGTGAAGCCGTTGAAGGCTGTCGTGTACGTCAGCCGAGCCCGGGCGCCCACGTCGGCGAGCACGTCCTGCTGGGCGGCGCCGAGGTGCTTGCGATACTTCTCGGCCGCCGCGGAGTGCGGTTCGAGCTCCTGCCCGGCCGCCGGCCTGGTCGCCGCAAGACCGTCGACCCCTCCGCCGTACGAGGTGACGGGCGCCTCACGCAGCCGCACGACGTACTGCCCGTCGGTCAGCGCCGCTGTCGCGGACCGCGGGCGCAGGGCCGCCCCGCCGGTGAGCGCCGCCGGTGTCCGTCCTTCGCGCAGGAGTCCCAGGTCGGGCGGTGGTGTGCCCGGCCGGGCCTGCGCCGGCCCACCCAGACCGGTCACGGTCAGGGTGAGAGAAAGAGTGAGCGCCGACAGCGCTCGAAGGCTCGTGGCCACGAGACCCCTTCCCTTTTCGGAAAGTCACGTACATGGATGTGGCCACACTGAACACTGAACCGGTTAACCTGGCGTACCAAGATCATTACGATTACCCGTCATCGATGCCCGTTCGGGCGATGAGGCTTGTCGATCATGACCCGTAGGCTGGCCGCACCATCGACCACGGGGGTCACCCAGATGCACAAGCTCCGATCAGCCTTCACCGCGTTGGCAGTCGCCGGCGCCACGGCGATCACCGTTACCGCCGGTGCCGGACCCGCTGCGGCAGCGGCACCCGCCGCACTCACCGGCGGCGCTTTCCTTCCGGTCAACGGCGTCGCCGACGTCGCCGTCGACCCCACGCACCAGCAGGTTCTGATCACCGACATGGGCAGCGGCGAGCTGCTCTCCCTGTCGTACTTCGGCGGGGTGCAGAGATCCGTCGTGGCCGGCGCCGAGGCCCAGGGGGTCGGGCTGTCGCCCGACAACTCGACCGTCTACGTCACGGTCGGCAGCGAGCACGAGATCATGGCCTTCGACGCGGCGACGCTGCGGGTCAAGCGCGCCTACGACGTCGGAGAACAGGTGTGGCCGCGCGACGTGACGGAGATCGGCGGAAAGATCTGGTTCGCCTACGACAAGGGTCTCGGCTCCCTCGACGTGGCCACGGGCGAGCAGAAGCTCTACGACGTCGGCCTCGCCGCCCAGATTCCTCTGCTGTTGACCGCGCCCGGTGCTCCGGGCACCGTGGTCGTCGCGGACGCCTGGCGCTTCGCTCCGGGCAGCGGCAGGCTCGCCGTCTTCGACGTGTCGAGCGGCACGGCGGTCGTGAAGACCAAGGGCCAGTTCGGGGACGGCTCGCTGCGCAATGCCGCGCTCACTCCGGACGGCTCTTCGCTGATCGGCTTCGGCAGCGGCTGCACGATCTGGAAGTCGCCGCTGTCGGACCTCGGAAGCAGGACCGTCGCGTACGACAACGGCCTCTGCGAGCCGGTGTCGGTGGACATCAACACCGACGGACGCGTCGCCGTCAGCAACGGCAACTTCGACGGCACGGCGGACGTCACCGTCTGGCCGGCCGGTTCCGCGGCCCCGGCCGAGCAGTTCACCGGCCCGGCCTCCGACGAGGTCTGGCAGGTCGTGTGGGAGCCGGGCGGTGACCGGCTCTTCGCCTTCAGCGCCTCCAACGAGGACTGGACGTTCTGGCCGATCCACGGGTCGCAGCCGGTCCGCAGCACCATGACGATCAACGCTCCGGCCACCGTCGCGCCGGGCGACGCCGTGCGGATCACCGGCAAGCTCAGCCGTCCCGGCGGGACCGTGCGGCTCACCCGCGACTACCCGAACACGCAGGCGCTCAAGAAGCAGGTGGACGTCACCACCGCCGACGAGAACGGGAACTTCACCCTCACCGACGCGTCCCCCGACGCCGTCCCCGCCCGCTACACGGCCAGCTATGGCGGCACCGACACGGTCGGCCCGGCGTTCGCCGCGGCGACGGTCCTGATCCAGCGGACCACCCCGGCCCTCACCGTCAGCCACCACAACTCGGTCAACGGCTACGGTTCGACCGTCACCGTCACCGCTCACCTCGGCACCACCCGCACCAACCGCATGGTGCAGATCTGGGCCGACCCGTACGGTGCGGAGCCCGCCCGGCTGCTGCGCAACTACCTCGTGGACGCCAAGGGCAACCTCACCGCGTCGCTGAAGCTCACCCGCAACACCGTGATCGAGGCCAAGTTCCTCGGCGACACGAAGACCGCTCCGGCGTCCGCGCGCTCGGTGCTCTACACGCGGCCGGCCGTCACGCTCCAGCCGTCCAGGCAGTACAAGGCAGCCAAGATCGGGTCAGTGCCGTACCGCTTCTACCGCACCACCGTGCACCCGTACTTCCTCACCACCATGACCCCGTACCCGGGCCGCAAGCAGCGCCTCGAGCTCGACGTCTACTCCGGTGGCAAGTGGAAGCCGTGGCGCGTGCTCAACCTGCCCCTCAACAGCGCCGGCAAGTCGGCCTTCACCCTGACCGGCACCCATCCGGCCGGCGCGAGGTACAGGGCACGCACCGCCTACGTCTACGGCACCTCGGGCGACACCGCCAACTACACCACCTACACCCCGTACTACTACTTCACCTTCACCAAGTAGGACGGATACCGGCCGCTCGCGTCGGCACAGGTGACGCGAGCGGCCGGACACCACCCGGTGGTCGTTACGCGGGCTTCGCGCCGCTCACCACCACCATCTCGCACGGTCCGGTGAACCCGTCCGGTCCCTCGAAGCGGCGGAGCTCCTCGGCGATCTCGGCCCAGGCGGCGTCCTGTTCCTCCGCCGTCAGCCCGGCGAGCATCTGATGCAGCGCGCCGAACGACTCCCGCTCGAAGCGAACGCACTCGGCGGCACTGGACATCCGCAACGGCGCCGGCACGGTCTCCGCTCGCACGTCCTCGAAGCCCGCGTCGGTGAGAAGCCGCTCGGCGACACCCGGCTCGCCGAGGCTGAACGGGCCCGGCTGGCCGGGCAGCGGGGGCGGAAGCTGGGCACGGCGCCGGATGATCCCGACCGGAACGGCGAAGAAGCCGTTGCGCTCCGCGGTGGAGTAGACCACCGCCGCGAAGCGCCCGCCCGGCCGCAACGCCGCCCGCACACCGGCCAGCGCGGCTCGCTGGTCCGGAAAGTAGATCAGGCCGACTCGGGAGATGACGGCGTCGAAGGTTCCGGCCTCGACGTCCAGGTGCTCGCCGTCCATCTCGCGCGCCTCGACCATGCCGAGCCCCGAGTCGGCGACATACTTCAGGATGGCCGGTGAGATGTCGGTGGCCAGGACGTACCCGGTGGGCCCGGTCCGCCGCGCGGCCGCGGCGCTCTGCCCGCCCGTTCCGGCCGCCACGTCCAGGACCCGGCAGCCGGTGCTGATCGCGGCGGCGTCCAGCATCCGGTCGGTGGCGGCGCCGAGCCAGTCCTCGATGGCCGGTCCCCATCGGTGCCAGGCCTCAGCGGCCTCCTCCCACTGCGCCCGGGTGGTGCTCTTGTAGCGGGTGGGGTCGAACATGTCGTGCCTCCTTCGGTGAGTTCTCACCCCTCTACGCGCCAGATCCGGTCGGATGTCCGCCAGAACCGGTCTGGCATCTTCCCCCGCCGGAAAGAATGCGCTGGTGACGCCGTTCGTGGGTCGCGGCGAGCCGCTGCACCGGCTGCTGGCCGCCCATCACGCCTGCAGCACCGGGCCACGGCCGCGCCGGGCGGAGCTGGCGCTGGTCACCGGCGAGGCCGGGATCGGCAAGACCGCGCTGCTGAGCCGGTTCGCGGCCGAGGCCGGCCCGGTCCTCTGGGGCACGTGCTGGGACGACGAGCGCGCTCCGGCCTGGTGGCCGTGGACGCAGGCCCTGCGTGCCCTGCCCGCCGCGGACGATCCCCGGCTCGCCGCCGTCCTCGGCCGTCCGGTCGCGCCGCAGGCCCCCGAGGACGACGCCCGCGTGGCGGTCTTCGACGCGGTCAGCGCGTTGCTCGACCGTGCCGCCCGCTCCGGACCGGTCGTCGTCGTCCTGGACGACTTGCAGTGGGCCGACGCGTCGTCGGTGCGCCTTCTGCGGTTTCTGGCTCGCCAGGCGCGCGGCAGTTCGTTGCTGCTGATCGGTGCCTTCCGGCCGGACGAGCTGCCGCCCGCCGTCGCCGGCGAGCTGGCCGACCTGGCGACCACGGCGGAGTCGATCGGACTGGCCGGGCTGTCGCCCGGCGAGGTCGCCGACCTGGTGCGCGGCGTCTCCGGCGCCGGCGCGGCCGAGCGCTGGGCGGCGCTGGTGCACGAGCGCAGCGCCGGCCATCCGTTCTTCGCGCGCGAGCTGTGCCGGCTGCTGGAGGCGGGCGGTGGCCCCGGCGATGTTCCGGCGGCGGTGCGGCAGGCGATCGGTCATCGCCTGGCCCGGCTGCCGGCGGAGTGCGCTCAGCTGTTGGACGCGGCCGCGGTGGCGGGCACCGAGCTGCGCCAGGACGTGCTCGCCGACATGCTCGCCGTCCCTCTGCCGGAAGGCCCGGCGCGGGAGCTGATCGCCGAGCGAACCGCCCGTGCCGCCGCGGCCGGGGTGCTGACCGACGGCCGTCCGGTCCGCTTCGCCCACGACCTGTACCGCGAGACGATCTACGCGGCGCTGGACGCCGGCCGGCGGGCCGAGCTGCACGCGCGAGCCGGGCGGGCGCTGCTGCGCCGCCGTGAGCGGGGCGGGCCGGTCTTCGCCGCCGAGCTGGCCCGGCACTTCGCCGCCGCCGTCGGCCGCACCGGCGCCGAGACGGCGGTGACCTGGGCACACGCGGCCGCCGACGAGGACGGCGGCCGCTATGCGTTCGCCGAGGCGGCCGCACACCTGCGCCGGGTCAGGTCGGCGGTGGACGGCGCCGGATGCCGGCTCTCCGCCGCCGAACGGGTGCGGTTGCTCACCCGCGAGGCCGATCTGCGGCTGCGGGCAGGCGAGACGGCGACGGCACGAGCGCTGCTCACCGAGGGCTGGCCGGTGGCCGTCGCGGAGGGTGACGGTGACCTTCTCGGCCGGGTGGCGCTGGGCCTGGACGCGATCGGCGCCCGCTTCGCCATGCCGCGCACCGACCTCATCGGCGCGCTGGAGGCCGCGCGGGCGGCGCTGGACGGGCGCGGCACGCCGACGGAGGCGCAAGTCACCGCGGCCCTCGCCCGCCAGCTCCAGCATTCGGTGCCGGCCGACCGCCCGCGCGCGGGCCCGTACGCCGAGAAGGCCGTGCTGATCGCCCGCCGCCTGGACGACCCGGCCACGCTGGCCGGCTGCCTGCTGGCCCGCCACGACTCGCTTTGGACCCCGGGCACAGGCGCCGAGCGGGCCGGCATCGCCGCCGAGATCGCCCTGGCCGCGCGGCGGGCCGGTAATCCCGAACGCCTCGCCCAGGCCCTCCTGCTCTCGGCCAGCGCACACCTCGAGAACGGTTCGGCCGCCTTCCGGGCCGCCTTCGCCGAATACGCCTACGTGACCGAGCAGCTGCGCCAGCCGCGGCACGATTACTACCTCCGGATCCGCCGGGCCGCGCTGGCCCTGCTCGACGGTGATCTCGACGACGGTGAGCGGCTGGTCGACGAGGCGGCCGCGCTCGGCGAGGGGGTCGGCGACAGCGACACCGGCAACGTCCGGATGTCGCAGCGGCTGGAGCTCGTGCGGGCCCGCGGCGACCCGCGGGAGCTGCGCCGGACCGCGGAGGAGGCGGTGCGCTGGTGGATCGGCGCGCCCGCGCACGCCCATGCCGTGGCGGCCGGGTTCCTGGCCCGGGCGGGCGACCTCGAGGGCGCGCGGCGGGAGGCCGACACCGTCCTCGCGCTGCCGGACTGGCGGGCCGACCGGTCGTACCTCTGGTCGGTCTTCGCCGGCGAGCTGGCCGTCGCCGCGATCGCGCTGGACGACCGGCCCCTCTGCGAGCTGCTCCTGGGCGATCTGCTGCCGCTCGCCGGGTCGTGTGCGGTGAACGGGGCCCTGGTCTGTTTCATGGGGGCGCACGATCACCGCATCGGGCTGCTCCAGGCCCGGCTCGGTGACGTCGAGGCGGCGAGACGGTCGCTGTCGTCCGCGCGGGCGGTCCATGTGCGACTCGGCGCGCGACTCTGGGCCGAGGAGAGCGGACGGGCGATGGCCGCGCTGCCACCCGAAGCGGCCCTGCACCGCCGGGGTGACCTGTGGGAGCTGCGCTATCAGGGCCGCAGCGCCGTGCTGCGCGACGCCAAGGGCCTGCACGATCTCGCGGTCCTGCTCGACCGGCCCGGCGTCGAGGTGCCCGCGGTCGAGCTCGCCGCCGCGGGGCGTGTCATGGTCCGCGACCGGATCGCGGAGGAGCCGGTGCTCGACCGCGCCGCCGTCCGGGCGTACCGGAGAAGACTGGCCGATCCGGTGGACGAGGCGGAGCGGGAGCGACTGCTCGCGGAGCTGCGCCGGGCGACGCGGCCGGGCGGTGGTGCGCGGCCGCTCGGGCCGGACAACGCCGAGCGGGCCCGCAAGGCGGTGACGGCCCGGATCCGCGACGCGATCAAACGGATCGAGGAGGTGCTTCCGGCGCTCGGTCGGCACCTCGACCGGACGGTACGCACCGGCCACCTGTGCCGGTACGACCCGCACTAGCCAGGCCGCCCGCGTCGAGACCAACGACGCGGGCGGCCGGACCGGAGCTACTTGGTGATCTTCACCGAGTAGGACTTCTTGGCCGAGGAGTTACCGGCCTTGTCGGTCGCCCAGTAGGTGACCTTCAGGGTGCCCTTGGCGACGCCCGTGACGCCGATCTTCCAGGCGATGCCCAGGACCGGCTTGGTGTCGGCGAGCACCTTGGCCTTGGCCGCTGCGTCCGCCTGCGACGCCGCCTTGACCCACTTGGCGCCGTCGAAGTAGTGCCACTTGCCCGAGCGCTCCTGGATCAGCGTCGCCTGCACCTTCGCGACACCCAGGCCCTGGTCGGCCACGAGGCCATGGACCGTGCGCCACGACGACGCGGTGTCGGCGCGGAACGGCACCATCAGCGAGACCGCCGGGGCGATCTTGTCAGCGGTGACCTTCACCGTGCCGGCCGTGGCCGGGGTGCCGGCGCCCGCCGCGTTCCACGGCGTGACCGTCACCTTGAAGCTGCCGCCCGTGCCGTACGTGTGCGTCACCGGGGCGCCCTTGGCGGCGACCTCGGTCGTGGCACCGTCGCCCCACGCGACGACGAGCTTGCTCGCGCCGTCCACCTTGCCGACGTTGAGCACGGCCTTCTGGCCGGCCCAGATCGACGTCGGCGCGAGCACGTTGTGGCCGGTCGGCTGGGCGGAGACCAGGACCGTCGGCGCGCCCATGAACGCGGCCGCGGCGCTGTTGCCCGCCTCGTCGGTGAGCGTCACCGACACCGTGTACGTGCCGGGCTTGGCGTACGCGTGCGTCGCGGTCGTCGCGCCGACGGCCAGGGTCTGGGGCGCGCTGCCGTCGCCCCAGTTCACCACCCGCTGGATCTTCGCGACGGCGCTGACGTCGTCGCTCAGCTCGACCTGGGTCAGCGTCGCCGACTGGCCGGCCCAGAGGGCGACGGCCGCCCCGTTGAGCGCGAACTTGCCCGTGGGCGCGGTGCCGTCGAGCACGCCCGCGGTGGAGCGCGGCTGCGGGTCGGCGGTGATCGGCGAGTACTTGGCGAGGTAGTTGACCAGCATGGTGAGGTCGTTGTCGCCGGTGGTCACCTTGTCGTCGCCGGTGGCGAGGGTGGCGAAGTTGTCGCCGCCCGACGCGAGGAACGAGTTGGTGGTGACCCGGTACTCGGCGAGCGGGTCGATCGTGACGCCGTTCAGCTTCAGCGTCGAGGCGATGATCCGCTTGCCCTGGGGCTGGCTCGCGTCGTACGAGTAGGTGAGCCCCTTCGACACGCCCAGGTGCAGCAGCGGACGGGACGCCGTGGACGGCTGCCACTGCTCCTCCAGCACCTGCTTGATCTTGGCGCCGGTGAGCGTCTGGGTCACCACGTCGTTCGCGAACGGCTGCACCGCGAACGCGTCCGCGTAGGTGACCGTGCCGTCCGTGCCGTACTCGAGGTCCTTGCGCAGACCGCCCGCGTTCATGAAGGCGATCTGCGCGCCGCCGCGGCCGGGCGCGCTGGTCTGGTCGAGCTGGACGTCGGCGATGAAGTTGCCCAGCACCGACTCGGAGCCGCGGTCCTCGGCACCCGTGCTGGTGTAGGCGCGCCTGATGGGCGCCGTGATCTTGCCAGCCGTCTTCCCGCCGAGCTCGGCCGCGGTCCCCTTGGCCTTCTCCACGATGGTCGCGACCGCCGGGTCGGCCGGGTAGCCGGTGACGTTGAGCAGCTCCGCGGTCGACTCGGTCACCGACTTCGTGGCCGGGTCGTAGGTCAGCACCGCCTTGCCGAGCCGCAGGCCGTAGTCCTCGGCCTGGATGACCGGGCGGGTCCGGTCGGTGCCGGGCACCGGGACCTCGAAGGCGTACGGCTCGTGGGTGTGACCGCTGAAGATCACGTCGATGTTCGCGTCGACCTTGGTGAACTTCCCGAAGACCGGGTCGTTCTGGAGCGCCTCGGCCGAGCCGATGTTCGCGGTGGCCGCGCCCTCGTGGGCGAGCAGCACGAGCACGTCGGCCTCGCCGTTCGCCTCGTTGCCGTCGGAGAGCTGGGTGGCCAGGGTGTTGGCCTCGGCCACCGGGTCGCGGAACTCGACGCCGACGATGCCGTCCGGGCTGACCAGCGACTTGGTCTGCTCGGTGACGACGCCGATGTAGCCGACCTTGACGCCGCCTACCGTCTGCACGCTGTAGCCGGGCAGGACCCGCTGGCCGTTCTTGTAGACGTTCGCGGCCAGGTAGGGGAAGTTCGCCCGGTCCTCGACGCGGCCCTGGAGGTCGGCGAGGCCCTTGTCGAACTCGTGGTTGCCGACGGCCGAGACGGCCAGGCCACCGCTGTTCAGCGCGTCGATGGTCGGGTTGTCGTCGTCGATCGCCGAGATGAAGGTGGACGCGCCGATGTTGTCGCCGGCCGACACCCACGCGGTGTTCGGGTTCTGCGCGCGCAGCTGGTTGACCATACCGACGAGCTGGGCGGCGCCGCCGGTGCCGGCGGTGGGCTGCTCGAGCCGGCCGTGGAAGTCGTTGATGCTCAGCAGCTGGAGGTCGACCGGGCCGCTGGTCGTCTTCAGGCCGATCACGACCGGGTCGTGGTCGCTCGCCCGGTACGGGTCCGGTGCGTAGAACGGCGCGTAGCCGTCGTACTCGTACGCGAAGGACTCGACCGAGTTGATGTTCCAGATGTCCACGCCGGTGACCCGCTCGGCCAGCGAGCCCGTGGCGAGCGCGTGGTCGAGCGAGCCGGACTCGCCGCCGAAGACGTACGACGACTTGTCGGGCGCGTGGGTGGTGTGCAGGTCGCTGTAGCCCGCGTCGTAGAGGACCTGCATCGGGTCCTCCTGGGTGTACGCGTTGAAGTCGCCGAGCAGCAGCACCTCGTCGCTGCCGCTGGAGGTCTTCAGCCCGTCCACGAAGGTGGCCAGCGCCTTGGCCTGCCGCACCCGGTCGCCGTTGTAGGCGCCCTGCCCGTCACCGGTGTCGACGTTGTCGCCGGTCGGGGTGACCGACGCGCTCTTCGACTTGAGGTGGTTGGCGACCACGGTGAAGGTGGTCCGGCCGGCGGTGAAGGTCTGCGCGATCGGCTCGCGGGCGTTCGCCCACACCGTCTCGTCGCTCAGCGAGCGCGAGGCGCCCTTGGTCGCGACCTTGGCCGGCTTGAAGATGATCGCCGTGGTGATGTAGTCCTGCTCCGCGGCGCTCGGCAGCTCGGCGGGCGAGCGCACGTAGTCCCACGTGCCCGCGCCGTCGGCCTCGTTGAGCGCGCCGACCAGGGTCTTCAGCGCCAGCTGCGGATCGTTCGCCTCGAAGCGGACCGAGTTTTCGATCTCCATGAGCGCGACCACGTCGGCGTCGAGCGCCGTGATCGCCGAGACGATCTTCGCCTGCTGCTTGGCGAGCGCCGCCGCGTCGTCCGCGCCGCGCGCCTCACCACCGAAGTGGACGAAGTAGTTGAGCACGTTGAAGCTGGCGACCTTGATGTCGCCGCCGACGTTCGCGGGCGCGCTGGCGCGCGGGTTGGTGTCCTTGAACGTGGTGCGCTCCGCGGCGGGGGTGGCCGCGTCGATCGGGGTGGCCGGCTGGAGGCGCCACTCGTTGAGGCTGTAGTTCAGGACCGACGGGCCGAACTTCTCGACGGTGTCGCCCACCCGGACCGGGTCGTCCTTGGCGAGGTACGGCGGCGCGAGGCCGGCGCTCGACAGGTTGGTGGTGCGGCCGTCGTCGAGCAGGATCCGGGCGGCCTTGTTGGCGGCCTTCACCTGGGCAGCGGCGTCGGTGCCGGGCCGGGCCACGTCGGTCGGCACGCGGGCCGCCTTGTCGCCGGCGGCCAGCACGACCTCGCCGTAGCGGTTGGTGTTGTAGACGTCCGAGACCGTGAAGGTGCCGACCGGGGCGACCAGCATGCCCTCGACCGACTCGCGGGCGGCGTCGTCCAGCGGGAGGCTCAGCGCGACCGGGGAGGGCAGCGGCGCGTTGCTCGCGCAGACCTGCACGTCGGCCTTGGCCGAGGTGGTGATCTCGGTGAGGCCGTTGAACTCGCTGACCGTGCCGGTGACCCGCACCAGGTCGCCCACGGCGACGGACGGGTGGATCGCGGTGCTGGTGGTGAAGTAGGCGAAGATCGCGTCCGAGGCGGTGCCCGCCCGGACCGCGCGGTCGCCGCCGCTGCCGGCCGTCTGGAGGTAGACGCCGTTGTAGCCGCCCGCGCGGTGGTCGGCGGTCACGACACCCTCGACGGTGACCTTGCTGCCGGCCATGCCCGTCGCCGTGCCGGTGCCCTGCACCTCGGCGATCGTGGCGGTCGGCGTGGTGGTGCAACCCGGCTGCGGCTCCTCCGGCTCCTCCGGCGTCGTGCCCGAGTTGACCTTGCCGAACGAGTGGGCGGCGGGCGCCTGCCATGTGCCGTCGACCTTTTGCAGCGACTCGCCGGCCGGGGTGGTCGAGGTCTCGGCGACGCCGAGATCCACGCTGGTCCGGCCGGAGGCCGGTCCGCCGGCCGCGGTCATCGTGCCCTCGTACGAGAGGAACTCCACGACCGTGCCGTCCGGCTTCACCAGAGCGACGCCGTCGGGGGCACCGTTCTGGAGGCCGTCGACGGGGTAGCTCTGCACGACCACACCGGCGGCCGGGACGGCCCCGCTCAGCGTGGTGGTGTTGTAGACGGCGTTGTTCGAGCCGTTGTAGAGGACGATCTGCCAGCCGCTCAGGTCGAAGCCGGCCGGGGCCTGCACCTCGATCGCCTCACCGCTGTCGGTGCCGGCGTTGTCGTAGTGGATCTCACTGATGAACGGTGACTCGTCGGCCGCGACGGCCGGGCCGGCGAGGGTGAGCCCGAGGGCGACGGCGAGCGCCGCCGCCCCGGCCGAGCGCACCATCAGCCCGGGTCTGCGTGTATATCGACGCATTGAAGATTTTCCTCCGATGGACGTTGATCCGCCGGAGATTATGGATCTCGAATGACGATCGATTCTCTTTCCGGTAACGAATAGGGGTTTTCGCAGGTGAAGACTGGCCCCGTCGCGCCTTTCGGCGAAACGGGGCCGCTGTCTTCTTAACGATGCTTAATGGATCAGAACGGGCGGCTCGACCGCTCCCTCGCCGCTGACGTCCTTGGCGGCGCGCCGCTTCGGCAGGAAGGCGATCGGGATGAGCGTCGCCACCGTCAGCAGGAAGCCGACCCAGAAGGTGGTGGCGAACGAGTCGGCCGCGTACTGGAGGCCGCGCTGGAGGATCTCGGGCGGCAGCGGGATCTGGATGCCCTGCTGGACGGCGATGGCCGCGCCCGCCTCGGTGATCGGCTCACCGCTGTTGGGGTTGGTCACGCCCGGGATGTCGGGGGAGCCGTTGAGCTGGCTGGTCAGGATCACCGACATGATCGCCGTACCGATCGAGCCGCCGATCTGCTGGAGGATGTTGACCAGTGTGGAGCCGCGGGCCACCTCGGCGTGCGACAGCGTCCGCAGCGCCGACGTCATGATCGGCATCATGGTGCCGCCCATGCCGAGGCCCATCACGAACAGCGAGCCGCAGAGCAGCACGTACGACGTGTCGGTGTCGACCTGGGTGAAGGTGAAGAAGCCGGCGGCGATCAGCGCCATGGCGAACGGCACCGTGCGGCCCACCGGGATCTTGTCGGCCATCATGCCGGCGATCGGCATGGTCAGCATCGCGCCGATGCCCTGCGGCGCCATCAGCAGGCCGGCGTTGAGCGTGGACTCGCCGCGGATCTGCAGGAAGTAGCTCGGGAAGAGCAGGCCGGCGCCCATGAACGCGATGACGAAGACGAACAGCGAGATGGTCGCGATCGCCAGGCTGCGGTTGCGGAACAGGCGCAGGTCGAGCAGCGGGTGGCGCGGCTTGAACGAGTAGAGCACGAAGCCGATCACCAGCAGCGCACCGGCCAGCATGGTCGCCCACACCTTGGTGGCGGTGATGGTGCCGGTCTCGGGCAGCGACGAGACGCCGTACAGGAACAGGGCGAGGCCGGGCGAGAGCATGAGCATGCCGATGAAGTCGAACGACTCCGACGGGTGCGGCTCGTCCTTGGGCAGCACGATCCACGCGTAGACCAGAGCGATCGCGCCGATCGGGATGTTGATCAGGAAGACCCAGTGCCAGCTCGCCACGTCGATCAGCCAGCCGCCGAGGATCGGGCCGCCGATCGGGCCGAGCAGCATCGGGACACCCAGCACGGCCATGAGCCGGCCGATCCGCTCGGGTCCCGCCGCCCGCGTCATGATCGTCATGCCGAGCGGCATCAGCATGCCGCCGCCGAGGCCCTGGAGGACTCGGTAGGCGACCAGTTGCTCGATCGACCCGGCGGTGGCGCAGAGCGCCGATCCGAGCGTGAAGAGCAGCAGCGCCAGCATGTAGAGCCGCTTGGTGCCGAATCGGTCGGCGGCCCACCCGCTGAGCGGGATCACCGTGGCCAGCGCCAGCGTGTAGCCGGTCATGGTCCAGGCGACCTGGGCGTACGTCGCGTCGAACTCGGTCTGGAAGGTGGGCAGCGCGACGCTGACGACCGTGATGTCGAGGATCGACATGATCGCGCCGAGGACGACGACGCCAGCGATCTTGAGAACGGTGCCGTCTAGCTTATTGGGTGGCGCGGCGACTTGATCTGTCACGGAAGGCTCCAGGGTGCTTGGGTCCATGGATTCCTGGCTTTGACGCACCGCAGGTCAAAGGGCCGCGAGCGCCGGGCAGACGGCGATAGTTGCATTACGCACTGATCGCTCGCATCAGGTTTTCAGCTTCGCAGCTTTCCGCCAGTCACCTGCCCGGGTGGCTGAGGACCAGGCACAACTTCCCAGCTCAGCGCATTGATCAACCTGAGAGCGTGTCGAACGTCACTGACGGGTCCCGCGCCGTGGCGCGAGCCCCGTCAGCAAGCCGACAGAAACGTCAGGGCCGCACGGTGACCGGCTTGGTGGTCGACCGGCCGTCGTTGTAGCCCGCCTTGCGAGCGACCACCGTGACGGTGACCTTCTTGTAGCGCATGCCGGCGGTCAGCTTGAATGTCCGGACCGACCCGTTCTGGTAGAGCTTGCCGTTGACCCGCCACTCGTAGCGGTACGAGTCCGGCTTGATGTTCCAGGCGCCCGGGTCCGCGGTGAGCGTCCGGCCCACCTTCGCCGTTCCGGTGATCTTCGGGAGCCGTACGGTCGGCGCGGGCGCCCGCCCCTTGGCGACCGGCACGGTGGCCGCCGAGACGGCACGAGCCGACGTGTAACCGGGACGTCCCGCCGTCACGGCCACGGTCAGGCGCTTGCCGAGCAACGCCGCCGGGATCACGTACGCCGAGCCGGTCGCCCCCTTGATCGCGGCGCCGTTCGCCATCCACTGGTACGCCCAGCCCGTCGGCGCGGGCGTCCAGCTGCCGGTCGTGAGCCGCACGGTGCTCCCGACCGCCACGGTGCCCGTGACGGTGGGGGCCTTCGTCGCGCGCATCGCGGGCGGTGCGGCGATCGTGAACGCGGCGGCGCGCACCACCGGCTGCTGCCCGGCGCCGTAGGGCCGGACCGTCAGGGTCGCCTTGCCGAGCGCCGCCCCGGCAAGGTTGACGTCCACGGTGGACGTCTTGCCGTCCGCCGAGACGCTCCGCACGGTCGCGATGATCGGCTTGCCGCCGGCCGGGGTCACCTCGACGACGTCCTTCACCCGCAGCTGGGAGCCGGTGACGGTCAGGGTGCGCACCGCACCGGCCGCCACCGAGGCCGGCGCCACGGCGGTCACCGTGACGGTGGCGGGCTCGACCGAGAAGACGTACGAGGCGGTGGTCGACACGTAGCCGGTGGCGTCGTAGCCGCGGACGATCACCGAGTGCCGTCCCGTCAGGGTGGGCGTCCAGGCCGGGGTGACAGCCGTGCCGTCGGCGCGCGCGGCCAGCGGAGCCCACTGCGCCGCCTGGTCGATCTTGTACTCGTAGCGGACCGTGCCGGGGAGTCGCGGCGCGAAGGTGAACGTGCCCGGGGCGAGCCGGCCGTTGCCCGTGCCGCTCACCGGGAAGTCGGCCGACGCGATGCGCGGCTGGTCGATGACCGTCCAGCCCGGTCCGCCGGCCGCGGACTGCGCGTACTGGTTGCGGGCGACGACCTGCACGTAGTGGTAGCCGCGCTTGACCGGGGTGAAGCGGAACGTGGCGCTGCCGTCGGCCGCGGGCTTGACGATCTGCTCCGTGCCCTTGTCGCCGTTCATCGACACCACGTAGTCGACGACGCCGGGCATCGTCGTCCGGGCGGTGAACGTGGCCACCTCGCCGGGCATGGTGCCACCGGAGCGGGTGACCGCCGGCATGGCGTTGTCGACCCACGACAGGTAGTGCCACCGCGGCACCGAGAGGGTGCCGTCGGCGGTGCGGCTCTGGATGCGCAACCCGTTGACGTTGGCGTCCGCGGCCTGGGGAATCCACTCGAGCTCGGCAGTGCCGTCGGCGCGGGCGGACACGGTGGTCTTCTGCACGGGACGCGGCACGATCGACGAGTCCTCCGCCCAGAAGACGTAGGACTCGACGTTCGGCACCCGGGGAGCGACCTGGATCCGCAGCGGCGATCCCACCACCCGGCCGCCGGTCGCGGCGGTGATCTCCGGGCCGTCGTCGACCAGGAACGCGTAGGACCGCGGCGGATATTTCGCGCCCTCCCTGGTCACGCTGCGCACGCTCAGGGTCTGCTGCCCCGCCCGGGTCGGTGCGATCATCACGGTGGCCTTGCCGGCGTCGTCCGCCGCCGTGATGCCGGACGGCCCGCCGTTGTCGATCGACCACTCGAACGACTCGGTGTCCTCGAGCAGCGACTGGAACTGGAACTCGCCGGCCACGCCGACGTTGAAGCTCAGGTTGGCGTCGTACTCGGGGTAGTCGGCCGAGAAGACGACCGGCCGGGTGTCCCGGACGTCGAACGACTCGCTGAACGGCTCGGACGCGTTCCCCGCGCGGTCGATCGCGTAAACGGTGAGGTCGTGGCCGCCCGCTGTCTTCGGCGCCCAGGTCAGCGTCACCGGGCCGCCGAGCCGGTCGGCCTTCACGTCCTCCCAGACGGCGTCCTGCGAGGCCTCGTTCGCGTAGAACCGGTAGCGATAGCTCACCACGTCTTCGGTGGTGGGCGTCACCACGAAGGTCCCCGGCACGCCGATGCCGCCGCGGCGGTAGTCGTCACCGTCCAGGTAGACCGCGGAGCCGGCCGTCGGCGCGGACCCGCCCGTCCGGTCGACGGTGAAGTAGCAGGTGTCGCTCCACGGCGACGCTTCCGAGCCCTCCAGCAGCCGCACCCGCCAGGCGTACGTGACGCCGTCGAGCTGCTTCGACTCGTTCTCGAGCTGGATGTAGGCGCCCTGGTCGCCGACGTGCGCGCCGTCGAGCCACTGCTGACGCTCGTCCGGCTTGGTGACGTCCCAGACCTGGAAGTCGGCCTGGGCACCCTCGGCGGCCTCGGCGACCGCTCCGGTCAGCACCACGGCCTGGGCGTCGTTGAGCCGCACCGGGCTCAGATAGGGGCCGGGCGCCTCGGCGGCGCAGGCCTGGCCCGCGGTGCGCAGACCGGTCGGCGCGCCCGCGGCCGCCGCGACCGGCCCGGCGCCGAGGCCGACGGCGGTCCCGCTGACGAGGGCGGTCATGGTCGTCGTGGCCAGCAGTCTTCGGCCGAAAGGAGACAGAAAGGGACTCAGGCCCACTATGGACACTCCCCCGAGAGTCGACGGCCGAGGCGCCGCAGAGGCCAAGATCATAGAACGAAACGGTCCCGGCGCAACCCCGCTACAACGTCGACGCCCGCCGATTCAGCGCGGCGGCCTCGTCGCCGCGACCAGCTACGCGGCATGTGTCCGCATACGAGCGCAGACACTCGATCAGCAGCTGCCTCTCGGCCAGCGGCGCGAGCAGGTCGACGGCCCGCCGATGGTGGCCGAGCGCCTCGTCGAGGCGGCCCGCCTCGCGCAGCACTACGCCGAGATAGGTGAGGCACCACGCCTCGTTGTGCCGCAGCTCGTGCCGCTCGGCGAGCGCGAGAGCCTCCCTGATCGGCTCCTCCGACTCCGTGGCCAGGCCCAGGGTGACCAGACCGGTGATCCGTGCCGGCCCCTCGGCCGAGCCGATCGACGCCCGGGCCAGCTCCTCGGCCTCGGCGCGCCCGCCGAGCCGCAACGTCACCCACCCGTCGAACGCCAGCGCCTGCGCCAGGCCGCTGCCGTTGCCCACCTTCGCGAAGAGCTCGCGGGCCAGCCGGAAGTCGCTCCGCGCGGCTTCGAGATCGCCCAGGTCCTTGCGTACGAGGCCACGGCGGAGCGCGAGGCCCGCGGCCGGCCCGTCACCGGCGGGGACCACCTGCGCGTACGCCTCCAGCGCCGGCCGCAGCCGGCCCGCCGCCGCGTGTGCCCAGCCGAGGTCCGACAGCAATGCGGCGCGCTGCTCGTCGCGGCCGAGGCGCCCGGCGGCGGCCGCCGCGGCCGACAGCATCCTGGTCTGGTCGTCGGTGCCGCGATGCCGGAAGAACCAGACCCGCAGCGTCTGCGGCAGCTCGGCGACCACCTCGTCCGCGCCGAGGCGCACGGCCGCGTCGAAGCAGGCGACCAGGTTGACGTATTCGAGGTCGAGCCACGCCGGGTCCTGGGCACGCGCCCGCGCCAGATAGTGGTCGACGACCCGGCGCACGGCGTCGTCACCCGCGGGCTCCTCGCCAGCGGCCAGGTCGGCCGCGTACTGCCGGATCAGGTCGTGCATCCGGTAGCGGCCCGGCGCGACCTCCTGCACCAGATGGGCGTCGACCAGTTCCTCGAGGAACGAGGCGGCCGGCTCGCCGATGAGCGCGCTCGCGGCCGCGTCGTCGAAGTCGGTGCCGGGCAGGACGCCGAGCAGGCGGAACGCGCGGCGCTGGCCCTCGTCGAGCTGGCGCAGCGACATGCCGAAGGCGGCGTCGAAGCGGTTGGCGGTGTCGCGCAGGCGCTCGGCCAGCACGGCGACCGTCCATCCGGGACGGTGCCGTAGCCGCGCCCCGGCCATGCGCAGCGCGAGCGGAAGGCCGCCGCACTGCCGCAGCACCTGGTCGACCGCCTCCCGGTCGTCGCCGGCGAGACCGGCGGCGCGGCCGAAGAGGGCGGCCGCCTCGTCGTCGGCGAGCGGGGCCAGCGAGACCGGCGGCACCCCGTCCAGGCTGACCAGGCGGTTGCGGCTCGTGATGAGGACGGCCGACCGGCCGGCGCCGGGCAGCAGCGGGCGCACCTGCTCGGCGCCGGCGGCGTTGTCGAGCACCACGAGCACGCGGCGGCGCGACAGCTCCGACCGCCAGAGCGCGGCCGGGTCGGGCGGCAGGTGGGTGATGTCGAGCGCGCCCAGCAGCCGGCCGAGCGCGGTCACCGGGTCGAGCGGCTCGTGCCCCGGCGTGAAGCCCTGGAGGTCGAGGTAGAGGCCGCCGTCGGGAAACTTCGCGGCCAGCCGGTGCGCGACGTGCACGGCCAGGCTGGTCTTGCCGACGCCGGCCATGCCGTCCACGGCCACCGCGCCCGCGGTCGACACCAGCTCTTCGACCCGGGCCCGCTCGGACTCGCGGCCGGTGAAGTCGAACAGGTCGGCGGGCAGGTCGTTGCGGCGGGGCGGCGGCGCCGCGCCGGCCGCGGACGCGGCGGCCCACACCGCGCGCAGCGGACGGGGATCGCGGCCGACCGCCCGGCAGAGCGCGACAACGGCCTCCCACGGGGGCACCAACTGGCCGGTGAGATAGCGGGACAACGACGAGCTGCTCAGCTCGGCCCGGCGGGCGAGGGCGCGCAGGCTGAGGCCGCTCAGCTCCTTGATCGACGAGAGCTGGGCGACCAGCCTCTCCCGCGGCCCCGACACGCGCAACACCGTATCGTCCCGGCCCACGACCTCGGATCGGCAAGCCGTTTCCGCTGCTCAGCGCCGTTGCCCGTGTCCCACGGTGTCCCACGGGCGGCGCGCGGGACACCGCGCCGGTGGTCGGATGAATCCCGTCAACGAGACGAGGAGGAGCGGATGCCCACCGAGCGGATGCCCAGCCCGACGGCCCTGATCCCGGAGGCCGGCGCGGCGCTCACGGCGATCGGCGTGGCGGTCGCCGGGGTCGGGCTCGGCGACCGGCTGCTGGAGCTCAACCGCCGCCGGGTCGCCGCGCTCAACGGCTGCGGCCCCGAGGACCGCCGGCCGCACACCAGCGACGAGGAGCGGGCCGCTCTCGCGCTGACCGAGGCGGTGACGGTGCTCGGCGCCGACCCCGTGCCCGATGAGGTGTGGGACCGGGCGGCCAAGCACTTCGACCACCGGGAGCTCGCCGCGCTGCTGCTCACCGCCGCCCTCGCCAACGCCGTCACCCGCCTCGACATCGCCACCCGCAGAAATATCGCAACCCGCAGGAATGGAGCCACGTCATGACCACCACCACCCGCAAGCACGAGGGTTTCACCGCCGACGAGCGCAACGCCATGAAGGAGCGCGCCAAGGAGCTCAAGAGCGGCGCGAAGCCCGACGTCCTGTCGAAGATCGCCGAGATGGCCGACGAGGACCGCGAGCTGGCCGAGCGGCTGCACGCCGTCATCACGGCGCACGCCCCCGAGCTCACCCCCAAGCTGTGGTACGGCATGCCGGCCTACTACCGCAACGGCAAGATGCTCTGCTTCTTCCAGAGCCGGGCCAAGTTCAAGACCCGGTACGCCACCCTCGGCTTCAGCGACGCCGCCGCGCTCGACGAGGGCGTGATGTGGCCCGCCTACTACGCGCTCACCGAGATCGACGAGCCCCGGATCGTCGCGCTGCTGACCCGGGCCATGGGCTCCTGAGGCGCCGCGGGGGCAACCCGGCCGGATGAAACACGCCGAAGTGTCGGAAAATCCCCCGAACAGGCTCGTTACGGTGCCGGAGTGACTACCGAGAGAGACATCAAAGACACCCTCAGTGGCTCTCCGTTCGGCAGCCTCCGGCGCCGAGCCGGCAGCGCCGTCGCCGTGGCCATCATCGGGCTGCTCACACCCACGGCCGCCCACGCCGACACGCGAAACCCGAGTCCGCCGGCCGCCGGCGAGACCGTCGAGGTGAGCCTCCGGGCCACCATGACCGGCACGTCCGGGATCATCGCCGTGCGCCCCGACGGGGAGGTCTTCGCCACCTACGGCCGCGGCAAGGTGCGGCAGTGGAACACGGCGACCGGGCGCCGGGCCGGGCCGTCGCTCGCCGTCGAGGACGCGACCGTGCGCTCCGTCGCCTACAGCCCCGACGGCAAGCTGCTGGCCGTCGCCGGCGACGGCGGTGTGGCGCTCTGGGACCCGGCCACCGGGGAGCAGTCCGGGCCACCGCTGACCGGGCACACCGGCGCGGTGCGCTCGGTGGCCTTCAGCCCCGCCGGGCCGCGCCTCGCCACCGCCGGCGAGGACGGCACGGTGCGGCTGTGGGACCCGACCACCGGCGACCTGGTGCGGACCCTGACCGGGCACGCCGGCGCGGTCCGGTTCGCCGTGTTCAGCCCCGACGGCGAGCGCCTCGCGAGCATCGGCGCCGGGGACCACACCGTGCGGCTGTGGCAGACCGCCACCGGTCAGCCGATCGGCGCGGGCCTGGCCGCGAACCCCGGACCGGTGTACGCGGTGAGCTTCAGCCCCGACGGCACCCTGCTGGCCACCTCCGGCGGCGGCAACACCGTCCAGCTGTACGACGCGGCCACCGGCGCACCCGCGGGCGCACCGCTCGCCGGCACCTCCGCGCCCGTGTACGCGCTGACCTTCAGCGCGGACGGCGAGCTCCTGGCCACCTCGTCGGGCGGCGACAACACCGTCGGGCTCTGGGAGGTGGCGACCCGTCAGCCGGTCACCACGCCGCTCGCCGGCCACACCGGCCCGGTGCGCGCCATGCGGTTCAGCCCGGACGGCAAGCTGCTCGCCACCGGCAGCGACGACGGCACCGTGCGCCTGTGGGACGCGGCGACCGGAAGCCTGGCCGGCGCGCCGCTGACCGGGCACGAGGGCCCGGTGTGGGCGCTGCGGTTCAGCCCGAACGGCAAGCGCCTGATCACCACGGGCGACGACGGCAAGGCGCGACTCTGGCGCCTCGCCGCCACGGCCACGAACTGATCAGTTCGTCGCCGGCTCGCCGGGCACGTCGAAGAGGGGCTTCCAGGGGTCGTCCGCGTCGATCGGGAACTCGGTCGACGGGGACTCACCCTTGGTGGCCCACTTCGCCTCGTACGGCAGGCCGTTGAACATCACCCGGGCGCCGCGCTGGTAGAGGATGCCGGGCGCCCAGATCCGCTTGACGCCGGTGACGGCCGGGGTGGGCCTCGGCGCCTTCTCGACCGGGCTGACCGGGCCGATCACCGACCACGCGCTCTGCGTGCCGGCGGGCGGCGCCGCGGACGGGTCGACTCCGGAGTTGGCCCACTTGGCCTCGTAGACCACGCCGTGCCAGACGACCTTGTAGCCGCCGGCGTACATGGCGGTGAGGCGCCAGATCGGGTACGGGCTGGTCCTCGGGTCGTCGACGGTGGTGGCCTGGTCGGGGATCTCGACCGAGTCCACGTCGCCGCCGGCGGCCTTGCCGGGCAGGCCCGCGAAGACCTTGGAGAACGCCAGCGCGTCCTGGTCGACGCCGCTGCACGTGTTCGAGTGCACGACGACGTTGGCGAAGGTCCCCCGGCACGCGGCGTCGCGGTTGAGCGACCACATCGAGACCCGGCCGAGGCCGTTGTCGACGGCGAACTTGGCGAGACCCGCGGCGTCGTCGAGCGTGAAGCGCTCGGCGTCGACGTCGTTCTGGCCGATCATCGGGGTGGCCCCGATCCGCGACCACACCTGCGGCGACGTGAGCTTCTGGCCCAGCCGCAGGTAGAGGTCCGACATCTGCTTGTGGGTGCCGTTGAGCGCCCCGGTGCTCAGCTCGAGCATGTCCGGCCGGGTGTCGCCGGTGTTGTAGTCCATCGTCATGACGTTGACGCCGCGCAGCGCGACGCCGCCCTCGAGCATGCCGCGCACGACGGCGACGCCGTCGTTCGTGAGGCCCTCCGGCGTCACCGGCAGGGTCAGCCACACGGCGAGCGGCTTGCCGGCGGCCTTGCGCTCCTTCTGCACCGCGGCGACGGCGGCGACGCGGCGCCCCAGCGATGCCTGGTCGGCGACGGCGGTGCCCTCGATGTCGAGGTCGAGCGTGTTCACGTCGTACCGCTTGATCAGCTGACGGTACGCCTTGGTGAGCCGCGCCTGGTCGGTGCAGGCGACGGCGAGCTCCTTGTTGGCCAGGCCGCCGAGGCTGAGCGTGATGTCGCCGCCGGCCTGCCGGAGCTGGTTGATGCGGCGGTCGAGCTCGAGCGACGAGGCGGCCTCGTCGAGCGTGTACGCGCCGCCCCAGCTCGGCGTGCAGGCATTCTTGGGGTCGGCCACCACGAAGCCCAGGGCCACGTCGTTCGCGGGGTTCGCCGTCGGGTCCTGGAACTGGAACGTCGGGGTCAGCGTGACGTCGACGTACGGCACCGCCCAGGACTTCGCGGTCGGGCCGGACGTGTTCCGCAGGTGCATCACCTCGAGGGTGCCGCCGGCGCCGGCCAGCGCCAGCACGAGCAGCAGGAACCCCAGCCGCGTCCACGACAGCCGGGTGCGCGGCTGCTCGGGCTCCTGCCAGTCCGGGTCGGCGAGCGGGTCGTACTCCGGCCGCACGGCTACGGGTGTGGCGCGGTCCGTCATGAAAGCCCTTTCGTTTTCCGAGTCGCCACACGCTGGCGTACCTCAGACTTTTTCGCGATCGGGCAAAAGGCCAGCAAGCGCGGCACGCGGGCACACCTGTCCAAACCGGACTGCCGAGCGCCAAAACTTGATCTTGCAACGACAATTCCGCCGGACGCCGCCGGGCGGTGTCGCCGCAATTCGCATCGAAGGGCCCGAAAACGCATGCCACGCACATCGGCGGACCGGCGAAAGCCGGACGCCCAGCGCCAATGGGGAGCCGACCGGCGGACGGAACCCCACCCGATCGTGCAGACCCCGGTCTCCGAAGGAAGGATCACCCGGGGACGGCTCGCGATCGTGGTGACGATCACAGTATGGGCCTGCTACATCACATACACGATCATCCAGCAGTTCATCGCGGGGCACGCCTACACCGTGCGCCTCGCGATCGAGGCGATCGTGTACATGCTCGTCGTCACCGGCCTGGCCGCCTCGGCGATCGCCTACCTGATCACGCGGATCGGCTACTTCTACCGCGTACGCGGCCACCAGCGCGCGCCGCGGATCATGCTCGACGAGTTCATCGGCGGGAAGACGCCGTCCGTGACGGTTCTCGTCCCCTCGTACCAGGAGGACGAGCGGACCAACCGCACCACGCTGCTCTCGGCCGCGCTCCAGGAATACCCCGGCCTGCGGGTGACCCTGCTGATCGACGACCCGCGCGCGCCCAAGACCCGCGCGGCGCGTGACATGCTCCTCGCGGCCCGCGCCCTGCCCGGCAAGATCGAAGCGGAGCTCAAGGTCCCCTACCACCGGGTGTCGAACGCGTTCGCGAGCTTCGACGAGCAGGTGCGCTACCGCGGCGGCTACCTCGTCGTGGTCGAGGACATGCGCCGGCTCGCCGACGAATACCGGTTCGCCTCCGACTGGCTCCTCGACCTCGGCGCCGAGCAGGAGATGGTCGACCACACCGACACGTTCTTCGTCGAGCACATCCTCCAGCCGCTCGCCGTGGAGCTCGGCCAGATCTCCGCCGCCCTGCACAAGGGCGCCGACGAGCAGGTGGCGCTGCCGCTCGCGCGGATGAACCAGCTCTACAAGCGGCTGCTCGCGATCTTCGACGTGCAGATCACCAGCTTCGAGCGCAAGAAGTACGTGTCGCTCTCGCACGAGCCGAACAAGGCCATGAACCTCAACAGCTACATCGGGCTCATGGGCGGCGCCTACCAGGAGATCAGCACCCCGATGGGCACCGCGCTGGTCACCGCCGGCCCCAACCGGGCGGACCTGGTCGTGCCCAACCCCGACTACGTGCTCACCCTCGACGCGGACAGCGTGCTGCTCCCCGAATACGCGCTGCGCCTGGTCCACCTGCTCGAACAGGGCGCCTACGCCCAGCACGCGGTCGCGCAGACGCCGTACAGCGCCTACCCCGGCTCGGCGACGCGCATCGAGCGCATCTCCGGCGCCACGACGGACGTGCAGTACATCGTGCATCAGGGCATGACGCACTACGGTGCCACGTTCTGGGTCGGCGCCAACGCCGTACTGCGCAAGAAGGCCCTCGACGAGATCTGCGAGGTCTCGTACGAGGGCGACTGGGAGATCAAGCGCTACATCCAGGACCGTACGGTCATCGAGGACACCGAGTCGACCATCGACCTGGGCGTGCGGGGCTGGTCGCTGCACAACTACCCGGAGCGGCTCGCCTACAGCGCCACGCCACCCGACTTCGGCTCGCTCTGCATCCAGCGCCAGCGCTGGGCCAACGGCGGCCTGCTCATCCTGTCGCGGCTCAAGGACCAGTTCCGGGCCAAGACGAAGCGCGAGGACAAGAACCGCTTCGGCGAGTACTTCCTGCGGGTCAACTACATGGCCTCCATCTTCTGGAGCTCCGTGTGCCTGGTGGTCATGCTCGCGTACCCGTTCAACAACGAGCTGCTCAACCCGATCCTGCTGCTCGTCTCGGTGCCGTACTTCCTGATGATGGCCGCGGACCTCAAGCACCTGGGCTACAAGCGGTCGGACATGCTGCGGATCTACGGTTTCAACCTGATCCTGTTGCCGGTCAACCTGTCGGGCAGCATCGCCTCGCTGCTCCAGCTGCTGACGGGCGAGAAGAGCGCGTTCAAACGTACGCCCAAGGTGCGCAACCGCACGACGGCCGCGACCAGCTATCTGATCCTGCCGCTGGCGCTGATCGTGCTCTGCGTCTACACGGTGTGGCGCGACGTCGAGCTGCACCAGTGGAACAACCTGGTCTTCGCCGGCCTCAACCTGATCCTCTCGCTCTACGCGATGATCGCCTTCGTCGGCCTGGGCAACACCGTCGTCGACCTCGTCACCCACCTGCGCGACTGGCTGATCCGCCCGGTCACCCCCAAGAAGGCCAAGGGGAAGAAGTCGCAGAAGAAGGCGGCCGCCACCGCGGCGCCGGCCCCGACGGTCGGCGACTGGGCGACGGTGCTGCACTACCGGCACGAGCACGGCGCGACGGCCGGCCAGACGACCGTGCGGCTCCAGCGCACCGACGCGGGCACCTGGAAGGCCGACAAGTCCTCGTCCAGCCAGGCCCACTCGTTCGAGGAGTTCAGCTTCTTCACGGTCTTCCAGCCGATCTACAACATGATCAACGGCCACGTCGTCGGCTACGAGGCGCTCACCCGCTTCGCCGACGGCAGCAACCCGCGCGAGGGCCTGGCCGCGGCGGCCGAGCGGGGCGTGCACATCGCCCTGGACGCCGCCCTGGTCCAGGCCGCCATCGCCTCGTCGACCTCGCTGCCGAACGGCACGTGGCTGGCGGTCAACGTCTCACCGGACCTGCTGAGCCGCCCGCACGAGCTGGCACCCCTGCTCGCTCAGTCCCGCCGCCCGCTGATCGTCGAGGTGAGCGGCACGCCCCCGCGCGAGCTCGCCCAACTCGGCGGCATCCGCGTCGCCGTCGACGACCTCGGCGCCGGCTACGAGACGCTGGCGCTGCTCGAAGGGCTGCGCCCGACGTTCCTGAAGCTCGGCGTCGACTCCCTCCAGGGCGTCGAGAACGAAACGGCCCGCCAGGCGGCGATCCGCGCCCTGGTCGACTTCGCCGAACAGCACGGCTGCACGGTCATCGCCGAGGGCATCGAGACCGCCGCCCAGCGCGACGCCCTGGTCGCCTGCGGCGTGCCGTTCGGCCAGGGCTTCTACCTGGGCAAGCCCGTCCCGGTCGAACGGGTCCTGTCCGGCGTCGGCGGCTGGTAGACGCTAGGCCCGGTGGCCGCCCCGCTCACCGGAGCGGCCACCGGCGCTCGTCACATCGGGCGCCGGACCGCCATCCCCATGATCAAACTTCAATCTTGCGGCGCGGTCGGCGAGCGTGCGGGAGACCTCGAATCCGAGCGGTCGAGGCCCACCGTCTGACTCTTTGCCCGGAGCACGGACGGTGGGCCTCTCAGCAGACGTGGGTGCACGTCTGACCTCCTAGGTCCGCGACGGCCCTACACCGTGAAAGGACCTGGCCAACTTCTGCACGCCCTCGCGCAACACGCCCTCGATCGAGTGATGGCCAGGGCGTCCGCGCCCCGAAGAGGACTCTCGACTCACATTCATCGAGGCTGCGATCCGTGACGTTCAATGCCCGGAGCACGCGGTGACGAGCCTCCAGACAGAAGTGGGTGCTTATGAGCTTCTCCCGCTCAGGGGGGATGCGTCCGTGCGTCGACATCCCTCAGCCGCAGACCCGTCGTCGCCGATTGGCGGCCGTCGCGGTCATCATCTTCGTGGTCGGCTCGAGCCTTCCCCCCTGGGAGGATCACCGAGCGCATCTGCACAATGGCCTGGTGGTGGCAACTGCCGCACTCGGTGTGGAGCTAGTCCGCGAGATCGCCTCCGAGACGGCTCGACGGATCTCGCGGTGGGTGCGTGACAGCATCACCGTTCTCACCGTCGCCGTGACCGGTACCTCTCGGACTGTGGAGAGCTGACCGTGGCCGCCTCCCGGACTCCGGAGGGGCGCGCCGACCGCAACACTGACGCTGTGGTCGGCGGGTCCCCTGCGGGCGCGCCGACCACAGCGATGTCGTTCGAGGACTTCTTCGAACGCGAATACCGCACCGTGCTCAAGACCGTCCTCTACGCCGGCGCGCAGCTCGTCGAAGCGGAGGAGGCCGCCGCCGAAGCCATGGCGGATGCCTTCCGGCGCTGGGACGCGATCAGCTCTCCGAAGGCCTGGGTACGCACAGCCGCGATACGCCATTTCATCAAGTACTCCTCCCGTCGCCGCGCCGAGATACGTCTCCTGGCCGCATGGACACCGCCGTGGCAGTCGACGGATTCCGAGGCCGAGCACAACGCGGTCGAGGAACGGGACTTTGTGGTGTTTCTGCTCGCCAAGCTGCCGCCCGCCCAGCGCGAGGTGTTCGAGCTGGTCGTCGAGGGCCTCACACCCTCGGAGATCGCAGGCCAACTCGGCAAGACGTCTTCCGCCGTGCGAGCGAATCTGATGCTCGCCCGCCGCCAGGTGCAGCAACACCTCTGTGCGGCTGACGACCGCGTCCACCTCTCGTACGACGTCGCCCGTGGATCGCAGCGCATCAATCGCTCCGTCTCGGTCCGGGCCGATCGGGACTGCGCGGACCTGGAATTGCTGGTGGTCGGATCGGCCGGCAGGACGAAGCCCGAGCGCGCGACCGACGGCGACCTGCTCGAACGCGTGTCCGGCCTGAGCCTCGTCGCCGGGCGGGCGCGGTCCTTCGAAGTGGCGCTGCCGAAACGAGATCCGTGCTCGCCCTACCTGCTGCGCTGCTTCGTCGAGCCCCGTGATCGTGTTGCCGTGGTCGACCCGCCGCTGCCTCGTCTGCTCGCCGCGTAGGAATTCCGCCGCTTGGCGGTGCAACCTTCCGGGGTGGTTGGCTCCTCTTGCTCTCGACGAGAGGAGACCGGCCGGTGGATGCCGAGTCAGAAGAGGGATTCCGGGAGTTCGCCCGGGCCCGGTTCCAGCCGCTTCGGATGCTCGCCTACGTGACCTGCGGCGACTGGCAGGCGGCGGAGGACGCGGTGTCCGGGGCGCTGTCCCGGCTCTACCTCAAGTGGGACCGGGTCGCCTCGCCGGAGGCGTACGCGCGTAAGGCGGTCATCCGCGCGGCGATCGGTGAGAAGCGGCGGCCGTGGCGTCGCGAGCATCTTGTGGGTGAGGCGTTTCCCGAGGTGGCGGCCCCCGACGCGGCCGAGGGCGTCGACGAGCGGCTGCGGATGCGGGCCGCGCTCCGGCGGGTGCCGCCGCGGCAGCGGGCCGCCCTGGTGCTGCGGTTCCTCGAAGGGCTGAGCGTGGAGGAGACCGCCGAGGTGCTCGGCTGCTCGCCGGGCACGGTCAAGAGTCAGACGAGCCGCGGCCTCGACACGCTGCGCGCCACCCTCGCCGCCGAGATCACGCAGGAAGGAGTGAGTCATGTCGTATCGCATCGAGGACGTGCTTGAGTCGGTCGCGGAGGGGGCGCCGGCGCCGCGGACCAGCACCGACGACATCATCGCCGGCGCGCACCGGATCCGCGTCCGGCGGCGCTGGACCGCGGTGGCCGGGGCCGGCGGCGCGGCGGCCGTGACCGTCGCGGTGGTTGTCGCGGTGACCGGCACGGCGCCGCACGCCGCGCGGCCGCAGCCACCGGCCGCCTCGGCAGCCGTCTCGCCGGCGCCCGTCGCCGCCCGGGACTTCGCGCAGCCGAAGGGGCTCGAGCTCACGGTCGCCGAGGCACGCGCCGGCAAGTGGCGGATCGGTCCGGGCGGCACGGCGACGGCCGGTTACCAGCAGATTCCGGTCTACCGGGACGGCATGACCATGGAGACGGACGGCGTCGCCTACCCGTACCCGGACGGCACGCTCACCTTCTACAAGCCCGGCGTCTACGACATCGAGGCGTTCGGGGTGACCACCTGGCCGAAGGAGAGGTACGGCCCGCCGAGGAACGTCACCGTCGCGGGCCGGCCCGGCATCGAGCGTCAGCTCACCTACGTCCTGCCGAACGTCGAGGACATGCGGGCCAGGCTGCGTGCGAACCCGGGCATGCGGCCGGACGACCCGAGCATCAGGACCGAGACCTTCACCCGTACGGCGTTCGCGTGGAGGTTCGACGGCACCGCCTGGGCGACCTTCGTGCCGTCGAGCAGCCGCGAGCCGCTCAGCCGCGCCGAGTCGCTGGCGATCGTGGAGGCGGTCCGGCCGCGCACCGCCGAGCCGGTGCGGGCGCCGTACACCCTGGGGTGGCTCCCGCCGGGCTGGTCGGTGACCCTCGCCGAGCAGGGGCCGACCGACATGGCGTCGCGGGTCTTCCTCGACCGCGAGGCACCGGCCGGCGGCGAGCTGGCCCTGCCGGTGGACGAATACCCGGCACGGGGCCGGCTGACGATCTGGGTCGGCACGCCGAAGTCGTTCAACGCCCCGGGCAAGGGCGAGACCATGAAGTGCGTCGACGTGAACGGCTACTGCACGCTGGTCGTCGACGGCAACCACTTCGCCGAGCTCCAGCGGGTGGGCAAGGCACTGTCGATGGACGACGTCCGCCGCATCCTGCGCGGGCTGACCTTCACCGCCGTGGCCGACCGGAGCGCCTGGAAGCCGCTGCCCTGATCTCCGGGGTGGCTGTGCCGGCGGCGAGGGCCGGCACAGCCCGCGGGAGGGGTCAGGCGACCGGCGCGAGTCCGATGTCGACGACCGTCTCGCCGGCGTCGGTCACGTCGACCACGGCGCTCCAGCCCCGGTTGTAGTAGCCGCCGGTGCTGCCGACGACGTCCGAATCGAGGGCGTCGTCGCCGGCGTCCGGCGTGGTGAACTCGTACGGCAGCCCGTCCATCAGGTAGACGTTCGCCACGTACCGTCCCGGCTTCAGCCGGGTGGAGTAGGTGCCCTGCTCGTCGAGGTAGCCGCGCGGCACGTCCCAGGTGGGCTCCGTGCCCTCCAGCACGAACTCGATCTTGCCGACCTTGCCGTACGCGCTGGGCTCGTCCGGGTCGCGCAGGCCGTCCCGGTCGTTGTCGAGCCACGCGTGGCCGCTCATCACACCCTCGGCGAGATAGACGGTGCCGCCCTGGGCGACGTTGTTCTCGCTGCTCAGCTCCGGGCTCGTGGTGGCCGCGGTGGCGGTGAGGACCAGTGGCCCGTCCGGGGTGCCCGGCCCGGCGACCAGCCGCAGGCGGAGCAGGTTGTAGGGCTGCGAGATGTCGTACGCGCTGTCGCGCGCACAGGTGACGGCACCGTCGGCCTCGGCGCAGCTCCACCCCGGGTACTCGGGGTCGAGGGAGGCCGGCCGCACCGTCGGCGGCAGCGGAACCCGGACCGTGACGTCGTCGGCCGGGCTGCCGCCGATGTTGTCCAGCTCGACGTACACGTCGAACTGCTCGCCGGCCTTGACCTGGTAGCTGGGCACCACCGAGACGCTGTTGACCGCGATGTCGGCGGGGCGCGGCACGACGTACCGGAAGGTCGTCTCGCCGCCGTTGTTGCGCAGCGACCGCTCGGCCGCCGTGGTGGACACCGACCCCCGCATCGCCACGGTGTCGCCCACCGTGCCGGCCGGCAGGAGGACCGACAGGTTCAGGTATTCGAACGCGCCGGCCTCGACGGTGCGCCCGTTGGTGCAGGCCCAGACCGGGTCCGACGTGTCGCACGTCCACCCGAAGGGCTCGTTCTCGGCGGGGTCCATCGTGGCGCCCGGCGGCGGCGTGAAGTGGAACGTCACCCCCGGCGCGGCGCTCGTGCCGACGTTGGTGGCGAACGCCTGGACGTACGCCCGGGCGCCCATGCCGCCCACATACGAGACGTCGGTGACCGTGGGCCGCCACTCGAACGCGAGGTCAGCGGTCCTCGGCGCGGCCGCGGCCGCCACGGACGGGAACGCCGTCACCGCCAGGACCGGCATCGAGGCCAGCACCATGCGCGCAGGTACCGATAAGTTGATCATCATCTCCCCGTTGATCAGATCCTTCTGGTACGGGGAAGAGCGCACACACCGTCCACAGTGTTACTCGCCGGCGGCGGCCCGCGTCCTTCGGCGGTGGTGACGCTACGAGGCGTAGATCGAGAACTTCGCGGTCCAGCGGTTGGCCGAGCCGAACGACGACGGCCAGGTGCCGAATGGCGTGGACGCGCTCCACGCGCCCTGGTTGGCCGTACCGGTGTCGTAGCTCATGTTGTTGTCGCCGTTGGTGTTGTAGACGAGCCAGTACGCCGTGTTCGGCGCCAGGGTCGCGGCGACCGGGCGGCTGTTCCACGAGTTGGCCGTCAACGTGCCGGTCGTGCTCGACGCGACCAGCGTGCCCGGTGAGCCGTTGGCGTCGGCGTAGATCGCCACCTGGTACTGGTTGGCCGGCGCGGCCTGCACCGTCCGCAGATAGACGGAGACCTGGCTGACCGTCAGCGCGGTGGCCCCGTTCACGAACCGCGAGCCGTTCATGTAGTTCATGTCGCCGGAGTCGAGCGAGCCGCCCACCTGGTCGTGTCCGAGCCGTGGTGCGCTCGGGCCGGTCGTGGTGAACGAGAACTGGTGGTTGCCGGCGAGCGCGTTGCCCGCCGCGTCGGTAACGCCCGTCCGCACGGTCACCGTGTATGGCGTCGAGGTGGCCAGCGCCGCGGACGGTGTGATGGTCGCCGCCTCGCCGGCCGGGTCATAGGTGACGGTCCGGTTGACCAGCGTGCCGCCCGGCCCGCGCAGCTCCAGGTTCGCCGGCGTGATGGTGCCCGCCGCCATGCCCTCGCTGAACCGCACGGTGATCGGCGCGTTCAGCGCCACCCCGGTGGCACCGGCGGCCGGGGTCGTCGAGGTCACCGTCGGCGCTGTGGTGTCCGCGCCGGTGTTCGCGTAGATGGAGAACTTCGCGTTCCACCGGGTGGAGCTGCCGAACGTGGCCGGCCACGTGCCGAACGGCGTGGACGCGCTCCACGCGCCCTGGCCGGCGCTGCCGGCGTCGTAGCTCATGTTGTTGTCGCCGTTGGTGTTGTACATGAGCCAGTACGGAGTGTTGGCGGCCAGCGTCGCGGCGATCGGCCTGGTGTTCCACGAGTTGGCGGTCAGCGTGCCGGTGGTGCTGGTGGCCACCCGGGCGCCGGGCGAGCCGTTCGCGTCGGCGTAGATGGCCAGCTGGTACTGGTTGTCCGGCGCCGGCCGCACGCCCTTCATGTAGACCGACATCGAGGTGACCGGCGCCGGACCGGAGCCGGTGACGAACCGCGAGCCGTTCATGTAGTTGGCGGCGCCGCTGTCCAGCGACCCGCCGACCTCGGTGTGGCCGATCCGCTGCGCCGCGGGGGCGCTCGTGTAGGTCGCGGTGTAGGTCGTCGCCGTGGTGGGCGCGGTGACGATGTGGGTCTGCGACCCGCCGTCCGACCACGACGCGAAGGTCGAGGACTCCTGCGGCGACGGCGCGGACACGGAGTTCGTCGAGCCCTGGATCACCGTACGGGAGAACGGGGTGGTGCCCGACGCCGAACCGACGGTGAGCTGGAGGCCGGACGGCACGGTGGCGAAGGTCAGGTCGACCGTCTCGGGGTCGAGCCGGCGCGTCACGGCGTGCGTCAGGCCCTGCTGGTCGGTGGCCACGAGCTTCAGTTCCAGGTACGAGGGATAGTCGTGGTCGGGCGCCTCGAACGACCCGGACGCCGCGCCGTTCCAGCTGCGGATGGCGTGCTCGTGGCAGTTCTCCGGCGCGGAGCAGTGGTGCATGACCAGGTCCCAGTTCAGGCGGGACGCGGGAAGCGCGCCCTCCTGCGGATCGGTGGCGTGGCCGGTGAAGGTGAGCGTGTCGCCGACCTTCCATGTGGTGCCCACGGCCGGCGTGTCGATCACCGCGGCCGGCGCCTCGTTGCCGGGCGTGACCGCGATCGTGCTGGTGTGGGTCGCGTTCAGCGTGTCGGTCACGGTCAGCCGCGCGGTGTACGAGCCGGCCGTGGTGTAGGTGAACGTGGCCGTCGGCGAGGTGGAGTCGGTCGTCCCGTCGTTGGTGAAGTCCCAGGCGTAGCGCAGGCGGCCCTCGTCGGCCGGATCGGGGTCGGTCGAGCCGGTGCCGTTGAACGTCACGGTCAGCGGCGCCGGGCCCTGCGTCGGCGAGGCGTCGATGACCGCGGTCGGCGGCTGGTTGCCGGGGAAGTAGCGCACCCGCCGGATCGTGCCGCCCAGGTCGGCGTAGTAGAGCTCCCCGCCGGGACCGACCTCGAGGTCGACCGGGCTGGCGGCGTCGGAGACGAACGTCTGGAGGTTCGCCGGGTTGGGCAGCCCACCCGGCGTGGACGGCAGCGACGCCCAGATGCACCGGCGCGAGTAGTCGGCGAAGAAGACGGCGCCGTTGTACGCGGCCGGATAGGGGCCACCGGCGGTCGGGTAGAACGCCACGCCGGTCGACGACGAGCTCCCCGTCGGGCAGGCCTCACCGGCGACAAGCCGGCTGGAGTGGTTCCACGCGACGAACGGCGCGGTGTGGGTGCCCGCGGGCGCGGTGTAGAGCGTCTCGCAGATCGGCAGGTTGGCGCTGTCGTACCCGGACTGCCGGGCGTTGCCCTCCCAACACGGCCAGCCGAAGTTCGTCACGCCCGCGGTGGGGTTGACGACCCGGTTGACCTCCTCCCAGACGTTCCACCCGGTGTCGGAGATCCAGGTCTCGTCGGTGCCCGGCCGCATGGTGATCCGGTACGGGTTGCGCAGGCCGTTGGCGACGATCCGCCGGACGTTCGGGTCGGCCGAGCCGATGTTGGGGTTGCCCGCGGCGGCCGCGCCGGTCGCCGGGTCGAGCCGCAGCAGGGTGCCGTCCAGCTGGGCGGGGTCGCCCGAGGTGCGGATGTCCTGCGAGCGCAGCGCCCCGCCCTCGTTGGCCGGGTCGCCGCACGGGTTGGTCGGCGCGCCGGAGGGGAACTGGCCGTAGTCGACCGCGCTGAAGCTGGCCCCGTCACCGGCGGCGACGTAGAGCATCCCGTCGGCGCCGAAGGCGATGTCGCCGACGGAGTGGCTCGGGAACTGCTGGCACCAGTCGTGCAGCAGCACCTGCTCGCTGCCGGTCATCGTGTCGCCGGCGGCGCGCAGGCGGGAGAGCCGGCCGGTCACCACGCAGCGCCCGTCGTTCGCGTTGGCGCAGACGTCGTTCCAGACCGGGGCGGTCTGCCCGGGCGGGGCGTCGTAGGTGTAGAGCACGTAGACGTACGGGTCGGTGGGGAAGTCGGGGGCCAGCGCCATGCCGAGCAGGCCACGGTCCCACTGGTTGTGCACGTTGGCCGAGAGGTCGGCGAAGACCGTCGGGGTAGTGTCGGCGAGATCGTCGAAGACCTTGATCCGGCCGCCCTTCTCGGCGACGAGGATGCGCCCGTCCGGCGCGAACTCCAGGTCGACGGGCGAGCTCAGTCCACTGAAGACGATCTGCTCCTGGAATCCGCTCGGCAGCGCCACCGCCGTCGCGGGCGGCGAGCCGACGAACGAGGACATCGTGAACACGGTCGCCAACGCGACGATCCCGCCGAGCACACGCCGAAGCACGGGCCATCCCCTCCCCGTCAAAGATCGATGAACCTTATCGACCAACGGAATCGCCGGGGTGTCGGCTGACGGACTCGACGGCGCGCCGACCGGTCAGACCTGTCAACCGTTCGAACGATGCACGTCCATGGCCGGCGCCTGCATATTCCGGTGATGTTGGCTGATCTGGGCCGGTGGTGTGCCCGCCGGCGCCGGCCGATCCTGGGCACGTGGCTCGTCCTGATCGCCGCCGGACTGGTCCTCGGCGGTCAGGTCTTCGACCGGCTCACCACCGCCGACAGCCTGCGGCCGGACGCCGAGTCGCAGCTCGCCGACGAGCGGGCCGGCCGGTTGCTGCCCGAGGGCCCGGTGATCGTCGCCGTCGTCGGCGGGCGCGACGTCTACGACCCGGCGCTGGTCGCCGCCGTCACGGCGGTCACCGGCGAGCTCCGCGGCATGGCGGGCGTCGCCGAGGTCGAGGACCTGTACGGCTCCCCGGGCGGGCGGATCGGCGCCGACAACCGGAGCTCCCTGATCCGGGTCGAGCTCTCGCCCGGGCTCGCGGACGACCGGCGCGAGCGGGTGGAGGACGCGGTCGCCGCCGCGCTGCACCGCATCGACGCGCCCCAGGTGCTGGTCAGCGGCGAGAAGCTCGCCGAGCGCGCGTTCGCCGACCAGGCCGTCGCGGACGCGGCCCTCGGCGAGTCGGTCGCGATCGTCGTCCTGCTGGCCGTGCTGGTGGTGATCCTCGGCGGCTTCGTGGCCGGCGCGATCCCGCTCGCCGCCGCCCTGGCCACCGTGTCGGTGACGCTGCTCGGCCTGTTCGGGCTGACCGCGCTCACCGGGATCAGCGAGTTCACCGTCAACGTGGTCACCCTGCTCGGCATCGGGCTCGCCGTCGACTACGCGCTCCTGGTGATCGCCCGGTTCCGGGAGGAGCGCGACGCCGACCCCGGCGCCCCGGCCGCGGAGCTGATCGCCCGCACCACCGCGACCGCCGGCCGTACCGTACTGATCTCCGGCCTCGCCGTCGCCGCGGCGATGGCCGGCCTGACCGCCTTCGCCGAGCCGCTGCTGGGCGCGATGGCGCTCGGCGGCACGCTCGCGGTGTTGCTCGCCACCGCGGCCGGCCTGACCGCCGTGCCCGCGCTCATCGCCGTGGCGCACCGCCGCATTCCGGCACCCCGTCGGGTGTCCCGCCCCGCCCTTCTTCCGCGGCTGGCCGCCTACGCGGAGGCCCGGCCAGGGCCGGTCGCGCTCGCCGTCGCGGCCGGCCTGCTCGCGCTGTCGCTGCCGTTCCTGTTCGCGGTCAACCTGGAGAACTCCGACGCCCGCGCGCTGCCCGCCTCGGCCGAGGCCCGCAAGCTGCACGAGGCGGTGCAGCGCGACTTCAGCGGCGGCCAGGCGGACCCCGTCGTGGTGACGATCGACGCGGACCCGGCCGGCGCCGGGGTCCGCGACTTCATGGACTCGCTCAACACGCTGGACGGCGTGCTGCGGGTGCAACCGCGCCCCGGCATTACCGAGCCGGCGGCCGTCATCGACGTCACGCCGGAGGGCGACACCGCCGGCCAGGCCTCCCGCGACGTCGTACGCGCGATCCGCGCGCTCGACCCGCCGTTCCCGGTGCTCGTCGGCGGGGCCGCCGCGGAACTGGTCGACTACCGCGACTCGGTGGCGAGCCGGTTCCCCGTCGCGCTGCTGGTCGTGCTGCTGTCCACGACGGTGCTGCTGTGGGCGCTGACCGGCTCGCTGGTGATCCCGGTCAAGGCGCTGCTGATGAACGCGCTCACTCTGCTCGCCACGCTCGGCCTGTTGGTCGTCGTGTTCCAGTGGGGAGCCGGCGACGCGTTGCTCGGCTTCGACTCGTGGGGCGCCATCGACGTCACCACGCCCGTCCTGCTGTTCGTGTTCGTGTTCGGCCTCTCGATGGACTACCAGGTGTTCCTGCTGGCGCGGATCAGGGAGGAGGGTGGCGTACGCGCCGGCCTGGAGAAGTCCGGACCGGTCGTCACCGCCGCCGCGCTCTGCATCGGCGTGGTGTTCCTCGGCTTCCTGCTCGGCGAGCTGACCGCGGTCAAGGAGATCGGCTTCGCGATGGCGGTGGCCCTGCTGCTGGACGTCACGGTCGTCCGCGGCCTGCTCCTGCCGGCCCTGATGACCTTGCTCGGCGAGTGGAACTGGTGGGCGCCGGCACCACTGCGGCGCCTGCACCAGCGCTGGTTCGCGCCGCGTGCGCGGCCGGCGCCGGCCTATTCGCGCAGCGTCTGACTGGGTGCCCTGCCATAGGCGGCTCGGTAGTGCCGGGTGAAGCGGGTGGCGGCGAATCCCCACCGTGCCGCGATCGCGGTGACGGTCTGCCCGTCGCCCGCGGTCGCCGCGCGCAGCTCGTTGTGGGCGTGGTCGAGCCGCACCCGGCGCAGATAGGCCAGGGGGGTGGTGTCGCGGTGCCGGCGGAACGCGAGTTGCACGGCGCGCGGGGTGACGTACGCGGCGCGGGCGATGTCGGTCAGGGTGATATCGAGGCCGGCGTTCGATTCGATGTACGCGGTGGCGCGGTGCAGCGTGCTCGGGGTGGCGTCGGCGCCGTCGACGGCGGCCGGATCACCGACCGCCGTGTTGGGATAGGCCTGGAGCAGGCCGGCCGCCAGGAACTGGCTGCTGGTGGAGGCCAGCAGCGGCGCGCCCGGGCCGAGCGGCGCGGCCATCACCTCGTCGCGCACGTAGGCGATGGCCCGTTGCAGGCGCAGATGCGCCTGGCGAGAGATCGGCCGGTGGTCAAGCAGGCGCGGGGCCGCCGCGTCGTCCCCGGTCGCGGCCACACGGGCGAGCACCGCGGGGTCGAGCACCGTGAACCGCAACTTCGCCGAATGGGCCACTCCGGAGTAGGGCAGGTCCGGCCGGCTGATCAGGAACTGATCACCGGGGCCGAACGTGTCGGAGGACCCCCTGTTGTCGCTGCGGATGGTGCTGGAGACGACGTCACAGATGATCACAAGGTCGGGCGGGTCGGCGGCATATCCGATGTCGAAGCTGTAGTCGAGGTCGTCGAACCCGACCTCGGGAGTCAGCAGGCGCCGGGTGATTTGCGCTCGGGTGAGCTCGCCGACCGCGCCGATGTGCATCTTCGAGTAGATCTTGTTGACGAACGCCTCGACCTCGCCCACGTCCTGGCTGTCGAAGGTCTCCGCCTGCATGGTCTCTCACCTCGTCGAGGTGTCAGCTGCCCAGGGTGTGCTGCGGTGACGTGCCGTACCGCTGCCGATAGAGGCTGGTGAACCGGGCCGTACCGCGGAATCCCCAGCGTGCGGCGATTGCGGTGACGGTGGCGCCTGTCGTGGGGTCGGCGGCTCGCAGGTCGCGGTGGGCGCCGTCGAGCCGGACTTGGCGCAGGTAGGCCATGGGGGTGGTGTCGCGGTGACGGCGGAACGCGGTCTGTACGGCGCGGCCGGTGGTGCCCGCCGCGGCGGCGATGTCGGCCATGGTGATCGGCTCGCCGGCGTGGGCGTCGATGTAGGTGGCCGGGTGCGCGTCGTGGTGGTCCTCGGCGGTGGGCAGGGTCAGCGCGTTGTTGGGGAAGACGTGCAGTCGACGGCCGCGGCCAGCTGGGAGGCGGTGGAGACGATCAAGGGTGAGCTCTGGGACACCGGGTCGGTCAGGACGTGATCGCGCAGGTGGGCGATGACGCCGCGCAGCTGCTGGGCGGCGGCCGAGGAGACCGGCCGATCCCCGGTCAGCCGGACCCGGTCCGGCCGGCGGCCGGGTTGCGTGGCGGCCACCTGGTCGAGCAGCCGGGGATCGAACATCAGCACGTCGTACCGCGCGCCCTTGATGACGCCGGCATAGGCCCGGTCGTCCGGCGCGTACATCAGCACGTCCCCGGCGGCGAAGGTGCCCTCCTCGCCGTCCGCGTATCGGCGGACGATGCCGCCACTGCGCACGCTGCACAGGCACACTTTGCCCATCGGCGCCTGCGCGTCATGGGCCATATCGAAGTTGAAGAACAACTCGTCGACGTTCAGCGACCCGGCGGCCTCGCGGATGACCTCGGCGCGGGCGTGCTCGGCATGCCCTCCGAGGCTCATCTTGGTGTAGGCCAGGCTGAGGAACTCCTCGGTCTCACCCAGATCCGTGCTTTCGAAACGTAGCGAGCTCATCAGGTGGTCAACTCCTGCCGGATGAGTCACCTCCCCCGACGGTAGCCCTGACGGCCGCCGGAAGCGATGCGGACGGTCGCCCGCAAGCTCGTTCACCCGATCGATCCGCTGGACCACCTGCTGATCGGCGAGATCACCGACGGCCGGCCGAGACCGCATCCGGTCGCGGGACGCCCCGCGGAAGAACCTCGGCGAGCGCCAGGCCGGCGGCCCAGGCGAGTTGTTCCTGAGCTGCGTGCGGCTCCGCAATCGGGTAGTGCAACGACAGCATGCCGAGCAGCGTGCCGCCGCTGTCATGCAGGGGATAGGAGTGCACGGCTCGCGAGCCGACGGCCAGCATCACGTCGAGAGTCGGCCGGCCGCGGAAGATCGGGCTGGCGGCGACGTCGTCGATCAGGACGCAGTGGCGGGTGACCAGGGCGGTGCCGCACGCCGAGGGCACGCTCGGATCGACGGCGGCGAAGTAGTCCAGGGACTCCGGGGTGAAGCCCTTGTGCCGGGCGATGCGCAGGCCGCCGGTGCCGGAATCGTAGATCTGCAGGTCACACGCGGCGGCACCACCGACGGTCCGAGCGGCAAGCAAAATCGCTACCTCCACGACCACCCGGTCGGCGAGGGCCAGGAAGTCGTCGGCCACTGAGGCGTCCGGACGCGCCGGGATCCAGGCCGCCGGTGCCGTCTGCTGTCGTTGCGTCTCGTTCATTGGGCGACCTCCACGACCGAAGCCGTCGCCGGCGATTGATCGTGGTCCGGGTCAGCTACTTCTTCGTCAGGATCGCAGGCTCGGCGACGGCCCCGACAGCACCTGAAGCGAACGGCGAGGCGCCCGCAAACGAAGTGCCACCGGCCTTCTCGGGTAGCGCTTGACGGGTTCACGCCGCCCACTGCCGTGCGGGGTGATCGGCGCCGTTCCGAACAGTGCGGATGCGGTCCGGCCAGTGTCCGGATGGTCAGCGGGCTGATCCACTCGGACGGGTCAGAACCGCAACCGATCCGAGGAGGCACCATCGTGTCCGTCCGCCGTCGTGTGTCAGCTGTGCTCGCCGCAGCCGTCGTCGCCGTGACCGTCGCGATCGCACCGGCTGGGGCCGCTCAGGCCGCCCAGAACAACAACGTCAGTGCCACAGTCCCGAACGACGGCGTCTGGTACAAGGGCCAGGTACTGCGCCACAAGACCGACACCAGCGTAATCAAGTTGAAGGTCCTGAACGGCACCAGCGGCTACCTGTGTGTCGAGTTCCGCAGGGCCGACAACGGCGCCACGATCGGCTCGCAGAGGTGCTGGAACGAGGGTGACACCTCCGCCTACATCATGGCGAACAGCTCGGGCCCGGTGAACTTCTACATCTGGTCCCGCAAGAGCACGAGCGGCACCGACAACTACTGGAGCGGTATCGCGTACTACTGAGGGGTCGGTCTGGTCTGCGGTCCGGCGGGCCGCAGGCCACCCCTGCCGGAGCCGCGCTGCACGGACCAGCCGAGCGCCGCGAGCACGATCCAGATGGCCGTGGTCAGCACCGCCTCCCAGTCGCCACCGGGATCGCGCAGGAACCCGAGCGCCTCCGGGAACGCCCGTGCGAGGCCGCTGAGTATCAGGGCCGCGCCGCCGAGGGCGCACACGACGGCCAGCGCGGTCGCATGGAATCGCTGTGTCACCAGTCCGCCGATGAAGCCGGTCGCCGCGACGAACAGCACGAGCAGCACCACGCTGCCGTCCTCGGGTTGCAGAAGCCCGAAGACCTTCGCGCCGATCACCGCGCCGGCGAGACCTCCGACGAAGAACAGGGCGGCGCGGAAGACCACGCGCGCCAGCACCAGGGCCACCACCGCGGCGGCCACGGCCACGATCAGCGCGGTGAGCAACGTGGCGCCGAACGGCTCCGTGATCAACCAGCCCACCGCGAAGCCCGAGCCGAACACGGCGAGGTTCAGCGAGCGGACTCCCGCGAAACACAGCACCGCCCCGGCGATCAGCGCCCCGAGCCCACTCGTGTCCATGGATGCACCCCCGAGACCAGGCTGCGGGCCGGGCAGGGCCACCGCCTCCCTCCCGCTGGGTGATTTCCTTTCCGCGTACGGCCGATCGCGCGCGCCGCGTCGGGCCGGCCGGCTCGGATTCGTCATCGGCCAGGCCATCGTCCCTGGTCACGACTACCCTCGACCTTGCTGAGTGGGGGACGCGTCGTTCACCGGCGTCGCGGAAAGGTCACCGTGATGGGGATGCCGAGACCAGATTCCTGGGCACGCTATTCCTGGGCACGCGGTGGGCCGTACGCGTACATCGTTATCGCGGTGCTGACGGTGACCGGGTTGGCGGCGATGTCGGCCGCCGCGCCGCCGCAGGCGCTCACGTTCGGCATGCCGGCGATCGGCCCGGCGCTCGCTGCCGCCTCCGCCCGCCCTCCGGCCGTGCTGGCCGTCGGTGGTTACGCGTTCCTGGCCGGCTTCGCCGTCTCGACTTGGCAGGGTCTGCTCGGCTCCGCCGACCAGTTCGCGCGCCTGTTCCTGATCGTCTGCGCGACAGCGATCAGCTGGGTGATCGCTCGCAGCCTCCGAAGACTGCTCCGGGACACCGCCGCCGCGGCGCGGGAGCGCAAGATGCTGGCCGCCATCGCCGAGCAGTCCACCGACGCGATCATCATGACGAGCATGGACGGCACCGTCATCTCGTGGAACCGGGGCGCCGAACTGCTCTACGGCTACACCGCCGAGGAGATCGTCGGCCACGGCTTCGGCAGGGTGATGCCCCCGGACCGCCAGGAGGCCGTCGAGCCGGCGCTCTCCGCCCTGGCGGCGGGCGAGCGGATCCGAGTGGACGAGGGCCGCCGGTTGTGCCGTGACGGCACCGAGCGGTGGGTCTCGGTCACCGTCTCACCGATCCGCGACGAGCGCGGCGCCATCGTCGCCGCGGCGGCCACCGAACGCGACATCACCGACCAGAAACGACGCGAGGCCGAGGAGAGGATCGCCGCGGAGCGCTCCGCCCGCGCGGCCCGGCTGGAGAGCCTCGGCCAGCTCCGGGGAGCTGCTCAGCCGCAGCCTCGGCGCCACCATCCGGCTGGAGTGCCGCGCGCACCCGCACCCGTTGCCGGTCCGCGCCAACCGCGGTCGTCTCGACCAGATCCTGCTTAACCTGGTGATCAACGCTCGGGATGCGATGCCCGGCGGCGGCGAGGTGGGGGCCGAGACGAGCGCCGCCGAGATCACGGCTGATCAGGGAATACCGGTATCACCCGGACAATATGCTCGACTCATGGTCAGCGACACCGGCACCGGCATGACCGCCGAGGTGCGTGACCGCCTCTTCGAGCCGTTCTTCACCACGAAGCCCGCGGAACAGGGCACCGGCCTCGGCCTGGCAACCGTGTACGGCATCGTCAGCGACGCCGGCGGTCACATCGGCGTCGACTCGGCACCCGGCCGCGGCACGACCTTCGAGATCCTGCTTCCTCTCGCCGCAGACCCGACAGGATCCGCGGCGACCACGGCGGCGAGCGGCGGGGCCAACCACGGCCACGGTGAGCGCGTGGCCGTCGTCGAGGACGACGACTACGTCCGCGACCTGGTCGTACGCATCCTCGCCGAGGACGGCTACCGCACCACCGCCCTGACCGAGGACGGCCTCGACGAGCCCGCCCTCGACGACGTCGCCCTGCTCATCACCGACATCGTGCTGCGCGGCGAGCCCGGCCCCGTCGTGGCCGAGCGGTGCGGGCCCGGCATCCCGGCCTCGGGGCGCTCTTCATGTCCGGCTACAGCGACGCCGAGCTCCGCACGCGCTACGGGCTCGGCAGCGAGATCCCCATCGTGCAGAAGCCCTTCACCGCTGTGGAACTGCTGGCCGCGGTCGGGGAGGTCCTCGCACCGGCGTAGAGCGGGCGCGCGCGTTTCGGGACGAGACGCACCGCGACTGAGAACGCTCACTCCAGGTGAAACTGCACGTATTCGGCACGATGGTCCATTTTGGTGCCTATTCTCCCTTTTGCTGGCTCCAGGCGGAGCGGCTGTCGCGATTTCTTGGGAGACGACAAAATGGACCGTCCCGCACGGCAAATGCCGAGGCTGGCGATGACCCTGCTGCTCGGCACGGCGATAGTGGCCGCGCCCGCGGCACCGGTGGTCGCGGCGAAGGCCGCGACCAAGACCGTCGCCTACGTCACGGACCTCGGGCGCCGGCAGGTCAAGGTGATCGATACCGCTTCCCAGACGGTCACGGCCACCGTTCCGGTCGGCAATCAGCCGGTTGCCCTCACGGTCACGCCGGACGGTTCGAGCGTCTTCGTGGCGAACGGCGTCGGCGACACCGTGTCGCGGATCAACACCGCGACCAACACTGTGAGCGCGACCATCCCGGTGGACGATCCGCGGTACATCGCCGCCTCGCCGAACGGGTCGAAGGTCTTCACCTCCTCCGCCGACCCCAACTCGGTGGTGGCCATCGACACCGCCACCAACGGCGTCGCCACGAAGCTGGTCGGCTCCGCCGTGCGCGACCTGGTGGTGAGCCCGGACGGTGGCACCCTCTACGTCGTCGACCGCAACGACGCGAAGGTCCTGGTGATGCACCCCGGGACGCTCGCCGTGACCGACACGATCGCCGTGGGCGCGCTGCCGACGGCGATCGCCGTCTCGCCGAACGGGCGGTACCTCGCCGTCACCAGCAGCGACAACAGCGCCGTGACGGTGGTCGACACCACGACCGGGACGGTGGTCAAGACCATCACCGTCGACACTCCCCTCGACGTGGCCTACACGTCCGACGGCAGCAGGCTCTACATCGCCGGCTACTACTCCGGTGTGACGATCGTCGACACCACGACGAACACGATCGTGGACACCATCGCTCAGCCGCCGGGCACCGAGAGCCTCGCGTTCACCCCGGACAACACGCTGGTCTACCTGGCCAACTTCGCCACCCACTCGGTGTACGTGATCAACGTGGCGACCAAGGCCGTCGTGGCCACGCTGAGCGAGTTCTCCCTGCCGTACGCGGTCGCGGTCGCCACCGTGCCCGTGCCCCCGTCGGCCGACGTCGGCGTGACGATCACCGACTCCGCCGACCCGGTCACCGCCGGCGAGGAGTTCACCTACACCGCCACGGTCACGAACAACGGCCCCGACGCGGCGTCCGGCGTCACGGCGACGGTTCGGCTCTCCGGCGCCGCCCACCAGATCAAGTCAGCCACCAGCACCCGGGGCACCTGCGCGGTCGCGGCGGACCGCGTCGACTGTGCCGTCGGCGCGCTGGCCGACGACGCATCGGCGACGATCACCGTCACGATCGATCCGGCGGACGGGGGAACGATCACCGCGAACGCCTCCGTCGACGCCACCGAGGCGGACCCGGCCGCCACCAACGACAACGCCAACCAGAGCACCACGGTCGTCGCCTCGGCCGACCTCGGCGTGACGCTGGCCGACTCGCCGGACCCGGCCGCGCTCGGCGACACCTACACCTACACCGCCACGGTCGGCAACAAGGGCCCGAGCCGGGCGACCGGCGTGACCGGCAAGCTCGCCCTGTCCGGGGCGGCCCGCACCATCCGCGGCGCCACCAGCACCCGCGGCGACTGCACGATCGCCGGCGCCGAGGTCACGTGCCCGATCGGCACCCTCGCCAAGGCGGCCACGGCGACGATCACCGTCACCGTCGAGCCGCAGGCGGCGGGCACCATCATCGCGGCCGCGTCGGCCGACGCGGCCGAGCCCGACCCGGTAGCCGGCGACAACACCGCCACCGAGACCACCACGGTCACGGCGTCGGCCGACCTCGAGGTGACGCTCGCCGACTCGGCCGACCCGGTCGCCGTGGGCGACGAGTACACCTACACGGCCACGATCACCAACAAGGGCCGCAACACGGCGACCGGCGTCACCGGCAAGGTGGTCCTCTCCGGCGCCGCTCGCGCCCTCCGATCCGCGACCAGCAGCCGCGGCGACTGCACCGTCACCGGCGCCGAGATCACCTGCCCGATCGGCGCACTCGAGAAGGATGCGAGCGCCACCATCACGGTCGCTCTGGAGCCGGAGGCCCCCGGCACGATCACGGCGACCGCCTCGGCCGACGCCACCCAGGAGGATCCGGTGGCGGGCAACAACACCGCCACCGAGACCACCACGATCGCCGCGTCGGCCGACCTCGGCGTCACGCTGGTGGACTCCGCCGATCCGGCCGCGCTCGGCGACACCTACACCTACACCGCGACCGTCACCAACAAGGGACCGTCAGCGGCCACCGCCGTCGTCGCGAGGGTCGCTTTCTCCGGCGCCGGCCGCACCGTCCTGGCCGCCACCAGCAGCCAGGGCACGTGCGCGGTCGCCGCGGCCGAGGTCACCTGCGCCGTCGGCGACCTCGCGAAGGCCGGCACGGAGACGATCACCATCACCGTCGAGCCGCTGGCGGTCGGCACGGTCACCGCGGTCGCGACGGTCACCGCCGCCGAGCAGGATCCGGTCGCCGCCAACAACAGCGCCACCGCGACCACCGCTGTCGCCAACCCGCACCGCTGCACCATTCTCGGCACCGCCGCCGGCAACGTGCTCGCCGGCACCAGCGGCAACGACGTCATCTGCGCGTTCGGCGGCAACGACCTGATCAACGCCGGCGCGGGCAACGACATCGTCTACGCCGGTTCCGGCAACGACTCGGTCTACGCCGCCGACGGCAACGACACGGTCCACGGCGGCGACGGCAACGACGCCGTCAACGGCGAGAACGGCACCGACACGATCGACGGCGGACCCGGCACCGACACCGCCAACGGCGGCGCCGGCACCGACACCTGCACCAACGTCGAGACCAGGATCAGCTGCCCGTAGGGGCGCACCGAGCCGGACCGCGCGACGCCCGCACCAGCGATCGCGCGGTCCGGCCGCTTGTCACACCGGTATCTCGCCGGTCTCCGCGAGGTGCTCGGCGACGTCGATCAGTTTGCGGTTGAGCCGCTGGGAGACGTCGCGCAGCTGGTCGAAGGCTTCGCCGGCGGAGAGGCGCCGGCGCTCCATCAGGATCCCCTTGGCCTGCCCGATGACGTCGCGGGTGCTCAGCCCGCGATGCAACGCGGCCTCTCGGCGGTCGACCTCCTCCTGCCGCCGTGCCGCGGCGACGGCAACCGCCAGGTATGCGGCCAGGATGCACCCGAAGTCGTGGTCGTCGTCGCTGAACGCGTCGGGTGTCGTCGCGTAGAGCGTGAAGGTGCCGAGCGCCGACCATTGGGCCGTCCGATTGACGTACAGCCCGAGGCACAGGGCGCTGCGCAGGCCCAACTCGGCGGCGGTGGCGGCCACGACCGGCCAGCGCTGCGCGGCGGCCAGGTCCGGCACATAGACCGGGTCCTCGCCGTACAGCGCCTCGGGTGCCGGGCCGATGCCGGTCGCGAATTGGATCTCGTCGAGCTCGGCGGCGTCCGCGCCGCTGGTCACGGCGTGGACCACGCGGCCACGCTCGACCAGCGTGACGCTCGCGCAGTCGCAGCCCGCGACCGCTTCCACGGTGAACTTGAGCACCCGCGTGAGCGCGGCGGGCAGGTCGTCGTTGTCGAACAACTGGCGGGCCAGCGGCGCGAAGCTGGCCAACAGCATCGGCCCGTACTCCTGCGGGCCCCACACCCCGGCCGCCCTGATCCGACCGCGCGCCACGGCGCGCCGGTCCGCATCTTCCCGTGCGGCCGGCGGCTGGGGGCCGGCCGGGTTACGCCGGTCCATGCGCTCTTCCTGGTGCAACATGTCGCGTTCACGTTCGTCGGCCAGCCGCTCGCGCAGCTCGGCGGTCTGCTCGCGCATGTCGGCGATGTGGTCGCGTTCGCCGGCCAGGACGTCACGTTGCGCGGCGACGAAGTCACGCCGATCGGCCGCCCACGCGGCCTCCTCGCCATCGGCGATCGTCGCGTCCCGGTCGGCTGTCGCGGCTCTGTCGGCGCCGGCGAGACGCAGGGCGGCACGAGCCCTGGCCCGCGCGACGGCCTGCCGCGTGCGTTCCAGATCCGCTTCCGCCCGCCGCACCGCGGCCTCTGCCCTGCGCACGGCCGCCTCGGCCGCATCCGCCCCCTCGACGTCCGCACGGGCGCCGGCCCTGACCTCGGACCTGCGCCTGGCCAGCGCCAGTTCCTGCCGATCGGCCGTACGATCACGTTCGTCGGCAAGAGCCTCCCGCTCATCGGCCAGCCGTTCCCGCTCGTCCGCCAGCCGCTCCCGCTCATCGGCGTCGGACTCCCACAGGTCAGCGCGCCGCTTGCGCTCGCCCGGCGACACCGCGTCGCGCGCCGCGCCCTGTCCCTCAGCATCAGTCACCGGGGCACCCCCTACACCGTGGCGGGCCTCCTCCCGGCCCGCCAGCTTGGGCAACAGCCCGAGTATCTCGAAAACCTTCTTCGGTGTGCCGTGCAGCCCTTCGACCCGGAACTGCCGGCCACGAGAGGCCGCGGTGGCATGAACGGTCAGGACCACGCCGACGCCGCCGGCGTCGATGAACGTCAGCTCGGACATGTCCAGCACGAACGTGGCAGCGGTGCTGGACACGGCGGCGCTCATCAGCTTCTGCCGCAGCTCCGGGGCCGCGTCGCGGTCGAGCTCGCCGGTCAGCGAGATCACGTCGGAGTCGCCCTCGCGGCGCCGCGACCAGCCGCAATCAGGCTCAGAGAACTTGGACACCAGCCATCTCCTCGCGATTCGTCTGCGCGAAGTGCCGGCTGGGTCATCAACCTCCCCCATTCTCATCCCGCGGGAAGGTCTCGACAACCTTTCGGCAGCCGATGCGGCACACGTCCGGGTGACTGCGAACCCTCCGCCACGCTAGTGACTCAGGTCACAGCGCCGGCGGCACCGCAGGCGATCACACTGTCGTCTTGCTGGGTGTGAGAAGGAGCCTGAACGCGGCCGACGAGGACGAGCTCGTCCGTCGCACCGCCGCGGGAGACCGGCGCGCCTTCGACGAGCTGTACCGGCGGACGTCGCCGTGGCTGCTCACCCGGTTGCGCCGCCGGTGTGCCGACGACGACGTCGTCGCGGACGTGATGCAGGAGACCTACCTGGCGGTCTGGCGGGCCGCGGGCAGCTTCGCCGGCCGGGCCACCTCGGGCAGCGCGGTCGGCTGGCTGTGGACGATCGCCGCGCACCGCCTGGTCGACGCGTTCCGCCGGCGGGCCCGGCAGAGCCAGATGCCGGCCGTGCCGCTCGCCGAGACGGTCGCCCCGGCCGCCGAGGACGAGGTGCTGGCGGGCTGGGTCGGCCACGAGTTGGAGCAGGCGCTGCTCGAGCTGCCGCCCGAGGCCCGTGAGGTCCTGCGCGCCATGGTGCTCGACGGATTCTCGGTGCGCGAGACGTCCGTCCTGCTCGGCGTGCCCGAGAACACCGTGAAGTCCCGGGCCCGGCGGGCCCGGATCGCCCTGCGGGAGGCACTCTCGTGACCACTCATCCCAGCCTTGCCGTGATCGCTCGTTACGCCGACCGGGCGGCCGACCTCGACGAGGTCACCATGTGGTCGGTCGAGGTGCACCTGGAGAGCTGCGCCGACTGCCGGTCGCTGATGGCCGGCTACGCCACCGACGACACCCGGGTGCTGCTCGACCGGATCGCCGCCGGTGTCGACCAGGGGATCGCCGCCGGACCGGCACCCGCCCCGCGGCGGCGCTGGGCGGCGGCCCGCCACCGCTGGCTGGTCTGGCACCTGGTGCCGTGGCTCACCATGACGGTGGCGCTGCTGGGCTGCGCGGTCCTGCTCCAGGCGGCGAAGCCGGCCTTCCCGTCGCTGGTGGCCCTGCTGGCGCCGGTGGCGCCGCTGCCCGGGGTGGCGATGGCGTGGAGCCGCCGGAACGACCCGGCCTGGGAGCTGATCGCCGGCACGCCGCGGGCCGGGCTGGCCATGCTGTTGCGGCGGACGGCCGCGGTGCTGGCGGTGGTCGTGCCGGCGCTCGCGCTGGCCAGCACCCGCACCGGCGTCTCGCTGGCCGTGACGCTGCTGCCCTGCCTGGCCTTCACCGCCGCCACGATCGCGCTCGGGGCATACGCCGGGGTGCACCGCGCCGCCGCCGGCCTCGGCGCCGCCTGGACGCTGGCCGTGATCGTGCCGGCCGCGCTCACCGCCGACCTGCCGGTGGTGCTGCGGCCGGGCAGCGCCCTCGGGTGGGCGCTGCTCACCCTCGCCCTGGGCGGCTTCGCCGCGACCCGGGCCGCAAGCTTCCGCCGGCTTTCCAGCCGCAACTGAGAGGACCGACATGCGTACGGTAAGTGCGGCCGAGACGGCCCCCTCCCTGCACCCCTGGGCCATCCACGCCGAGGACCTGCGGGTGCGCGCGGGCCGGCACCTCGCCGTCAACGGGCTCGACCTGACCCTGGGCACCGGCGTGCACGGCCTGCTCGGGCCGAACGGCGCCGGCAAGACCACGCTCATGCGCGCGCTGGCCACGGTGCTGAAACCGGCCGGCGGGCGGCTGCGGTTGCTCGGCGACCCGGTGGACGGCCGTGCCGACCTGCGGCAGGTCCGCCGCAGGCTGGGCTACCTGCCGCAGCAGTTCGGCTTCTACCCGCGGTTCACGCTGCGCGAGTTCGTCGAGTACATGGCGTGGCTCAAGGAGATGCCGAAGGCCGCGGTCCCCGGCGCGACGCAGCGGGCGATCGAACGGGTCGGGCTGGAGGCCAAGGCCGGCGCCCGGATGAAGACCCTCTCCGGCGGCATGCTGCGCCGCGCCGGCATCGCGCAGGCCATCGTCAACGACCCGGCCGTGCTGCTGCTCGACGAGCCCACCGTCGGCCTCGATCCCGAGCAGCGCCTCGACTTCCGGGAGCTGCTGCGCGACCTGGGCTCGGACAGCTGCGTGCTGGTCTCGACCCACCTCGTCGAGGACGTGGTGGCCGCCTGCACCGACGTGGTGCTGGTCAACGAGGGCCGGCTGGTCCACCAGGGCACGCCGGACGATCTGATCGCGCAGGGCGGCGCGGGCGACCCGGGTGACAGCCCGGCCGAACGGGGCTACTCGGCGCTGCTGCGCCGCCACCGGGCGGTGAGCGCCCGGTGAGCCGCGTCTTCGGCATCGAGCTGCGCCGGTCCGCGGCGCTCGGGTCCGCGCTGGTCCTGGCCCTGGTCGGCACCCTGCTGCTGGTTCTCGACGCCGGGGCGGGCTTCGCCACCGGATGGATGCAGCTGGCCATGACGCAACGGCTCTACCTGGCCTTGCTGTGGCCGTTGGCGCTGGCCGCCGGCGCGTGGCAGGGCCGGCGCGAGCACCGCACCAGGGTGGGTGAGCTGTTCGCCAGCACCCCGCGCCCGGTGGCGCAGCGGGCGCTGCCCACGATCGGCGCGATGGCGGTCGCCGTGACCGGCGGATACCTGCTGATGGGCCTCGCCGGCGGGCTGTGGATCGCCCGGACCGCCGAGTACCTTCCGGCGCGGGTCTTCGTCGTCACGGCGGTGGGCGTGCTGGCGCTGATCGCGGCGGTCTGGCTCGGCCTGGCGGTCGGCCGCCTGCTGCCGTGGCTGGGGGTGGCGCCGGCGCTCGCCGTGGCCGGCCTCGGACTGCTGCTGACCATCCCGGCGGCGACCCGGCCGCGCGGCTGGCTGGCCCTGGTGTTCTCGCCGATCTACGAGATGAACATGCCGGGCTCGTACGCCGACGTGCCCGCCCGGGTCAGCGGCGCCCAGGCCGTCTGGCTCGCAGCGCTGGCCGGCGCCGCCGTGGTGCTGCTCGCCTCCTCGGGGTGGCGGGCACGCACGGCGGCGCTGCTGCCCGTGGCGGTGGGGGCCGCCCTGGCGATCGCCGTGATGCCGCATCAGAACAGGATCGTCACGGACGCCGTCGACCCGGTGGCCAAGGAGCTCGTCTGCGCCGACGGCACTCCTCGCGTGTGCGTCGGCCGGGTCCACTCCGGAATCCTCGACGACCTGGCCGGCCCGGCGCGCGACGGCCTGAAGCTCCTGGCGAGGCTGCCCGGCGCGCCGACCGAGGTGCACGAGAACACCACGACCTGGCGGCCGGACGTCTACCCGGCGTTCCGTGCCGACGTCGTGCTGCTCAGCGTGCGATCCGGCATGGACGGGCACCTGGCGGACCGATCGGAGATCCTCGAAGAGGTGGTGACCGGCGCGTTCGCCGGCCCGCCCACATGCGAGACCGTTCCCGGCCCGGCGGAGCGGATCGCGGCCGCCCACTGGCTCATCGGGCGCGAGCCGGCGGTGCCCGGGCCCTCCGCCGACGGCTTCGCGGCGGACTACTACGGCGAGGCGGCACAGCTCTGGCAGGGCCTCCAGCGACTGTCCGACGGTGAGGCGCAGGCCCGCGTGCTGGCGCTGCGCGAGGCCGCCGTGACCTGCACGGCCTCCGGCGGGCTGCTGACCGGGGGCAAGGGATGAGGTGGCTCGCGCTCTACCTGCGCTCCCGGCGGGTCCCCGTGGCGATCGGCGCGGCCGTCGCGTGCGCCGTCCTGATGTGGTCGCTCGGGTCGGCGTTCGCCGACACCCGCGACGTGGGCTGGCAGATGGCCGTCCTGACCGTCCTGCTGCTGGTCATCACCCTGACCGCCACCCTCGGCGGCGCCGACGACGAGCTGGAGCGCACCGCCGCCTTCGCCTGGCTGCCGCGCCGGGCGGCACACCTGGTCGCGGCCGGCCTGCTCGTGACGGCGCTGCTGCTGCTCACGCTCCCGACCGGGGCCCGCTTCGGCCCCGCCGAGCTGGTGGTCCGCGGCGCGGCCGGGCTGCTCGGCCTGACCGCCCTGGGCGCGGCGACGCTCGGCACCGCCCGGGCGTGGTTCCTGCCGCTGGCCTGGACGATGGCCGCGGTGCTGTTCCCCCGGGCGGAGCCGCTCGCCGGGCAGATCCTGACGTGGCAGGCGCAACCACCGGCGAACACCGCCGCCACCGTGACGGCCGTCCTGCTCGCTGTGGCCGGCCTCGCCGCCTACGCGACGAGTGGTCCCGCCCCGCGGTCCCCCGCCGAGGCTGCCCAGCGGTGAGACCGGGTCCCGTCCTCCGGGATTTGCCCTGCTGAGAAGCCTCGTTGGCAGATCGTCTGGCTGCGGGCGACGGTTTCACGAGCGCGGGCGCGGGTCTCTTGTGCCTGGCGGCGCACCCGTTCCGACCGCGTCAGCAGGTCTTTGAACTCACCGGAGGAGTAGCCGGTCGACAGACTGCGAGCCGCCGGGCCACCAAGTGGCGCGGAGTGGTCGGGGACGGCACCGGAGAAGGTGAAACAGTCCAGCAGGCCGACGGCCGCAAGGACTCGCATGACCTCGGGCGCCGGGTTGCACAGCCGCATGCGTACGCCGGCATGGTCGGCTGCTTGCCGGCAGGTCAACAGGCAGCGTGCGCCGGCCGCGTCGAGAAAGGTGATCGCACGAAGATCGATCTCGACCTCGCCGGTTCCGGGTACCGCCAGTGCCTCGGTGAGCGCCACGCTCAGCTGGTGGGCGGTACCGCAGTCGAGCTCACCCCGGACGTGCAGGCGCGCCTGCCCCGCCCCGTCCGGCACGGCGGTATGGATTCGCAGGTCTTCGGCCGGAACATCGAAGCCGTACTGGCGGGTCATGTGACCGCTCCAGAAGCGCCGTCAGGGACCTTCCGCCGGGCCATGTCCAGACCGCTCCATCGTGGGATCTCGTCGTCGGCTCCGGTGCGACCGGTCAGCCGACCCGGGTCGTACGACCGTCTCAGTCGACCACCCGGGCCGGCGGAGCAGCTACTCTTCAAGACGAACGCCCACCCCCCGGAAGCGAACCCAGTCCGTTTGTGCCGGGCGAGCCCGGCCGGGACGCGGAGGGAGTGCCGGATTGACCGTTGTGCTGGAGACCCGCGACCCTGACGTGGCCGACAGCATCGTCCGCGAGCAGTACACGTCGGTCGCCATGCTCAGCCACGGCGAGCGCTTCGTCTTCCGGATCGAGCAGGCGCAGGTCGGCGCCGTGCGGATGGACGACACGACCTTCGGGCTCGCCTTGACCTACCGGGCCGCCCCGATGGGGACCCTGTGCATCGGGATGGTGCGCGGCGGTTCCGCTACCTACGAGTTCGGCCCGAGAATCTTCCGTCGTGGCCGGGGCGACGTGTTCCTCGTCGCCCCGGCGGACGAGTCCTTCCACGGGTCCGTCGATCATCTGCACGCCGAGTTCGCTGTCTTCACCCCCGGCCTGCTCGCGCAGGTCGCGGCCACGGCACCGGGCTCCCGGGAGCCGGTACGGCTGCTGGACCTCGACCCTGTCTCGGCGCAGGCGGCAGCCCGATGGCGCCACGCCTACGGTGTCACGCGTGCCGTCAGCCGCGTTTCGGACTCCCCGTTGCTGGTCACCACCCACGCGGCCCGGTTCTTGGCCGCGGTCACCCTGGCCACCTTCCCGAACACCGCACTGACCGACCCGACCATCGAGGACCGGCACGACGCGCATCCCGAGACGGTGCGGCGCGCGATCGCGTTCATGGAAGAGGCGCCGGCCCGGGACCTGACCGTGGTGGACATCGCCGAGGCCGCGAGCGTGTCCGTCCGTGCCGTGCAGCTCGCCTTTCGCCGGCACCTCGGCACCACACCGATGGCCTACCTGCGGCGACTGCGCCTCGAAGGAGTCCGCGACGAACTGCTCGCCGCCCAGCCCAGGGACACCACGGTCACGGCCGTGGCCGCTCGATGGGGCTTCCTCAACTCGAGCAGGTTCGCCACCCAGTACCGCGAAGCGTTCGACCAGTTGCCCAGCGACACCTTGCACAGCTGATCCCCCCTGGACCCCGGGCGTCACGCTCGTCCACCACGGCTGTACGCGGCCGGGAGGCACCGAATGATCACGGCGTTCTTGCTGGTCTGTGCCTACCGATCCAACCGGTGGCGGGAATCTGTCCGATAGGGACGGCGGCCGTCCTCGGGGCAGGCTCGGCGTCGCGGCGACGACCGTGCTGGTCGAGGGTCTCGTGGGCCGCGGCGAGGCGCGCCTTGGCTCGTTCGAGTAGCTCGGCGGTGCGGGCCCTGGTGACGGTGGCTCGCTCGCGGGCCTGTACCGCGTGCAGGTGGGCCTCGCGGGCCTCCCGGCGCGCCTCGCGGGCGCAGGCCTGGGTGTCGGACAGCGGCGCCGGTGGGTGTCCGTCGATGTGCTCATGCATGGTTTCGTGCCTGTCGGTGGGCTCTTTTCTCCGTGATAGCGTCGCGACATGGACGCGCCGCGGCCGCCGGCTCAACACGGCGTCAACGGTTCAGCGGTCGCCGAGCCGCTGGCCTGGCCAAGCGGCCGGCCGGTGGTGGCGTTGATCGAGGACGAGCCCGACCTGGTCGCGATGGCGAGCGCATATCTGGACCGCGACGGGTTTGGGGTGGTCTCGGCCGGCGACGTGCGGGCGGGGGCGGCGTTGCTGCGCGCGCAGCCGGTGGACCTGCTCGTGCTCGATCTGGGACTGCCCGACGGCAACGGACTGGACCTGCTGCGGGGGGTGCGAGCCGGCCGGCACCTTCCCGTGATCATCCTGACGGGATGGGCGGCGGAGACCGAACGGGTGGTCGGACTGGAGCTGGGCGCGGACGACTACGTGGTCAAACCGTTCTCGTTACCGGAGTTGGCGGCGCGGATCCGGGCGGTGCTGCGCCGTACGCATCCGATCGGTGCCGACGGGGTGATCCACCATGGGCGGCTGACGGTGGACCCGGCGTCGCGGGAGGCGCGCGTGGACGGGCAGCCGCTGCCCATGACGCCCCTGGAGTTCGGGCTGCTGGCGCTGCTGGCGGCCGCGCCGCGACAGGTGTTCACCCCCGCGCAGGTGCTTGAGCAGGTGTGGGGCTCCCAGCCGGGCCGGCAGGCATCGGCGACGGTGGCCGAGCATGTGTACCGGCTGCGCCGCAAGCTGACCACGGCCGGGCTTGACCTGCCGCGCATCGTCACCGTCCGCGGCGTCGGCTACCGGATGGACGTGTAGACGGTCATGGTCGACGACGGCGACCGGCTGGACTATCGGCGGCTGTTCGAGGCGTCCCCGTCACCGTACTTGATCATGACGGCGGACTTCGTGATCGTGACGGTGAACCGGGCCTACGCCGAGGCGACGATGACCGACCCGGACACGGTGGCCGGGCGGCCGATGTTCGAGGTGTTCCCGGACAACCCGGCCGACCCGGACGCCGACGGGGTGGCCAACCTGCGGCGTTCGCTGCAGACCGTGGTGCACACCGGCGCTGCGGATGCGATGGCGTTGCAGCGCTACGACATCCGCGATCCGGCCGGCGGCTTCGTCGAGCGGTACTGGAGCCCGGTGAACACGCCGGTGCTGGACACCGAGGGCCGGGTGGCATTCATCATCCACCGGGTGCAGGACGTCACCGACCTCGTCACGCTGCGCCGGGAACGGCAGGAGCAGCGGCAGGCCGCCGCGCAGTTGCAGACCCGCGTGGAGCAGATGGAGGCGGACCTGTTCTCCCGGGCCCGGCAGGTCCAGGACGCCAACCGCCAGTTGCGTGAACTCAACGCCCAACTCGCCGCGACCAGCGCCGCCCTGTCCGCCCAGCAGAAGGCCAAGGACCAGTTCATCGCCACCCTCTCCCACGAGCTGCGCAACCCCTTGGCCGCGGTGCGCGCCGCCCTGGACCTGCTCGCCCTCGACCTGCCCGACCACCCGGCGTTGGCCGTGCTGGGGCGCCAGGCCGCCACCCTGACCCGGATGACCGACGACCTGCTCGACGCCGCCCGTGCCGCCGGCGGCCGGCTCTACGTCAACCGGCGCCCGACCGACCTGCGCCCCATCGTGCAGGCCGCCGCCCGCGACGCCGTGGCCGCCCATCCCCACGCCGGCAACCCGTTGCGGTGCACCGTCCCCGACACACCGGTGGTCGTCGACGGCGATCCGGTCCGGCTGGCCCAACTACTGACCAACCTGCTCGACAACGCCTATCGCCACGGCGGCCCCGCCGCCGCCATCACCGTGGACCTGACGGCCGACCCGGTCACGGCGCAGCTGCGGGTGCACGACACCGGCGCCGGGTTCGACCCGCAGTCCACGAACCAGCTGTTCGACGCCTTCGCGCGCACCGCCGTGCCCGGCGCGGGCGGCGCCGGCGGGCTGGGTCTCGGCCTGGCCGTCGTGCGCGGTATCGCCGAACGCCACGACGGCACGGTCACCGCCCGCAGCGACGGGCCCGGCCGCGGGGCGAGCTTCACCGTGCGCATCCCGCTCACCCATGTCCCCACAGCCACCGCGACCCGGGAACGGCCCGCGGCACGACCGCCGCTCCGGATCCTGATCATCGACGACAACGACGACCTCGCCCGTACCTACCAGGCCCTGCTCACCCACCGCGGCGACGATGTCCGGGTCGAGACCACCGCCGCCGGTGGCCTGGCCGCCATCCGGCACGACCGCTTCGATCTGATCCTGTGCGACCTCGCCCTCGGCGGCGACCTGGACGGATACGAGATCACCCGACGACTGCGCCGCAGCCCCGCGCACCGCAACACCCGCATCGTCGCGGTCTCCGGCTTCAGCCAGGACAGCGACCGCGACCGCGCCCAGGCGGCCGGCTTCGACGCCCACCTCGCCAAACCCCTCCACCTCGACGACCTCGACCGCCTCCTGGAGAAATGGAGCGACGGCTGGACCCGGCCGCTGGCCACTGACGCACCCGACCGGAATGATCGCCGGTGATCAGCGCCGGCAGACCGCGCTCCAGCCGGGCTCAACCGGCATTCCGGCTGATCAGCGCCACGGCAAGGCCCGCGAGGCCGACCAGCTCGGCACGACCGGCGCCAAGGTCGGCCTGCGTCGAAAGCCCGTGCCACACGGTCTGCACGAACTCCGCGAGCAGTCCCGGCTCCGTCCCCGTCGGAAGATCACCGTCGGACACTGCTTGTTCGATCCGAGCTCGCAGGCGCGCTTGGTCGGCGCGGTGCAGCTGCGCGACATAAGCCCGAACGTCCAGGGTCGTCGACGTGTCCGCCATCACCGCGCTGCTGGTCAGGCACCCGGGATGCCCTTCGTCGGCCCGGCTGAACTCGGCCACCGAGTCCATCAGCAGCCGCTCGATCACGCGCGCCAGTGTCGGCTCGGCCACCGCCTGTTCGTAGATGGCGCTGTAGCGCAGCGCGTAGGTGCGGACCGCTTCGTCGAACAGCGCGGCCTTGGTGCCGAATGCCGCGTACAGGCTGGAGCTGGAGATCCCCAGGACCGCGGTCAGCATCCGCGTGGACGTACCGGAGAAGCCGTGACGCCAGAACAGGTGTGCCGCCTGGCGAAGGGCATCCTCCCGGTCGAACTCCCGCGGTCGTCCTGCGGTTCTCGTCGTCATGGTTGACGATTCTAGAGCAAACGTTCCAGAATCTAGTTATGGAGCAATCGATTCAGAACCATGTCGAGGTCGACGGCAGCTGGGTGACCGTGGACGTCTACGGCGATCCGGACGGGCCGGCGATCGTCCTGATCCCTGGCGCCATGGCGGACGCCGCCGCCTGGGCCGCCGTGGCGCAGCACCTCGAAGGCTGGCAGAGCGTCGCCGTCGTCAACCGACGCGGCCGGCACCCCTCCGGCCCATTGACCGACGCCTACGGGCTCGAGACCGAGATCGCGGACGCCGCGGCAGTCATGCGCCGATTCACCGACGTACGCACGCTGTTCGGCTGGAGCTACGGGGCGCTGATCGCGCTGCACCTGACGAACACCCTCGCTGTGCCCCAGCTGATCGCCTACGAGCCGGTCATGGCTCCGTTCGGCGCCGGCGCCCTGCCGGACCTGCACCGGGCACACGCCGCCGCCGACTACGACCGCAGTGTCGAAGTCGCGCTGCGGCAGGTCACCGGCATGGACGCCGCCGCCGTGGACGCGCTGCGCTCCCACCATGCGGCGTGGGCCCAGATGCGACGCCTGAGCCCGCCGATCTACGCCGAGACGCGCGCGATCAACCAGGCGCTTGCCCCCGAGCGGTTCGCCGTGCGGGCCGCACGAGTCGATCTGATCGTCGGCGAGCTCAACCAGGACCGGGCCCCGTACGGAACGTCGTTCAACGACGTCGCCCGCCACGTGCCGCACGCGACCGTGCACCAGCTCACCGGCCAAGGTCACCTGGCGCATCTCCAGGCACCGCAACGACTGGCCACGCTGGTGAACCGGCTCGCCGCGTGATCCGCCGGCCTGGACCCCTGGCACGGTGCTCACTTGGATTCGAGGCGGCCGAGCTCGTGGGAGTCACCGCTCAGGGCGGCTTGGGCGGCCTGCCAGTCGGTGTGGTCGGCGCCGGTGACGTGGCGCAGGTAGGCGAGGGTGACCTGCTGGACGAGTGCGACCCGGCCGGGGTGCTCGTCGGTGGTCTCCGCCGCGTCGTAGCCGGAGATGCCGCCGAGGAAGTGCTGCCCGCCGTACACAGTCAGCAGGCTCTTGTCGCCGCGGGCCAAGGTGTACGGGTCGGTCATCCAGGACGCGCCCCTGGTCGACAGCGGAAGCTCGTCCTTGTCACCGGCGACGACAAGGCCGGGCGCGGTGATGTGCGAGAAGTCCTGGTCGCGCAGCCAGGGTGCGACCTTGAGGGCGAACGGTGTCAGATCATCGCCGCCCCGGCCGGCGGTTGCCAGCTGAACACTCGCCATGATCCGGGAATCGGACAGGTCCCGCGCGATGCCGGTCACCGGGTCCGCCACGCGCAGCCCCACGAGGACGCCGGCGGTCTGGCCGCCGAAGGAGTGCCCGGCCGCGACGATCCGGCCATGGTCGACACGGCCGGCCAACCCGGGCACCGAGGCTTCCAGCACGTCGAGGTTGTCCAGCATGCGTTTCAGGTCCTGCACCCGGTGCCGCCAGAGGTGCGGCTTGCGGGACGGATCCGCGGCGACGTCGAGGCGCCTCGAGTCCAGGTGGGTGGCCTGAGCCACCACGAAACCGCGCGCCGCCCAGTGATCGACCAGCGGCGCGTAGCCGTCAAGGTTCGAGCCGTATCCGTGCGCGAACACCACCACCGGCAGGTCGGTGCCGGTGACCGGCGCGGAGACCCGTACCTGCAGATCCTCGCCGCGCTCCGGCGCGGGCAGCACGATCGGCTTGACCGACACGGCCGCCGTGGGAACGGGTCCGGTGAGACCGGTCTTCTTGTACGCGATCATGTGCGGGGCTTCTCCCAGACGTAGGTCAGGCCGGCTTGCCGGGCCTACGGTGACGCTAGAACCTGACATTGACGTCAGAATCAAGCCGAGTGAGCCACCTCTCAGAAGGAGAGTCGAGATGCGTATCGGCGAACTGGCCGCCCGCACCGGCGTCAGCGTCCGAGCACTGCGCTACTACGAACAGCAGAACCTGCTCACCGCCACGCGCGGCTCGAGCAGCCACCGCCGCTACCCGGAGAGCGCGGCCGAGCGGGTCCAGCTGATCCAGCAGCTCTACCGAGCCGGCCTCACCAGCAAGACCATCGTCGACCTGCTGCCACGCGTCGTCGACGGTCGCGCCACCCCGGCGCTGCTGGAACAGTTGACGGCCGAACGGGAACAGATCGACCAGCGCATCACCGACCTCGTCCGGACCCGCGACCGGCTCGACGCGGTGATCGCCAACGCGACCAACAACATGCTCACCGGTACCGTCTGCCGCGACGACGGCGCGCCTGGCGAACGGCGAACTGCCGGCCGATGAGTCGTGAAGCCTGCGGTCTCATCGGCCGAGCGTGAGCGGCGTTTCGGTGGTGACGTGGGTCAGTTTGCCGGGGTTGCGGACGTAGTAGAGGCCGTCGATGAGCGAGCCGTCGACCCGGACGGTGAGCACGCCGTCGAGTTCGCCGTCCAGGCGTACGAGAAGTGCGGGGTTGCCGTTGATGGTGATGGGGTGGGTCGTGAGGGTGCCGGGGACCTTGCCGAGGCCGCCGAGGAACATGCGAGCCACCTTGTCCGCGCCGGTGACCGGTCGCAGCGTGGCGTGCTTGACCCCACCGCCGTCGCCGACCAGGACGACTCCGGGAGCGAGCACGTCCAGCAGGCTCTGCGGATCTCCCGTCTCGATCGCGCTCTGCAGCGACTTCAGTGCCGCCCGGGTCTGGCCGGCGGAGACGGTCTGGCGTGGGCGGCGCGCGTCGACGTGCCGGCGGGCACGGTGGGCGATCTGGCGTACGGCGGTGGTGGTCCTGCCGATGGCCGCGGCGATGTCGTCGTAGTCGACGGCGAAGACCTCGCGCAGCACGAAGACGGCACGCTCGGTCGGCGACAGGGTCTCGAGGACGAGCATGAGCGCGATCGACATGCTGTCGGCGAGCTCCACGTCCTCGGCGATGTCGGGCGTGGTCAGCAGCGGCTCGGGCAGCCACGGGCCGACGTACGCCTCCCGGCGGCGTTTCATGGTGCGCATGCGATTGAGCGACTGCCGGGTGACGATCCGCACCAGGTAGGCCCGCTCGTCGCGCACCTGGCTGAGATCGACGTCGATCCAGCGCAGCCAGGTCTCCTGGAGGACGTCCTCCGCGTCCGCGGCCGATCCGAGCATCTCGTAGGCGACGGTGAAGAGCAGGTTGCGGTAGCTGAGGAACGATGCGGTCGCCGGGTCGACGACGTGGTCAGGCACTGTCCGCTCCCGCCCGCTCGGGCGTGGCCTCCGCCAGTAGTTGCTGCCGCTTGTTGTTGCCGAGCCACGTGTACGACCCCGGCTTGCCGGCCTCGTTCACCAGATGCTTGACGGCGAACTTGTACGTGAGCGCCTTGAGCTTCGCCCCGAGACGGCCGCCGACGTACACCCCGATGGCGGTGTCGTCGCGGCCCGCCAGCTGATAGATGCCGGCGTGATGCCCCAGGCCGACACACATGGCACCGAAGAACACGGTCATCGGCTCCGGCGGCAAGCTCGCCATGCGGCGCAGCACCGTGTCGGCCGCATGCGCGCCCAGACACCCGGCGGTGTAAGCGCTCATCCGGTACGGCACGCCGGACGGCGCCACCGCGTCCCCGGCCGCGACGATACGCTCGTCGTTCACGCTGGTCAGCGTCTCGTCGGTGAGCAGGCGCCCGACGGCGTCGGTGGCCAGCCCGCTGCGCGCGGCGAGATCCGGCACCCCGAAACCCGCCGTCCAGATGGTGACCGCACCAGGCACCGTACGACCGTCACCGAGCCGTACGCCGTCCCGCAGGACCTCCGTGACCTTGCTGCCCGGACCGTCGATGACCCGCACGCCGACCCGGGCGAGCGACTTGGCGGCGGCACGCCGCGCCCGCGGATGCAGGTACGCGCCGAGCGCACCCCCGCAGGCCAGGCTCACCCGATGCCCCTGCTCGGCCAGCTCGGCGGCGGTCTCGATGCCGGTCGGCCCGGCACCGACAACCGTGACGCCGGCCCCCGCGGGCAGACCGTCGATGACGGCACGCACCCGCCGCGCCGCTTCCAGGGTGGCCATCGGATAGGCGAACTCGGCCGCGCCGGGAACGAGCCCTTCGGCGCTTCCACTGCCCACCGCATAGATCAGATAGTCGTACGCCACCACGCCGCCCTCGGCCAGCGTCACGCTGCGCCCGGCCGCGTCGATCTCCGTGACGCTGTCGACAACCAGCCGAACACCGTCGGCCAGCACCTCCCGGTACTCCACGACGGCATCGTGTGTCCCGGCAACCAGCTGGTGCAAGCGAAGCCGCACCACGAACTCGGCCCGCGGATTCACCACCGTCACGGCGACGTCGTCGCGCTGCGTCAGCCGATTGGCCGCCATGACACCGGCGAACCCACCGCCGATCACCACCACTCGAGTGCTTCCCGCCATGTCCTGACTCCCTCCTCGCGGTTCGGACCCAAGACACCGGCGAAAATCCTCATGTGACATCCGTGGCCCAGGTCACACACGGGCCACGTCGGCATCGTCGCAGGATCTCATCGGCGGCCCAGCGCACTACCGCCGTGTGCGTCCGACCGGACCTGCCACCGCCACCGGCACGCCGGCGTCGGATCGGTCAGGTGTTGAGGTCACGGCGGTTGAACCGGCGATGCCCGCCTGATCGACCGATGGCGCGCGCCGGACAGCGACCTTGCTCTCGGGCGGCACACCGGTTGAGAAGCGCGGGGCCGGGTTATTGAGGTGACGGGTCGTCAGCAGGGTGGTCTGTGAAAGCGTGTCGGTTCCGGAGGCTGTCGTGAATCTTCAGTTGTCAGGACGGGCGGGTAGAGCCTGCACCTGGTGAAGGCCGGCGGCCAACTCGACATGGACACCGCGCCGGAGCTGGACGACTTCCTTCGGCAGGTCGCCGACGCCGGCAACGTCCAGGTGGTTCTGGACTTCGCCGACGTGTCGTTTCTCGATTCCAGCGGGCTGGGCCTTCTCATGGTCTGGTTCAAGGAGTTGCAGAGCAGAGGCGGCCGGTTGTGCGTCGCCGCGGTGCAGGAGATCGTCGCGTACGTGTTGCGGGTGGCGGCGGTGGACCAGGTGCTGGACGTTTACGACACGGTGGAAGCGGCCGAGGCGGACATGCCGCCGCTGACGGCGTGAGCGCCGCGGTGCGGTCAGCGGCGGTCGGCTGAGGTGGCGGCGGACACGTCGGCGCCCGCATGGGTACGGCGTTGCCGCTCTGCGTTCGCGCATGCCGTCGGTGACGACGACCAGGCGATCACCAGGTTCCATCGTCACCTCACCGGCGCGGACCTTCCGGTCGGGGAACATGCCGAGGCCGAGGTTGCGAGGCAGCGCCAGCTCGTCGAGGTCACCTCGGCGGATCAGGATCGGCGGCACGTGGCCGGCGTTGACCAGCTCGCACCTGCCGGTAGTGAGGTCGAGGCGTCCGAGGACGGCGGTGAGGAAGGCGCCGCGGGCCGGGGCGTGCCGGGCGATCGCGTCGCCCGGCGTTGGATTTCGGCGGACAGGCTGAACGGGGTGGCGCTCACCTGCACCACCTGGGTGCGTAACGCCCGCTCCTGAGGGCCGCCGTCGAACGGCAGCAGGGTCGCTGCCTCGGCGCCGTCGCGGCGGCCGTCCGCTGATCCGAGCGGGATGTGTGCCAGCCTGACCAAAGCCCGGCCGCTGAGGTCCGCGATGAGGAAGGAAACGGTGCTGGCGTGCAGCGCCGTACCGAGTTCACGGGTGACGGCCTCGACGGCGTTCACCGGTGTAGCGTCCTCGGCGCCGCCAGCATCCCGGACAGCGCCACCTCAACCGACGGATCCATATCGGCAGCATACGGACGTCCGGGCAGGTCACCGCATCCGCGGCTGTTCCCCTGAGCGGTGATGATCGATTACGATGCACCGACTCGCCGCAGGGCTGATCCCGGCGAACATTCATGGGGATGCCAATTGAACAGTTGGAGCATGCGCGTCACGCGCACCGTTGTGGGCGTGACGGCATCGGCTTCGGTCATCGTGGGTGCCGTCGGGCCGGCACGGGCGGACACGTACGCCGGCCTGCCTATCGGCAAGGTCGGCGAAGTCGTCGTCGATGGTACCCACCAGCGGGTTCTCATCAGTGACCCCAGCACGAGCAAGATCATCCAGACCGACTACAACGGCGCTGTGACCGCGGCCAGGGACGGTTACCCCAGCGTCGAAGACCTCCTTCTCTCGGCCGACAGGACACGGCTCTACGCCGCCTGGCCCGAGGGCCACGCGATCGTCGCGCTCGACGCGACCGACCTGAGCGAGATCACCCGGTACGACGTCGGCTCGGCCGTCCGCCCGCACACGCTGGCCGCGGCCGGCGACCGGATCTGGTTCGGCTACGAGTCGGCCGCGGACGCGGGAGGCATCGGCTCCCTCGACCTGCGCGGCGACGACCCGCGGGTCACGCTGGACGACGGCACGTCGAAGTGGCTGGACGCACCCCGGCTGGCGACGGCCGCGAACAAGCCCGGCGTTCTCGCCGCCGCCGGTCGCGTTCCGGCCGAGGGCGACTTCAAGGCCGCGATGGCGGTCTTCGACGTGACCGGCGACGCCCCGCAGCGCACCGCTCGGGTCGACTTCTATGCCAAGCCGTACGAGATCGCGCTGACCCCGGACGGCTCGACCCTGCTCTACCCGTGGAACGACACGCTCGTTTCCCGGCGCACCTCGGACCTCGCCACCACGTCGACCGTGTACAAGATGACGCACACCGCGAACGCGGTGGACGTTGCGCCCGACGGCACGGTGGCAGGCGGCGCTTCCGCCCCGTACGACCCGGACCTGTATGTCTTCACGCCGGGCAACACGCTCGTCCGGCGCTACGAGCTGCCGGACACCGGCAAGGCGAGCTGGACCTCCGACACCCTCGACGACGGAGCTCTCGCCTGGGAGCCGGGCAGCGGCCAGCTCTTCGCTGTCGCCTACAACGACGTGGACAAGTACTCGCTGCGCCGGCTGACGGCCCCGAGGAAGTCGGTGCCGACGCTCACGCTTACCGGACCGACCTCGGGCAAGCGGGCCGTCGCGCTGGCCCTGACCGGCAAACTGACCTCCTCACTGCCCCTGCCGACAGGTACGGCCGTGACAGTCACCCGCACCGATCCGGAGTACCCGAAGGGCCGCGCCATGAGCACGGTGCGGACCGCGACCGGGGGCGCCATCACCGTCAAGGATCTTCCGCCGGCCGGCGGCCGGGTCACCTACACCATCCGGTACGCCGGAGACGCGACGCACGAGCCGGCCGTGGCCGTCTGGTCGGTCCAGATCGCCAAGAGCACCCCGGTTCTGACGCTCAACCGCAAGACCAACACCGTCTTCTCGTACGGATCGAAGGTGTCCGTCACCGCACATCTGGGCGGCGCCTACAAGAATCGCACGGTCGCGATCTACGTCGACCCGTACGGCGCCGACCAGCCGAACAAGGCGGTCCGGGTGACCACGGTCAACAGCAAGGGCGACCTGGCGGCCACGATCACCCTGACCCGCAACAGCCGGATCTCCGCCGTCTTCACGGGCGACACCCGCGTCGCCGCGAAGTCGGTCTCCATCGTGGCGCAGACCAGGGTGCGGATCTCGCAGACGGCGAAGGGCCAGTACAAGAAGGCCAACAACTACAACTACTTCCACGCCAAGACGCAGCCGCGCTTCACGACCACGATGACCTACATGAAGGGCCGCAGCCAGCACGTCGTCGTGGAGTACTACGCCGGCGGCAGCTGGCAGCTCTGGGGCTACGGCTTCATCCCGCTGGCCTCGAACGGCACCTCGACGGCCACGATCGTCGGCGCGCAGAGGAACATCCGCATGCGGGTCAAAGCCGGCTACGTGCCCGGCGGCCCCGGCCAGAACTCCGGCGACGCCCTCAACGTCACCACGTACACCCCATGGACGTACTTCATCGTCACCAAGTAACGCTCCTCCGGGCGGCCACCGGCGAGGGTGGCCGCCCGGGTCGCCGTCTTTGAGGGATCGGCGATGTCGCACCTTCAGGCAGATCCAGCAGCATCGCCTCTTCGCGCTGGCCCCGCTCGGCGAAGATCTCCTTCGCCGCCTGGAGGATTCGCTGCCGAGGCTCTGCCGCACGTCTTGGCTTAGATGACAAACGGTCCTTCTCGTGGTGGAGAAGGACCGTGCGGCGCAGGGTGTCAGGTGGCGTCGGTCTGCTGCCGGCTCTGGTGGTCGCGGTTCCGCTGAAGCGCTTCCTCGAGTTGGTCCTCGAGGATGATGATCCGGCAGGCGGCTTCGAGGGCCGTGCCCTGGCCGACCATCTCCCGGGCTCGTGCGGCCAGGCGCAGCTGGTAACGGGAGTAGCGGCGGTGTCCGCCGGCGGAACGGAACGGAGTGATCAGTTTCGCCTCGTCGAGGCGGCGCAGGAAGTCCTGCGAGGCACCCACGATCTCAGCGGCGCGGCCCATCGTGTAGGCGGGGTAATCGTCGTCGTTCAGCATGTCTTCGGGTTGGGCCATACATTCCTCGTCATGAACGAGGGCCCCGGCGCAGCATGCGCCGGGGCCCAGGGTTACGGGTTCAATACACCATCTACCGACAGGTTCGTCGGGTTCTCGTTTCCACACCGTGCCGCTATCAGCGACAGCAGATGCGAGGATCGCGTAAGCGTGACCGGAGACCACCTCACATTCGATGTGACCACGGTGTCCACCCCAGAACTGGCACTACGTTCTGACGGCGGGCGATCCAACGGCGTCAAACCCTCCCTTTCCTCTGCTTTCACTTCCTGTGGTGCTACCCGCCGGTGCCGGAACCCCACGCGACTTCATGGCCCCGCACACGTACGACGGATCTCGGTGCATCAGGCGGAGCCCCGAACCTGCATCGGCCCCTCCTGCGGCGCCTTGACCTGGAATTACGTCAAGGTCTTCGACTTGCCTCTTGCTGTGCTGCGTGCGGCGATATCGGTTCCACCGCAGTTACCGAGCGAGCCACGAGAACTTCCGGGCCCTGCTTGACGCTCGGCCTGTCACGTCTGCGTCGTCTACAGATCTCTGTCGTCAACGAAAGGTACCTTACCTAGATCCACCGAGAAAATCTAGCTGTGTCGGACCAGATTTTCTGGCGACCGTCACGGCGGTTCCGCCGTGACCATCAACCTGCTCGCCTCAGCAGAACCGTCTGACCTGCCCGCTCTGAGCGGGACCGGCGCTGTCTGGGCGTACACAAACCTGGTTGTCCCGGCTCGGACGGCGGGGGTGACCACCGCGGTGGTCACCCCCGCCGGGCCGCTCACAGGAAGGAGCGGATCCAGGCCAGGATGGGCGCCAGGTCTACCCGCTGGGCGTAGGTCACGCCGGCGCAGTTGCTGTTGGTGACGTACGAGTTGACAGCCAGGACGGTGTTGCCGAGCAGGATCGGCCCGCCGGAGTCGCCGAAGCAGGTGCCGCCGCTGCCGCCGCCGGGGTTGGCGCGCACCTTGAGGAACAGGTCGCTGTGGGTGAAGTTGCCGGAGACCACCTCGGTGGGCGCGTACATGCGGATGCGCACGCCGGTCCAGCTCGGCGGGCCGTTGCCGCGGTTCTGCTGCTGCACGCCGTAGCCGACCAGGTCCACCGGGGTGCCGGTGGCGAGCGTGTCGACCAGCCCCGGGCTGGGCAGCCGGCCGTAGGTGCTCACCACGGACGCGGGCACCGGCTCGGAAAGGACGATGATGCCGACGTCGTACTGGGCGAAGCTCGGCAGGCCCGGGCCGCACGGCGAGTCGCAGTAGCCGGGATAGGTGTACGGCGTGCCCTCGTACGAGGTGAGCCCGCCGTACGGGTACTCGGCGTTGGTCTGGACGTTGTCGGCGAACCACACCCGGGCCCGGACGGCCCCGTCGGTGCAGTGGCCGGCGGTGAGGAAGACCGTCGGTGATAGCAGGGTGCCGCTGCACCGCCAGGTCGGGGTGGCCACGCCGTTCACGACGGTGTCGAAGATGGCCAGGCCGACGTACGGGTGCCGGCCGTTGTCCGGCTGGCCGTTGGTGATCGCCTGTGCCGGGCCGGAGGTGGCGGTCAGCAGGGCGATGAGGGTGGCGCAGAGGATGAACAGTCGCCTCATGGGCTCACCGTTTCCTGATTGAGGGCAGGCCCCGTCACTGCCCGTATTCGTCAGATGACGCCTCACCATAGACAGTGATGCATCGCATAGCTCAACCGCCGGAACGGTCGATTGACGTCCGCCGGACGGTCGATAACTCGCCAGAGGTGCGGGGCGGGTCCAGCTCTCTCCTCCGACGCGCCGAAGCAGGTCGTGGCCTACAGGCCGGCCTTCGTCACCCGGGACGATTCGTACGTCGTGGAGGCCTGGGGAAGGCCAGGTACGGTGGATACGCGCTTGACCAGCATGCCGGTCTTGGCGTCGATGGTCAGCACCTCGCTGCCCTCGCCGCCGAACACCTCAGGGCCGGCGGTGATCGTCAGCGTGGCCTTGCCGTTGGTGGTCGACTTCGTGACGTCGACCGCGGAGATGGTGGACAGCAGGCGCAGCACCCCGGCGCGGACCTGCGTGTTGCCGTCGCCGGCCGACAGCGCTTCAGTGCTGTAGGTCCACAGGGCGTTGTCGAAGTGCCGCTGGACGGCCTGCGGGCTGTACGGCTTCGGCGCAACGTTGCCGCCCTTCTGCTTGATGATCACCTGGGCGGCCGCCTGCTGCTTGTCCCACTCCGCCTTCTGCGCCGCGGGGTCGAGGCCGACCAGCGGGTCCTTGGCCGCTTTGAGCATCTGGGTCCGGCCGTCGGCCGGGCTGCTGTCCGCCGCGGCGACAGCGGCCTTGAGGAGCGGGGCGTAGCCGCCGGCCTCCATCTGATCCTGGTTGCGGGCGATCGCACGCTTGATGTCGTTCACGCTGTTGCCGGTGTAGATCGCGTGATCGTCGGTGTACAGGGTGTAGACGACCTGCATGGTCTTCTTGCCGTCGACCTGAGTGGCCTTCACCAGCCACGCGTTGCCCGCCGACGGGGTGACGGTCTTGATGGACCCGGCCAGGGTCATCAGCGGCGCGCGGTCGGCGGAGCCGTCGACGGCGACCGTCTCCGTGGCCGCGGCCGATGAATCGTTGCCGGCCACCGTGCCGCCGGTCGCCGACGAGTTGAGCACCACGGCGACGACCGCCGCGGCGGCGGCAACCCCTACCCCGGCGCCGATGCCGAGCCGGCCCGCGACGCCCATCCCGCGGCGGCGCCGCGTCGCCGGGCTGGACTCGTGATTCCGTGTGGTGGTCGTCGTTTCCATGGCCGAAGTCGTCTCCATAGTCGTGTCCTCTCCTGACATCTCGCCCAGGAACCGCACGGTTCCCTGGTCGGCCATCGCCGCCCGCAGCACCGCCCGCGCCCGCTGATACGCCTCCGGGCGTAGTGGTTCTGCGCTGCCCAACTCACCGACCAGATCGAGCTCGTCGGTCATCGGTGTTTCTCCTTCGCGCTGTTGCGATCCTTCAGAAGCACGGACACCCCCGGCGCATCGCGCACGGCCGCCCTGGCTTGGCTCAGCAGCCGCCGCGCGGTGCCGGCCGGAATGCCGAGCGCCCGCGCGGCGTCGGCTGCGGTGAGGTCCTCCCAGGCGACGAGCCTCAGGACCTCCCGCTCTTCGGGTTTGAGCCGCATCAGGGCCGACTGGAGTACCGCCCGGGCGTCCACCCCGAGGTCGACCGCCGACCACGGATCCCATCCGGCGGCCAGGTCCGTGACGTCCGCGACCAGGTCCTCGGGCGGCCGGGACCGCCAGTAGCGACGCAGGCGATTCAGCGCCACCCCGTACAGCCACGGCCGTGCATCGTCGTACGACTGGTCGTACGATCGCCGCGACTCGAACGCCGCGACCCACACCTCGCCCAGCAGGTCCTCAGCCGCGTCGCGCCCCACCCGGCGAGCGAGGTACGAACCGACGGCGGCCTCGTGACGCCCGACCACCTCGACGAAGGCGTCGACATCGCCATCCAGCGACCGGCCTATCAAATCCGCATCCGAAGCCATATCCCTCCTCGGCAAACTCCGGGCTTCCAACCTGACATTGCCGATCAGCCCGGGAAGTGTTCAGGCTGCGCGGCGCCGAGGTCCGGAAACGAGCGATGGTGGGGCCGTCATGCAACCTTCAGCTGCGCCGAGGGGTCAGGGTGGGTGTGAAACAGGACAGCAGCTCGGACGGGTCCGAGCGCGACGAGCAGTTCCACGCGTTCGTGGCCGACCGGCGTAAGTGGCTGCTGCAGACCGCACGGCTGCTGACGACCGGGGACTCGCACCTGGCAGAAGATCTCGTGCAAACGGCACTGACCAAGCTCTACGTCTCCTGGTCGGCGTACCGCAGGGCGGACAACCCGGACGCATACCTGCGCCGGGTGCTGGTCAACGTCTTCCTCAGGGAACGCCGTCGATCATGGTGGCGATTCGAGCGGCCGTCTGATCGCCTGCCGGACCGCGCCGAGGCGCAGTCCGCACCGGCCGGCCCCGATCCGGAGCTGTCCCGCGCATTAGGCGAATTGCCGCCGAGGATGCGCGCCGTGGTCGTCCTGCGCTTCTTCCACGAGCTGGACGTCGCTGAGACAGCGGCGGCAATGGGCTGCTCGACCGGAACGGTCAAGAGCCAGACAGCCCGGGCTCTGGACAAGCTACGGGCCGCGCTGGACCCGCCTGAAGCATCGCATCACACGCCCGCCCCGAACGCCCCCCTCAAGGAACAGGAGCTCACCCGATGATGGATCTTCACCACCGCCTGCACCACCTGGCCGGCCCCGCCGGCGAGACACCGGCCGACGTCATCCAGGACGACCTCGCTCGCGGTCGCCGAGCCGTCCGGCGCAACCGCGCCTTCCGGGTAGCCGCCGGGTCGGCGTTCAGTCTCGCGGTCGCCGCGGCCGCGCTGTCGCTGGGGCCCGGGCTGGTCGGCGGCCCCAGCGGAGACTCGCCCACCGCGGCGCAGAGCGCGAACAGCGCGACCACCGGTATCAAGCTCGTCAGCTACACCGGGAAGCAGCCCCGCCTGTTCACCATCGACACGGTGCCGCAGGGGTTCTTCATCCAGGGCCAGAACGAATATGAGCTGGTCCTCGCGCCGGAGGAGGCCAAGACTCCCGACCCGGCCAAGCCGCACCTGTCCGATCCCCAGGTCTACACCGACAAGATCGCGGTCTATCTGCAGAACAAGGACTTCACGGTCGAGCCCACCGGCGACGAGCAATTCACGATCGGCGGCAAACCGGCCGCGCTGCGTTCCATCCACACCGACGAGGGAACGCCGAACGAGGGAACCACCGTGGAGGCCACCCAGATCTTCGTGGTTCAGTCGCCCCGGGTCTACCTCACCGTCCAGTTCGCGGCGAGCACCGGCCTGACCAAAGACCAGATGATCAAGGTTGCGGGCGGCATCAACCTCACCGCCGATGCGGTCGCCGAGGCCGAGAAGAAGTACGCCGCACAGACCACGACCATCAAGCCCGGCAAAAACTGACGTCACCGCACCAATACCGGCCGCGTCGGCGCGTACTGTCACCTGCGGAGACGTTGCGAGGAGCGGCCGGGCCGAGGGATCATGCTTCGTGATCACGATGCGTGTCCGGGTGTTCGGCGGGCTGCGGTTGTGGCGGGACGGGGTCGAGGTCGCGCTGGGCCCGGCCCGGCAGCGGGCCGTGCTTGCCGTTCTGCTGGCGGCGCGCGGAACGGTGGTGCGCACCTCCGAGCTTGTCGACGCCATCTGGAGTGATCGTCCGCCGGACAGCGCGGTGAACCAGGTCCGGCGTCTGATCGGGCAGGTTCGCCGGCTTTTTGAGCCGGACCTGCCGAACCGCGAGGACGGTGCGTGGGTCAAGCCGGTAGGCGACGGATACCGGCTGAGCCTGGACGCGCGAGTCTCCGACCTGGCGGCGTTCTTCACTTTGGTGGACGACGCACGCGCCGTAGGCCGCGCGGAGGCGGCCCAGAAGTACGAGCAGGCGCTGCGGCTGGCCCGTGACCAGCCCTTCGCCGAGCTGCCGCCGGCCTTGACCGGCCTGCCCGCGTTCCGGGCGATCGAGACGGCCCGCGTCCAGGCGGCCGTGGAGGCCGCCGACGCCGCCCTCGGCGAACCGCGGGCGCATCACCTGCTGCCGCTGCTGCAGCACTACGCCGCGGCGGCGCCCCTGCACGAGCCACTGCAGGCCAGGGTGGTCCGGTTGCTCACGGCCGCCGGGCGGCGGGCCGAAGCGCTGGCCCACTTCGAGGAGGTGCGGCGGCGGCTCGCCGAGGAGTTGGGCGCCGACCCGGGTGCCGAGTTGCGGGCGGCCCACCTCGACGCGGTGACCGATCCAGCAACGCCGGACGCAAACCGGCCCGCCCAGCTGCCGCTGCGCGTGGCGGCCTTCAGCCCCCGCCCGCAGCTGGCCGACGGGATGGCCGCCGGCCGCGGATCAGGCTTGATTGTCTTGAGCGGTATGGGAGGTTCCGGTAAGACGGCTCTCGCCGTGGACTGGGCTCATCGGATCGCCGGCGACTACCCGGACGGTCAGCTCTATCTCGACCTGCGAGGTTTCGAACCGGGCGGCCGGCAGTTGCGGCCCGTCGAGGCGCTCGCGACGATGCTGCTGTCGCTGGGAGCCACCCCGAACGGCAGCGCCGATCTGAACGCGCTCGGCGCCCAGTTCCGGTCGGTGATGGCGAAGCAGCGCATGCTCGTCCTGCTGGACAACGCCCGCGACTCGGCCCAGGTGCGCCCGCTGCTTCCTGCCGCGCCGGGCTGCCTGGTCGTCATCACCAGCCGTAACCGGGTGCCGAGCCTGGTCGCCCGGGAAGGTGCCTGGCCGGTGCACGTCGACCGGCTCAGCTTCCGGGCGTCGAAGGATCTGCTCGCGCTGCGGCTCGGCGCGGCCCGCCTGGCCGGCGAACCGGCGGCCGCCGACCGGCTCGTCCGGCTCTGTGCCGGTCTCCCTCTCGCGCTGTCCATCGCGGCGGCCCGCGCCGCGGTCAGCCCGCAGATGAGCCTGAACGACGTGGCGGCCGAGCTGACCCGACAGCGCTGCCTGTCGCTCCGGCGATGGGTGGACCGTGCAGCGGCGGCTGCGGCATTGGCTCGAGACCCGTACTGGAGTCCGGCCGACGACTCGGCTGGCCGACACCCGCGACGTCGAGCCCGTCCTTATCCCGTCTCCGCCTCCGGGCCGCCGCGCCCACCCCGGGCGACGGGCCATTGCTGCGCGCGGTGTTCGCCGAGATCGCGCAAACCGCAACGCCAAAGGACTCCCGCAATCGACGTCGGCGTTCAACCACCTGTGCACCACGCTGCGGGCCGCGTTGAACCTGGCCGTGCGGGAGGTGTTGATCGGGCCGAACGCTGCCCGGCACATCGAGATTCACGGGTACCGGCGCCCGCACGCCCAGGTCTGGACCGACGGGCGCGTCGAAGCCTGGCAGCGAACCGGCGAGCACCCGGCGGTGGCGGTGTGGACCGCGAAACAGCTCGCCACCTTCCTGGAAGCCAACGTCGAGGACTCGCTGTTCGCGTGCTGGTGGCCCGCTGCCCTGCGCGGGCTGCGCCCCGGTGAGCTCTGCGGCCTGCGGTGGGCCGCGGTCGACCTCGACCGCGGGCTGTTGGTCGTCGAACGGCCAGCGCACCACGGCCGGCTACACCGTGGTCGAAGGCGACCCGAAGACCGCCGCCGGCCGAGCCGCAGGTCACGGGTCCGCAAACAGGCGCATCGTCACGGAAGGTGATGACACCCATGTGCCACCACCGTCCACACTGGCCGGACAGCAAGAAGGGCCTGAACCGCGTTTCCGCAGTCCAGGCCCCACTCGATCAAGTGCGCCCGAAGGGACTCGAACCCCTAACCTTCTGATCCGTAGTCAGACGACTAGTAGTCTCCAGTACACTGCGTGACTGGGCGGATCGAAGTCGCGCCGAGAGTCGTTTACGCAGTTCAGAGGACTTTTGTGTTTCCGCAGGTCAGGGCGGAGTGCTCGCCGGACGTGTCAGCTGCGCCTTTGGCCTTGGGCCGGGCGTGCTGGTTTAGCCGCGCCTGTGCTGAAACGGTCGCCGACATCCGATCACCCACCGATCACCACGCCAGACGATCACGTTGCGTATGGATGGTCGTATCAGGGCCGGTCACAACGAGGTGCCGGAGCCGATGTGACCGACAGCTACCGTCGTAACGGCCGCTGGAACGACGTGCTTTCACCGGCGGATCACCCTCATCTGCCGTCCGCTGGGCAGGACGCACCTTTCGCTACTCGGCCGGGGTTACGGCTGGCTGGCATCGTTAGATTCGTCGCTGGTCGGCGGGTTTAAGCTTCTCCAGAAGGTTTTCCAACGTCCGGTGTGTTCGCCTCCATCAAATATTTGACGTCGAGACGCCGGATGTCGCGGCCTGCGATGACGACCATGTCGACCGGCAGGCTGTGTTGCTTGCCGTCTGTGGTCTGGTAGCGCAGGGGCTCTTTGAGGACCAGTTCACGCTTGTCGTAATCGAGGCCGCCGGCGGTCCAGGAGACGAGGGTGCCCTGGATGTAGGTTCCGTCGTCCTTCAAGACTCCGACGTCGACTTTGGCCGTGTCCTTGGGTCGGCGGTCGTCAAAGACTCGCCACCATCCGCTGATCTCGGCGATGTCGGAGTTGCTGGCTCCGGTTAGCCACGTGAAGGGTTTGTGGGTGCTCAGCCAGTGGAGTCCTCGGATGATCCGAGGGTCGGCCATGACCCACGCGAGCAGTGTGGCGGCGGCGAGGACGCCGAACGACCACCACGCCACCTGGACATGGTGGCCGCGAGCGAACGGTCCCGGCGCCTGGATCAGGCGTCTCACGTCAAGGGTGTGTTCCGGGGCGATCGTGCGAAGCAACGTCGCCAGCAGGCCGATGACGGCCAAGCTGGCGACGCTGGCGAAGACCACCTGCAGCGCTTCCCGGAAAGCCGTGCGCGGACTGGTCGGCACGACCTTCTCTCGCCGCAAGACGTAGGCCAGGCCTGGGGCGATCAAGAGGAGCAGCAGTGCCACGCCGACTGGCGTGGAAGGAATCACCGTTAGGCCTTCTGCTGCGTGGCGCCGGAGGGCGGCGGCGGTGGCGGAGGTGGGGTGCTCGTCGTCAGGACCGGCATGGCCGCGCCGCCGGGATCGAGCTTCTGACTGCGCTCGGACTCGTGGATACGCTGCGCTGAAGTGCGCCCACGGTTCTCGTTGTTCTGAGGCACCAAGGCTCCCTAGTCGTGCTGGCCCGCGGAACGGGCTCGGCTCAGGACACGATTGTGCAGGCAGGGTCTGACAATTTTGTCCGCCAGTGCTGACGCTGTTCGAAGGCGACGACTGGGACAAGGAAGCACGCTGTCACGCCTGGCTCGAGGGCGAGATCAATCGCATCGTCCCGCTCTCCACGCACTCGCTCACGTTCGACGTTCACAGCTGGGCGAGTACCCCGAACGTAAGACACCTCGGGCGCTGGTTGAACGCTGCCTTGGAGCAACTCCAGCAGGACCCCGACGCTCTACAGCGCGACGAGACCGGCACACCTGAGAAGCACTACGTCGGCAGAGGAGCGGAGATCACCTTTCAATTCCACCCTCTGCCACGCCACTTCCAGCCCACGGGCCAGGAGCCGTCGGTCATCGGCGGTCCGGCCATGGGCGGCATGGTCGATTCAGCCGTCAGGCTGCGAAGCCGCCTCGACGCAAAGGCCGGCAAGTACGACCTCGACGGCAGACCCTTCGCCCTTGTCATCGGCGTCCGTGATTCGTGGTGCACCATCGACGAGGTTCATGAAGCGTTGGTGGGCAGCTCCGCTGTGGTCATCGCCAACGGTCAGGGCGTCCGGCTCGGAGACGGCTTCTACGGCATCGGACGAAACAATCCCGCCGGCAAGCGTAAGCAGGTGTCATCGGTGTTCTCGATCCACGAATGGTTCCCCGGCGGGCCCTACCTGCCGCGGACCACCCGCTTCGACAACCCGTTCGCGACCCACCCTTTCCCAAACGGCGCCCTACCGTTCCAGGGCCACTGGGGAGTCAAAGAACGCGGCGAGAAGCAGGTCTTGGCTGACTGGCTGAACCAGCCGACCGCGATGATCGCCGCCTGAACGGACTGCTGATGTGAAGACCAACGCGACGAACACGCGCGACCACCACGTGCCACGTATGTACCTACGCCGCTTCGCCCAGCACCGTCCCGGCGGCGCGCGACTGATCGCCATGACTCCCGACCTACGATCCCGATTCCCGGCATCGATCAATGACGTAGCCGTTGAACGAGGCTTCTACTGGGGCAGCGACATCGACGGCGTGCCGCACCACGACATGGAGAAATTCTTCACCGTGCTCGAGGCCGACGCGGCCCCAGCACTCAGGAAGGTCCTGGACACCGGCAAGCTTCCTTCGGAAGATGCGCTTCCCCCTGGCCACCACGCATCGCTACCCGGCAGGCCCTCTCGTGGTGGATCGCGGCGCAGTTGCTGCGTACGCTTCGGCAGCGGGAACGCCTTGAAATGGCTCACCACGGCGAAGGCCGTGCACCGCAGCCGAAAGAGCGCTTTGGGCTGCCCAGCCAATTCGAGAGCTCAAACAGGCACATCAAGTACATCGCAGAGATGATCGAGCGCCTCGCCGCCGCCATTTTCTATCGGCCGTGGGGCATCGGGTTCAGCGACTACTGCCTCCTGACCGGCGATGTACCGGTATCGTGCTCAACGGCCAAGACCACTCCGATCAGCACCGCGCCGTGCAGTACTGGGACATCTACATGCCCGTGGACCCACACCGTTGCCTCTACCTTCCCGGGCTTGGATCGGCCGACGATAGGCAGATCCGCATCGATCATCGGTTCAAGCTTCACCCCGGCCACGCACTCGGCCTCAACTCCATGGTGATTGATACCGCGGTCCGGCACGTGTTCTTTCACCCCGAACACGACCCGTCATCCAAGGCCGAACCTGCTGTCCGCAACGGCGGCGAGCTGCCCCAATCCTTGATGTTCTACGAGGTGCTGGCCGACGGACACGGGGTAGAACGTCGCTGGCTCGACACTCATCCAGAGCGGCCGGCATTGGGCCGAACCTCCCAGCGTGATGACGACGTCGAAGTGGTCCTCGCTACCCTGACCGGCGAGCTCGATCGGCGCCAGCGGCTATTCGAATCGTCCAACGATTGATCCCGGCATATCGAGGATGGCTTACTCGGCGGTCGTGGGTCTACCAGGGCGATCGACGCCAGGTTTATTTGGTCGTGGCCGACTCCACCGGTGTGTAAGGGCCATGACGCGAGGTTGTCCGCAAGGCCAGTCGCGAGGACTTGTACGCGATCACGCCGATTAGGAATGTCACCACGGCCATGACAAACCAGGACAGGGCGCGCGAGGTCGCGACGTTTTCGGCGGCCAGCCAGCGAATGGTGTAGGTGCCGCTGGCGGCGATGGTGAAGGTCAACGCCCAGAAGCTGTGGGCGAAGGGCTCGCGCAGGTAGCTGGGAGTGAGGAAAAGCTGGACGAGCAGCAGCGGGACCATCGTGCCGAGCAGGAGCAGGTCGATGGTGTCGAGGGTGCCACCGTTGATGGCGTACCAGGCGTTGCCGGCCACGGCGGGCGGAGCCGAGAAGATGGCCATGGTGGGTAGAAGCGGGCCGGGCAGGGCCGGGCGCAACGCGAAGCGGCCGAGCAGGATGCCGCCGATAAGGAACCAGAAGAGGATGCCGACGGCGAAGGCACCGACGGCGATGGCGTGCCAGCCGGCCAGGGCCGAGGACTGGGCGGCGATGAGGGAGGCGGCCACGGTCGGCAGCAGGTAGCCGGCGTGCAGGGTGTCGATGTCGAGGCCGCCGTTAAGCAGGTGGGCGACGAACCAGCCGGCGAAGACGGTGGCCAGCACCAGCATGACGGCGATGACGATCCGGCCGCCGGTGAGCCACGTGCCGGCCAGGCGGCCGCCCATCAGGAGGCCGGTGGTGGGCACCAGGGCGGCGAACGGGCCGAGGATCGGATGGCGCAGGTCGCTGGGGGACGCGCGGGCGATGTAGCGCGCGACGAGGGCGAGCCAGACGACGAGCACCGCCCACCAGAGGATGTCACCCACGGCGGCGGGTGCCAGGTCGGCGGCGGAGGCGGCGGTCCAGGTGCCGGCCAGCCCGGCGAGCCCGAAGGCGATACCGAAGAAGTTGAGCGGCATCAGGTTCTCCAATACGACGGGCTCACCGGACAGCTGTCGGTCTGCGCTCAGCCGAGCGACTGGCTGAGAAAGTCCCGCAGAAGCGGCGTCACCGTGGGCAGGGCGCTCTCCAGCAGGAAGTGGCCGCCTTCGAGGAGGTGTACGCCGGCGCTGGGCAGGTCGTCGCGGAAGGCGCGGGCTCCGTCCGGTCCGAAGATCGGATCGTCCTTGCCCCACACCGCGATCAGGGGCACTTGGGTTTCCCGGAACTGCTTGTGCAGTTCGGGGTAGAGCGGTGGATTGGTGGCGTAGTCGCGGAACAGGGCCAGTTGGATGAGGTCGTTGCCGGGTCGCGACAACAGGCTGAAGTCGTGCCGCCACGTGTCGGGGTCGACAAGAGTCACATCGGGCACGCCGGTCAGGTACTGCCAGCGGGTCGCGTCCAGGGTCAGGAAGCCGCGGACGGCCGCGTCTTCGGCGGGCGAGCGCTGGTAGTCCCAGATCGTTTTCCAAAACGACTCGACGAATCCGCACTGATAGGCGTTGCCGTTCTGGCTGATGATCGCTTTGACGGCCGATGGGTCGCGCAGGGCCAGTCGCCATCCGATGGGGGCTCCGTAGTCCTGGACGTAGATGGCGTACTGCTGAATCCCGAGCTTGGTGAGCAGGTCCTGGGTGAGGTCGGTGAGTGCGTCGAAGGTGTAGTCGAGCTCGCTGACCGGCGGCGCGTCGGAGTTGCCGAAGCCGAGGTGGTCGGGCGCGATGACGTGCCAGCGGTCGGCGAGTAGCGGGATCAGGTTGCGGAACATGAAGGAGCTGGTCGGGAAGCCGTGCAGCAGCACGATGGTGGGAGCGTCGGCGGGTCCGGCTTCGCGGTAGAAGAGCTGGTGGCCGCGGACGGTTGCGTACCGGTAGTGGATCATCGGGAGGCCGCCCAGGTAAGTGCGCGGTCGGCGATCTCTTCCCAGCCGGGCTCGGCGACCGTGTAGTGGGAGCGTTCGGGGTATTCGAGGTATTCGGTGACCGCCGGGCTCTGTTCGTAGTGGCCGGCGACCTCGCGGGTCACTGAGGCGGGCACCACGTGGTCTTTGCCGCCGCCGATGATCAGCAGTGGGGCGCGGTCGGGGTTGCGGAAGTCGAGGCGCATCGCCGAGTGCGGGTTGAAGTTGGCCAGTCCGGCTTCGAAGAGCACGTGTCCGGGGCCGGGTACGGCGTAGCGGTCGTACGCGGCGGTGGCTTCGGGCTCGTCGAGCAGGTTGGTGAACGAGTAGTGGAACTGTTCCGGGGTCAGCATGACCGCGCGGTGGTAGTTGCCGGGGTTGCCGAGCACCGGGAAGCCGGAGCGCAGTGTTGCCAGCGGTAGCCGCACGACGCCCTTGACGGCCGCGGGGTGGATGGCGACCCCGGCCGCGCCCAGTCCCCGGTCGAGCAGCAGTTCGGTGAAGGCGCCGCCGAACGAGTGGCCCATGATGATCGGTGGGGTGTCGAGCTTGCGGATCAGTGTCTCGTAGTGGTCGAGGATCTGGGCGATCTCCAGGCGGGCGTAGGAATCGGTGTCGGCTCGCAGCGTTTCGACGTCGGCCTCCATGCCGGGCCAGGCCGGCGCGATGACGCGGTAGCCGCGGTCGGTGTAGCGGGTGATCCAGTGTTCCCAGCTCAGTGGCGAGAGCCAGAGTCCGTGGATGAGCACGATGGTGTCCGGCGATGACATGGCGTCTCCTGGTGGGTTCGGAAGTGAACGCCATCAAGGTCTCGCCGTCGGGGATCGCCGACATCCCGCGATGATGCGATATCAGGCCGAGTCGTGACGCAGGGCGATGCGGGCGAGCTCCACCCGGCTGGTCACGCCGAGCTTCGCGAACGCGTGTCGCACGTGGGTACTGACGGTGTGCGGTGAGACGTACAGCTGTTCCGCCACGGCCCGGTTGGATGCTCCGGCCGCCACGAGTCTGACGACCGCCAGCTCGGTGGGGGTCAGGCTGTCCCACCCGATAGCGGGTCGCTTTCGGGTTGCGGTTCTCGGCCGTACGCCGGCAGCGCGCACGCGTTGCACGTCGTTCTCGGCGCCGCAGGCGGCGTAGGCTGCCTCGGCTCGCTCCAGCTCGCCGGCGTGTTCCCAGGCGGCGGCCTGGGCCAGTGGCCGGGTTTCGTACCCTTCTGCGGCCTCGAGCAGCAGGGCCCGGTCGGCGTCGAACAGTCCGCGGGCGTGTTTCGCCGCCGCCGCGAACAGGACGATCCCGGGGTTCTTGGCGGCGCGCCGCTCGGCGTGGGCGAGCGCTTCCGCCGCCCTGTCTCGTAGACCGGCCCGTAGGGTGAGGGCGATGTAGGCCGGCTCGTCGGTCGGCTCGATCGGGCTCAGCAGCGGGCTCACCGGCCGGTCGAACTCGGCGTCTGCGGTCGCTTCGACCTCGCCCAGTTGTGCCGCCAGCCAGGAACCGACGCGGCGCACCAGCGGCGCCTCATCGGAGCGCATCCGCTCGGCGTACGCCGTCCCGCGTTCCCGCAAGGCCGGGTCGCCGGTGTGCACGGCAACGCGTCCCAGCACGTAGTACGCCGTGACCTCGGCGAAGTTGCCGGGGCCCAGCTCGTCGGACATGCCCAGCACCGCCTCGGCTTCGGCCCGGGCCTCGTCGAGGCGGCCGGCGCCGAGCAGGAGCCGGCAGCGGGTCATGCTCCACAGCCGCAGAAGCATCGGTTGCCGGCTGCGACCGGCGCGGTGAACACCATCGTCGGCCTGAGCGAGGGCCTCCGCCGAGCGGCCGACGATGTCGCGCAGGCACGCCTGCCAGATTTCGGGAGACCAGAACGTGCTGACGGGCGCCGGGATCTGCACTGCCCGATCGGCCAGGCGCAGGGCGGCGGTGAAGTCGGCATGATAATTGCGGATGATCGACTCGACGTTGATGAGAGTGGCCTCGGCGGCCGGATCACCCGCGACGGCTGACCTTGCCGTGGGCAGCAGCGCGTCGGCGGTCTCGGTCTCACCGGCCAGAACGAGGCTGAAGGCTTCGATCGCCAGCAGCGGTCCTCGAAGTGGGCCGGGCAGGGCCAGTCCGTGCTCGGCTTGCCTGGTCGCCTCGGTGAATGACAGTTGCAGTGCCGCGCCGGCCAGGCCGAGCCTGATCCCCTGTTCCACGTCGGGTGGGATGTCGGTGCCGAGCACGGTGTCGGCGAGCTCGAACGCTTCGCGGGGCGCGCCGGCGCGGTTGAGCAACGGCACGGCGTCGGCGACGATCAGCGCGCGTTCCGGCGCGTCCGGCGGGCAGAGGTCCACGGCGCGCAGGCTCATCTGGGCGGCGGTCGCCGGAGCGCTTGCCGCGAGTTCGGCCGTGGCCCGGCGCAGCAGGTCGACCGCCTCCAGGTCGCCTTGCTGGGCGGTCTCGGCGAGCATGGCGGCGACCTGGAAGACGGGCATGCCACGCTTGAGCTGACGGTTGACCGCCTGCCGGCGCAGAGTGCGTCGCAGCGCCGGCGGCACCTCGGACTCGACGGCCTCGCGGACCAGGTCGTGGCGGAAGGTGAGTCCGGCGCCGTCTTCGGTGAGCAGGTCGGCGGCGAGGGCCTCCTGGATGGCCGGCACCAGCGTGGCGACGGGAAGGCCGATCAGGTCGGCGAGTTCGTCCGGTGCGACGTGCCGGGCCAGGACCGAGGCGACCTGGACGAGCTCGTGGGTGGTGTCGGCGACGGACGCCAGGCGGCGCAGAATCGAATGCCGGAACCGTGCGGGTAAGTGTCGTCCGGTCAGGTGGGCGACGCCGTCGACGGTGGCGACGGCGCCCTCCTCGCGCAGTCCGAACAGCAGCTCCTGCAGGAGCAGGGGCCGGCCTTCGGCACTGCGAACCAGGTCGGTGAGTTCTTCGTCGAGCGCCGCGCCGAGATGGTCGGCGGCGATGGCGACGGCCGTCGCGTCGTCAAGTGGCGCCAGCTCGATCGTGCGGGCGCCGTTGTCCTCCAGCACCGCCAGGGCTGAGCGAACGTCGGCGTCGGCGGCCTCGGTGCGGGTGGCGAGCAACCACAGCACCGGCCGGCCGGCTTCACGCGCGGGAAGGGTGCGCAGGGCCAGCAGCGTGCCGGGGTCGCACCATTGCAGGTCGTCGACCACGATGACCATCGGCCGGTCGCCGAGTGCCTCCTGCAGGCGGCTGAGCACGTAGTAGCGGCGGTCGTCGTCACCGGCGGCCTCGGGCAGCGCGTCCAGCAGCGGCGCGAATGGGACGGCGCGCCGGTCGAGCTCGCCGGCCGCGTGGCGTACGTCGAAGCCGGTGTTACGGACCGCCTCGGCGAGCAGCCGGGTTTTGCCGACGCCGGGCATGCCCCTGACCAGGACGACCTGCCCTTGACCATCGGCCAGGCGGCGGATCGCCGCACGCAGCAAGCCGAGCTCGGCGTCGCGCCCGCGTAGCGGCGTCAAAGGATCTCGCTCATTCACGGGATGTCCGTCCTGCCGGCGGCGGCGAACGTGGGCGGCGTCCCTCCGACGATCTCGAAAGGAACGTCATGCGTTTCTCTGTTCCGAAGCGGCTGCTGGCCGTCGCGCTCGCGGTGGCGGGCGTGGCGATCGCGGCACCCGCCGCCCAGGCCGGACAGGCCCCGAAGCCGAAGCCCACGATCGTGCTCGTGCACGGCGCCTGGGCCGACGCGTCGGGCTGGAACGGCGTCATCACCCGGCTGCGGCACGACGGCTACACCGTCAAGGCGCCGGCCAACCCGCTGCGCGGGCTGGCCTCCGACGCCGCGTACATTCGCAGTGTTCTCAACGCGACCACCGGGCCGATCGTGCTCGTCGGCCACTCCTACGGCGGCGCCGTGATCACCAACGCGGCGACCGGCGACAAGGACGTCAAGGCACTGGTCTACGTCTCGGCGTTCGTGCCGGACGCCGGTGACACCGTGCTGGGGCTGGCCACCAAGTACGAAGGCAGCAAACTCACCCCGGAGGCCACTCAGGCGACGCCGCTGCCGAACGGCGACCTCGACGTCACCATCAACCCGGCCAACTTCCGCGACGTCTTCGCCGGCGACCTGCCGAAGTGGCAGAGCGACCTGCTGGCCGTCACCCAGCGGCCGGTCGCGCAGAGCGCCCTGCTCGAGCCGTCCGGCACGCCCGCGTGGAAGACCATCCCGTCGTACGCGGTCGTCTCCAAGGCCGACCACGCGATCCCCGTCGCGGCGCAGCGGTTCATGACGCAGCGCGCTCACGCGAAGACCACCGAGGTGAACGCCTCGCACGCGGCGCTGATCTCCCAGCCGGGCGCGGTCACGCGGGTCATCGAGACCGCGGCGCGCTCGTAGGCGTGTGCATGACCCGGGTCAGTTCGACCCGGGAGCGGATGCGCAGCTTGCGGTAGATGTGCCGCAGGTGGGTGTCCACGGTGTGCGGGGAGACGAACAGGCGCTCGGCCACAACGCGGTTCGTCGCCCCGCCCGCCACCAGCTGGGCGACGGTCAGCTCGGTCGCGGTCAGGCCGAGCTCGCCGTCGCTTTCGTCGGTGCGGCGACGGTGGACACCGACGTCACGCAGACGGGCCCGCACCCGGGCGGCGTCAGCATGGGCACCGGCCGTCTCGTAGGCGGCCAAGGCCTCCTGCCAGTTGGTCTCACCGCCGGCATCCTCGAGGGCAGACGCTTTGACGAGCAGACGGGGACTGGTCCTCAAGATGTCGGCGGCCTGGCGCAGCAGATCCTGATCTTCTTCGAAGAGGCCGCGGGCCTGCAGCGCCAGGCCTTCCAGCAGAGGAATGCCCTGGGCTCGCCGTTGCATCACCGTCAACAGTTGCCGGTCGCGGGTGCGGCGGACGGCCACAACGTCGTCTGCGGGATCGTACGGCGTGGGCCGGTCGGGGCCCGGTTCGCGCCCGGCGGCCAGCGCCGCCAGCCAGTTTCCCGTGGCCCGCAACGCCGGGTTGCGGTGACCGGCCAGCTGCTCGCCGTCAGCGGCCGCCCGTGCGATGCCCTCCGGGTCGCCGCGGTACAGGGCGATGCGGCCCAGCGCGTACCGGGCCGTGGCAATCGCGAAGTCGTTGCGCCCATACTCCTCGGCCAACTCCAGCACCACCCGCGCCGCCCCCTCGGCGTCGTCAAGGCGTCCCGCGTCGAGCAACAGCCGCACCCGGGTCATCTCCCACTGGCCCACCGCGGTCGGCCGCCCGTTGTCCCGCGCCGCGCGAAGAGCGTCGTCGGCCAGCGCCAGGGCACGGTCGGTCTCGCCCTCGGCGCCGGTCAGCAGCGCGATCCAGCAGCCCTCCGGCACCCACGCCCAGAACGGGACGTCCGAGAGCGCGATCGCGTCGCGCTGGTGCTGCCGTGCCCGGCTCCAGTTGCCGCGATGAAAGGCCAGGACCGAGGCGGCGATGCGGGCGGTGGCCTGGGCCTCGCGATCGCCGGCGGCCAGGGCTTGCGCCAGGGCGCGGCCGGTCAGCTCGCGGCTCACCGCCAGCTTGCCGGTGATGCCGGTGGTCAGCGCCTCCAGGGCGGACAGACGAGCCCGTACGTTGATCTCCGTGCTGGGCACCGTCCGGCCGGCGTGGCACAGGGCGATGGTCTTCGCGTACGAGCAGGCGGCGTTGAGCCGGGCCAACTCCAACCGAATGCGCACCTCGGCGTCCGAAGGCAGTTCCTCGTCGAGCAGCCGACCCGCGATCTCGCGGCACTGATCGACGCGACCGTCGGCCGCCAGCAGACGTACGGCCTCGGCGGCGATGCCCGCGAACTCGGCCGCTGTCCGCGGCGTCAGCTCCAGAGCACGCACGGCACACTCGGCGGCGAGCCGAGGCTCGCGGTCGGAAAGCCGGGATGCCGCCTTCCGAAGAAGCAGGATCGCTTTCCCATCGCCGTCCGTCGCGCAAGCAAGCAGCTCGTCGGCAAGCTGGTCGGCTGTGCGCCCGGCGGCCAGGCGGACATCAACGGCCTGACGCAGCAGCGCCCGGCTTACGGACAGGGGCAGGGTTTCGGCGATGGTCGCCCGCACAACCTCGTGACGGAAGCTCGGCGGGTTCTCCGTGATCAAATCGGCCGCGACGGCCTCGTCCAGGCCGTCGTCACTGCCCACGACTGCGGCCAACTCGGCCCGATCGACGTCTCGGCCGAGCACCGCAGCTACCTGCGTCACCCGCCGGGCCCTGTCCGAGAGCTTGTCGAGCCGCGAACGGATGCCGGCGAGGGACCGGGCCGGCATCACGTTTCTCATCAGGCGGGCGGTGCCACCCTCGATCGCGATGGCGCCCTCTTCCCGCAAGCCACGCAAAAGGTCGAGCACCACTTTGGGACGGCCGCCGGCCTCGCGTATCGCCGCTTTCAGCGCCGCGTCCGGCAGGGCGCCGAGCTCGTCGGCCGCGATCCGCTCGATCGTCTCGTCATCGAGCTCGCCTAGTCGCAGCGTCACAGGGAAACCGTCGAGCGGCTTCGTGCTGGTCAGGATCCGCAGCACCGGCCCCTCCGGCTCGGCGCGCAGTTCCGCCAGTGTCCGCGGATCACACCAATGCGCGTCGTCGACCGCCACGACGCCGGACACCGCGTTGGCCGGCAGCTTCTGCCAAGCCACCCCAAATGTCTGGGCGATCTCTTGGGCCTCGGTAAGCAGGCGTGTCTTTCCGTACCCGGCTGGTGCCTCGATCAGCACCACCCCGCCGCGCCCGGCCGCCACCGCGGCGATGTGCCGGCGCAGAGTTTCGACTTCGCGCTCCCGTCCTCTCATGATCCCACCCAACCGTCTCAAGTCCCGAAAGCCCAGGAAGAACGACACGCAGAAGCGCACGTCACATCGCATGTCCGCGCGATGTGCCCCGTCCCGGCGCCAGCCACCGTGGCGTTCATGGACTGGCAACTGGAGGTCACCGCGACACAGACGCCCCCAGGCGTACGCCTGCGCGGCGAGATCGACCTCAACACTCAGCCGATGCTGGAACTCGCCTGCGACGTACTGCGCCACTGCCCAGGCGACGTGGTCATCGACATCACCGACCTGACCTTCATCGACGTGGCCGGCTTGCGCACCTTGGCCTGGACTGCGGCGGAGCTACGCGCAGGCGGCCGCCGCCTCTGGATCGTGGGCTGCTCCGCCCCGATCGGCCGCCTCATCGCTGTACTGGGCTGGGCCGACCTACTTCGAGCGGACTCTCCCGACGCCGTCCGCGGCGGCGACGTCCGCCCGCTCCGACCACGGCAGCAATCACGGCGGGTGCCAGCAGGTACCAGCCGACCGGGATGAGCAACAGCGAGACGGTAACGGTGGCGACCACTGCTATCACGCGCGGCAAGCCGCGAGGTAGCAGCTTGACCCCTGCGGCGAGGCCGAGCACGTACACCGGCACCTGCGACCCGGCACACAGCGCGACCAGTTCCGCCGTGCCGACGCCGAACACGGCCGCGGCCGCCAGCCCGCCGACCATGATCAGGGCAGGGACGACGAGGCGGCGCCGCAGCCCTAGCGTCATCCCGATCTCGGCGATACCCGTCGTGTACGCGATGGCATTGCCCGTCGCGACCACGAGCGCGAAGACGGCGGCTATCGCACCGGCACCGGCACCGACGCCGACCCTCAGCAGCGAGGCGACCGGCGCCTCATCGACCGTCGGTCCGAGAACGAGAACCTGCGGCACGGCGACCGCGGCGAAAAGCACGGCGACGATGGTGAGGGTCCACGCCGCCACCCGGCCGGGACGGCGCAGCCGGTGCGCCAGCGGCGTCACGGCTTCCCAGCCGGTCAGCACCCACACCAACGGAACTGTCGCGGCCACCACCGCACCCCAGCCGTGCGGCGCGAACGGGCGCAGGTTGGCCGCCGTGGCGTGCGGCAGCGAGACCGCCGCCGTCGCCAGCACGAGCACGACGAGCAGCCCGGTCAGCACGAGCGGCAGCCGCCCGCCGGCGCCCTGGCCCCGAGCCGCCGACAGCAGCGCCACCGCGACCACACCGGCCGCAACAGCGACCTGCACGGGCCGATGCGGGCTGACGTAACCGCCGGCGATCAGGCCCAGCGCCGTCACCCCCACCGGCACCCCGAGATAGAACCAGAAGCCGGCCAGCCGGCCCAGGCCGAACGCCCGCTCGGCGTACGCGGCCACCCCGCCGGCCACCGGCACGCGCCTGGCCAGCGCGACGAACGTGGCCGCGATCAGCGCCGACACGGCGAGCATGAAAGCCAGCGCCAGCAGGGAGGCCGGACCAGCTCGCCGGGCGGCGATCGCGGGCAGGGTGAGGATCCCCGGCCCGACGATCGCCGCCACGTACACCGCGACGCCGCGCGTCGTGCTCATCGGGTGATGCCCTGCCGGGCCAGCCAATCCAGCGTGGCATCGGCGACGGCCCGCCAGCCCGGATCGATGGTCAGCGAGTGCCCGCGGTCGGGGAACTGCTTGAGGTCCGTGACGGCGGTCGAATCGCCGTACAACTTGTAGGCCGCGCGGGTGACCACGTCAGGCACGGTGTGATCGCGCTGGCCCGAGATGAGCAGGAGCGGCCCACGCGAGGCGTTGGCCGTGTCGACGGCGGCCGGCGAGTCCTTGGTGAAGTTCGCGAACGCGGCCTCGAACAGCGGCCGCCCGGGCGAGGGTATGGTCCAGCGGTTGAACAGCGCGTCCGACTCGGCGGCGTCGATCGCGTTACCGAACCCGTACCGGAACTGCGCGGCGGTCAGGGAGACGGCGCGGCGCTTGTTGGCGGGGTTGCCCAGAACCGGGAAGCCCGAGCGCAGCTGGGCGAAGGGCAGCGGTTTGACGCCCTTGATCTGGGCCGGGTCGATGGCCACGCCGGCGCGGCCCAGCCCCATACCGAGCAGCTTCTGAGTGATCAGGCCGCCGAAGGAATGGCCGATGATGACCGGCTCGGCCGGCAGATCAGCGATGATCTTCGCGTAGTGCGAGGTCACGTCATCGATGCCCAGACCGGCGACCGCCGACGGGTTGCTACGCGCCTCGGCCACCGAGGCCGACTCGCCGGGCCAGCCGGGCGCCACCGGGTCGAACCCGCGGGCGGCGAACAGGTCGCTCCAGGGCTGCCAGGAGGAGGAATGGAGCCAAAGACCGTGGATGAAAACAACAGGTGTCATGGCTCAAAGAGTCGTCGCGCAGTCATCACAGCCGAATCAGTTGGATGACCTAACCGGGTGACTCCAGCGCGTCGCGCAGCGCCGCCCGCGAGGTGATGCCGAGCTTCGGGAAGATGCGGTAGAGGTGCGCGCCGACCGTGCGCGGCGACAGGAACAGCTGCGCGCCGATCTGCTTGTTGCTCAGCCCGGTCGCGGCCAGCTCGGCGATGTGCCGCTCCTGCGCGGTCAGCGACGCCGTGCTCGGTGCACCGGCGCGCAGCTCCTGACGCGTGCGGGCGGCCCAGCTCTCCGCGCCGAGCTGCTCGAACGTGGTGAGGGCCGCCGTGAGGGCCGCCCGCGCCTCGGTGATCCGCTTCTGCCGCCGGCCCCACACACCTTCGGCGAGGCGCACACGCGCCCACTCGAACGGAAACTCCTCCTGCGAGGCGGCAGCGAACGCCTCCGCAGACGGCGAGGTCATCGCGAGGGTGCCCGCGATCAGCAGGTCCAGCCGAGGCGAGATGCCCCGCAACGAGGCCGCGGCCGCCGCGTGCGCGCACGCCAGATCGTCGCGGCCGGTGTGCAGCGCCGCCTCCACCAGGTCGAGCAGCGTCCGCGGCGCGTGCTGGGCGTATGCCGGGAAGGCGCCCGGCGTCGTGATGCCGGACGCGTACGCCCAAGCGGTCTCGTAGTCGCCGGAGCTCAGCGCCGCCAGCATCCCGAGGTCCTCGGCGAACTGGAGCAGGAAGCCGACCTTCCGCGGCCGCGCCCACGCCTCCACCTCGGCCTGCAGCGCCGCGGCGCGGGCCGTGTCGCCCCGCTGAGCCGCGACGAGGCCGAGGAACACCCGGAACTGGTGCCCGAAGAGCTCGTAGCCGTGCTCGGAGGTCAACGCCAGGCCCTCCGTGCAGCCACGCACGGCGTCGTCCCACCGGCCCGCCACGATGTCGTCCAGCACGGTCAGCTGGAGCATCGTCATCAACGACGTAACCGCACCGGTCTCGCGTTCGCGCTCCACCATCCGGCTCAGATAGGGCCGCAGGTCCGCGAGCGAGTCGGCGTAGAACGCCGCCACCCCCAGGCGCATGAGGTCCCACGGCTCGGCCTCGTCGGTGGCCGCGACCGCCTCGCTGATCCGCTCACGCAGCCCGGCGCCCCGGTGGGCGACGTCACTCCAGGCGTCGCGCAACAGAAGCGTGGTCGCCGGCAGCCGGTCGCGGACCAGCTCGACCAGTTCGTCGGTCACCCGCCACGTCACGGGGTCGGCGGCGAACTGGCTGATCGCCAACAGCAGATGCACGAGCCGGGCCAGCATCGCGTCGTCCAGCTCGGCGTGCCGCCGGCGCAGGACCTCCGCGACGACGCCGTGCATGCTCACGTCGCCGTGCCGATACAGGGCGACGTACGCGGCGGTCAGCACCGCGTCCGGCGAGGCGATCCGGCCGTCCGCCCGGTCGGCCGCAGCCACCAGCACCTCGGCGCGTTCCAGCAGCCCGGCCTGGCCCGCCACGAACGCCGCGTCGCCGAGCAGCCGGGCGCGATCGGCGGGCCGAGGGCTCAGCTCGGCAGCTCGGGTCAGCCACTGGACCGCGGTGGCCGCGCCGCCACGGCGTACGGCCGATCGCGCGGCACCCTCCAGCGCGGCGGCGACAGCCGCGTCCGGGTCGACGGTCGCGGCGGCCAGGTGCACGGCACGGCGCTCCAGATCGGCCTCGTACAGGGCGGCCAGGTCGGCGTGCGCGGCCGCACGCTCATTCGGAGAAGCGAGCTGCACGACGGCCGAGGCGACCAGCGGATGCCGGAACGCGAGCCGACCCTGCTCGAGCAGACCCATGGCACGGGCGGTCTCCACATCACGTGGCACGTACCGCGACCCCGACCCGTGACGACCGGCCCCATCAAAAGCGAGACGCAACAGCTCGGCCCGCTCCCGGGCGGTAAGGGCACGGATGCGCGATGCGAAGACTCGCTCGAGACGGCGAGGAAGTGGGACGAAGCCGGGCTCCAGCCCTTCGGCGATGCTCGACGGCAGCTCGACCAAGGCCAGCGGATTACCGGCGGCGTGCTCGAGCACCAGACGGCGATGCTCGGCCGGCAGATCAGGAAAGCGGCTGTCGAGCAGATCCGCGGCGTCCGCCGCCGACAACGCCGGCACCGCGAGCTCCTCAAGACCCGCCTCATCGAAGAGGGACGGCACGCCCTCTCGTACGGCGACCCAAAGGCGCACCGGCAGATCACCGAGGCGCCGCGCGACGAAGGTCAAGACCTGAATGCTCGGCACGTCGAACCACTGCCCATCATCGACGATCAGCAGCAACGGCGGCCCCACGGACAGAAGATCGAGCACGGCCACGCCAAGCGCCATCACCGAGGGCGCGACGGCCGGCGTGCCGTCGAGAACCGCCTCCAGCGTCGCCCGATGCCCCGGATCGAGGCCATCCGTCAACGGCATCAGCGGATGCAACAGTTGGTGCAGCCCCGCATAGGCGATCGCCGTCTCCGCCTCAACACCGGCAGCACGCAAGACCTTGAAACCCTCAGCGGGGACCGCCGCCAGAAGAGCGGTCTTCCCGACACCCGCCTCGCCGCGAAGCAGCATCACCGGCGCTTGCGAGGTCGCCAGCGCGGCAAGCTCGCGCTCCCGCCCGATCATGACACCTCCGGCATCCGACGACCGTACCGGAACTGCTACTGGACCAGTAGGAGCTTGGCTCGAGCCGGTCGGCATCGGTGTATGGCAGGCAGGCCAGCTCATCGCGGAAACCCTCGCTAAGCCTCGGCGACGTCGTCGTAGGAGGCGAGTACGGTGGTCCGGCCCTTGCCGTCGTGCAACTGCGCGAGCAGCCGGCTCAACTCGAAGATCCGGTTGGGCGCAGATCCGGACACCACCCCGCTGTGCTGCTGGTCACTGGTGATTCGCCTGTCCGTCCCGACGGCGTCCTGCGCGAACAGGCCGACCCCACTTGCCGGCCGAGCCCGGCCACCGCTGAACGAAGGCGCTACATCCACCGGATGCCACCGCTGCCGGCCCCGGCAGACCGCGCAGATCGAGCACGGCGCGGACCCGGCCGGATTCACCCCACAGAGCGACTGTCATCGCCGGAACCAGGATTCACCGTGAGGGAAAGCCCGTGACGAGCAAGGCGGTGCATGATGGCGGAACCAGGCGTGATCTTCAAACGGTGTGGGTGCCGCGACGCCGGCCGGCGAAGGCTTGAGCAGTCTTGTCCCCAGCTCGCCGAGCGTGGCCACGGCACCTGGTACTTCCACTGCTCGGCGACCAATCTGCTGGGACGCCGCGAACGCGCCCGCCGTGGCGGCTACCCGTCGCAGGCTGCCGCCCGCCAGGCCCGAGACGAGTTCCTGGCCCGCACGGCCGCGGACCGTACCGCGGAAGGCTGGACGGTCGAACGCTGGCTGCGGCACTGGGTCGCCTCGCGGACCAGCATCCGGCCGACGACCCGGTTCCACTACACCCGCGACGTCGAAACCGTCCTGATCCCGCACCTCGGCCGCTACCGCCTCGCCGGGCTCGACGCCCGGCTGCTGCGCACCGTGTTCGCCGCCATCGCCGACACCCGCAACAGCAAGGGCCGGCCGCAGTCGGCGTCGGCGATGCAGCACCTGCGCACCACCCTGCGCGCCGCCCTCAACCTGGCCATCAAGGAGGGTGTGCTGGACTGCAACCCGGCCCGCCATATTGAGATCAGCGGCTATCAGCAGCCGCACGCCAAAGTCTGGACCGACGAACGCGTCGCGGCGTGGCAGGAAACCGGTGTCCACCCAGCGGTGGCGGTCTGGACCGCCGACCAGCTGGCCACCTTCCTGGGCTCGGTCACCGACGATGCGCTGTACGCACTGTGGTGGCTGGCCGGCCTGCGCGGTCTGCGCCGCGGGGAGCTATGCGGGCTGCGGTGGGCCGACATCGACCTCGACCATGCCGTGCTGACCATCGAACGCAACCGAACCACCGCCGGCTACCAGATCGTCGAAGGCCAACCCCAGACCCCCGCCGGCCGCCGAGCCGTCGCCCTGGACAAACGCACCGTGCAGATCCTGCGCACCCACCACCGCCAGCAACTCGACCAACGGCGCGACACCCTGGCCGACGGCCAGCGCTGGACCGACTCCGGATACGTGTTCGTCCGGACCGACGGGCTGCCAATCAACCCGAACTACGCCACCACCCGATTCCGTAAACTCCTCGACCGGGCCGGCCTGCCCCCGATCCGGTTGCACGACCTGCGCCACGGCGCCGCCTCGCTCGCCCATGAGGCCGGCGCCGACCTGAAGACCCTGCAAGATCTGCTCGGGCACTCCACCATCGTGATCACCGCCGACACCTACACCAGCGTCCTGCCGCAGATCCAGCGCCGGTGCGCCGACGCCACCGCCCAGCTCGTCCTGAATGCGGCCCGCCGCACCCGCAAGAAGATCAAGAGCAAGGCGCGCAAGAACCGACCGGACCGCAGCCCCAAGGTCATCGCTCCGGCGCCGGCGAAACCGAAAACAGGTGCTTCCCCGACCTCGACGAGAAAGCGGGCGGGAAAGCCGCAGGTCACGACGCGGCAACAGCGCGAAAATGCCGTCTCGGCGGCGGCACCCATATCGCACCCACGTGACACCCACCGTCCACTAGGACCGGACAGCACAAAGGGCCCGACCCGCGTTTCCGCAGATCAGACCCTCAATGATGTTGTGCGCCCGAAGGGACTCGAACCCCTAACCTTCTGATCCGTAGTCAGATGCTCTATCCATTGAGCTACGGGCGCTTGCCTTGGTGCTCGACCAGCATACACACCGGCCTTACACGCGGAGACTCCGGGATTCGAACCCGGGAGGGGCTTTAAAACCCCAACCGCATTAGCAGTGCGGCGCCATAGACCAGACTAGGCGAAGTCTCCCCGGTAGCCGCAGGGCTACCGACGCTTGAGGATACCGGACCAGCTCGCGGGCGCACAAAGCGGGCCACGCCGGGCGGGTCGTAACGGGCTCCAACAGGTGAAATGTGCTCGTTGGGGCTAGGCTCCCACGGCATGGAGGAGAACCCGCCTACGGAGCGCCGCCGTGCGCCGCGTGCTCGCAGCCCGCGGCCTTCGTTCAGTGCGACCGGGGAGCCGGAGGCGCCGGAGAAGCCCCGGAAGAGGGCGCCCAAGGCCGCGCCGCCGGTCACGTTCCAGCCTCCCAGTGCCGAAGATCACCCGTCCGAGGGGACCGCCGCCGACCGGCCGACTCGGTCCGACGCTCCGCGCAAGCCTGCCGCTACCCAGGGTGAGGACGAGCGGCCTGCGGCGCAGGAGTCTGTGCGCAAGCCCACACCGCGCAAGGCACGCCAACCCCGGCCGGCCGCCACGGCCAAACCGGCGCCCGTGGAAGACGAGCCCGCCGCAAAGGCTGAAACGGCCCCGCGGACCCGCCGGCCTCGAACCACGAAGGCAGCCGCAACCGCCGCCCAAAGCAGCACCCCAGCCGTCACACCACCCGCGCCGGAAAAGCCCAAGCCGGTGCCGCAGAAGCCCCAGCCCACGCCCGAGACGCCCCAGCCGGCGTCAGAGCAGCCCCAGCCGGCGTCAGAGCAGCCCCAGCCGGCGCCCGAGACGCCCCAGCCGGCGTCGGAGCAGCCCCAGCCGGCGCCCGAGACGCCCCAGCCGGCGCCAGAAAGACAGCAGCCGGCGCCGCACAAACATCAGTCAGCACCAGCGAGGCCCGAGCCCGCGCCGCAGAAGGCCGAACCCGCCCCGCAAACGCCCGAGCCCGCACCGCAAACGCCCGAGCCCGCACCGCAAACGCCCGAGCCCACGCAGAGAGATCTCAAGCCAGCACGGGAAACGCCCCGACCGCGGAAGAAGCTTGAGCGCACGCCAGAGGAGCCGCCGAAAAAAGCGGAAATTTCGGAAATGTCCGTGGAGGTGGGACAGCCCGCCTCCACGGCCGCGGCACGCGCAACCCCCGCGCCGCAGGCAGAGACGCCCGCCTCCACAGGCACGGCACCCGAACCCGCCGCACAACCAAACCGCACCGACCCCTGGGCCGCCCTGATCGCCGACCCCGCCCGCGCCCCCGAGCTCCTCGCCATAGCCGCCGTCCAGACCCTCGGCCCCCGGGCGCAGGAATGGGCCGCCCGCATGCGCGACGCCTACCCCACCGCGACCCCGGCCGCCCTGGCCCGCTTGGCGACCCGGCAGTTCACCCGCTTCGGCAGCCTGACCAGCGTGCTCGGCGCGATCGCCGGCTCCTACGCGCCGGTCGCGCTGCTGGGCGCCGCCGCGCTCACCGATGCCGAGCTCACGTTGCACATCGCCGCCGCGTACGGGCTGGATCCCACGGATGAGGAGCGGGCCGCCGATCTGCTTGTCATCGCTCGCGTGCACCGGACCAAGGCCGACGCCGTCGGTGCGCTCGCCGAGGCGCGCCGCCCCGCGTACGACTCGAAGGAACCTCTGTGGCGCCTCGCCGGGCTTTTCACCGCGCAGACCGCCGCCTGGGCCGCCGTCAAGCGGATCAACCGCCGCTTCCCCGGCACGAGCCTGCTCGCCGCGATCGTCGTCAACACCGCCGCCGCGGACGCCACCGCGGCGCGGGCCAACAAGTACTTCAGATCCAGCTAAGCCACGACTCGGGGAGCAGCGTGTAGCCGACGAAGGCCACCACGTCCAGCAGCGTGTGCGCGATGATCAGCGGCATCACGCGCTTGAACCGCAGGTAGAACAGCGCGAAGAGCACGCCCATGACGGCGTTGCCGACGAACGCCCCGAACCCCTGATAGAGGTGGTAGGAGCCGCGCAGCACGGCCGAGCACACCACGATCCAGACGGTCGACATGCTCAGCTGCCGCAGCCGGGTCATCAGGTAGCCGACGACGATGACCTCTTCGAGGATCGCGTTCTGCGCCGCCGACAGGATCAGCACGGGCACCGCCCACCACACGGGCTGGAGGGCGGCCGGCACGATCTGCGCGTTGAGCCCGAGCACCGACGCCACGTAGACGAGCCCCAGCCCGGGGATGCCGATGAGCGCCGCGAGGCCGAAGCCCCACCCGGTGTCGGAGGCGGGGCGGTCGAAGCCGAGGCCCAGCGTGCGGCGTACCGAAATGTTGTCGCGCATCAGCAGATAGAGGGCCAGCGCCACCGGGACGAGATCGAAGAAGATTCCCAGGAGCTGGTACGTGAGGTCCAGGTACGGCCGGGGCGACTGGGACGCGTTCAGCACGGCCGACTGCGACGACAGCGGCTTGCCGGCCGTCAGCTTGGCGATCAGCGACACCACCGCGTACACCGCGCTCTGCCCCAGGGACAGCAGCAGCACGATGATGATCTCGCCGGTCAGGAGCCTGCGGCCGGTCCGCTGATCAAGAGTCACGCGACAAAGCTACTCACTCGAACGAGGATCCCAGGCACCCCCTAAACGGACTTATCGGGTCATCGGTCACGGCGTGCGGGGAGATGAGTCGCACGTTCCGTGCGTCGCCTATCCGACTGCTGTGACCACCCTGAATCCATGGGAGACCTCGGACGCTTGCTCAAGGAGAGCTGGAGCCTCATCGAGGAGCATCAGGAGAAGGTCGCCGGCTACTTCTACGCTCGCATGTTCCTGTCGCACCCGGAGCTGCGGGACCTGTTCCCGGTCCACATGGACATGCAGCGATCCCGGCTGCTGAACGCGATCGTGACCGCCGTGCAGACGCTCGAGGATCCGGAGAAGTTCGACTCGTACCTGCGTGCCCTGGGCCGCGATCACCGGAAGTTCCACGTGGAACCGGAGCACTACGAGGTGGTGGGTGGCGCCTTGATCGAAGCGATGCGGCAGTACGCCGGCGAGAGCTGGAGCGTCGAGTACGACCAGGCGTGGGCGGACGCGTACGCCGTGATCGCCTCGAAGATGCTCGGCGGGGCGGAGGCCGACACCAACCCGCCCTACTGGTACGCCGAGGTGGTCGCCCACGAGCGCCGCGCGCAGGACATCGCCGTCTTCACGGTCCAGCCCCTGCAACCGCTGGAGTTCCGCGCCGGCCAGTACGTGAGCGTCGAGTGCCCGCGCATCCAGCCGCGGCTCTGGCGCACGTACTCCGTCGCGAACGCGCCCCGCCGGGACAACACCCTCGAGTTCCACGTGCGCGCGGTCGGCGCCGGCTGGGTGTCCAGCGCGCTCGTGCGGCGGCTGGAGGTCGGCGACATGATCCGGCTGGCCGCCCCGATGGGCTCGATGACCCTGGACCGACGGTCGACCCGCGACACCGTCTTCGTGGCCGGCGGCACGGGCCTGGCGCCGATCAAGTCGCTGCTCGAGGAGCTCACCCGCTACAACCGGACCCGCTGGGTGCACGTCTTCTTCGGCGCGCGCAACCGCGAGGACCTCTACGACCTGGCCGACCTCAACCGGCTCGCCGCCCGCTATCCCTGGCTCTCGGTGGTGACCGCGTGCAGCAACGACCCGACCTTCCCCGGCGAGCAGGGCATGATCTCGGACGTGGTCGCCCGCTACGGCCCGTGGAACGAGCACGACTTCTTCGTCTCGGGCTCGGGCCCGATGGTGAAGGCCACGCTCAAGACGCTCGCCGAGCTGCAGGTCCCGTCGATCCGCATCAAGTACGACAGCTTCACCGACCTGCCCTAGACGGCCCAGGGCCGCTGGTAGTCGGGCACGAGGTTGGACTCGGCGTTCATCCGGTCGACGTAGAGCCGCCCCTCCAGATGGTCGATCTCGTGCGCCACCAGCCGCGCCATGGCCCGTTCGAAGGTCGTGATCACCCGCGTGCCGTCGTAGCGGGCGTGCTCCACGTCGATCCGCTCCGGGCGCTTGACCAGGCCCCGGTAGTCGAAGAACGACAGGCATCCCTCGTACTGCTCGTCGCGGTCGGCCGACTCGCCGACCACCCGCGGGTTGAGCAGCACCACCGGCTCCGACTCGCCGCCGGCCGCGCGCACCACCGCCACCGCCACCGAACGCCCGATCTGCGGCGCCGACAGCCCGACGCCCTTGGTGAAGTCGTGCACCTGCTCGAGCCGGGCCAGCGCGCTCAGCAGCGCGTCGACCGTCTCGCGCGCCTCGGTCTCCTCGCGCGGCAGCTGGAAGTGCCGGGCGCGCTGGCGCAGCAGTTCCGAGCCGCGCTGCACGATGCCGACGCCGCGCATCTGACCGGAGGCCCGCTGGTTGCCGTTGTTGGCGCTCGGAGCCACTGCCGGGTACGACGGCGCGTTCGCCCCGCGGAACCGCCACTCGAGCCGGTAGCGCGCGTTGAGCTGCGGCGCGTCGGTCGACCACTCGAAGACCGCCCGGTCGCCCTGGTCGTGCCGTTCCATCGGCGTGCGCACCGGCACCTCGGCGGCCAGCGACGTCTCGACGCCCCACACCTGCGGGTCGAACCCGGCCGGGAAGTCGAGCCGCACGGTGAGCCGCCGCGTGGGGAGCCGGACCGCGCGCTGGAACCACTGGCCCCACTTCTCGACTCCGACCGTGTACGCGTATTCGATGGTCGTGCGCTCGCCCGGGTAGAGCGCGAACTGCCCGCGCTCGTTCGCGAACAGCAGCCAGATCTCCTTGGACGCGTCCCGGTCGAGCTTGACCCGCCACTGCATCGGCTCGATCGCGTCGCCCTCGCCGGCGCAGGCGACCAGCGCCATCTCGTCGAAGGTGAGCGGGTGCTCGCGGTGGTGGCGGTTGGAGCCCGTCGGGTCGTTCGGGTAGCGGTCCACCGCGATCTTCACGAGGTAGCGCGTGACCGGCTCGGAGCCCGCGTTGTAGAGCGCGCGGCGCACCCGGCAGCGGTACGTGCCGTCCACGAAGGTGAGCTCGGCGACCTCGCGCTCGACGATCAGCCCGGTGCCCGGCGGCAGCCACTGCACGGGCACCGGCGGATCGCGGTGGAGGGCCGTGCTGCGGGCATGGCGAAGCTGGTCGTACTCCTGGAAGCGTTCCCAGATGGCGCCGCCGGCACCGAGCACCGCCTCGGCACGGCGGGCGAAGTCCTCGGTCGGCTTGTGCCGCCGCCCCTCGACATGGCTGACGTACGAGGGGTCGAACCCCATGCGCGCGGCGAGTTGCTTCTTGCTCATCCCGCGCTCGACCCGCCAGTGCGCCAACGCCGTAACGAATTGGTCAGCGGCCCGCTCGACGGGCGAGGTGGTCATCATCGATGTCCCCTTCGCGACGAGAATTTCAGTGTCGCCGCCGCGCGTGTCCACATCGCGCTACTAGCGCGTTGCCGACAGATACCTTGACGAATCCGGCAACATGCGTGCCGAACGTTAGCTCACCCTGCCTGAGGGTATTAGTCCGAAAGTTCGGCTTGGTTAGGCTACCCTTAGAGGTGTACGGTGGGTCGTCATGACGGCGCCGTTTCGGCCGTTTGGTGCCCACTCGATTTAGCGAGGTGAATGCGGTGACAGCTCTCGGGACGTCGCCGCGGGCGGGCAGCAGCCGGTGACCACAGCACTCCACCGCGTTACACGCACGGTAACCGCCCCCCAACCTCTCGCGCCGGTCACCGCGACCTTGCGTGCCATGTTCGGCACGAGCACCGAGATCCCCGGCCTCGCCCCCGATCTCCTCGTGCGCGACAGCTCCGGCTGGACACCCGCCACCTCGCTCGTCACCGAAAATCTCGACACCTTCCTCGACTCCGCCGGCCGCCGCTGGAACGCCCAGCCGCACGCCGCCGCCGCGCTGGCCTGGAAGGCGTACACGTATTGGCTGGCCCTGCCCGCCGTGCTCGGCTGGGCGTCGGCACGCCGCGTCCCGCTGCTCACCGCCGGCGACGTCCTCCTGCACTTCAACGACCCACGCCCCCTGGTGACCCTGGGCCTGCGAGCCGACATCCCGGTCGCGGTCCTGCCCGGCGACCCGATCGCCATCGCCGGCCTGCCCCAGGTGCGCGTGGTCCCCGACGAGCGGGCCCTCCTGGCCGAGCTGCGCGCCTCCCTGCTCGACAGCCACCTGGCCCCGCTGCTCGACGCCATCCACGACCGGGTCCGCCTCGGCAAGCGCACCCTCCTCGGCTCCCTGAGCTCCGGCGTGGCCCAGGGCATCCTCCGCTCGGCCGACGTCATCCCCGGCCCCTCCCGCGAGAACATCGCCGCCCTCCACCACGCCCTCGGCGTCGAAGACCTGATCGACCTGGTCCCCGGCCCCATCGGCAAGCTCGAGGTGCAGCGCAAGACCTGTTGCCTGGCCTTCACCCTGCCCAAGCCCAAGGTCTGCAAGGGCTGCTGCATCAAATCCTGACGACCAAGACCCCAGAGGTACGAGGCAGCGAAAGGCCCACGCCTCCCGGGATTCGCGCCGTCGCCGGTCACGCCCTCACTCCGCCGCCGGGCTGTGCTGCCCACTTGCGCTTCCCGTTCACGAGGCGACGCTGATCGCGGGCTCCCGCCGAGCCGCGCTCGCGGGCTTGGGCAGGGTCAGGGCGATCGCCGCGCCCAGCACCGTGAGGGCGGCGGCGGTCCAGCCGGCGGAGCGCAGTCCTGGCACCAACTCGGCCCCGGCCGCTCCGTGCGCGCCGCTCGTGGCGACCGCCACCAGCACCGCGAGGCCCACCGCGCCGCCGATCTGCTGCATCGTCGAGGCCATGGCCGACGCGACGCCGTGGTGCTCGGCCCGGACGCCCGTGCCCGCCGCGACGAACATGGCGGTCCAGGTGACACCCTGCCCCAGGCTGATGAGCACGAGGCCCGGCGTCAGCGCCGCGTATCCGCCGCCCGGTGACATGCCGGCGGCCAGCAGGGCCATGCCGGCGGCGCCGGTGAGCAGTCCGAGCAGCACGGTGGACCGCACGCCGATCCGGCCGAGCAGCTTCTCGCTCGCCTTCGTGCCGACCAGACCGACCAGCGCGGACGGCAGGAACGCGAAGCCCGACCGCAGGGCGTCGAAGCCCAGCACGTCCTGGAGATAGACGGTGAGGAAGTAGTACTGGGCGCCGAACGTGCCCATGAAGATGAACGTCACGCCCATGGCGGTGACCAGGCTCCGGTTGCGCAGCAGCACGAGCGGCATGAGCGGGTCGGCCGTGCGGCCCTCGATCACCAGGAAGACGCCGACCAGGGCGATCCCGCCGAGGATCGCGCCGAGCGCGGCGGGGCTGCTCCAGCCGAGCTCCGGTCCCTGCACGATGCCGAAGACCAGCGCGGTGAAGCCCAGGGTGGCGGTCAGCACGCCGGGAAGGTCGAGCCGGCGCCTCCGCACGCCGGCGGGGTCGGCGGCCATCAGCCGCAGGGCCACAAGCGCGGCGCCGAGAGCGAGCGGGACGTTGACATAGAAGACGGCCTGCCAGCCGAACCAGTCCGTCAGCACCCCGCCGAGCAGCGAGCCCAGCGCCATGCCGACCGCTCCGGCGCCGCCCCAGACGGCGAGGGCGCGGTGCCGCCGGGGTCCCTCCTCGAAACTGGTGTTGATCGTCGCGAGCGTGGCGGGCAGCAGCAGGGCGCCGCCGAGGCCCTGCACCGCCCGGGCGGCGACCAGCGCGCCCGGGTCGGTGGCCAGTCCACCGGCGAGGGACGCGAGACCGTACAGCGCGAGGGCGAGCACGAACATGCGGCGCCTGCCGAACAGGTCGACCGCCCGGCCGCCGAGCAGCAGGAGGCCGCCGAAGGCGACCGCGTAGGCGCTGACCACCCACTGGAGGCTGGTCGCGCTGAAGCCGACCGCCCGGCCGATCTCCGGCAGGGCCACGTAGACGATGTTGTAGTCGATCGCGCTGATGAACTGCGCGAAGGCCAGCAGCGCCAGCAAGAGGCCGGCGCGGCGTGGGTGGGACATGGCGAAGCTCCTAGTTAGCGGTTAACCACTTACATAATGGGTCAGAAGAAGGGCCGCCGAGTGGCGGCCCGGTAACAGCCGGCTCAGGCGCGCAGCGTGCGCGCCCAGGGTGCGTCGATGGCGTCCGCGCCGACCGCGGACACCACGTTGGCGAGCAGCGAGTCGGCGAAATAGCGGCGCAGCTGCTCGTCCGTCGCGCCGGAGGCGGCACGCACGTACTCCACCTGGGTGGCGTAGCACTGCCGGACCGCCTCGCCGATCGCCGGCACGCCGGCCGCGCAGTTGGCCTGCATCAACACCATGAGCAGGTCACGGTCGTCGATGAGCTGCCGATACGCCACCCGCAGCTGATCGAGCACCGCCTCGGGGTCGGTGCTGGTCACCCGCGCCATGGCCGCCGCCACGTTGTCGCGCAGCCGCTGCGAGCAGTAGTCGACGACGGCGATGAAGAGCGCCTCCTTGTCGGCGTAGAGCCGATAGAGGTAGCCCTGCGAGATGCCCGCCGCCTGCGCCACCTCGACCGTGCTCGTGCCGTAGTAGCCCTTGGCGGCGAAGACCCGGATGGCGGTGCTCATCACCGTCTGGCGTCGCTCCTCGGCAGTCGACCGCTGCCGCACCTTGCCCGTCATGCAAGTAATTAAACACTCACATGCGGCCGCCGTACAAAGTGCCGTCGATCACCGTCGGCTCAGCGGTTGTGCTGATTGATGTGGGCGCGCATCTCGCCGGCGAAGCCCTCGGCCATGGCCAGCTGGTCGCGCAGCGCCCGGACCTTGTCTTCGGCAGCGGCGCGACGACGAGGGCGACCGCACCAGTGGCGGCCGAGATCATCGGCGGGCGGCCGCCGGTGAAGGCGATCGTCACGGCCATGGTGAACGAGGCGAACAGGCCGATCCTCGGGTCGACACCGGCCAGGATCGAGAACGAGATGGCCTCCGGTGAGAGGAGAGTTGGCCGGTCGTGCCGATGATCACGCGCCGCTGCGGCGCGTGCGGCAGCATGGCAAGGATGAAGCGTCGCTGGCTCTTCGCCGACCAGCTCGGGCCGCACTTCTTGGACGCGCCCGGCCAGCCGGTCCTCCTGGTGGAGTCGAAGGCGGTCTTCCGGCGGCGCGTCTTCCACCGGCAGAAGGCCCACCTGGTGCTGTCCGCGCTGCGGCACCGCGCCCAGGACGACAACGTACGGCTGATCAAGGCCGAGACGTACGCCGAGGCCGTCACCGAGCCGCTCAGCGTCTGCCATCCGACGTCCCGTGCCGCGCGCGGTCTGGTCACCCGGCTGCCCGGGGTCGAGATGCTGCCGCCGCGCGGCTTCGTCACCGCGCCGCAGGACTTCGTGACGTGGGCGGCGGGCCGCGACCACCTGCGGTTGGAGGACTTCTACCGGTACGCCCGGCAGCGGCACGACGTGCTGATGGAGGGCACCGAGCCGGTGGGCGGGCGGTGGAACCTGGACGCCGACAACCGCGAGCCACCCCCGCGCGGCGCCGGCCGGCTCGGCGTACCGGCTCCGCCCGAGATCGTCGAGGACGAGATCGACGAGGAGGTCCGCGCCGACCTCGACCGCTGGGAGCGCGAGGAGGGCATCACCTTCGTCGGCAACGACGGGCCGCGGCTGTTCCCGGCGACGCGCAAGGAGGCGCTGGCCCGGCTGCGCCACTTCGTGGAGCACCGCCTGCCGGCGTTCGGCCCGCACGAGGACGCGATGCTCGCCGCCGACCCTCTGATGGCGCACAGCATGCTCAGCGCGGCGATCAACCTGGGGCTGCTCGACCCGCTCGAGGTGATCGAACGCGCCGAGCAGGCGTACCGCCGCGGTGTTGCGCCGTTGGCGAGCGTCGAGGGCTTCGTCCGCCAGATCCTCGGCTGGCGCGACTTCATCTGGCACCTGTACTGGTATTTCGAGCCGGACTACCGGGCCACCAACGAGCTGCACGCCCGGCGCGGGCTGCCGAAGTGGTTCGCGGAGCTGAACGCGGACGCGGTGGAGGCGCGCTGCCTCTCCGACGTGCTGGCCGGCGTGCGCGACCGGGGCTGGGTGCACCACATCCCCCGGCTGATGATCCTCGGCAACTACGCGATGCAGCGCGGCTGGCGGCCCGGCGCGGTCGCCGACTGGTTCCACCGCTGCTTCGTCGACGGCTACGAGTGGGTCATGACGGCGAACGTGGTCGGCATGAGCCAGTACGCCGACGGCGGCCGCATGAGCACCAAGCCGTACGCGGCTGGCGGGTCCTATGTGAACCGCATGAGCGACTACTGCGGCGGTTGCCGCTACGACCCGAAGGTGCGCGCCGGCGACAACGCATGCCCGTACACGGCGGGGTATTGGACCTTCCTCGCCCGCCACGAGCAGACCCTCACGGGAAACCACCGCATGCGGCAGCCGTTGCGGGGCCTGCACCGCCTCGACGACCTCGACGCCCTGCTCGAGCAGGAGAGGGCCCGCGGATCGCGAGCCCCCTGACCGGGCTTACGAGCATCTGCCCCACTGACATTGGTGACGGGCGGGCGGGATCCGGTGCCATTCCGCCTCCTTGCACCACCGGCAGATCGATCGGCCTGCCTTGACGCACGCGCACGACGATGCCATCTCATCTCCTCAGATTTGTTGTGCTGCCTTGCGTTCCCGCGCCCGCTCGTTGAAGACGACGCGCGGTTCCGGACGGCCGCGGGACAGCCAGATGACCAGCGTCACGGGCCAGAACAGGCAGGCGAAGGCGTTGCCCAGCACCCAGCCGAGGCCGAAGCCGTCACGTCCGAAAACCTTGATGCGGCCCTGTCCGACTCCGGCGCGATGCCGGGTCACCACCATCGCGATGAAGATGCCGATGAAGTAGGCGATACCGAGAGCGAATTCCATGCCGGCCTCATTTCAGTCGAGTTGTGGGCGGGGCAGGGGGAAGAAGGGGCCGAGCTCGGCGGCGTACCAGTGGGTCGGGATCTGGAAGGCGATGCCGATCGCCCAGTAGAGGTCGTTGAGCGTCGGCGCCGTCTTCCAGTCCCAGCGGGCGCGGGTGGGGTCCTCGTCGCTCTGCCGTGCGTCGATCACGGCGACGTAGCCGGCGCCGCCGCGCTGGACGAGGACCAGGTTGGCATCGGGCTCCGGGGCGACCCGCGCCACGAGGCGGACCTCACCGGGAGCGAGGTCGGGGATCGGTGCCTGGTCCGGTCTGGGCCGGGGCCGGCCGGCGAGCCACGGCTCCTCGCGGCCACGATGCTCCACCCAGTACTGGTGCTCGTGGCCGGTGAGGCGCGAGTCGGGCACGCCCCGGGAGCGCAGGAAATCGAGCGAATGCTCCATGAGCTCGTCGGACGCGGGGTGCCGGAAGTCGCCGCCCAGCAGCTCGCGCACGGCGTGGGAGCCGCCGTAGACCGCCCATCCACCCACGGGGATCAGCGTCTTGGCGAGGTCGGTGACGAAGCCCGCGGGGTCCGCCTGCGCGATGGGGTAGAGCGGAGCGATGATCTCGGACCAGATCGCGCCGGCGTCGCCCTCGTAGTCCATCGGGGCGAAGGTGTACCGCCCGAAGCGGTCCATTGTGGCTATCAGGTGGGCCACGTCGTTCATCGATCCGTCCCCTCTGCCGGCTGGAGCGGATCGATCTCACCAGGCAGGGTTCCGGAACGGGACGGGTGATCGGCCGGGCTATTCCGGCTTGGGCGGCTCCGCGTACAGGATCTCGCGGGCCTGTTCGGCGGCGCGGACGATGCTCTCGGCCACGAAGTCGACGAAGCGGGCGATGTTCTCGAGGCGGACGGCGGCCGGGCTGCCGGGGCCGAGGACGGTGACGCCCTGCCGGGCCAGCCGGGCGAGCTCGGCGTTGGACCGGGCGGCGGCGATCATGCCCTGATACCAGACGTCGTTGTCGACGATGTAGCGCTCGCGGCGGCCCTCGTCGCGCTCGCGGCGGATCAGGCCCTGGCCTTCGAGGAACGCCATCGCCTTCGAGACCGACGCGGGGCTGACCTGAAGGTGCTGGACCAGCTCGGACGCGGTGAGGGTGCCGCCGTCGCTGGTGTAGAGCGCCGTCAGCGCCCGGGCCATCATGCGGGGCAGGCCGGACTGCATGAGGTTGGCGGTGAACGCCTCCTCGTACTCCCGCATGGCCTCGCTGTCCCGGCCACCGGCCTGTGGCGCCGCACCCGGCACGCGCGACGCGGACTGCCGGCGGCGGCGGGAACGGCGTTCGGTGGCGTGGTGGGCCAGGTCGGCGCGGTATCCCCCGGGGCCGCCGTTGCGCATCACCTCACGGGTGATCGTCGAGGTGGGGCGGTCGATGCGCCGGGCGATCTCCGCGTACGCGAGACCGTCGGCCAGGCCCAGCGCGATCTGCTGGCGTTCCTGCTGGGTGAGTCTGCCTCCCGGCATCGCGGTCTCCTTCGCCTGTGGTGTGGTGCTCAGCTTAGCGTTCATTCCCGCTCCATTGCAACGGCTGCAACGCAGTCGTTGCGTTAGATCCACGCGCTGTTGCAACGATATTTGTACACTGAGCTGCGCTTTTACGTTTCCAGTGCAACAGGGTTGTTGCTCGATCTGCGAACGCAACGTAGCGTTTCTGGCATCGGAAACGACGAGCTCAGGGAGAGCGCAATGCAGAACTTCGACACCCCCGCCGCCATCACCGCCATCCTCGACATCCCCGCCGGCGACGTCCGCTTCATCGCCGCCGACCGCGCCGACACCACGGTCGAGGTCCGGCCGGCCGACGCCGCGAAGAGCCGCGACGTCAAGATCGCAGAGCAGACCAGGGTCGAGTACGCCGACGGCGTCCTGCGGATCGTCGCGGAGGCGAAGAACCAGCTCCTCGGCGCGACCGGCTCCATCGAGGTGACCGTCCAGCTGCCCGCCGGCTCCCGGGTCGAGGCCAAGGCGGCCGCCGCCGGCTTCCGGGGCGTGGGCCGCCTCGGCGACGTGGTCTTCGAGGGCGCGCAGGGCGACATCAAGGTCGACGAGGCCGCGAGCCTGCGCGTCACCACGGCCTCCGGCGACGTCACGGTCGGCCGCCTCACCGGGCCGGCCGAGATCACCACCGCCAAGGGCGACATCCACCTCACCGAGGCGGTCCGCGGCAAGGCAGTCCTGCGTACGCAGGCCGGCAGCATCACGGTCGACGCCGCCCGCGGCACCTCGGCGGCCCTCGACGCCACCACCGGCCACGGCCGGATCAGCAACAGCCTCAAGAACGACGGCACGACCGAGCTCGACATCCACGCCACCACGGCCTACGGCGACATCGTCGCTCGCAGCCTCTGACCCACACACCCCTTGAGGAGCGGA
>NZ_BOMI01000078.1 GCF_016862115.1 Paractinoplanes deccanensis
CCGGGGCGTATTCGGGCTGCACCATAAAAGATCCGCCGGCCCGATGAACGGGCCGGCGGAAATTCAGCGGGTCTGGGCGGTGGAGCGGATCTCGCGGAAGAGCGTCGCGGCCTCGGGCTCGGTGCGGTCGGGGAACATCGCCATGGCGAGGCTGCCGTGGTCGGCCCAGCCGCAGACCGTCAGAGCGCCGTCCTCGGTCTTGGTGTTGCCGCACTTCATCGTGCCGCCGAGAGGACCGGCGTCCACGTCGTGCAGGCCGGTGACGGCGCCCTCGTTGTCGGAGATCAGGCCGAAGGCGGTGTCGAGGTCGTCGGAGGGCGTCCAGAAGAGGTTCGTGCCGCCGAGAAACAGGACGTTCTTGCCCGCGGTGTCCCGGTAGACGGCGCCGACCGCCTTGTCGAGCTCGACCTCGGCGGCGAGCGCGGTCCGCAGGTACTCGGCCGTCTCCTGTCCCGAGGCGCTGTCGTCCAGGGTGAGGCCGCCGATCTGGGCGGGCGCCGAGAGGGTCGCGTCCTTCTGGGTGTAGATCTGCCACCCCGTACGGCCGAAAGCGACCGCCCCCGCGAGGCCCACCGCCAGCACGACCCCCAGGGCTATGCGCCGGGCCGGCACGCGACGGCGCGACTTCTCGTCGGCGGCCTCCTCGCCCGGAGGGAGATCGTCGGCGAAGGCCGGCTCGGGACGGTCGACGGTGCCGATGTCGATCGGGCGGGACTCGGCGGTGCCGATGTCGCTGGGGCGGGACTCGGCGGGGCCGGATGCGGACATTCGGCGAGCGTAGCAACCCCGGTCGTTCGTGGGTGGTGCGAATTCGGCGATGCCATGCGACATCCGTAGACTTGTCGGGTGACCGATGCGACCGAGACCCGCACCCCCGACAGCCGGCCCACGGGTGGCCTCTCAGCCCAGTACCAGCCGGGTGAGGTAGAGCAGCGGCGGTACGAGAAGTGGGTATCGGAGGGCTACTTCACCGCGGACCCCAAGAGCGACAAGCCGCCGTTCTCCATCGTCATCCCGCCGCCCAACGTCACCGGCTCGCTGCACGTCGGGCACGCGCTCGACCACACCATCCAGGACACGCTCGCGCGCCTCAAGCGCATGCGCGGATACGAGGTGCTCTGGCTGCCCGGCATGGACCACGCCGGCATCGCCACGCAGAACGTCGTGGAGCGCCAGCTCGCCTCGCAGCAGCTGTCCCGGCACGACCTCGGCCGCGAGAAGTTCGTGGAAAAGGTGTGGGAGTGGAAGGCGCAGTCCGGCGGCGCCATCCTCGGCCAGATGCGCCGGCTCGGCGACTCCGTCGACTGGACCCGCGAGCGGTTCACCATGGACGAGGGCCTCTCGCGGGCCGTCCAGACGATCTTCAAGCGGCTGTACGAGGACGGGCTCATCTACCGGGCCAACCGGATCATCAACTGGTGCCCGCGCTGCCTCACCGCGCTCAGCGACATCGAGGTGGAGCACACCGACGACGAGGGCGAGCTCGTCTCCATCCGGTACGGCGACGGTGACCACTCGATCGTGGTCGCCACCACCCGCGCCGAGACGATGCTGGGCGACACCGCCGTGGCGGTACACCCCGACGACGAGCGCTACAAGCACATGGTCGGCACCGAGGTGAAGCTGCCGCTCACCGGCCGGCGCATCCCGATCGTCGCCGACGAGCACGTCGACCCCTCGTTCGGCACCGGCGCCGTCAAGGTGACGCCGGCCCACGACCCGAACGACTTCGAGATCGGCCAGCGGCACAACCTGCCCAGCCTCACGATCATGGACGAGCGCGCGGTCGTCACCGTGCCGGGGCCGTTCGAGGGCCTCGACCGGTACGAAGCACGCCCCGCCATCGTCGACGCGCTGCGCGAGGAGGGCCGCATCGTCGCCGAGAAGCGTCCCTACCTGCACTCGGTGGGACACTGCTCGCGCTGCAAGACCACCGTCGAGCCGAGGCTGTCGCTCCAGTGGTTCGTCAACACCGGCCCGCTGGCCAAGGCGGCCGGCGACGCCGTGCGCGACGGCCGGGTCACCATCGAGCCCGCCGAGCTGGCCAAGCGCTACTTCGCCTGGGTCGACAACATGCACGACTGGTGCATCTCGCGTCAGCTGTGGTGGGGACACCGCATCCCGGTCTGGTACGGGCCGGCCGGCGAGGTCGTCTGCGTCGGGCCCGACGACGAGGCGCCGACCGGCGAGGGCTGGAAGCAGGACGAGGACGTGCTCGACACGTGGTTCTCCTCGGCGCTGTGGCCGTTCTCGACCATGGGGTGGCCGGAGCAGACGGCCGAGCTCGAGAAGTTCTACCCGACCAGCGTGCTCGTCACCGGCTACGACATCCTGTTCTTCTGGGTCGCCCGGATGATGATGTTCGGCCTCTACGCGATGGACGGCCAACAGCCGTTCGACGTGGTCAACCTGCACGGCATGGTGCGCGACGGCCACGGCAAGAAGATGTCGAAGTCGTTCGGCAACGTGGTCGACCCGCTCGACTGGATCGAGCGGTACGGCGCCGACGCCACCCGCTTCACGCTGGCCCGCGGCGCCAACCCCGGCTCCGACGTGCCGATCAGCGAGGAGTGGTGCCAGGGCTCGCGCAACTTCTGCAACAAGCTGTGGAACGCGACCCGCTTCGCCCTGATGAACGGCGCGACCGTCCAGGGCCCGCTGCCCGAGCCGGCGGAGCTGTCGGCGATCGACAAGTGGATCCTGTCGCGCCTCCAGCACGTGATCGGCGAGGTCGACCAGTACTTCGAGACGTACGAGTACGCGAAGGTCTGCGACACGCTCTACCACTTCGCGTGGGACGACGTCTGCGACTGGTACGTCGAGCTCAGCAAGCCCGTCCTCGGCGCCGCGGGCCCCGAGGCGGACCGGAGCCGGCGCGTCCTCGGGCACGTGCTCGACCAGCTGCTGCGCCTGCTGCACCCGGTCATCCCGTTCGTCACCGAGGAGCTGTGGATCGCGCTGACCGGTGGCGAGACGGTGATGCGGGCGTCGTGGCCGGTCGCCGACCCGGCGCTCGTCGACGACGCCGCCGAGGAGGAGCTGGCCGCCCTGCAAAAGGTGGTCACCGAGGTCCGGCGGTTCCGCTCCGACCAGGGGCTCAAGCCGAGCCAGCGGGTCAGCGCGGCGCTCACCGGCCTGGGCAACGTCGGCATCGACACGCACGAGCCGCTGATCCGCTCGCTGGCCCGGCTCGACCCGCCGGCGGCCGACTTCACCGCGACGGCGACGCTCGCGGTGTCCGGCGCGATCACGGTCGACCTGGACACGCGCGGGGCGATCGACGTGGCGGCGGAGCGAGCCCGGCTCGAGAAGGACCGCGCGGCCGCCGAGAAGGAAGCGGCGCAGTGCCGGGCCAAGCTCGGCAACGAGTCGTTCGTGAGCAAGGCGCCCGAACAGGTCGTCGCCAAGATCAAAGACAGGCTGGCGACCGCTGAGGCGGACCTCACGCGAATTGCCGCCGCTCTGCAAGCGTTGCCTACATCATGAGCACGTACGAAGAGGTGGAGGCCGCGCTCGACCAGCGCGGCTTCACCCGCATGGCGTTCGACATGCAGAAGATCCGGGACCTCATGGACGTGCTGGGCAGCCCTCAGCGCGCCTACCCGGCGATCCACCTGACCGGCACGAACGGCAAGACCAGCACGGCTCGCATGATCGACGCGCTGCTCCGGGCACACGGGCTGCACACGGGCCGCTACACCAGCCCGCACCTCGAGACCGTCCGCGAGCGGATCAGCCTCGACGGCGAGCCGATCTCCGAGGAGCGGCTCGCCACGACGTACGACGAAGTGGCTCCTCTCGCCGACCTGATCGACGCGCGCAACTCGGAACCGCTGACCTACTTCGACATCACGACGGCGATGGCCTACGCGGCGTTCGCCGACGCGCCCGTCGACATCGCGGTGGTCGAGGTCGGCCTGGGCGGCGAGGAGGACGCGACCAACGTGATCGACGCCGGGGTCTGCGTGATGACGCCGATCGGGCTCGACCACACCGAATGGCTCGGCGACACCATCGAGGACATCGCCTGGGCCAAGGCCGGCATCATCCACAAGGGCGCCACGGTGATCAGCGCCGTGCAGACCGAGGAGGCCATGCGGCCGATCCTCGAGCGCTGCGCCGAGATGGGCGCGACGCTGGCCCGCGAGGGCAGCGAGTTCGGCGTGATCGAGCGGACCCAGGCGGTCGGCGGGCAGCTGCTCACCCTGCAGGGGCTCGGCGGCGTGTACGACGAGATCTTCCTGCCGCTGTTCGGCGCGCACCAGGCGCAGAACGCGGCGATGGCGCTCGCCGCGGTCGAGGCGTTCCTCGGCGCCGGCAAGGGCAAGCAGCTCGAGGCCGACCTGATCCGCGAGGGCTTCGCCCAGGTCGACTCGCCGGGCCGGCTCGAGCGGGTGCGCAGCGCGCCGACGATCCTGCTGGACGGGGCGCACAACCCGCACGGCATGGCGGCGACGGTGAGCGCGCTCGAGGAGGAGTTCTCGTTCCGCCACCTGGTCGCGGTGGTGGCGGTCCTCGCCGACAAGGACGTGTCGGGCCTGCTCGACCTGCTCGAGCCGGTGGCGGCGCGCATCGTGGTGACGCAGAACAGCTCGCCGAGGTCGATGCCGGTGACCGAGCTGGCCCAGGTGGCAGCGGGCATCTTCGGCGAGGACAGGGTGACGGTCGCGCAGAGCATGCCGGACGCCATCGAGGAGGCCGTGGTCCTGGCCGAGGAGGACACGTCCGGCGAGCTCAGCGGCGTCGGCGTGATCATCACCGGCTCGGTGGTCACGGTCGCGGACGCGAGGAAGCTGCTGAAGCGATGACGCCACCCGAACAGCCCCGGTCCGGTCTCAAGAACCCCCAGGCGGCGGTACGCGGCATGGGCGCCGGCACGCTCGTCATGGAGGCGATCGTGCTGCTGCTGGCGATCCAGCCGATCCGCATCATGGGCGGCCACCTGAGCGGGCTGGGTATCGCGTCGGTGGTCGGCCTGGCCGTGGCGGCGATCGTGCTGTCGGGCATGATGAAGCGCTCCTGGGCCTGGCCGGCGGGCCTGGTCCTCCAGGTCCTGCTCCTGGCCAGCGGCTTCTTCCACTACTCGCTGGCCGTCCTCGGCCTCATCTTCGGCGCCGCCTGGGTCTACGCGCTCAGCGTCCGCCGCACCATCCTGGGCCGGCCCGGCCTGCTCTGACCGGACCGGCCTCAGCGTTCCTCGGCTCAGTGGCTCAGTGGATGGCCCGCCACTGGGTGATGGCGATGTTGTGGTCGTCGGGGTCGCGGAACGACGCCGACCAGAGCTCCAGCCGGTCGCCCCGGTTGACCGGGCGCGGGGCGTGGACGAACTCGACGCCCTTCGCCCGCAACTCCTCGTAGACCGCCTCGACGTCGCCCACCTCAAGATTCAGGTAGATCAGGCGGCCGGCCTCGGCGGACAGGCCGTGCACCGTGCGCAGCACCAGCCGGGTGTCGCCGGAGGCCAGCACGGCGCTGCCCTCGCCGCTGTCGATCTCGTAGAACCCGAGGGTGTCCCGGTAGAACGCGATGGACCGGGCCAGATCGGTCACCAGCACGGTGATCCCCACACCGTGTATCGCCCCGGCCGGCCCCGGCCGGGCACTCGGATAAGCGGTGATCACCTCGGCCGTGCTCTCGTCGGGCTCACGGCTGCCGGCGAAGTCGGCCCACGGATTCTTGTCGCCCCCCGAAGCCGGCCCAGCGGCCGCAGCAGCGGCGGCAGCAGCCGCCAGAGCCGCGGCGGCCGGAGTGGGAGCGCTCGGCCGCGGAGCCGCGATCTCTTCTTCAGCGGCGGCCGAGGCTTCCCGGACCGGCCAGGCCGCGGCGCCACCGGCAGCCGGGGATTCTCCCGCCGAAGCCGCGGCATGAGCTGAGGGGGGCGCTGCACCCGCGGTGGCGTCGGCGTCCTCTGCGGTGGCGTCAGCGTCCTTTATGGGGGCGTCGGCGTCCTCTGCGGGGATGTGGGCGAAAGCCGGGGTGTCGTCGGCAGGTGTGGCCGTGGGGTGCGAGGCCGGGGTGTCGTCCGCAGGTGCGGCCGTGGGGTGCTGGGCCTGGGTGTCGTCGGCAGGCGTGGGCGTGGGGTGCTGGGCCTGGGTGTCGTCGGCAGGCTTGGCCGTGGGGTGCCCGGTGTCGGCGGCAGAGGGCTGGGGGGCCGAGGCTCGCTCGGTCACCGAGAAGGCGGCGGCAGCGGCGGGAGCCGGTGGCCGGGCGGCGTTGTCGGCGTCGGCTTCCGCTATGGCCGGGCCGTTGCCGGCCGGGGGCTCGTCGGCCGCTGGGACGGCCGTGGCAGCTGCTGCGGCGGGAGCCGGAGGGCGTGCCGCCGGTTGGTCCGGGATCGCCGCCGAGCCCGCGGGTATGTCGTCGGTGGGTGGTTCGTCGCGGTCCTGCTTGCCGGCCTTTTTGACGGCGGCGACGGCGGCAGCGGCCACAGCGCCCACGGCGGTGGCGATCAGGCCATGCTTCGCCTGAGAGTGCTCCTGCCCGCCGGAATGGGCCGCAGAGACCGGCTGGGCCGCGGAAGCGGGCTGGGCGTCGGAAGCGGGCTGGGTCGCGGAAGCGGGCTGGGCCTCGGAAACGGGCTGGGCGGCCTCGGCGTCTTGCGGCCGAGGTGGCGAGGCGGTCTCCGAATCGGCCGTTGAGACGGGCTGGGCCTCCTGCGGCCGGGGCGGTGAGCCGGTCCCGGAGGCGGTTTCCCTCGACTCGTCGGCGGGCGCGGCGCCGGCCTGGTCGGCCAAGGGTGCCTCATCCCGGCCGGAAGAGGACGGTTCGGGCTCCCACGGCACAGCCGCCACGCGCTGCTCGGGCGGGAGGTCGTCGCCGGCCGTCCGCGGCGCGGCCGCGGCGTCCCGCGCGGCCTCATCGGCCGAGCCCAGGTTGGCAGCGGCCGAGTCCCCGTCGGCAGCGGCCGAGGTGGCGGAGGTGGTGGCGGAGGCCGCGGTGGTGGCGTCGTGGGCCGCGTTGGAGACGAAGCGGGTGGACGACGGGGGTGGTGGGGCGATCAGGTCGTCCTCGACGGCGGCCGCGGCGTGGGGGGTGGTCTCGGGGGCCGGGTCGGGGTCGGCGTCGAGGGGCAGGTCGATCTCGTCGTCGGCCGGGGCCGGAGGTGGGGTCGACGGTGCTGGTGCCGTGGGTGGCGGGGTCGACGGGGGTGGCGCCGTCGGGAAGGAGCCGACCGGTGACGGGTGCGGTGCCGTGGAGGTCGGGACCGGCTCGGGGCGGCGGGGCTGCTGGGGCTGGTCGGCCGGCTCGTCGAGGGGGATGTCGGTGGCCAGGAGGTCGTCGGGGTGGGGCTCGCGCTGCGGGGGCGGCGCGGTGACCGTGGTGGGCTCGGCGGTGGCCGTCGCGGAGCCCGCGCCCCGGGGGTGCGGGCTGGGGCGGCGGGTGCCGGGGGTCGAGGCTGCCGTGCCCATGCCGGCGGCCGCGGCGCCCGCGGTGGCGGCGACGGTCGGGCTCTCGGCGCCGGTGGCGGCCTTGGGGGCCCGGCGGGGCAGGGTCTGGGGGGTGTCGTCGTGGTCGACGAACTCGCCCTCGACGACCGGGCCGGCGGGGGTGTCGCGGACCACCACCGTGCCGTCGTCCAGGCCGGGCTGGGGCGGCGACGCCGACGGGGGCGGCGGGGGTGGCGGCTCCTCGGGGCCGCGGCCCCACTGGCGGTCGCGGGTCACCCACGGCGGGGGCTCCACGTCGTCGAGCAGGTCGGAGTCGAGGTCCGACTCGTTGTCGAACTCGTCGTACTCGGGTGGGGGCGGCGGCGGATCCTCGCCGTGCTCGCGGGGGATCGCCTCGTCCCAGTTGATGCGGACGCGGCGCATGTCGTCGACGTCGACCGTGATCGGCAGCGTGTCGCCGGGCGCGGGCCACTTGACGACCGGGACCTTCGACTCGTTGATCTCCACCTCGGAGGTGGGGAGGCCGGGCGCCACCACGACCGCGAGGATGCGGGCGCGCCCGTAGACCGCTGCGGAGGTGGGCGGCGGGGAGATCGAGCGGACCTCGGCCGTGCCGCTCACCCAGGCGCGGGCGCCACGCCGCACCACGTTGACGGAGCCGAGCGCGACCGAGAGCGCGAGCAGGACCACGCCGAAGATGACCACGCCCAGGCTCGACATGCCGAAACCCAGCGCGACCACGAAGACCGCGATCGTTCCCGATACCGCCGCCACCAGCTTCCGTGCCGGTGCGATCGGACGGCCGGTCTGGTTTGCCAATGTGGACCTCCCGCTCGTTACGGTCAGGTTATTGCCCGCCGCCACCGGAGGGAAAGTGCGGCAGGTCCGGCGTTGGCGCTTGCCGGATTCCCGGTACCGATAGGCTGAACCTCCCCGCGTGTCGCGCAGTTGGTGAAGTCGCGCAGTCAGAACGGAGAAACACCGTGTCCAGCAACACCGAGCGTTCGCTCGTGCTCATCAAGCCCGACGCCGTCCGTCGCGGACTGCTCGGCGAGGTGCTCTCCCGCTTCGAGCGTAAGGGCCTGGTCGTCGAGGCGCTGGAGTTGCGCACGATGGATGCGGCGCTCGCCGACCAGCACTACGCCGACCACGTGGACAAGCCGTTCTACCCGCCGCTCAAGGAGTTCATGACCTCGGGCCCGCTGGTTGCGCTGATCCTGAGCGGCGACGAGGCGATCGAGGTGGTCCGGGCCATGATCGGCTCGACCGACGGCCGCAAGGCGGCCGCCGGCACGATCCGGGGCGATTTCGCGCTCTCCAACCGGGAAAATCTGGTGCACGCGTCCGACTCGCCCGAGAGCGCCAAGCGCGAGATCGACCTCTGGTTCCCCCAGCGTTAGGGTTTCCCCAGCGTCAGAGCGTGTCGAGCGACGCCTTCCGGCGCGACTCGACCTCGAAGACCTTGAGCAGGACCACGGCCGCGGCCGCGTAGAGGGCGCCGACCAGCAGTTCCCGGCCCAGCGCGGGCGCGGCCGCGGCGAATCCCGCCCCGGCGGCGATCTGCCGGGCGGCCTCGGCGGCGTGCGTGATCGGCAGCCACTGGCCCACGGTCACCATCCAGCCGGGCAGGCCCGAGGCGGGCACGTTCACCCCGGTGAGCAGCAGCAACAGGGCCACCGAGACGTTCGAGACCACCCAGACGTCGCGAAACCGCAGGCCCAGGGCGCCGAGCGTGAGCCCGAAGAAGCCGCAGGCGAGCGAGCCGGCCGCCATCGCGACCAGCAGTCCGGGCAGCGCCGGGACGGGGATGCGCAGCCCGAGCAGCAGCGCACCCGCCGACAGGGTCACCACGGCGATGAGCAGACCGTTTCCCGCGTACGGGAGCACGCGCCCCCAGAAGATCGCCGTGCGGCTGCGCGGCGAGAGCAGCACGTGCCCGAGGGTGCCGAAGCGCCGCTCGTTCGCGACCGCCATGGTGCCGCCGAAGACGCAGGCCAGCGACGCGGTCAGCACCGCGTTGCCGACGATGTAGAACCGGTCGTCCGCCACCTGCAACTGCCGGCCCAGATAGGCGAAGAAGAGCAGCTGGAACAGCGGCCCCACCAGCAGTGTGCCGACGAACATGCCCGGCGTCGTCCAGTTGAACAGGGCCCGGTAGGCGATCGTCCCGCCCACCGTCATCAATCGCAGAGTCTTCATCACGCCAGCGCCAGGGTTGCGGCCGCGCGGGCGCGGCGTTCGACATGGGTCAAGGTGAGGGCCCCGATCACCAGGCAGACGAGGCTGATGCCGAGGCAGAGCAGGATCGACGGCCACACCGGCCCGCCGCTGGTCGCCTCGCGCAGCGCCCGGGCGCCCCACGTGGTCGGCAGGATCGCCGCGATCGGCGTGGTCCACGCGGGCAGCACGGTGATCGGCACGAGCATGCCGGAGATCAGCCAGACCGGGTATTCGAGCGTGTTCGCGAGCGCGTTGGCGTTGCGCATGAGCACGAAGGTCGAGGCCAGCAGCAGGCCGAACATGCCGAGCCCGATCACGCACACCACGGCGGCCACGACGAAGGCGACCGGGTGCGCGAAGTCGAGGCGGATCCCGTACAGCACCCTGCCCCAGACCAGGGTGGCGAGCAGCGCATAGGTGCCGGTGACGCCGGTGGCGATGGTGATCGGCAGGATCACCAGGGCCGGGCGGCGTGGCGCCAGCATGATCATCTCCAGGGTGCCCTGCCAGCGCTGGTTCTGGATCGCGCCGCCGGAGCCGAAGAGCACCGACGACCAGACGCCCATCACGCCGGCGCCGACCGCGGCCTCGAGCAGGCGGTGCTGCTCGCCGCCGGAGCGGAACAGGTAGACCGCCAGGGTGGCCTGCACGACCGGCACGACCAGGGCGATCGCCACCTCGAACGGGGACCGGCTGATCTGCTTGGCGTGCAGCAGCGTGCCGACGGTCAGCAGCCGCAGCGTCCTCATGCCGTGCTCACGATCGCGACGTAGGCGTCCTCGAGGGTGGGCTCGCGGCTGTTCACCCGGCCGAGGCGGATGCCGGCCAGCTCGCGCAGCACGTCGCCCTGCACGTCGACGTGCGCGTCCGAGTGCACGGTCAGCAGCTGGAGGGCGCCTTTCACTTCCACTGCCGTTTCCCGTACGCCGGGAAGGCCGCGCAACGCGTCGACGGCGGTCTCCGGAACGCCGTACGCCTCCACCTCGACGACCCGCAGCCCGTCGGCGCGGCGGCGCAGCTCGGCCGGGGTGCCGAGCGCCTGGATCTCGCCGTCCGCGATGACCGCGATGCGGTCGCAGAGCTCGTCCGCCTCGGCCATGTAGTGCGTGGTCAGCAGCACTGTCGTGCCCGTCGCCGCGAGATCGCCGACCGTGCGGCGCAGCTCGCGGGCGGCGACCGGGTCGACGCCGATCGACGGCTCGTCGAGGAAGAGCACGTCGGGGGAGTGCAGCAGGCCCCGGGCGATGTGCAGCCGCTGGCGCATGCCGCGCGAGTAGCCCTCGACCCGCTCGCGCTCGCGCCCGGCGAGGCCCACCAGCTCGAGCAGCTCGGCGATGCGGCGCTTCTGCTCGCGCGGCGCGACGCCGTACAGCTCGGCGAAGTACCGCAGGTTGTCCAGGGCGGAGAGGCGGTCGTACAGCCCGCGGTCGCCGCCGAAGACGTAGCCGATGCGCCGGCGTACCTCCTTGGTCTGCTCGACCACGTCGTGGCCGCACACCCGCGCCGTGCCCGAGGTGGGGATGAGCAGGGTGTTGAGCATCTTGATGGTGGTGGTCTTGCCGGCGCCGTTCGGCCCGAGCAGGCCGAACAGCTCGCCGCGGCCGACCGTGAAGGTCACACCGCGGACCGCCTCGACCTCCGTGCGCTTGGGCCGCAGCCAGCCCGTGCGCGCCCGGTAGGTCCGGCGTAAGTCGTCCGCCTCGATGGCGTAGTCGCTCCCCATGCGCGAGACGGTAGGGAAGCGGCGGCGGTCTAGGAAACGAATTCGGTCCGGGCCGAATCCCCGAGGAGGTTGACGAGCGCCACCCCGGCGGGCTCGAGGCCGTAGAGGACGCGGCGGCCGGCCCGGCGGCGGTGCACCACCCCGGCGGCCTGGAGGCCCGAGAGGTGCTCGGACACCGTGCTCGGCGCGAGGCCCAGCGCGGTGGCGAGGCCCGTGGTGGTGGCCGGCACGGTCAGCGCGCGCAGGATCGAGGCCCGGCCGCGGCCGAGCAGCACGGCGAGGCGGTCGGCCGGCTGACCGGCGGGCCGCGGCGGGCCGTCCGCGAGCACGGCGGCGCCGCGCGACTGGTAGGTCACCATCACGATCTCGGGATGGTCGCCGGAGCACATCAGCGCGCCCCGCGAGAAGATCAGCGGAACCAGCAGCAGGCGCTGGTCGACCGCCTCCATCTCCTGGTCGAGCGGCTTGATCAGGGTGAGCACCGGCCGCTCCCAGCGGATCCGCTCGTGCAGCTGGGCGAGCAGCGCGTCGGGGCCGTCGGCGGCCAGCGCCCGGGCGCGCAGCAGCACCTCCTCGTCGAGCGCGGCCCGCATCGCCGGCCAGTACGGCGCGATCGCGGCGTCCCAGTACGCCTGCATGCCGTCGGCGAGCCGGGCCAGCGCCGCCCGCCGGTCGTCCCGGAACGGCCGCATGATCTCGGGCAGGTCGCCGTCCGGGTAGTGCTTGGCGAGCTGGAAGTCGATCACGTCGTCCGGGGTGTCGCGCAGCTCGTCGAGCTGCTCCTCGATGGTCGGCAGCGGCGACGTGGGCAGCGGCGAGAGGAAGTCCGGCGACACCGACGGCAGCCGCATGTGCAGCGTCGCGGGGGCGGTGGCCGGGTCGGTCCGCAGGATCTCCCGCGCTCGGCGGGCCCAGCCGTCGTACGGCCAGGGCACCACCTCGGGGTTGCGCTGGAGCAGGTAGAGGCTCACGGTCGCCTCGGTCAGCGGGCTGATCGCGATCCGGGTGCGGGCCAGGGTCGGTTCATCGATCTCGATGCGGATCACACACAGGATTTTAGGGAACGGCCACCCGCGCGCCATGTCCGATCGACAGGCATCGTGGTCACATCGTGGTCATGACGTATGTGTCCCGACGGAACCTGTTGCGCGCCGGCGTCGCCGGTGGTGTGGCGGGCGTGCTCCTCGAAGCGCCCGCGTTCTCCTCGGCCGGCACCCGCCCGGTCCTCACCCACGGCATCCAGAGCGGCGACGCCACCTCCGGCTCGGCGATCGTCTGGAGCCGCGCCGACCGGCCCGGGCGGCTGTGGGTGCAGGTCAGCCGCCGGCCCGACTTCCGCGGCTCCCGGGTGGTCCGCGGCCCGGTCGTCACGCCCGAGACCGGCTTCACCGGTAAGCTGCGGCTCGGCAACCTGCCCGCCGGCGGCCGGCTGCACTATCGGGTGCGCGCCGAGAGCCTGGAGCGTCCGGGCCTGTTCAGCGCCCCGCTGACCGGCACCTTCAGCACGGCGCCGGTGCGCCGCGAGGACATCCGGTTCGTCTGGACCGGCGACGTCGTCGGCCAGGGCTGGGGCATCGACCCCGCGTACGGCGGCCTGAAGATCTTCGAGTCGATGCGCCGCCGCCGGCCGGACTTCCTGCTGCACAGCGGCGACACCGTGTACGCGGACGGTCCGCTCCCGGAGACCGTGACGCTGCCGGACGGGCGCGTGTGGCGCAACGTGGTCACCGAGGAGAAGCTCAAGGTCGCCGAGACGCTGGACGAGTACCGCGGGCAGTACGCGTACAACCTGCTCGACAAGGCGTACAAGACCTTCGCCGCCGAGGTGCCCCAGATCAACCAGTGGGACGACCACGAGGTCACCAACAACTGGTATCCGGGGGAGATCCTCGACGACGCCCGCTACACCGAGAAGCGGGTGGACGTGCTCGCCGCGCGGGCGCGGCAGGCGTACCACGAGTGGATCCCGACGCCCTTCGCCGAGGGCCCGGTGTACCGCAAGATCTCGTACGGGCCGCTGCTCGACATCTTCGTGCTCGACATGCGCACCCTCAAGGACGTCAACGACGGCAACACGTACGCGGACCCGAAGCGCGGCCTGCTCGGCGCGAAGCAGCGGGACTGGCTGATCCGCGGGCTGCGCGAGTCGCGCGCGACCTGGAAGGTGATCGCCAACGACCTGCCGCTCGGCCTCGTGGTGCCGGACGGCGCGGCCGCGCAGGAGGGTGTCGCGCAGGGCGACCCGGGCGCGCCCCGGGGCCGCGAGCTCGAGTTCGCCCAGGTGCTGCGGGACGCGCACCGGCACGGCGTGACCGGCATCGTCTTCCTCACCGCTGACGTGCACTACACCGCCGCGCACCACTACGACCCGGCGCGCGCGGCGGTCCAGGACTTCACGCCGTTCTGGGAGTTCGTCTCCGGCCCGGCGCACGCGGGCGCCTTCGGCCCGAACGCGCTGGACGGCACGTTCGGCCCGCGGGCGGTCTTCGTCAACGCCCCGCCCGCGGCGAACACGTCGCCGGCCTCCGGTTTCCAGCACTTCGGCGAGGTGGAGATCGACGGCCGGACCGGCGCGTTCACGGTGAACCTGCGTGACCGTGACGGGAAGGTTCTCTGGTCCACCACCCTGGAGGCAATGCGTTCGTAGGAATGGGGTGAGGGCCGGTATCGTTGTCTCGCACACGGGCAACGATCCGGCCATCACCGGGGAGCCTCCGGAAGAACGGGCCTGCGGGCCTCACTAGAACCGGGCACCAGAAATGAGCGGGCGGGTTCGCTGAACCCGTCAAGCGAGGTGGTACCGCGGGCGGTCACGCTCGTCCTCGCAGTCTGATGACGACTGTTGGAGGAGAGCGCACCAGCGATGGCCTATCCCAAGCACACCGACGGCACGGGCGTCCCGGCGAGCCCCGATCTGCCCGCTGTCGAGCGCGCGGTCCTGGAGCACTGGGAGGCGGACAAGACCTTCGAGGCCTCCGTCGACCAGCGGCCGGCCGGGGAGAACGGCGCCAACGAGTACGTGTTCTACGACGGGCCGCCGTTCGCCAACGGGCTCCCGCACTACGGGCACCTGTTCACCGGCTACGTGAAGGACCTGGTGCCGCGCTACCAGACCATGCGCGGCAAGCACGTCGAGCGGCGGTTCGGCTGGGACACCCACGGCCTGCCCGCCGAGGTCGAGGCCGAGAAGCAGCTCGGCATCACCACCAAGGCGCAGATCGTCGAGCTCGGCATCGACAAGTTCAACGAGGCCTGCCGCACCTCCGTGCTCGCGTACACCAAGGACTGGGAGCGCTACGTCACCCGGCAGGCCCGCTGGGTCGACTTCTCCCACGACTACAAGACCCTCGACCCCAGCTACATGGAGTCGGTCATGTGGGCGTTCAAGACCCTGCACGACAAGGGCCTGGTGTACGAGGGCTTCCGCGTGCTCGCCTACTGCTTCCGCTGCGAGACGCCGCTGTCGAACACCGAGACGCGGATGGACGACGTCTACCGCGACCGCACCGACCCGGCGCTGACCGTCACCTTCCGGCTCGAGACCGGCGAGAAGATCGCGGTGTGGACCACCACGCCGTGGACGCTGCCCTCCAACCTCGCCCTCGCGGTCGGCCCGTCGATCGAGTACGCGGTGCTGGAGAAGGACGGCGAGAAGCTGATCCTCGGCGCCTCGCGCGTGGCCGCGTACGCCAAGGAGCTCGAAGGCTGGGAGCAGGTCGGCACGGTGCTCGGCAGCGAGCTGGCCGGGCGCCGGTATGAGCCGCTGTTCGACTTCCTGGTCGAGGCGGGCGGGCCGAACGCGTTCCAGGTGCTCGCCGCCGACTACGTGACCGACGAGGACGGCACCGGCGTGGTCCACCAGGCGCCCGCCTTCGGTGAGGACGACCAGAACGTCTGCAACGCGGCCGGCATCCCGACCGTGGTGACCGTCGACGACCACACCCGCTTCACCTCGCTGGTGCCCACCTGGCAGGGCGTGCAGGTCTTCGACGCCAACAAGCCGGTGATCGCCGAGCTCAAGGAGCGCGGCGTCGTCGTGCGGCACGAGGGCTACACGCACTCGTACCCGCACTGCTGGCGCTGCGACACCCCGCTGGTCTACAAGGCGGTCTCGTCGTGGTTCGTCGCGGTGACGCAGTTCCGCGACCGCATGGTCGAGCTCAACCAGGAGATCACCTGGACGCCGGCGCACATCAAGGACGGCTCGTTCGGCAAGTGGCTGGCGAACGCCCGCGACTGGTCGATCTCGCGCAACCGGTTCTGGGGATCGCCGATCCCGGTGTGGAAGTCCGACGACCCGCAATATCCGCGCGTGGACGTCTACGGCTCGTACGAGGAGCTCGAACGGGACTTCGGCGTGTCCGTGAAGGATCTCCACCGGCCGTACGTCGACGATCTCGTGCGCCCGAATCCCGACGATCCGACCGGTAAGTCGATGATGCGCCGGGTGCCCGAGGTGCTCGACTGCTGGTTCGAGTCGGGCTCGATGCCGTTCGCCCAGGTGCACTACCCGTTCGAGAACAAGGACTGGTTCGAGCACCACTACCCGGGCGACTTCATCGTCGAGTACATCGGGCAGACCCGCGGCTGGTTCTACACCATGCACGTGCTGGCCACCGCGCTGTTCGACCGGCCGGCGTTCCGTAACTGCCTGAGCCACGGCATCCTGCTCGGCGAGGACGGGCGCAAGATGTCCAAGTCACTGCGCAACTACCCGGACGTCTACAAGGTCTTCGACACGTACGGGTCGGACGCCATGCGCTGGATGCTCATGTCGTCTCCCGTGCTGCGCGGCGGCGACATGGCCGTCACCGAGGTGGCGATCCGGGACTCCGTCCGCCAGGTGCTGCTGCCGCTCTGGAACGTCTGGTACTTCTTCAGCCTGTACGCCAACGCGTCCGGCCACGAGGCCACGTTCCGCACGGACTCGCGGCACCTGCTCGACCGGTACATCCTCGCCAAGACCGGCGAGCTGGTCACCGACGTGCAGCGGCAGATGGACGACTACGACATCTCCGGCGCGGCCGGCTCCGTCCGCTCGTACCTCGACGCGCTGACCAACTGGTACGTGCGCCGCTCGCGGGACCGCTTCTGGGAGGGCGACCGGGACGCGTTCGACACCCTGGCCACCGTGCTCGAGACGGTGTGCCGCGTGGTGGCGCCGCTCGCGCCGCTGACCACCGAGGAGATCTGGCGCGGCCTCACCGGCGGCCGGTCGGTGCACCTGACCGACTGGCCCTCGGCGGCGGCGCTGCCGGCCGACCACGAGCTGGTCGCCTCGATGGACGCGATCCGCGACGTCGCCTCGGCGGCGCTGTCGCTGCGCAAGACCCGCTCGCTGCGGGTCCGGCTGCCGCTGGCCACGCTCACGGTCGCCACCGCGGACGCGGCGGCGCTGGCGGGCTTCGCCGACCTGCTCGCCGACGAGGTCAACGTCAAGGACGTCGTCTTCACCGGCGACGTGGCCGCGTACAGCCAACAGGTCCTGACCGTCGTGCCGCGCGCCCTGGGCCCGCGCGTCGGCAAGCAGGTGCAGCAGGTGATCAAGGCGGTGAAGGCCGGCGAGTGGGAGCTGGTCGACGGCGCGCCGGTCGCCGCCGGGGTGACCCTCCAGGAGGGCGAGTACGAGCTGAAGCAGGTCGCCTCCGACGTCGAGAACTCGGCGCCGCTGCCGGCCGGGGCGGGCGTGGTCGTGCTCGACACCGCGGTGACCCCCGAGCTGGCCGCCGAGGGCCTGGCGCGCGACGTGATCCGGGTCGTGCAGCAGGCCCGCCGCGAGGCGGACCTCGACGTCTCGGACCGCATCGCGCTGGTGGTCTCCGCCTCCGAGCAGGTGCGGGCCGCCGTCGAGGCGCACCGGGACTTCGTCGCGGGCGAGACGCTGGCCACCACGCTGAGCCTCGGCGAGGTGACCGAGGGTGGCTTCGCGGGTGAGGCCGGCGACGGTGAGCAGGTCATCGTCGCGGTGTCTGTTGCTTCTTAGGGTGTGAAACAAGCAACCGGGCCCGGGCATTTGCCGCTTCTACGGTGAATGTCCGGGCTCGCCCGCGAGATCGACAAGGACTTCCCGGGTGACGTCCGATACCCTCACAGCCGCCCCCCACTTTTTCGCACCACCCGTCCCGGAGGAACCCCCGTTGCCGCTGCTCTACTCGATCGGCAAAATCACCGTCGGCAACGCGCTGAAGGTCGGCTGGCGGCCACGCGTCGAGGGCCTCGAGCACGTGCCCAAGACGGGTGGAGTGATCTTCGCGAGCAACCACCTCTCCGTCGCCGACGAGCTCTTCCTCGGTGCGGTGGTGCCGCGGCACCTGGCGTTCTGGGCAAAATCCGACTACTTCGACGGCACCGGCCTGAGCGGCTGGTTCACCCGCAACCTGCTCAACGGCCTCGGCGCCATCCGCGTCGAGCGGGCCGGCGGCCGGGCGGCGCTCGCCGCGTTCGACGGCGCCATCCCGGTGCTCAAGGCCGGTGACCAGGTCGTCGTCTATCCCGAGGGCACCCGCTCGCCCGACGGCCGGCTCTACCGCGGCCGCACCGGCGTGGCCCGGCTGGCGATCGCGGCCGGCGTGCCGATCATCCCGGTCGGCTGCCTCGGCACCGACAAGATCCAGCCGATCGGCCAGCCCTACCCGTCGCCGGTGCTCCGCGGCGGCACCATCACCATCAAGTTCGGCAAGCCGATCGACCCCGTCGGCCGCGCCGACGACCGCACGTCGCTGCGCCAGCTCACCGACGAGGTCATGGTCGAGATCCAGAAGCTGACCGGCCAGGAGTACGTGCCGCGTTACGCCCCCAAGAAGGACCCGGCCTAGTTCAGCACCGCGTCGCGCAGGCGGGCGACCAGGTCGGCGCTGTCCTCGACCGAGCGGCGGGTGAGCAGCACAGTGGCGAGGCTGCCGTGGTCGGCCCATGCGCAGACGACGACGGTGGCGCCGTTGTCGCGGCCGACGCCGCAGCTCTCGTGCGCGCCGGTCTCGCCGAGGTCGAAAGCTTGCACCTCGGAGAGCTTGTATTCGTCGGCGACCTGGTCGAGATGGGTGCGCACGTCGGTGCCCGGGGTGAGCCGGAAGCCGGTGACGCCGAAGACGGTGACGCGCTTGCCGCGGCTGTCGCCGTATTCACCGGCGAAACCTCCGGCGCCGGTGTCCTCGGTGTCGCGCAGCTGGAGGTCGGCGAAGGACTCCGGCAGCCGGGCGCTCGCCGGATATTGCCCCGAGAGGCGGAACCAGCCGAACGGCACGCCGCAGCAGCAGGCGACCCCGAGCAGGCTGAGCAGCGCGAGCCGGCGGCCCCAGCGGCGCCGGCGCCGGGGCGGGGGAGGCATCGGCCGCTGCGGCTGCCGCGGCGCCCAGGGTGGCGGCGCAGGCAGCGGGCCACGGCCGCCGGTGGGCGGGCCGGCCGGCGGCCGCGGTGCCACGGCCTGACGCCGGCCGGCCTGAATCTGGGCGGCCTGAATCTGGGCGGCTTGGCGCTTGGCCGCCTTGCGGTCGCGGCGGCGCTGCTTCGCGCTCTTGGGCGCGGGCGGCAGCGGAGCGCGCGGCGGGCCGGTGACCGGGCGCGCGGGCGGCGGACCCGCTGCCGGGGGCGCGACCGGGCGCGCCGGCGGGCTCGCGGCCGGGCGCGCCGGCGGGCTCGCGACCGGGCGCGCCGGCGGGCTCGCCGCCGGGCGGGGCTGCGCGGTGATCGGCGGGCGGTTCGCGAAGGCCGGCGGCGCGGGCGGCTCGGCCCTGGTCGGCGGCGCGGGCGGCTCGGCCCCGGCGGGCGGCGCGGGCGGCTCGGCCCCGGCCGGCGGCGGGGTCTCGACGCGCGTCGGCGGCAGCGGCGCCTCGGGGATCTCGGGCACCAGGGGGAACGGGTCGACCGGGGTGTCGTGGTCGGCCCACGGGTCGACCGCCGGCGTGGCCAGCCGGTCGTCCTCGGGCTCCTCGTGCCGCTGCCACCACCGCTTCCTCGGCGTGGGCGGGGGCACCGCCGCGGCTCCGCTCCAGCGCGCCGGAGCGTCCACCGTGGAGGGCTCCGAGCCGTCCTCGACCCGGGTCCGGTCGGGCGCCGCGGCCGCCGGCGTGGGGTCGCCCGGCTGCTGCTCGGCCATCCGTCGATCTCCTTCGCTGCCGGCCCGATCGCCGGCGAGGTGGTCTTGTCCCAGGTTAGAGGCGGTTCGCCACCCCGCCGGCGGGCAACGAACCTGGAAACCGCATGCAAATGCCGGACAACCAGGGCGATGTGCCGGACGCTTCGGAGCCGTATGGTTACCGGGACATGAGAACGACACAGAGAAACGCCGTCACGCTGACCGGTAACCCGACCGGTCAGCCGATGGTGTTCGCGCATGGCTATGGCTGCGACCAGAACATGTGGCGCCTGGTCGCTCCGGCCTTCGCGGACACGCATCGGCTCGTCCTCTTCGACCACGTGGGCAACGGCAAGTCCGACTTGTCGGCCTACGATGACGACCGCTATTCGACCCTCGAGGGCTACGCCCGCGACATTCTCGAGATCCTGCACGAGCACGACCTGCGCGACGTCGTCTTCGTCGGCCACTCGGTGAGCGCCATGATCGGCGTGCTCGCCGCGATCGAGGAACCGGAGCGCTTCGCCAAGCTGGTGCTCGTCGGCCCGTCACCGCGCTACATCAACGAGCCCACCGAGGACTACGTCGGCGGGTTCGACCGCGCCGACATCGAGTCGCTGCTCGACTCGCTCGACAGCAACTACCTCGGCTGGTCCAGCACGATGGCGCCGGTCATCATGGGCAACCCCGACCGGCCGGAGCTCGGCGAGGAGCTGACCAACAGCTTCTGCCGCACCGATCCGGACATCGCCAAGAAGTTCGCGCGTGTCACGTTCCTCTCCGACAACCGCGACGACCTGCTCAGACTCCGTACCCCCGCCTTGATCCTGCAATGCTCGGACGATGTGATCGCGCCGGACTGCGTGGGAGACTACGTTCACAAGCACACCCCGAACAGCACCCTCATGCGGCTCAACGCCACCGGGCACTGCCCGAACCTCAGCGCCCCCGAGGAGACCATCGACGCCATGAAGGCCTGGCTGTAAGAAGCGGCGGATCGTGAGTGACTCTGGTGGGCCGGACGTGACGCAAGAGTTGCGCCTGCCCTGGGACGAAGATCCGGACGACCTGTACGAGCACGCGCCGTGCGGGTACCTGACCACGCTTCCCGACGGCACGATCGTCCGGGTCAACCAGACCTTCCTGACCTGGACGGGATACACGCGCGGCGAGCTGGTCGGTCACCGCCGGTTCCGGGACCTGCTCAGCTCCGGCGGGCAGATCTACCACGAGACCCACTACGCCCCGCTGCTGCGCATGCAGGACGAGGTGCACGAGCTGGCCTTCGACGTGGTCTGCGCCGACGGGCGGCAGCTGCCCACGCTGGTCAACTCGATGCTCGGGCGCGACGAGTCCGGACAGCCCCGCGCCATCCGGACCATGATCTTCAACGCGACCGAGCGGCGGCAGTACGAGAAGGAGCTGCTGCACGCCCGCAACATCGCCGAGGCGTCCGAGCGCCGGGTGCGCGTCCTTCAGCAGATAGTGGCCGACCTGGCGGCCGCGCCGACCGAGGCCGAGGTGGCCGAGTCGGTGGTGCGCGCGCCCGAGGCCGCCTTCGGGGCGGCGAGCAGCAGCATCTACCTGGTCGACACCGAGCGCGATCTGATCGTGGCGGTGACCTCCACCGACCCGACCACCGGCAACTGGGACGACATGCCGCGCAGCTCGGCGCGGGCCGTCGCCCGGGTGGCCGAGCGCGGCGACCTGCACGTGGTGGCCTCGCTCACCGAGGCCAAGCAGCACTTCCCCGACCTGGTCGAGTCGATGCGCCGCTCCGGGCGCAACACCGTGGTGCTGCTGCCGCTGACCACCGGCCCGACCGACGAGCACGGCGGCGTCGTCACGCTCGGCGTGCTCGCGTTCAGCTTCAAGGGCGAGCACAAGCTCACCGACGGCGAGCTGCGGGTGGTGCGGCTGCTCGGCCAGCAGGCCGGCCAGGCGCTCGACCGGGCCCGCCTCTACGACGACGCCCGCCGCCGCGAGGAGCGCAGCAAGTTCCTGGCCGAGACCACCGGCGCGCTCGACGAGGTGCACCGGCTCCAGCCGAGGATCCACCGCCTGCTCGACCGGCTCGTGCCCGAGGTCGCCGACTGGGCCGAGGTGCGCCTCCAGGTCGGTGCCGTGCCGATCGAGGAGCCCAAGGGCACGCCGGCGCCCGACACCGAGCTGCTGATGAAGCGCGTCGCCAAGGTGGCCGCGAGCGGCGAGCCGATCTTCGCGCTCGAGGGCGACCCGCTCGACTGCTCGGTGCTGCCGCTGACCGCCCGCGGGCTGGTCCTCGGCACGCTGGCGCTGCGCATGGCGCCCGACCGCCGCGACGCCGCCGGCGAGCGGGTCTTCCTCTCCGACCTCGCCGACCGGGCCGGTCTCGCGCTCGAGAACGCCCGGCTCTACGAGCAGGAACGGCAGATCGCCCGGACGCTCCAGCGCAGCCTGCTCGCCGGCGACCTGCCCAGCGGCGACAACCGCTTCGCGGTCGAGACCTTCTACCAGGCGGCCGGGCAGGACCTCGAGGTCGGCGGCGACTGGTACGACGCGTTCCTGATCACCGTCGACAAGCTGGCCGTGGTGGTCGGCGACGTGGTGGGCCGGGGCATCGACGCGGCCACCACGATGGGCCAGCTGCGCAGCGCGGTCCGCGCCCTCGCCTCGAACGAGGACGGGCCGGCCCGGCTGATCGAGGGCCTGGACCGGTTCTGCGAGCGGGTCGAGTCGGCCCGCATGGCCACGGTGGCCTACGCGGAGATCGACCTCACCACCGGCGAGATCGCCTACTGCTGCGCCGGCCACCTGCCGCCGCTGCTCCAGGAGCCGGCCGGGTCGCCCGAGTTCCTGATGCACGCGCGCTCGGCGCCGATCGGCAGCCGGGCCGGCAACCTCAGCCGCACGGAACACCGCCGCCGGCTCTCCGCCGGCAGCCGGATGCTGCTCTACACCGACGGCCTGATCGAGCGGCGCAGCCGCAGCATCGACAAGGGCTTCGAGATCCTCGCCCGCGAATACGCGCGGCGGCGGGACGCGCCGCTGCAGGGTCTCGCCGCCGGGCTGGCCGACACCCTGGTCGGCAAGGACCACGCGGACGACGTCTGCATGCTGTGCCTGTCGCTCGGCACCGAGGAGCGCATCGAGCGCACGATCGGCGCCGACCGGATGCAGATCGCGCTGCTCCGCGCCGACCTGCGCACCTGGCTGGTGGCGCACGGCGTCGGGGCCGAGTGCCGCGACGCGGTGCTGCTGGCCTGCTCCGAGGCGGTGGCGAACGCGATCGAGCACGGCTACCGGGACGACCCGTTCGGCATGATCGACGTGGTCGCGACGGTGACCGACGACGCGGTCGAGGTGCGGGTCACCGACCGGGGCACCTGGCGTGGCCCGCTCGGCGACGTCTCCCGCGGCCGCGGCCTCCAGCTCATCCGGGAGTCGATGGACCAGGTGCTGTTCGACCGCAGCGACGGCACCACCGTCACGATGCGGCGCCGCCGCGGAGAGGACGACCAGTGACGGATCAGTGGGTGACCTTCTCGAGGTTCGGCGACGCCGAGTTGGTCAGCTTGACCGGCGAGATCGACCTGGCGAACGCGCCGGAGATCGGCAGGGCGATCGTCAAGCGGATCAACCAGGCCGGCAAGGTGCTCATCGACCTGACCACGGTCTCGTTCCTCGACAGCGCCGGCGTGCGGCTGCTGGACGCCCTGGTCGGCGATCTGTACGAGCATGGGACCCCGACTCGGCTGGTCGTCGGCGAGCGCGGGGCCGCACGGATGACCTTGCAGCTGTGCTCCTTCCGGGAGGACGTGCTGGCCACCGACCTCGACCGGGCGGCGGCGGATCTTCAGGTTTAACCGCGTACCCTGGAGCCCCATGAGCGTGAGTTCCGTCTTCCCGCAGCTCGAGCAGCTGCTGCCCCGGGTCAGCAAGCCGATCCAGTACGTGGGCGGCGAGCTCGGCGCCGTCGTCAAGGACTGGGACGCGACCACGGTCCGCTGGGCGCTGATGTACCCCGACGCGTACGAGGTGGGCCTGCCCAACCAGGGCGTCCAGATCCTCTACGAGGTGCTCAACGAGCAGCCCGACGTCCTGGCCGAGCGCACCTACGCGGTCTGGCCCGACCTCGAGGCGCTGATGAAGGAGCACGGCGTCCCGCAGTTCACCGTCGACGCGCACCGCCCGGTGAAGGCGTTCGACGTGCTCGGCCTCTCGTTCGCCACCGAGCTCGGCTACACCAACATGCTCTCCGCCCTCGACCTGGCCGGCATCCCGCTGGACAGCGCCGACCGTGGCGACGACGACCCGATCGTCCTCGCCGGCGGTCACGCCAGCTTCAACCCGGAGCCGATCGCCGACTTCATCGACGCCGCCGTGCTCGGCGACGGCGAGGAGGCCGTGCTCGAGATCACCGGCATCATCCGGGAGTGGAAGGACGAGGGCCGCCCGGGCGGCCGCGACGAGCTGCTGCTGCGCCTGGCGCGCACCGAGAGCATCTACGTCCCGCGCTTCTACGACGTCGACTACCTGCCCGACGGCCGCATCCAGCGGGTCGTGCCCAACCGGCCCGACGTGCCGTTCCGCGTCGCCAAGCGCACGACCATGGACCTCGACGCCTGGCCGTACCCCAAGAAGCCGCTGGTCCCGCTCGCCGAGACGGTCCACGAGCGGTACGCGGTGGAGATCTTCCGCGGCTGCACCCGCGGCTGCCGCTTCTGCCAGGCCGGCATGATCACCCGCCCGGTCCGCGAGCGCTCGATCACCACGGTCGGCCAGATGGTCAAGGAGGGCCTCGAGTTCTCCGGCTTCTCCGAGGTGGGCCTGCTGTCGCTCTCCTCCGCCGACCACTCCGAGATCGGCGACATGTGCTCCGGCCTCGCCGAGCAGTACGCGGACACCAACGTCTCGCTGTCGCTCCCGTCGACCCGGGTGGACGCCTTCAACATCGACCTGGCCCAGGAGCTCTCCCGCAACGGGCGGCGCACCGGCCTCACCTTCGCCCCCGAGGGCGGCTCCGAGCGCATCCGCAAGGTCATCAACAAGATGGTGACCAAGGAGGACCTGATCCGCACGGTCGTCACGGCCTACAGCAACGGCTGGCGGCAGGTGAAGCTCTACTTCATGTGCGGCCTGCCCACCGAGACCGACGAGGACGTACTCGAGATCGCCCAGATGGCCCACGAGGTCATCCGGGCCGGTCGTGAGGCCGCCGGCACCAAGGACATCCGCTGCACGGTGTCGATCGGCGGGTTCGTGCCCAAGCCGCACACACCGTTCCAGTGGGCGCCGATGGAGCGCCCCGAGGTGATCGACGCCCGGCTCAAGATGCTCAAGCAAGAGATCAACAGCGACCGGTCCCTGGGCCGCGCGATCGGCTACCGCTACCACGACGGCGAGCCGTCGCTGATCGAGGGCCTGCTCTCGCGCGGCGACCGCCGGGTCGGCGCGGTCATCCGCCGCGTCTGGGAGAAGGGCGGCCGGTTCGACGGCTGGAGCGAGCACTTCTCGTACGCGCGCTGGATCGAGTCCGCGGCCGAGGTGCTGCCCGAGTACGGCGTCGACCTCGACTGGTTCACCACCCGCGAGCGCGAGCAGCTCGAGGTGCTGCCCTGGGACCACCTCGACTCCGGTCTCGACAAGGACTGGCTCTGGCAGGACTGGCAGGACTCGCTGACCGAGTACGAGCAGGACGACTGCCGCTGGACCCCGTGCTTCGACTGCGGCGTCTGCCCGTCCATGGACACCGAGATCCAGATCGGCCCCACCGGCAAGAAGCTGCTCCCGCTGACCCCGGTCACCAACACCCTGCGGGTACCGGTCTGATCATGGCTCCCAAGAATCAGCCCGTCGGCGGCCAGGCACCGGTCGTCCAGCGCCTCCGTCTCCGCTACGCCAAACGGGGCCCGCTGCGCTTCACCTCACATCGCGACTTCGCCCGCGCGTTCGAGCGTGCCCTGCGCCGGGCCGGGGTCCCCATCGCCTTCTCGCAGGGTTTCACCCCCCACCCCAAGATCTCGTACGCCTCGGCCGCGCCCACCGGCGTCGGCAGCGAGGCGGAGTACCTCGAGATCGGCCTCCAGGCGGAGGTCGACCCCGAGATGCTGCGGCGGGCCCTGGACGCGGCCCTCTCGCCGGGCCTCGACGTGCTCGAGGCCGTGATCGCGCGCGAGGGCGGCGGCAGCCTGGCCGACCGGATCGACGCCTCACACTGGCGCCTGGAGCTTCCCCAGGTCGACCCAGCCGAGGCCGAGGCGGCGGTCAAGGCGTTCCAGGAGGCCGGCGAGGTGCTGGTCGAGCGCATGACCAAGCAGGGCCGGCGCACCTTCGACGCCCGGCAGGCAGTGACCCGGATCGCTGTGACGCAGCAGTCTGACCTACCTTCCGAGGCGGACGGCGCACCGTGTGCGATAATCGACCTTGTCGTACGACAGGTGACGCCCGCCGTACGTCCCGATGACGTCCTTTCCGGCCTGCGCGCGGTAGCGGGCCTGGAGCCGCCGGTGCCCCCGCGGGTGACCCGGCTGGCCCAGGGCATGCTCACCGCGCAGGGGGAGATCGTCGATCCGTTGGACGCGGATCGCGAACCAGCCCTTCCTGGGTAAGGACGCCTCCATCGGAGGGCGCTGGCGGCAAGCCGGTGTCCGTTGACAGACTTCGGAAGCCCGTTCGCTTACCCGGCGGGGCCGAAATACTTGCGGCGACCCTGCGTGGCAGCGCTCCAACGCGCCCGGGGCCGCCAGAACTGGAGAGCGCCCCATGCTCGATAACGAGCCCCGAGACAACTCGGGAGACCAGGGCGGTGAGCGGGACGGAGTCACTCCGCCCGATGCCGCCGCAACCACCACCCCCGCGCGCAAGCGCGCCCCTCGCCGTAAGGCGGCGGCGCCGGCAGCCTCGGCCGCCGAGGTTCCGGCCTCCGACGCTCCGGGTGCGGAGCCCGGCGCGGGCATCGAGGCCGCGAGCGCTTCGGAGGCCGCGGCGCCGGGCGACCCCGTGGCCGCGGTCCACGAGGCCGTGACCCCGCCGGCGGCCGAGGAGGCCCCGGTCAAGCCGGTCAAGCGCACCCGCCGCAAGGCGGCGGCACCGGCCGCCGCTCCGGCTGCTTCCGCTGAGGCTGCTCCGGTTGCTTCCGCCGAGGGTGCTCCGGCCGCTTCCGTCGCGGCTGCTCCGGCCGCCGAGGAGGCCGCCGCTCCGGCTGCTCCGGTGAAGCGGACCCGCCGCAAGAAGGCCGCCGCGCCCGCCGCCGCTCCGGCCGAGGTCGAGGCGCCGGCGCCGGTCGTGACGCCCGGCGAGGTCACGCCGGTCGAGGCCGCCGCCGTCGCGGAGCCGGCTCCCGCCGAGCCGGTCACCGTGGCCGAGGTGGTCGCGGCCGAGGAGCCGGCCGTCGAGGAGCCTGAGGCCGCCGAGGAGCCCGAGGCCGCTGCCGGGGAGACCACGGTCATCGGCGTGCTGCCGCTGGACGCGGACTTCGTGGAGGAGGAGCCGGCGCCGCGTAAGCGCAGCCGCCGGGCTGCCGCGCTGCCGCCCGCCGTCCTGTTCATGCCGCCGGACGCCACCGAGGCCGAGCCCGCTCCGGCTCCCAGCCGCCGCACCCGTCGCGGCGCCACCACTGTTCCCCCCGCCGTGACCCCGGAGCCGGCCGCCGAGGCGGTCGGCGAGGCCGAGGCCGAGGTCGCCGACCTGCCCGCCGTCGAGGAGCCCGCCGAGGGCGGCCGGCGCACCCGCCGCCGCCGTCGTGGCGCCGCCGAGGAGCAGCCGGTCGAGGCCGAGGCCGTCGAGACCGTGACCGAGCCTGCCGTGGACGAGGTCGACGAGACCGCCGACGACGTCGAGGAGGGCGTCGAGGACGAGTCGGACGAGGACGACGAGGCCGGTGGCCGCCGTCGCCGCCGTCGTGGCCGTCGCGGCCGCGGCCGCGGCAAGGGCCCGTCCGACGAGGGCGACCAGGACGACAGCGACCAGGACGAGGGCGACGAGGACCCCGAGGCGTCCGCCGAGGACGAGTCCGAGGACGACGAGGGCGAGGGCGTCACCCGCCGTCGCCGCCGCCGTCGTCGCAAGGGCTCCAGCGGCGACGGCGACACCGGCGGCATCGAGGACGGCGTGCACACCGTCGTGCGGGTGCGCGAGCCGCGCCGCACCGACGAGGTGCAGGGCGTCTCCGGCTCGACCCGGCTCGAGGCCAAGCGCCAGCGCCGCCGCGACGGCCGCGAGCAGCGCCGCACCCGGCCGCCGATCCTGAGCGAGTCGGAGTTCCTGGCCCGCCGCGAGGCCGTCGACCGGGTCATGGTCGTGCGCCAGAAGCCGGACCGGATCCAGATCGTCGTGCTCGAGGACGGCGTGCTCGTCGAGCACTACGTCTCCCGCAGCACCTCCGGCACCATGGTCGGCAACGTCTACCTCGGCAAGGTGCAGAACGTGCTGCCGAGCATGGAGGCGGCCTTCGTCGACATCGGCCGGGGCCGCAACGCGGTGCTGTACGCGGGCGAGGTCAACTGGGACGCCACCGGCCTGGAGGGGCGCGCGCGCTCGATCGAGCAGGCGCTGCGCTCCGGCGACTCGGTGCTGGTGCAGGTCACCAAGGACCCGATCGGACACAAGGGCGCCCGGCTGAGCAGCCACATCGCGCTCTCCGGCCGGCACCTGGTCTACGTGCCCAACGGCAACGCGTCCGGCATCAGCCGCAAGCTGCCCGACAACGAGCGCAAGCGCCTGCGCGACGTCCTCAAGAAGCTCGTGCCGGACGGCGCCGGCGTGATCGTCCGGACCGCCGCCGAGGGCGCGAGCGAGGACGAGCTGGCCCGCGACGTGAAGCGGCTCCAGGCGCAGTGGGAGGACATCCAGCGCAAGGCCGCCGACGGTCACGCGCCGGTCGCCCTCTCCGAGGAGCCCGACCTGGTGATCCGGGTCGTGCGTGACCTCTTCAACGAGGACTTCCGCGAGCTGATCGTGCAGGGCGACCAGGCGTACGCCGAGCTGGAGAACTACCTCAACTCGGTCTCGCCCGACCTGCTCGACCGGATGCACCGCTACACCGGCACGGGCGACGTCTTCGCCGACAAGCGCATCGACGAGCAGATCCTCAAGGGCCTCGACCGCAAGGTCTTCCTGCCCTCGGGTGGTCACCTGGTCTTCGACCGCACCGAGGCGATGACCGTCGTCGACGTCAACACCGGCAAGTACACGGGCGCCGGCGGCAACCTCGAGGAGACGGTCACCCGCAACAACCTCGAGGCGGCCGAGGAGATCGTCCGGCAGCTGCGGCTGCGCGACCTCGGCGGCATCGTGGTGATCGACTTCATCGACATGGTGCTGGAGAGCAACCGCGAGCTGGTGCTGCGGCGGCTCACCGAGTGCCTGGGCCGCGACCGCACCAAGCACCAGGTCACCGAGATCACCTCGCTGGGCCTGGTGCAGATGACCCGCAAGCGGATCGGCGCGGGCCTGCTCGAGGCGTTCAGCGAGACCTGTGACCACTGCAAGGGCCGCGGCGTGCTGATCCACACCGAGCCGGTGCCGGAGAAGCGCTCGAACGGTGCGGCCAACCAGGTCAAGGCGGTCGCCGCGGCGACCACCGCGCCGGCGCCGGCCCAGCCGCAGGCGCAGACGCCGAAGGACGAGAAGCCGGGCCGGTCACGCCGGCGCCGGGGCGGCGGCGAGAGCGCGCCGGTCCTGGAGGCTCCCGAGGCCGTGGTGGTCGAGGAGCCGGTCGCCGAGATCGAGAACCCGCCCGCGACGCCCACCGAGGTGGTCCTCAGCGAGCCGGGGGAGAGCCCGATCGCCCTGGTCGCGGAGCTGCCGCCGGTGCACGGGTCGGGCATCGTCACGCCCGGGGCCAAGCTGACCACCGCCGACCCCGAGGACGACTACGACATCAGCGGCTACGACCTGTCGCGCTACGAGACGGCGGAGCCGGAGCCCGAGACCGAGCCGCTGCGCCTGACCGGCGCGGACGACCCGGACGCGGCCGACGACGAGGACGAGGACGACGACGAGCCGGTGGGTGCCGGCGCGGGACGGCGGCGGTCGCGCCGCGGGGGCACGCGCAGGCGTACCCGTCCCTGATCTCGATCGGAAGAAGCGGTTCGGTAAAGAAAGTTAACTGCCGGGCCGCTTCTCTCGTCGACGTCGGTTACCCTCGCGGGATCGATCCCCGTCGTCCCCGCGAGGTCCCTCCCATGCGTCTCCCTCTTGCGGCCTGTGCCGCGGCTCTGGTCCTTGCCGGCTGCTCCGGGTCGCCCTCGGGGCAGACCCCGGCCGCCGGCACCCCCGCCGCGCCCGCCGGCACGCCCGCCACCGGGCCCACGGCCGTTCCGCCGGCGCCGGTGGACCCCTCCGTGGCGGCGTCGGCCGACGCGGCGCTCTCCGGCGACACCGAGGCGATCTGCGCCCAGGCCGCCCGGGTGAACAGCGATTTCGGCAAGACCTTCATCGCCGACCTCAAGCTCCAGATCGACGCGGCGAGCAAGGGCGGCGCGGCCAAGCAGCAGGCCGACCAGAAGATCGCGCGGGACGTGTCCAACTACTCGTACGCCCTGGCCGACATGGCGAAGCTGACCACCGATCCGGTGCTGAAGAAGGCGCTGACCGACATGAGTCAGCAGGTCACCGCGCTCAAGGGCGATCTCACCAAGATCAACGCTGAGAAGATGTCCCAGCTCACGGGTACACTCGACAAAGCGTGCGGAAAGGGCTGACGCTCCTCCCCGGTTTGGGGAAGAGGTCCCTGATGAAGTACGCTTTCGGACGGCGCTTTTCCAGCGTCGTGTTCCCGTGTCTGACAACCGGGACCAGCACCATCCGCCAAGCAGCGCTCCTCGCTGCGTAAGTCTCAGGGAGTCCGCGTCCGATGTACGCGATCGTCAAGACCGGCGGCAAGCAGTACAAGGTTGCCGAGGGCGACGTGATCGAGGTCGAGAAGCTCGCGGGTGCGCCCGGCGATGCCCTGACGCTCGCCGCGGTCCTCCTCGTCGACGGTGACAACCTGGTGACCGATGCGGCCAAGCTTGCCAGCGTGACGGTGTCCGGCGAGATCGCCGAGCACACCAAGGGTCCGAAGATCCGGATCCACAAGTTCAAGAACAAGACCGGCTACCACAAGCGCCAGGGTCACCGCCAGCCGCTGACCCGCGTCAAGGTGACCGGCATCAAGAGCGGGAAGTAGGGGGCGGATCACTCATGGCTCACAAAAAGGGTGCGTCCAGCTCGCGTAACGGCCGTGACTCCGCCGCGCAGCGGCTCGGCGTCAAGCGGTTCGGCGGCCAGCTGGTCAGCGCGGGCGAGATCCTGATCCGCCAGCGCGGCACGAAGTTCCACCCGGGCGAGCTCGTCGGCCGCGGTGGCGACGACACGCTGTTCGCCCTGGCGACCGGCAACGTCCAGTTCGGCACGAAGCGCGGCCGCAAGACCGTCAGCATCGTTCCGGCTGCGGAGTAAGTTTCTCAGAAGCGGGCCGCGGACCTCTCGGGGTCCGTGGCCCGCTTTCTTGTTTTTCCGTGAGGAGTTCGAGCAGTGACCACGTTCGTCGACCGGGTTGTGCTGCACCTTCAGGCTGGTGACGGCGGACACGGCTGTGTCTCGGTGCGCCGCGAGAAGTTCAAGCCGCTCGGCGGCCCCGACGGCGGCAACGGCGGGCACGGCGGCGGCATCACGCTGGTCGTCGACCCGCAGCAGCACACGCTGCTCGACTTCCACTTCCACCCGCACGTCAAGGCGTCCAACGGCGGGGGCGGCGCGGGCGCCAACCGCGACGGCGCCAACGGCAAGGACCTGGTCCTCAAGGTGCCCGACGGCACGGTCGTGCAGACCGCCGACGGCGAGGTGCTGGCCGACCTGATCGGCGCCGGCACCACCTTCGAGGTGGCGCGCGGCGGCCGCGGCGGCCGGGGCAACGCCTCGCTGGCCAACACCCGCCGCAAGGTGCCGGGCTTCGCCGAGCTCGGCGAGCCGGGCGACCGGCTCGACGTCGTGCTCGAGCTCAAGAGCGTCGCCGACGTGGGCCTGGTGGGCTTCCCGTCCGCCGGCAAGTCCTCGCTCATCTCGGTGATCTCCGCGGCCAAGCCCAAGATCGCCGACTACCCGTTCACCACGCTGGTGCCCAACCTCGGCGTGGTGCAGGCGGGCGACCAGACCTTCACGGTCGCCGACGTGCCGGGCCTCATCCCGGGCGCGGCCACCGGCAAGGGCCTGGGCATGCAGTTCCTGCGCCACATCGAGCGCACCTCGGTGCTGGTGCACGTGCTCGACGCGGCGGCGCCCGAGATCGAGCGCGACCCGCTGGCCGACCTCGACGCGATCGAGGCCGAGCTCGCGGCGTACGGCGGTCTCGAGGACCGGCCGCGCCTCGTGGTGCTCAACAAGATCGACATCCCGGACGGGCGCGACCTGGCCGAGATGGTCCGGCCCGACCTGGAGGCCCGCGGATACCGCGTCTTCGAGGTCAGCGCTGTCACCCGCGAGGGCCTCAAGGAGCTCACGTACGCCCTCGCGCAGGTCGTCGAGGAGCACCGGCTGTCCCGGCCCGCGCCCGAGCCCACCCGCGTCGTCCTGCGGCCCCAGGCGGTCGACGAGTCCGGCTTCACGGTCGAGCAGGACGACGACGGCGTCTTCGTGGTGCGCGGCGCCAAGGTCGAGCGCTGGATCCGCCAGACCAACTTCGACAACGAGGAGGCCGTCGGCTATCTGGCCGACCGGCTGGAGCGCATCGGCGTCGAGGACGCGCTCGCCAAGAAGGGCGCGCAGCCCGGCGACCCGGTGCGGATCGGCGAGCGCGAGTTCGACTGGCACCCCAACGCCGGCGAATACGTGGCCGGACCGCGCGGCACCGACTCCCGCCTCGAGGAGGAGAGCGGCCGGGCCACCGCGGCGCAGCGTCTCGCGGCCCGCAAGGCGCGCCGGGTGCGCTCCGACGACGAGCTGCTGCACATGGACGCCGACGGCACCGTCACCAGCATGACGAACGCCCGGCAGCCGGTGCTGGTCCAGGACGACGACGAGCCCGACACCGCCGAATAGGCGGGCGTCCAGATTGCCGCAACCATCCGGAAACGGGCATCGCTTAGAGTCACCACCGTGATGATCGAAGCGCGGCCCGCCCTGGACCCCGAGCTCGCCGCGCTGGTCGCGGCCCAGCACCACGAGCTGGGCTCGACCACCTTCACCCCGGACGACGGCGCCAGGTATCTGGTGGCGGTCGTGGACGGCCGGGCGGTGGCCTGCGCCGCCTGGCGGCCCGCGCCGGGCCACGGCGTCGCCGAGCTCCAGCGCATGTACGTGCGCCCGGCGTTCCGCGGCCGCGGCATCGCGCGCCAGCTGATCGTCTGGATCGAGGAGGAGGCCCTGGCCGCGGGCCGGTCGGTCATCCGGCTGGAGACCGGCGCGTGCTCGCCCGCGGCCGTCGCCCTCTTCCAGTCGTCCGGTTACGACCAGGCGGCCGGCACGTTCGTGAAGCGCCTGGCCGCGTTAGTCCAGTAGCCCGATGGCCGCGCGTGCCCGGCGTACCGTCTCCTCGGCCCTGGGGCGCACCCGCGCGCGCCCGTCCGCCAGGATCTTCCGCACGTGGCCGGGGTCCTCGCTCAGCTCGGCGAAACGCGCCCTGATCGGCGTGAGCACCGCCTCGATCGCGTCGGTGACCTCCCGTTTCAGCTCTCCGTACGAGGTGAGCGTCCGCGGTTGCGCGCCCGTGCACGCGCGCAGGATCTCCAGCAGGTTGGTGACGCCCGGCTGGTTCTCGCGGTCGTGCCGCACGACGCCGACCGTGTCGGTGACCGCGCGGGCGACCTTGCGGCGGATCACGTCGGGCGGGTCGAGCAGCCCGATGCGCCCCGCCGGGTTCGGCGAGCTCTTGCTCATCTTCCGGGTGGGGTCGGCCAGATCCATGATCCGTTCCGCGGCGTCGGGGCGGATGGCCTCGGGCACCGCGAAGGTCTCGCCGTAGCGGCCGTTGAAGCGGGTGGCGAGCGTGCGGGCCAGTTCGAGGTGCTGGCTCTGGTCGTCGCCGACCGGCACGTGGTCGGTGTCGTGCACGAGGATGTCCGAGGCCATCAGCACCGGATAGGTGAGCAGGCTGAGCCGCACCGGCCCGCCGCAGGCCGACTTCTCCTTGAACTGGATCATGCGGGCGGCCTCGCCGAAGCCGGCGGCGCACTCGAGCAGGTAGTGCAGCTCCGCGTGCTCGGGCACCTGGGAGTTGGCGATCAGGGCGGTGCGCGCCGGGTCGACGCCGGCGGCGAGCAGCAGGGTCGCGACCTCCACGGTGTTCGCGCGCAGCCGCGCCGGATCGTGCTCGACCGTCAGCGCGTGCAGGTCGGCGATCATCGCGATCGAGTCGGTGGTGGCCGGGTCGTCCTGGGCGGCCACGAGCGGGCGCATCGCGCCGAGCAGGTTGCCGAGGTGCAGGTTGCCGGTGGGCTGGAAGCCGGTGAGCCGACGGGTCATGGTGGGTCCTTCCGGGCCGGGGCGGACGCGCCCTCCCGGGACCGTGCAAAAGCAGAACGGCCGCCCGGAGGGGCGGCCGCGATGAGGTCATGCGCGAGGTGGTGAGCCGCCCGTCAGGGCAGCCACCAGCTGAGGTTCGCGCAACGAAGCATGCCGGCAAGTGTACAGCGGGGCGCGGTGTGTGGCCGGAACCGATACCGGCATGATTGTCGTCATGCCGAGCCTGACCCGCGCCGAGGCCACCGCCCGCGCCGCCGCCGTCGAAGTCCGCGAGTACGAGGTCGACCTCGACCTGACCGGCGAGGGGGAGACGTTCGGCGCCCGCACCACCGTGCGTTTCGCGGCGCGTCCCGGCGCCTCGACGTTCCTGGAGTTCGAGCCGGTCAGCGTCGGCTCGGTCACGCTGAACGGCGCCCCGGTGCCGGCCGGGGCGATGGACGGCGAGCGGCTGCACCTCTCCGGCCTCGCGGAGTCCAACGAGCTCGTGGTCGACGCGGTGATGCGCTACTCCAACACCGGCGAGGGCCTGCACCGGTACGTCGACCCGGCGGACGGCTCGACCTACCTCTACCAGCACATGTTCATCAACAACGCCGGCCGCATCCTGCCCAGCTTCGACCAGCCGGACATGAAGGCGTCGTTCAAGATCAGTGTCACCGCGCCGGCGGGCTGGCTGGTCGCGGCGAACGGCCCGCTGGTCGCCGGCAAGGACGGGCGCTGGGAGTTCGCTCCGACCAAGCCGATCTCCACGTACCTCTGCTCGCTGATCGCCGGGCCGTACCACGCGGTCACCGACGAGCACGACGGCATCCCGCTGGCCCTTTACGCGCGGGCCGCCCTCGCCGAGCCGCTCGAGGCGGAGGCGCCCGAGATCTTCCAGGTCACCAAGCAGTGCCTCGACCGCTTCCACGAGATCTTCAAGATCCGGTACCCGTTCGGGCACTACCAGCAGGCGTTCGCGCCCGAGTTCAACTTCGGCGCCATGGAGTACCCCGGCCTGGTCGTCTTCCGCGACGAGTTCATCTACCGCTCGGCGGTCACCGAGAGCGAGCGCGAGCACCGGGCCAACGTGATCGCGCACGAGATGGCGCACATGTGGTTCGGCGACCTGGTCACCATGGCCTGGTGGGACGACCTGTGGCTGAACGAGTCGTTCGCCGAGTACCTGGGCACCCGGATCGCCGCCGAGGCCACCCGGTTCCCCGGCACGTGGACCACCTTCGCCATGCAGCGCAAGGCGTGGGGCCTGCGCGCCGACCAGCACCCCTCGACCCACCCGGTGGCGCCGGCCGAGGTCACCGACACCGATCAGGCGCTGCTCAACTTCGACGGCATCTCGTACGCCAAGGGCGCTGCCGTGCTCAAGCAGCTCGTGGCGTGGGTGGGCGACGACGCGTTCCTGGCGGGCGTCAACGCACACTTCGAGGCCCACGCGTACGGGAACGCGACACTGGCCGACCTGCTCGGCGCGCTGTCCGCCGCGAGCGGGCGCGACCTCACCGCGTGGGCCGACGTCTGGCTGCGCCGCGCCCAGGTCAACACGCTGCGCACCGAGGTGACCCGGCAGGACGGCGCGTACACGTCGGTGGCCGTCCTCCAGACCGCCCCCGAGCAGTTCCTGACGCTTCGCCCGCACAAGGTCGGCATCGGGCTGTACGACCGGACCGCCGAGGGCGCCGTGGTGCTGCGCAAGCGCGTCGAGGTCGAGATTCAGGCGGCGGAGCGCACCGAGATCACCGAGCTGGCCGGCGAGCCGGTGGCTGACCTGCTGCTGCTGAACGACGGCGACCTCACGTACGCCAAGATCCGGCTGGACGAGGAGTCGACCGCCGCCGTCCCGGCGCTGCTGCCCCTGCTCGACGACTCGCTGGCCCGCGCGGTGCTCTGGGCCTCGACGCTCGACGCGGTGGTCGACGGCGAGCGCCCGGTGGCCGAGCTGGTCACGCTGGTGCTGGCCGCGCTGCCGGTCGAGTCCGAGGTGGTGGTGGTCGAGGACGTGCTGCGCGCCACCCGCAGCCTGGTCGACCGCTACTCGACCCCCGAGACGCGGCCCGCGGCCCTCGAACTGGTCGCCCAGGCCGCCGACCGGCTGCTCGCCGTCTCGGAACCGGGCGGGTCGCGCCAGCTCGCCGCGGCCCGCGGCCTGATCGGCGCCACGGTCGACGTCAACCGCCTGCGCGGCTGGCTCGAGGGGCGCGACGTGCCGGAGGGCCTGGCGATCGACGCCGACCTGCGCTGGCTGATCGTCTACCGGCTCGCGGTGCTCGGCGCCGCCGGCACGGCGATGATCGACGCGGAGTTCGAGCGCGACCGCAGCGCCACCGGCGAGCAGTGGGCCGCCCGGTCGCGGGCCGCCCGGCCCGACGCCGAGGCCAAGGCCGCCGCCTGGGAGGCGATCATCGGCGACGCCACGCTGTCGAACCGGCTCGTCGAGATGACGGCCTCCGGCTTCTGGCAGGCCGAGCAGCTCGACCTGGTCCGCCCGTACGTGGCGCGCTACTTCGCCGAGATGCCGGGGATGATGCGGCTGCGCAGCGGCATGAGCGCGGAGAAGACGGCCACCTACGCGTACCCGAACGTGATGGTGGAGCCGGCGACCCGCAGCCTCGCCGCCGAGCTGCTGGCCACGGGCGATCTGGACCCGATCCTGCGCCGCGTGGTCGAGGACGCCGACGACGATCTCCGCCGGGCGCTCGCTGCGCGCTTTTGACCTTTCGCCACGCTTTCAGCCGATACCCTCGGGGTCATCGGGGGTGAAGGCGTGGAGTGGTCCGAGGAACTGGCCGGTGGCCTGCTGCAAGCCGCCCCGGACGCCATCCTGGTCGTCTCCGGCACGACGATCGTGCTGGTCAACGACCGGGCCGTGGAGCTCTACGGCTGGCCGCGCGACCAGCTCATCGGCCGTGACGTCCACGAGCTGATCTCGGACGGCGCCCGGGCGCTGCTCCCCGAGCGCCGCAAGCGCGTCGAGGAGGACCGCCCGGGCCCGATCGGGGCGATCACGACCACCCTGCGGCGCCGCGACGGCACGGAGATTCCGATCGAGTCCTCGGTGTCGATCGTCGACACCCCACAGGGGCGGCTCGCCCTCGCCGTGGTCCGCGACCTCACCGAGCGCGAGCGCGCCGAGCGGGAGAAGGCCCGGCTGCGCGCCGAGGCCCAGGCGCACCGCAGCCAGCGGCTGGAGAGCCTCGGCCAGCTCGCGGGCGGCATCGCGCACGACTTCAACAACATGCTCGGCGTGATCGTCAACTACGCCAACTTCGTGGTGGAGGAGGCGGAGTCGCCCGAGCCGGACGTCAAGATGATCGCGGCGGACGCCCGGCAGGTGATCAAGGCGGGCGAGCGCGGCACCGATCTCACCCATCAGCTGCTCTCGTTCGCGCGCCGCGAGGTCGTCCGGCCGCAGGTCCTCGACCTCAACAAGGTGATCGGCGACGTCCAGGAGATGCTGCGCCGGTCGATCGGCGAGCACATCACGCTGATCTTCCGGCCCGAGGCGGACCTGCCGCCGGTCACCTGCGATCCCGGCCAGATCGAGCAGCTGCTGGTCAACCTGGCGGTCAACGCGCGTGACGCGATGCCGTCCGGCGGCAACCTGGTGATCGACACCGGGCGGCACGGCGACCAGGTGCGGCTGCGGGTCAGCGACTCCGGCAAGGGCATGACGCCGGACGTGGTGGAGCGCGCCTTCGAGCCGTTCTTCACCACCAAGGCCAGCGGCGAGGCGACCGGGCTGGGGCTGGCCACCGTCTACGGCATCGTCACCCAGGCGGACGGCGAGGTCAGCATCACCTCGGAGCCGGGGCTCGGCACGACGGTGACGGTGCTGTTGCCGATGTCCTCCTCGCTGGCGTCATCGTCGCCGGTCGTGGCGGAGGCCGAGGCGTCCACCCGGGGGCACGGCGAGACGCTGCTCGTGGTGGAGGACGAGGCGGCGCTGCGTGACGTGGCCGGGCGGATCCTGTCCGGGGCGGGCTACAACGTGCTCAAGGCCTCGTGCGGTGCGCAGGCGCTGGAGGTCGCGTCGGGGCACTCCGGGCAGATCGACCTGCTGCTGAGCGACGTGGTGATGCCGGGGATGCTGGGCAAGGAGCTGGCGGAGCGGCTGGTGGGGGAGCGACCGGATACGCGGGTGCTCTACATGTCCGGATACGCGCAACCCGTCCTGCACTCGCAGGGGACCTTGGATCCCGGGGTCGCGCTGCTGGAGAAGCCGTTCACGGCGGAGGACCTGCTGACCGCCGTACGAAAGCGCCTGGATGGTTGATCTATATTTCAGCGATGCGCGGACGCCGGATCGGGATCATGGGTGGGACCTTCGACCCCATCCATAACGGGCACCTGGTCGCCGCGAGCGAGGTGCAGGCCCGCTTCGACCTCGACGAGGTCGTCTTCGTGCCCACCGGGCAGCCGTACGAGAAGGGCAAGGTCTCCCCGGCCGAGGACCGCTATCTCATGACGGTGATCGCGACCGCCTCGAACCCGCGGTTCCACGTCAGCCGGGCCGACATCGACCGCGACGGCCCCACCTACACCATCGACACCCTGCGTGACATGCGCGCGGTCTTCGGCGCCGACTCGTCGCTGTTCTTCATCACCGGGGCCGACGCCCTCTCGCGCATCCTGGGCTGGAAGAGCGCGATGGAGATGTTCGAGCTGGCGCACTTCGTCGGCGTCACCCGCCCGGGCTTCGAGCTCACCGACGCGCACCTGCCGCGCGACAGCGTCACGCTGGTGGAGGTGCCGGCCATGGCGATCTCGTCCACCGACTGCCGGGCCCGCGCCGCCGCCGGCAAGCCGGTCTGGTACCTGGTGCCCGACGGTGTTGTTCAGTACATCAACAAGCGCGGGCTCTATCGGGGCTAAGGGAATGTCATAGGCGTGTGAGAGGCTTGAAGTAGCCGGCAGACTACCGAAGGGATCCTCTTGCCCGTCACCGAACGCGCGCTCGAACTGGCGATGACGGCCGCCCAGGCCGCCGCCGACAAGAAGGCGCAGGACATCGTCGTCATCGACGTCGCCGAGCAGCTCTACATCACCGACGCCTTCGTGATCGCCTCCGCCTCCAACGAGCGGCAGGTCATCGCGATCGTCGACGCCATCGAGGAAGCGCTGATCAACCTTCCCGAGAAGGCGAAGCCCGTCCGCCGCGAGGGCGAGCGCCAGGGCCGCTGGGTGCTCCTCGACTACGTCGACATCGTCGTCCACATCCAGCACGCCGAGGAGCGCGAGTTCTACGCCCTCGACAAGCTGTGGAAGGACTGCCCGACCGTGCCGTTCGTCGACCGTGACCTGGCCGACGCGGACGCCACGTGACCCGCCTGATCGTCTGGCGGCACGGCAACACCGACTGGAACGCGGGCTCCCGCGTCCAGGGGCAGACCGACGTGCCGCTCAACGACCTCGGACGCCAGCAGGCGCTCGACGCCGCCGAGCTGCTCATCAAGTTCCGGCCCGACGCGATCGTCTCCAGCGACCTGCTGCGCGCCTCCGACACCGCGGCCGCGCTCGCCGCCCTCAGCGGCCTGTCGATCACGTTCGACAAGCGGCTGCGGGAGCGCTACTTCGGCGCCTGGCAGGGCCTCACCATGACCGAGGTCGCCCAGCGTTTCCCCGAGCAGCACGTCGCGTGGAAGGCCGGTCAGGAGATCGGCGGCGACGTCGAGACGCTCGAGGCGCTCGGCATCCGCGTCGCCGACGCGCTGCGCGAGGCCGCGGCCTCGGTGCCGGCCGGTGGCACGGTCGTCGTCGCCACCCACGGCGCGGCCGCCCGCCAGGGGGTCGCCCGGGTGCTCGGCTGGTCCATGGACCAGGTACGCACGCTGCGGGCTCTGCAGAACTGCCACTGGGTCGAGCTGTCCCACGACGCCGACCGTGGCTGGCAGCTGGCCACGTACAACGTCGGGCCGTTCGCGGAGCGGCCGTCGCCGCCGCCGGTCTGACGGGAACCCCGGAAGATCCGGTAGCGTCCAAGCATCATGCTGACGACTCGTGCCGTTCCTGCCGTATTGTTCCTCGTGCTGGCCGCCGGCTGCGCCAGCAGTGATCCGGCGGCCGCACCCGCCGAGGCGCCCGCGCCGTCGCCCTCCACCTCACCCTCCGAGGTGATCGACCTGCCCGTGCCCACGGCCAAGACCTCCGGCCCGGCGGGCGAGCCCACCTCCGGCCGGCCCGGCGCCGGAGCCAAGACGATCACCGGCACGGTGACGGCCGGCGTCGAGCCCAACTGCCTGCTCCTGAGCGACTCCACCGGGTCCTACCTGCTGGTCTTCGACGACGCGGCGATGCGCCAGGACGCCCAGGTCGGCCGCAAGGTCACCGTGGTCGGGCGGGCCGCGGAGGGCATGATGTCCACCTGCCAGCAGGGCACACCGTTCGTCGTGACCTCCATCCGCGCGGCCTGAGCTGCCCGGGTGCTGTTAACGTGCCCGCATGCCCGTCGCGGTCGTCACCGACTCCACCGCGTACCTCCCTGCCGAGCTGGCCGGCACCTATGACCTGACGGTCGTGCCGCTCACCGTGGTGATCAACGGCGTCGACGGGCTCGAAGGCCTCGAGATCCAGCCGTCGGACGTCGCCCGCGCGCTCGCCGGGCGGCGCGCGCAGGTGAGCACGTCCCGGCCGGCGCCGTCCCAGTTCGCCGCGGCGTACAAGTCATTGCTCGAAGCCGGCGCCGACGGCATCGTCTCGATCCACCTGTCGGCGAAGCTGTCCGGCACCCACGAGGCCGCCGAACTGGCGGCTGCGGAGATCGGCCCCCAGGTCCTGGTGGTCGACAGTGGCACCACAGGCATGGGCCTGGGCTTCGCGGCGCTGGCGGCGGCCCGGGCGGCCCGCGAAGGACACGACCTGCACGCCGTACGCGACGAGGCGGCCACCCGGGCGTCGCGGGTGAGCACGCTCTTCTACGTCGACACGCTGGAGTTCCTCCGCCGGGGCGGCCGCATCGGGGCGGCACAGGCGCTGCTCGGCACGGCCCTGTCGGTCAAGCCGATCCTGCACGTGGTCGACGGCACGATCGTCGTCAGGGACAAGGTCCGGACGGCGGGGCGAGCGCTGGCGAAGCTGGTCGACTTCGCGGTCGAGGCCTCCGGGGACGGCGAGGTGGACATCGCCGTGCACCACCTGGCGGCCCAGGACAGGGCGGCGGCGCTCGCGGACGCGGTGGCGATGCGGTTGGGGGAGCGGCTGCGGGACTCCTACATCACGGAGCTGGGTGCGGTAGTGGGGGCACATGTGGGGCCGGGGGTGGCCGGCCTGGTGGTGCACCGCCGCTAGCTCTTCGCCGGCCAGGCGGTGGCGGTCCAGCGGGCCGGGTCGGTGTGCGGGGCGACGGTGAGGTGCGCGGCGAGCGCGGACCATGGGCGTACGTCCTCGCCCACCTGGACCTCGTCGGCCCTGGGTAGCAGGGTGGGCTCGTTCCTGGGCCAGATCGCGCGGGTGCGCCAGCCACCCGTCTCGTCGCCGACGAGCTCGATGTCCGCCATCTCGGAGCCGGCCGGTGTCTGCTCCTTCTGCAGCGTGTACTGCTGGATCGCCAAAATGCGTTCCGCCCGGGCCGCGGCGTGGTGCAGGGGATGACCCGGTGGGGCGTCGTACGGGACCGTGCAGCCGTGGGCGTCGCCCGCGTACGCCATGGGGGTGATGGGTCTGAGCGACTTGGCGTAGATCTCCTCGGCCTGGGCGAAGAGGCCCGGCAGGTGCCGGCTGTGATCGGCGGTGACCAGGAGGGTGCCGCGTTCCGGGGCGAAGGCGACGGGGGTGCCGCCGACCTGCGGCGCGAGGCGTTCCAGCCAATGCTCGAGGAGCAGGTGCGAGACCCAGTACGAGTCGCCGTCGTCGACGAAGTGGACCACCACCGGTTCGGGGGCCTCGCCCTGGAGGACGGCGCCGGGAAGGTTGGCGCGGGCCGCGGCGAAGACCTCGTCCGGGCGTACGCCCCAGGCGGCGGGCTGGTCGGCGGTCACGTACGTCATCGTGTCGGGGTGGTCGACGACGACGTGCTCGTAGAGGAAAGGCAGGAACGGCCGGCGCAGGGGTGTGCCGGGGGTGACGCCGCGGATCACGGGGCGGAGCAGCGGGCGTACGTCCGACCACGCCGGGGGGAGGCCGGCCGGGAGAAGGACGCCGGCCAGATGGTGCTCTATGTCCTTTTTCTTGCTGCTGGTGAAATCGGCGAGCTCGAGGATCGTGGGGGTCTCCTCGCCGGGTGCCGTCCAGCGGATCTGGAAGCCGCGGGCGTCGTAGCGCACGCTGGTGGCACCGGCGCGGCGCAGACGCCGCACGACCCGGGCGGCCAGCCGCGCCCGGGCAAGCCTCCGCAGCAAGCCCACGGCGCTACTCCCTCTTCCGGGCTCGGATCACTCGCGCTTCGAGATCATCGTCGTAGATCACGTCGCCGTCCAGACCCCGTTCGGCCAGGGCTTGGCGGGCCGGTTGCTCCTGCGCCTCGGTGATCTCGGACAGGAGCACGCCGTCAGGCGCGAGCCAGGACGCCGCGTCCTCGGCGACGCGGCGAAAGACGTCGAGCCCGTCACCGCCGCCGTCAAGGGCCGCCCGGGGCTCGTGGTCGCGGGCCTCGCTGGGGAGCAGCGGGATGTGGGCGGTGGCCACGTACGGGACGTTGGCCAGGATGACGTCCACGCGGTGGCGCAGGGCCGCGGGGAGCGGGGAGTAGAGATCGCCCTGGTACGCGTGGAGGACGCCGTTGTCGCGAGCGCACTCCACGGCGACGGGGTCGATGTCGGCGGCGTACAGATCGACGTCCGGTTTCTGGCTTTTGACCGCGATGCCGAGCGCGCCGGAGCCGCAGCACAGGTCGACGAGGACGTCGGGCTGCTCGGCGACGGCCACGCGGACCAGCAGCTCGCTGCGGACCCGGGGGACAAAGACCCCTTTGCGCAGCCGTACGTGGAGGCCACAGAAATCCGCGTAGCCGGCGACCTGTTCGAGGGGCTCGCCCTGTGCTCGGCGGCTCACGAGATCGGCCAAGGCGTCGTCGTCCCCGGCGACCGACCGGAGGACAGCGGCCTCGTCCTCGGCGAAGACACATCCGGCGGCGCGGAGCCGCGTCACGGCCGTGGCCAGCGCGGATTCGGTGATTGTCACGGTCTTCCCATAGCACGTTCGAGGCCGGTCGGTGGGTTATCCACAATGCACGGCTGTCCACAGGGCCGGAAGCGCGGGGTCCCGGAATTCCCTAGCGTCCGTGGCGTGCGAGAGCGGAAGAGTGCTGACGAGGCCGTGGCCGAGAGGCTGCGGTCGGCGCTGTCGAGCCCGGACCCCCGCGGGGCGGCCCCGGGCCACGAGGGCGGGCTGGCCGAGCTGTCGGTGGTGGGCTCGCCGTTGCACTGGTCGGACATCATCCCGGCCTGGCCGGACGATGTCGACCTCGATCCGGAGGGGGCGCCTTCGGCCGATTCCCCACCGAGACCCGAGGCACCACCGAGATCGGCTTGGGCCACGCCGCCGGGCGTTCTTTCCGATCGCGCGTCTGCCGGGTCTGCCGGGTCCGCCGGCGTTCCTTCCGATCGCGCGTCTGCCGGGTCCGCCGGCGTTCCTTCCGATCGCGTGGCTCCCGGGTCCGAGCGGCGTTCCCTGCCGCCGCCGGCCTGGGTCTTGCCGGAGGGGGACGAGCCCCACCCGCCAGTTCCCTCGTCCCCCTCCGCCTCTTTCCCGCCGGTCGGCGATCCGCCCCCGGTTGCCGAGGATCCGGTGCCGCTGAGCGCGGTGGGTGCGTTCGGTGCGGGGCGCCGCTTCGGGGTGCGCGCCTTCGATCCGGGCCGGCGTGGGGTCAGGGTGCTGGCCGTGGTGGCGGCGCTGGTGATCCTGGTCGCGGCCGTCCTGGCGTGGCGGGCCCGGCCCCGGGTCGACCCGGTGGAGGCGCCGCCGTTCGAGGCCACTGTGGAAGCCGTGGTCTCCGCGCCCGGGCCGTCGGCCGCCGCCGAGGTGGTGGTCGCGGTCGGCGGCAAGGTGCGCGAGCCGGGGCTCGTCCGGCTGCCGAGCGGCGCGCGGGTCGCCGACGCGCTCGACGCCGCCGGCGGTGCCGAGCCGGGCGTCGACGTGGCGCTGCTCAATCTCGCTCGCAAGGTCGTCGACGGCGAGCTGATCCTGGTCGGGGTGACCCCGCCACCGGGCGCGGTGGTGGCGCCCGGTCCCGCGGTCTCCGGTCCCGCGGCGGCGGCGTCCGGCGGCCCGGTCAACCTGAACACCGCGACGCTGTCCGACCTGGACGGCCTGCCGGGCGTGGGGCCGGTCCTGGCCCAGCGCATCCTCGACGCCCGCGACGCTCAGGGCGGCTTCAAGGCGGTGAGCGACCTGCGCAAGGTCGACGGCATCGGGGACGCCCGCTTCGAGCAGCTGAAGGACCTGGTGACGGTATGAGCCCCACCGGATCCGAGCCACCCCGGAGCGACGGGGCCGATCTGCGCCTGGCCGGGTTCGCCGTGGCCGCCTGGCTCTCGTCGCTGGCCGCGCTCCACCTGTCGGCGCGCTCCGGGGTGCTGCTGGGGGTGGGAGCCGCGCTGGTGGCCGGGCTGGCGGTGGCGCTTCCCGCGCGGCGGCCCTCCACCCTTCCCCGGCGCTCCGGCTGGGCGGCCGGAGTGCCGGGGTTGCGGTGGGCCGGGCTGTCGGTGTTGCTGGGGGTGGCTTGTGGAGGCGTGGCGACGGGGGCTCGTGTCAGCGTTCGTGAGGCGGGGCCGCTGGTGGCGCTCGTGCGGGCGGGAGAGCCCGTACAACTGGAAGTGATCGTGCGTGATGACCCGCGGGCGCTGCGGGGGCCGGCGGGGCCGCCGCCGACGTACCTGGTGGCCGTTGATCTGGTGATGGTGCGCGGTGCGGAGGGTGCGCCGCTGCGGTTGTCGGCGCGTGGGCTGGTGCTGGGCAGCGATCCGGGATGGCGAGGGCTGTTGCCGGGGCAGCGGGTGGGGGCACGGGGCAAGCTGATGCCGCCGCGCGGGGGTGACCTGCGCGCGGCGGTGGCGTCGGTGCGGGAGCCGCCGGTGTTGCTGGGGGAGCCGTCGTGGGCTCAGCGGGCCGCGGGAGTGCTGCGGGCCGGGCTTCAGCGGGCCTGCGAGCCGTTGCCGGACCTGCCGGGCGGGCTGCTGCCGGGGCTGGTGGTGGGTGACACGAGCCGGCTGGACCCGGCGCTCGAGGAGGACTTCCGGACCACCGGCATGACGCACCTCAACGCCGTCTCGGGCGCGAACGTGGCGATCGTGCTCGGGGTCGTGCTCTTCGTGCTGCGGCGCACCCGGGCGGGACCAGTGGTCACGGCGCTGCTGTGCGCGGTGGCGCTGGTGGGGTTCGTCATCCTGGCGCGGCCGTCGCCCAGCGTGGTGCGGGCCGCCGCGATGGGGGCGATCGGGCTGCTCGGGCTGGCGTCGGGCCGTCCCCGGGCGGCGTTGCCGGCGCTGGCGGCGGGGGTGGCGGTGCTGGTCCTCGCCGACCCCGAGCTGGCGGCGGACCCGGGGTTCGCGCTGTCCGTGCTCGCCACGACGGGGCTGCTGCTCCTGGCACCGGTCTGGCGGGACGGGCTGCGCAGGCGCGGATGCCCGGCGGGGCTGGCGGAGGCGCTGGCCGTTCCGGCGGCGGCACAGGTCGCGTGCGGGCCGGTGGTGGCGGGGCTGTCCGGCACGATCAGCCTGGTCGCGGTGCCGGCGAACCTGCTGGCGGTGCCGGCCATCGCGCCGGCCACGCTGCTCGGGGTGGGCTCGGCGGTGCTGTCGCCGCTGTGGCCGGCGGGGGCCGAGTTCGCGGCCTGGGCGGGGCACTGGCCGGCGAGGTGGTTGGTGCTGGTGGCGACGTACGGGGCGCGGATACCGGCGGGCGCGCTGCCCTGGCCGGGCGGGGTGACGGGGGCGGTGCTGCTCGCCGTGGTCACGGCCGGGCTGCTGGTGGCGGCGCGGCGGCCGCTGGTGCGCCGGCTGGTCACGATCGTCGCGCTGGGCGGCGTCCTGGGGGCGCTGCCCGTGCGGCTGGTGGCCTCGGGGTGGCCGCCGAAGGGCTGGGTCGTGGTCGCGTGCGCGGTGGGGCAGGGCGACGCGATCGTTCTGCCCGCGGGCAGGGGCAGCGCGGTGGTCGTCGACGCCGGGCCGGAGCCGAACGCCGTCGATCACTGCCTGCGGCGCTTGGGCGTACGGCGGATAGCGCTCTTCGTGGCGAGCCACTTCCACGTCGACCACATCGGCGGCGTGGCGGGGGTCTTCCGCGGGCGGGACGTGCGGGCCGTGGCGGGGCCGGACTGGCCGGAACCGCCGGCGGGGCGGGCGGCGGTGGCCCGGGCCGCGGGCCGGATGCCGATGCGGGTGATTCGGCACGGGTGGGCGTACGAGGTGGGCGGGCTGGAACTGAGCGTGCTCGGGCCCCTCGACCGGATGCGCGGCACCAACTCCGATCCGAACAACAACTCGCTGGTGTTGCGGGCGCGGGTGCACGGGCGGACGGTGCTGCTGCCGGGGGACGCGGAGACCGAGGAACAGGAGGACCTGCTGCACCGCTTGGGGCCGGAGGCCGTACGCGCGGACGTGTTGAAGGTCGCTCATCATGGGTCGAGCTATCAGTCGCCGGCCTTCGTCGACGAGGTCGATCCGGCGGTGGCGCTGGTGTCGGTGGGGCGGGACAACGACTACGGGCATCCGAACGCGGCGCTGCTGGCCCGCCTCGCGCGGGGCGGGGCCCGGGTGCTGAGGACGGACGAACTGGGCGACGTCGCCGCGGTGGACACCGAACGAGGGCTGGCCGTCGTGGCGCGGGGCAGCCCACCGGCCTCGTGACCGGGCCGCGGCTTTCCGGGTTGCCGGGTCGTGGCTTTCCGCGTCGCCATGCCTCAGCGTCCGCGTCGCCATGCCTCAGCGTCCGCGTCGCCATGCCTCAGCGTCCGCGTCGCCCTGCCCCAGCCTCCGCGTCGCTGAACCGGGCCGTCGGTGGGTGCGGGCGGGGCGGCGCGAGAATCGCGGGATGGAGCTTGAGGTGATCGCGGCGGGGGAGATCAGGCTGCGGCCGTTCTCCGTGGCGGACATCCCGTGGGTGTATGAGGTGTCGCTGGACCCGGCCGTGCAGAAGTACCTCCAGCTTCCGATTCCTTACCGGATGTCGGATGCGGACTTTTTCGTGCGCGAGATGGCGATCGCGGGCTGGGAGCAGGGGCAGCGGGCGGAGTTCGTCGTCGAGCAGGCGGGCGAGGGCGTGCCGCTGGGGCGCGTCGGGTTCGGGCTGGACGGGAGCGGGGCCGCGCAGATCGGTTACTGGATGGATCCGAAGGCGCGCGGGCGTGGCGTGGCCACGGCGGCCGTTCGGGCGTTGTGCGGGTGGGGGTTCGGGACGCTCGGGCTCGGGCTGATCGAGTGGCGGGCCGAGGTGGGGAACGTCGCGTCGCGGCGGGTCGCGGAGAAGGCGGGTTTCCAGTACGAGGCGATCCTGCGGCGGCGGCTCGTGCATCGGGGCGTGCGGGTCGACGCCTGGATCGGGTCGATGCTGCCGGATGATCTGCGATGAGGCGCGGGTGCCCGCTAGGGGGCCCTGTGCCCTGTTCTGGCGTTGCCCCGTCTTCTCGCGTTGCCCGTTCTTCGCATGGCCCTCTTGTTCTCGCGTTGCCGTGTTTTTATCGCGCGAGGTGACGACACGCCCGGGGTCGTCCGATCAGGCATTGCTCGTCGCGGGCGACGAGGGTCGATGGACGAACGGGCCCGAGCGGACGGGCGGGCGGCGGAGGCGGCCTGATGAGGCGAAGGTGATCTGGCCGGTGATATGGCAGAACGCCGATATGTCTGCTTTCGCATTCCCTGACGGGCCGGTCTGCGCTAAGGAGTGAGCCACGCGGAAACGTCAGTCCCTCGTGCGAGGATATTGGACGTGAACACCGCGCCTCCCGTCCCGCTGCTGCTCGTCCAAGGCGATGAGGAATTGCTCGCCTCCCGTGCGATCACCGCGGCGGTCGAGGCGGCCCGGGCCACCGATCCGGGTGCCGACGTCCGGGAGTACGAGGCGGGCGCGCTCGCCGCCGGTGAGGTCGCCGAGATGCTGAGCCCGTCGCTGTTCGGCGGCCGGCGGGTGCTCGTGATCCGCAGTGGACAGGACGCGCGCAAAGACTTGATCGCCGCTCTGCTGGCCTATGCGAAAAATCCCGACCCTGAGGTCTCGCTGATCGTCGCCCACCTGGGCGGGGCCAAGGGCAAGGCGCTGGCCGACGGGCTGCGGTCGGCCGGTGCCACAGTGGTGCCGGCGGCGAAGCTCAAGGGCGACCGGGAGCGGATAGCGTTCGTGCGCGACGAGTTCCGGCGCAACGGCGGGCGCTGCGACGAGGCGGCCGCGGCCGCCCTGCTGGCCTCGGTCGGCAACGACCTCCGGGAGATCGCGGCGGCCTGCTCGCAGCTGCTCGCGGACACCGACGGCAAGATCACTGAGGCGGTCGTGGCCCGCTACTACAAGGGCCGCGCCGAGGTGAGCGGCTTCACGGTGGCCGACGCCGCGATGATCGGTGACGTGCCGGCGGCGCTCGAGGCGCTGCGGTGGGCGTTGCACGTCGGCGTCGACCCGGTGCCGATCGCCGACGCGATCGCCGACGGCGTGCGCACCGTGGCCAAGGTCGCTTCGGCGGGCCGCGGAAACCCGTACCAGATGGCCAGCTCTCTCGGCATGCCCGCCTGGAAGATCCAGCGGGCACAGGAGCGCGCCCGCGGCTGGACGCCCGAGGGGCTGGTCGACGCGATGCGGGCGGCCGCCGACTGCAACGCGGCGGTCAAGGGCGGCGCCGAAGACCGCGGCTACGCGCTCGAGCAGGCCGTCTTCGCGGTGGCCGCGGCGCGCCGGGGCGGTGGCCGATGACCGAGGTGCATCAGCCGCTGTACGCGCGCATGTTGCGCCTGCGGCACGTGGCGCCGAGCGGGTTCCTGTGCTTCGTCTACCTCGAGGGCGCGGTGGCGCTCGGCATCCTGCTCGCCCTGGCCGAGCTGGTCAGCTGGTGGGGCGTGCTCGCGCTGCCGGCGACGGTCGCGGTGATGGTCAAGCTGAACGACGTCATCGCCGGCACCCTGACCCAGGGCGCAATGCCTCAGGCGGCCCGCGAGAGGGCGACTCTGGACGAGCCGGCTTCCGGGCCGATGCTGCGCCCGGCTTTCGAGCGTGCCCCACATGCGGGTCCGGAGTTCCACCGTGCGCCGCATGCGGGTCCGGACTTCCACCGTGCGCCGCATGCGGGTCCGGGCTTTGCGCGCGCTGCGGGTGCCGGTCCGGCTTTTGAACGCGGCCGAGACGCGGGTCCGCCGAATGCACGTCCGGCTTTCGACCACGCACCATATGGCGGCTCGGCCTTCGAGTCCGCGCCGGGTGGACAGACGGCCTTCGAGCGCGCGCCGGCCGGGCAGGTGTCGCCGGACGATGCGACGCGGCGGCTTCCCGGGGTGATCGACGGAGGCTGGGGCGCGCCGATCAAACGGCCGTGGGTGGAAAAGGCCGAGGCGCAACAGCAGTGGATCCGCCAGTCCGCCACGCGCCGCTACGAATAGGCACGTTCCAGCGTTAAGACGCGGCTCGCGCCCGGGGCGCTGGTTCGCCGCGTCCTGGCGCCGGTTCG
>NZ_BOMI01000079.1 GCF_016862115.1 Paractinoplanes deccanensis
TCGCCTGTGGCGTCGGCTCGCCGTTCGTGGCGCTGGTTCGTCGCGTCTTGGTGCTGGTTCGCCGCCTGTGGCGTCGGCTCGCCGTTCGGGGCGCTGGTTCGTCGCCCGTGGCGCCCGGCCGCCGCGTAATCGTGGCGTGGGGGCGTCCGTGGGCGGTTCTGAACGCCTTGGAAGGTCCCGGCCGGCCGGGACGCGGCTGCCCGTGCTGTTGCGATAAGCCTCGCAGGGGGTGCCGCCCCGCATGTCTCTGCAACGGCCCTTGCACGAGGCGTCGGCCCGCGCTAGAACCTCGCAGTAGATCCGCGAGGCCGCCGACCGCGTGGGGCCTCCCGAGCCGGCGGCCTGTCGCCGCGCAGGCCATGCTCCTGGATGCCAGGGAGGGCAGCCACGCCCTAGCTTGACCCGTGGCCGTCTCGGGCTGAGGAAATGACACCGGGCACCGCGATGGACCGTGAGGTCCCGCGATGCCCGGGTGCGGTTTTTGGCGCCCTGCCAAACGCCCGGTGCCCGACTCTCAGGTCAGGCGGCCGAGCGGATCAACGATGATCAGGCAGACAGCGACGAGACGCGCTTGGCGATGGCCGACTTGCGGTTCGCCGCCTGGTTCTTGTGGATGACACCCTTGCTGACGGCCTTGTCCAGCTGACGGGAGGCGTCACGCAGCAGCGTCGTAGCGGTCTGCACGTCGCCGGCCTCGCTCGCCTCGTTGAGCTTGCGGATCACGGTCTTCAGCGACGACTTGACCGACTTGTTACGCAGCCGGGCCTTCTCGTTCTGCCGGTTGCGCTTGATCTGGGACTTGATGTTCGCCACGCGACAGCCTTGTCCTGACTAGTTGTTCGGAAAATGGTCTCAGCGGGGTGGCCCCAGGTCTCTGCCGAAACAGCGAACAACGGCGCGTCACCACACGCGAGGAACCAGATTACCAGCCCCATCGCTCGCCGCCAAAACGGTGCCCAGCTCAGGGCTCTGCGAGGCCGCTCGGAGGCCCGGCGAACGGGTGGTCACGGCCCCCGCCAGCCGCGGCGGTCGGCGAGCCAGGCCAGGGCCTGCTCACCGCTGAAGCGCTGATGCTGACGGCTGTGCGGCGACGCGCTGCTCGGCCCGCCGTCCGCGCGCACGAGCCAATATCCGGCGAGGGCCGCGAGGGCGCCGTCGACCCCTTCCGGCGGGGCGTCCCATCGCGAGAGGTACGTGTCCGCGCCGAGCCCGCTCGCGTACGCGGTCACCAGCAGCGTCACCGTGTCGAACCAGGGTGCTCCGAGGCACGGCCACGTCCAGTCGCAGAGCCGGGCGGCGCCCGTACGGTCGATCATGATGTTGTCGATCCTGAGGTCGCCGTGCAGGAGGCCCGGTCCGGCGGCGAGCGCGGGAGCGGCCTGTTCCAGCTCGGCGAGTTCGGCGAGGTGAGTGGGCGCGACGGTGTGGCTTGCGGTGGCGGGCATCGGTTCCCGGCCGGCCGCGATTTCCGACCACCAGGACATTTCGCCGCGGAGGATCTCGGGGAGTGCCGGGATGCCCGAGGCCAGCAGCTCGGCCGAGGGCCTGGCCAGCGCCTGAGCCGCGCGCGACCAGGCCGCGAGGGACGACTCCAGCTCGGCCGGCGACCAGGGCAGGGCCGGTACGTGCCCGTCGACGGCTTCCAGGCACAGCGTGAAGTACCCGGCCTCGGCGATCGACCAGAGCGGCCGCGGGGCGGTGGCCTCCGGGGGCAGCAACGATGTGATCCAGCCCTCACGGGCGTACCACTCGGAGGTGGGATCTTCGAGTGGAGCGGCCTTGACGAAGAAGCTCTCGCCGGTGGCGATCGTCAGCACCGCGGCGAAGGCCCGGGTGAAGCCGCCGCCGGCGGATCTGGCCGCCACGACGGGCGAGCCGAGCCTTGCCGCTATCGCCCTGCGCAGGCCTTTCGGCAGGCCGGCCCAATCGGGCCGTACGGCGGTAGCGCCGTAGGCAACCTCGGGAAGCGAAATTCGCCGCACGGGACCATCCTGCCGCGCGCGTTTTTGTCGTACCCCGCTGGCAGGATCCTCGGCATGAGAACCGACGACTTCTGGGCGGTCATCGGCCGCGCGACCGCCGACCGGCCCGCCTCGCCCGCCGAGGTTGCCAAGCGCGCCGCCGCCGACCTGGCGACCCGCGATCCGGAGGAGATCGTGGCCTGGGGTCGACATCTCGACAAGGTCATGGTGGCCTCCGGCACGCAGGACCTGTGGGCGGCGGCCTATCTGATCAACGGGGGCTGTTCCGAGGACGGCTTCGACAGCTTCCGGGGCTGGCTCATCGCCCACGGCCGCGAGGCGGTGGCGCGCTCGGTCAAGTCGCCCGACTCGCTGGCCGACGTCCGGGCCGTGCAGGCCGCTGCCGACAACGGCGCCGTCTTCGAGGCCGAGGAGGTGCTGCACATCGCCGCGGACGCCTACGCCCAGGCCACCGGTCAGGAGCTCCCGCAGGAGGACAAGCCGGCGACCCGGCCCGACGCCGCGGACCTCTGGGACTTCGACAACGAGGAGGAGATGCGGCGGCGCCTGCCCAAGTTGTCCGCCTTGTTCCTCGAGCCGCCGGACTGACGGTCTCGTCCGGGGCAGCGAGCGGTGTTGTCGGTTCCGCGGGCCGGCGTTCTTCGGATGTGGGAACAGGGTCGAGGTGCGGGGAGGAGGTCGGTGAGACTCGGCGCATGAGTTCGCTGCGCGGGACGGTCGCTTCGGTCAGTTGCCATGACGTCTATTCGTTCACCAAGCCGGTGCGTGACCAGATCGTGCTGGTGGCCGGCATCGGCGTCGAGGGGGACGTGCACGCCGGGGTGAACGTGCGGCACCGCCACCGGGTGAAGGTGGACCCCACGCAGCCGAACCTGCGGCAGGTGCATCTGATCCAGCAGGAGCTGTTCGCGGAGGTCGGGGAGAAGGGCTACACGGTCGAGCCCGGCAACCTCGGCGAGAACGTGACGACCAGCGGGATCGACCTGCTCGGGCTGCCGCTGGGCACGATCCTGCGGTTCGGGCCGCCGCGGGAGGGCTCCGCGCCGGGCGGCGGCGGGGGTTCGGGGCCGGGCGGCGGTGGGGGCTCGGGGCCGGCCGACGGTGGGGGCTCGGGGCCGGCCGACGGTGGGGGCTCGGGGCCGGCCGACGGGGGGGG
>NZ_BOMI01000080.1 GCF_016862115.1 Paractinoplanes deccanensis
GGGCGGCGGTGGGGGCTCGGGGCCGGCCGACGGTGGGGGCTCGGGGCCGGCCGACGGTGGGGGCTCGGGGCCGGCCGACGGTGGGGGTTCGGGGCCGGCCGACGGCGGGGGTGGGCTTGCTGCGCTGGCGGGGGTGCTGGAGGCGGCTGCGGGGGCGCGGCTGGATGGGCCGACGGCTGTGGCGGCCGAGGGAGTGGCGGCCGCGGCGGCGCGTAGCGATGCGGCGGCTCTCGCGGGTGGGGAGGACCCGCGGGCGGCGGTGATCGTGGCGGGGCTGCGTAATCCGTGTCAGCAGATCAACGGGTTTCGGCAAGGGCTGCTCAAGGAGGTCATCGGGCGGGACGGGGAAGGCAACGTGGTGCGCAAGGGTGGCGTCATGGCGGTCGTGCTCCGTGGGGGTCCGATCCGGCCGGGGGACGAGATCGGCGTGGAGCTTCCGCCGGTGCCGTTCACCTCGCTCGACCTGGTGTGAGTGAGGCGCGGAGGGCGTCCGAGAGGCGGGGTGGCGCGGTGAGAGCGAGGCGCGGAGGGGCGGGAGAGGCGCCGGTCCGCTCGGGTTCGGGCGCCGGCTCGACGGGGGTGGGTGCGGTTGCGTGAGCGGGTGTGAGTTGGGCGCGCGCTTGGACGTGGGACGATAGGACGCGCCGGTGGGTTGCCGGCGAACTTCGGCTTGAGAAGAACGGAAGATCGTGCCTGGACCGCTCGACCCCGGCGTGAACGTGATCGGCAAAACCGATCCCGCTCGGATCCGCAACTTCTGCATCATCGCGCACATCGACCACGGCAAGTCGACGCTGGCCGACCGCATGCTGCAGATCACCGGGGTGGTCGACCCGCGGCAGATGCGCGCGCAGTACCTCGACCGGATGGACATCGAGCGCGAGCGCGGCATCACCATCAAGTCGCAGGCCGTCCGCATGCCCTGGGAGGTCCGCGCGGGTGACCGCGCCGGCGAGTCCGCGGTGCTCAACATGATCGACACTCCGGGGCACGTCGACTTCACGTACGAGGTGTCCCGCAGTCTCGCCGCCTGTGAGGGCGCGATCCTGCTCGTCGACGCGGCGCAGGGCATCGAGGCGCAGACCCTCGCCAACCTGTACCTGGCGATGGAGAACGACCTCCACATCATCCCGGTGCTCAACAAGATCGACCTGCCGGCCGCCCAGCCCGAGAAGTACGCGGAGGAGCTCGCCAAGCTGATCGGCTGCGAGCCCGGTGACGTCCTCAAGGTCTCCGGCAAGACCGGTGCCGGTGTCGAGCACCTGCTCGACGAGATCGTCCGGCAGTTCCAGCCGCCGGTCGGTGACGCCGACGCTCCGGCGCGCGCGATGATCTTCGACTCGGTGTACGACGTCTACCGGGGCGTCGTCACGTACGTCCGGGTGGTCGACGGCCGCATCGAGGCCCGGGACCGGATCAAGATGATGTCCACGGGGGCCGTGCACGAGCTGCTCGAGATCGGCGTCGTCTCGCCCGAGATGGAGAAGGCCGGCGCGCTCGGCGTCGGCGAGGTCGGCTACATGATCACCGGCGTGAAGGACGTGCGCCAGTCCCGGGTAGGCGACACGGTCACCGGCAACGCCCGGCCGGCCAGTGAGCCGCTCGGCGGCTACAAGGACCCGAAGCCGATGGTCTACTCGGGTCTCTACCCGATCGACGGCTCCGACTACCCGGCGCTGCGTGACGCGCTCGACAAGCTCAAGCTCAACGACGCCGCGCTCGTCTACGAGCCGGAGACCAGCGCGGCGCTCGGCTTCGGCTTCCGCGTCGGCTACCTCGGCCTGCTCCACCTGGAGATCATCGGTGAGCGGCTGGAGCGCGAGTTCAACCTCGACCTGATCTCCACCGCGCCCAACGTGGTCTACCGGGTCTTCACGGAGGACGCCGAGGAGCGGGTCGTCACCAACCCCAGCGAGTTCCCCACCGGCAAGATCGCGGAGATTCACGAGCCGGTCGTCCGGGCCACCGTGCTGGTGCCGAACGACTACGTGGGCTCGGTCATGGAGCTGTGCCAGAGCCGGCGCGGCAGCCTGCTCGGCATGGAGTACCTCTCCGCCGAACGGGTCGAGCTGCGCTACACGCTGCCGCTCGCCGAGATCATCTTCGACTTCTTCGACCAGCTCAAGAGCAAGACCAAGGGGTACGCGTCGCTCGACTACGAGCCCTCCGGCGAGCAGGTGGCCGACCTGGTCAAGGTGGACATCCTGCTGCACGGCGAGCCGGTCGACGCGTTCAGCGCGATCGTGCACAAGGACAAGGCGTACGCCTATGGCACGACCATCGCCGCCAAGCTGCAGAAGCTGATTCCCCGGCAGCAGTTCGAGGTGCCGATCCAGGCCGCCATCGGCAGCCGGATCATCGCGCGCGAGACCATTCGGGCGATCCGCAAGGACGTGCTCGCGAAGTGCTACGGCGGTGACATCAGCCGCAAGCGCAAGCTGCTGGAGAAGCAGAAGGAAGGCAAGAAGCGGATGAAGATGGTCGGCCGGGTCGAAGTGCCCCAGGAGGCCTTCATCGCCGCACTCTCGACATCCGACTCGGCGGAGACCAAGGGAGCAAACAAGAAATAGGGCGGTTTGGCTTTCGGGGTGGTCGGGAACACATGGGGCCGACGGACGCAACAACTGCTCCACCCCCGAGGAGGAACCCCCAATGACTGTCACCGGTATCATCACCGCCCTCATCGTCGGTCTGATCATCGGCGCCCTGGGCCGCCTGGTAGTTCCGGGCAAGCAGAACATCCCGCTCTGGCTGACCCTGGTCATCGGTGTCGTGGCCGCGCTGCTGGGCACCGTGATCGCCCGCGCGACCGGTGTCGCGGACACCAAGGGCTTCGACTGGATCGAGCTGTTCTTCCAGGTCGTCCTGGCCGCGATCGGTGTTGCCCTGGTGGCGGGTGTCGGCGGTCGTCGCCGCCTCACCCGATAAGTGACGCACGGGCGCCCCACCAGCGCCCGGGAAACGAAGCGCCGGACCACACGGTCCGGCGCTTCGTCGTGCAGAGGGAAGCCGGTCAGTACCGGAACTTGTGCTGGGCGCTGCGCCGGTTGACCCAGGCCGGCAGGTCGTCCAGATGTTCCCGGTGGGGGAGGCTCTCCGCCGGGTTGTGGCGTTCGGTGACGTTGCGCATCGTGACGACGAAGCCCTGGACGAGGCGGTCCTCGCGAAGGTCACGGTAGGTGGCCTCGACCAGCACCCGGCTGTGGTCGGGGCGGCGCAGGGCGCAGAACATGGTGCCGTCGCCGCCCGTGGCGAACGCACGCCGGATCTGGCCCTGGTCGTCGGGATCCACCAGGTCGGCGAAGGTCGACAGCGGGGAGAGGTCGTCGTCGCCGAGGAGGTCGTGCAGGCCGGGGCTCGCGTATCGGACCCGCTGATCCTCGTCGAGCACCAGCATCAGCTCGGCGGTGTTGCGGATCACAGCCCGCAGATAGAGGTCGCTGTCGCGGCGGCCGACCGCCTCGACCAGGCTGATCCGGTCGAGGGCCAGGGCGGCCTGGCCGGCGAGCACCTCGAGCGCGTCCCGGGCGGCGGCCAGGGCGTCGCGGCGGCCGGTCAGCACCAGCGCGCCGCCGCTCGGGCGGGCCACGGCCAGCGGCTCCAGCCACAGCGGGCAGACCAGCGTCGCCTCCTCGGAGGCCGACTCGTCGGTCCACCAGCTGCGCGGGCGGCGACCGGACGGTGCGGGCGGCAGCGCCTCGAGGGCCAGCTGGCGGTCGTCCGTGGCAAAGACCACACGCCGCACCAGCTGCGCCGGGATCAGCGCCACGACCGCGGAGCGGACCGCCTCGTCGACCGAGGGCAGGTCGGCGGCGGCCACCAGGTCGGCGTTCGCGCCCCGCAGGCCGCGCTCGCGGGCCAGGGCGCGGCTGTTGAGGGTCACCGCGTCGGCCAGGCGGGTGATCGTGAGGGTCAGGGTGATCGCGCCCGCCGCGGCGATGGCCACGCCGTCCTCCACCGCGCCGGTGATCGACTCGATGAAGAGGACCAGCGGCGGGGTGGCCACCGAGACGACCAGCAGCACCGCCCAGTGGCCGTGCCAGGCCGGCGGGCGGGGAGTCATGGGCTGGGTCACCCGGGCCATCGACGGGTGCAGGGCGGCCAGGCCCCACGTCACGTAGAGGACGCGGAAGCCGGTCTCGGCCCAGGAACCCGGCGCCAGCGGATAGGCGATGTCGCTCGCGAGCAGGCCGACGGAGCCCACGACCAGCAGCCCGGCCGAGACGTTGCGGCCGGTGGCGAGCAGCAGGCGCACGGCCACCGCGACGAGCAGGACCGTGCCGATCACGTCGGCCGCGGAGATCTGGCCGAGCTCCGCGGCGTCGTTGACCAGGAAGACCCAGATCACGAGCAGGCCGGCGCAGGCGAACGCGAGCAGGTCGATCAGCCGGGCGCGGTCGTCGAGCAGCGAGCCGCCGCTGGTGAACTGGAGCAGCGCGAGCGCGACCATCACGTACATCGCCAGGTAGCAGGCGTCGGCGACGGTGTGCTCACCGAACGCGTAGAAGACGTCTCCGGTGGCGAGGCCGGCGACGGCGGCGGCCAGCAGCAGCCACGGCCATCTGCGGGCGGGACGATGCCACCGCACACCGCAGATGATCGCCGTACAGCTGGCAGAACCCAGCAGGATCCATTCGATCGCCCTCGACACGCCCTTCTTAGTACCAGGGCGGTAGCTGTCTGTCCACGTCGATGTATACGCTACGCAACTGCGTACCTAAATCGGCTCTCCTCACCGAGGGTGAGGGAAAAACGGCCCGAAATTTCCGGCCACGCACCGAAAATCGGACGTCAATGGAACACTTCGGCGATCACACGGCCGGCGTCGGTGCCACCCTGCGCGGTCACCGCCTGCCACTTGCCGTCCGGTGCGTGCCACTCGAGGTTGGCGAAACGTACCCGTTCGAGGCCGGTGGCGGAGGCATGGGCGACGAGCCAGTGGGCATAGCGCCACCCCGTGCTCGCGTCGGCAACCGCCACGGTGACGCCGGCGGCCGGGCCGGACGTGGCAGCCTCGGTCAGGCCCTTGCCCCAGTCGAGCCGCAGGCCCTCCATCAGCGCGGCGGAGGCGGCCGCGCCGCGCAGCACGGGCGACCCGCTCACCGAGCACTCCACCGCGCCGGTCGCGCGGCCGGTCAGGGCCTTGGCCAGCACCGCCGACTCGTCGGCCCACTTCTCGTACGCGTTGGGGTAGGCCGACCGCTGCACCTTCTGAGCGGCGTCGGTGACGCGCATCTTCTGGTAGCCCTTGACCTTCTTGAGCGCGGTGTAGAACTTGTCGGCCGAGTACCGCGGGTCCTTGATCTTCTCGATCGAGCCCCAGCCCTGGCTGGGGCGCTGCTGGAAGAGACCGACGGAGTCGCGGTCGCCGGTGTCGAGGTTCTCCAGCTTCGACTCCTGGAGGGCCGTGGCCAGCGCGATCACCACCGCCCGCTCGGGCATGCCCTTGCGCACCCCGACCGCGGTGATCGTCGCGGCGTTGGCCATCTGCACGTAGTCGAGCGTGACCTCGCCGTCGGCGCGCACGGTGCACTCGGGGCCGATGCGAGGTAGCTTGATCTCGCCCGAGAACGTGCGGACCACCACGAACACGCCCAGCGCGCCGACGAGCGCGACCAGCGCGAGCGCCACGACGGGTGTCTTGCGCACCCACACCCCCCAAAGGTTTGTTCAGGCAACAAGAGTAGTCAACGAGGTCACCCCGGAGCCGTCACTGCCGCGGGATCCAGGCCGCGTCGCGCTTCTCACGGAACGCTGCCACGCCCTCCCGGCCCTCGGCCGACCGGAAGTATCCACCCGAGCGCTCGGACAGCTCGGCGAGGTCGGCACGGACGCTTTCCTTGGGCGTACGCCTGAGCAACTGCTTGGCGCCGGCGAGCGCGAGCGGGCCACCGCGCACCAGGCTGTCGCAGTAGCGGGACACCGCGGCGTCCAGATCGGTGGCCGGGACGGCGGCCGTGACCAGGCCGATCTCCGCGGCCCGGCGCCCGTCGAAGACGTCGCCGGTGAGGTAGAGCTCGGCGGCGGCGCGCGGCGCCAGGCGGGGCAGCACCGTGGCGCTGATCACGGCGGGGATGACGCCGAGCCGTACCTCGGAGAAGGCGAACGTCGCCTCGGTGGTGCAGACGGCGATGTCGGCGGCGGCGATCAGGCCCAGGCCGCCGGCGCGCGCCGGGCCGCCGACGCGCGCCACCACGGGCTTGGGAAACTCCCAGAGCGCGGCGAGGACGTCGGCGAGCATCTCGGCGGGGACGCGGCCGGTGGCGCGCGCCTCGGCGGTCTCCTTGAGGTCGGCGCCGGAGCAGAAGACCGGGCCGGTGTGCGACAGGACGACGGCCCGGACCGAGGCGTCGGTCAGGGCCTCGGCGAGCGCGTCCAGCAGCTCGCGCATCAGCGGGGTGGAGAGGGCGTTGCGGTTCGCGGGGCTGTCCAGCGTCATGGTGGTCACCCCGGCGTCGGTGACGGTACGGACCAGAGCCATGGCGGCACCTTAACGGTAGGCGTGCACACTTGACGGATGGCCGGCGCACTTCCCGATGGTTCCCCCGTTCCCGAGGACGGGTCGCTTCCCGATTCCGCCACGGCCGCAGTCGGCAAGAACGGATTTGCCGTCTATGTCCACGTGCCGTTCTGCGCGAGCCGGTGCGGCTACTGCGACTTCAACACGTACACCGCCGCCGAGCTGGGCGGCGGGGCGAGCCGGGACTCGTACGCGTCGACTGTTTTGTCCGAACTGTCCCTGGCAAGCCGCGTGGTCGAACCCGGGCAGGTGGACACGGTGTTCTTCGGCGGCGGCACGCCTACGCTGCTGAGCGCCGACGACCTCGGGCGGATCCTCGACGGCATCGACGACGCCTGGGGACTGGCGCCGGGCGCCGAGATCACCACCGAGGCCAATCCGGAGTCCGTGGACCTTTCCTACCTGCGGACCCTGCGCCGGCACGGCTTCAACCGGATCTCGCTGGGCATGCAGTCGGCCGCGCCCGCCGTGCTGCGCATCCTGGACCGCAAGCACACCGCCGGGCGCGCCCCGCAGGCGGCGATCGAGGCGCGCGAGGCCGGGTTCGAGCACGTCAACCTCGACCTCATCTACGGAACGCCCGGCGAGACGGCCGGCGACTTCGCCGCGTCGCTGCGGGCGGTGATCGACGCGGGTGTTGACCACGTCAGCGCGTACGCCCTGATCGTGGAGGACGGCACCCGGATGGCCTCCCGCATGCGGCGCGGCGAGATCCCGTACCCCTCCGACGATGTCGCCGCCGACCGCTATCTGGCCGCGGAGGCGGCGTTGGGCGAGGCCGGCTTCGAGTGGTACGAGGTGTCGAACTGGGCCACCTCGCCGGAGGCCCGCTGCCGGCACAACCTGCTCTACTGGACCGGCGCGGACTGGTGGGGTCTCGGGCCGGGCGCGCACAGCCACGTCGGCGGGGTGCGCTGGTGGAACGTCAAACACCCGTCCACGTACGCGACGCGCCTGGCCGGCGGCGTCTCGCCCGGCCACGCCCGTGAGCTGCTCACCGATGAGGACCGGCACGTCGAGGACGTGATGCTGCGCGTACGGCTGCGCGACGGCATCGCCCTCGACCGGGTCGACCCGGCCGGCGCGCGGCAGGCCCTGGCGAACGGGCTGCTCGACCCCACGGCGTACGACAAAGGCCGTCTGGAGCTGACCCTGCGCGGGCGGCTCCTGGCCGACGCCGTCATCCGCGACGTCGTGTGAGCGCCGGGCGCCGGGCCCCCGTGCCCGGCCCGGTCACTTGATGAGATTCAGCGACATGGGGTAGTTGTACGGCTCGTTGTTGCCGGCCTTCACGCCGGCGATGATGCCGAAGATGATGGCGATCAGCGCGGCCGCCGCGATGATGAGGAAGCCGATGCCCACGCAGGCCGTGACCCAGCCGATCAGGGTGACGATCGCCCAGGTGATCTGGAAGTTGAGCGCCTTGACCGACTCGGCGCGCACGGCCGGCGACTGGTTGCCCCGGACCAGCAGCGAGATCAGCGGTGCGATCCAGCCGGCGAGGCCACCGCCGAGGAACGCGGCACCGGCGCCGCCGAAGTGGGCGACCAGGATCCACGTGCGGTCGTCCTGCGAGGCGCCGCCGTAGCCCTTGTAGGGCTGGCCGTATCCCGGCTGCTGGTAGCCGGGCGGGGGCTCGTATCCCGGAGGCTGGTAGCCGGGCGGCGGCGGACCCGGCGGCGGGCCGTAGCCCGGCGGCGGGTTGTACGGCGGCGGTGTCGAACCGGAAGCCGGGTCGTTAGCCGCGTAAGGGTTGAACGGCGTGGTCGGGTCGTTCGGCCCGTTCCCAGGGTTGTTGCCTTCACCCGGCGGGCGAGGTGGTTCTGTCATGGCTGCCACCGTAGGGCCGCAGTTCAACGTGGTCGAGGGCGACATGCTGATCAGGTGGATGAATAGACAGTGCACTCGATCATCGCGTTGCCGTCCGCGGCGACGTAGACTGGCACTCGGTCAGCCGGAGTGCCAGCGATGGGACAGAGTCCTGGGGGAGGGGTCATATGAGTCTCGATGACCGCAAGCTCGAGGTGCTTCGGGCGATCGTCGAGGACTACGTCGAGACGCAGGAGCCCGTCGGCAGCAAGGCGCTGGTCGAGCGTCACCAGCTCGGCGTCTCCCCGGCCACCGTGCGCAACGACATGGCGGTGCTCGAGGAGGAGGGCTACATCCGGCAGCCGCACACCAGCGCCGGCCGGGTGCCCACCGACGCCGGCTACCGGCTCTTCGTCGACCGCCTCTCCAAGGTCAAGGCGCTGAGCCCCGCGGAGCGGCGCGCCATCGAGCGGTTCCTCATCGGTGCCGTCGACCTCGACGACGTCGTCCACCGCACGGTGCGGCTGCTGGCCCAGCTCACCCGCCAGGTCGCGGTGGTGCAATATCCGTCGCTGGCCCGCTCCTCGGTGCGCCACCTCGAGCTCGTGCCGATCTCCACCACGCGGATCATGCTGGTGATGATCGCCGACACCGGGCGCGTCGAGCAGCGGCTGGTCGAGCTGCCCTCCCCGGTGCCGGCCGACGACGTCACCGACCTGCGCCGGCGGGTCAACGAGAAGCTGGCCGGCAAGAAGCTCGCCGACACCCCGCCGCTCGTGCAGGGCCTGGTCGACGACTGCGCTCCGGAGAGCCGGGCCACGATGGCGTGCCTGGCCTCGGTGCTGCTCGAGACATTGGTGGAACGCAGTGAGGAACGCCTCGCGTTGGCGGGGACGGCTAACCTGACAAGGGGTGGCGTGCTCGACTTCCAGGGCACCCTGCGCCCCGTCCTCGAGGCCCTCGAGGAAGAGGTCATCCTGCTGAAGCTGATCGGCGACCTGGAACCGAGCACCACCCGGGTCCGGATCGGTGACGAGAACGAGATCGACAACCTGCGGTCGGCGTCCGTGGTCAGCACCGGGTACGGCCCCGGGGCGACGATCGTGGGTGGGCTCGGTGTGCTCGGCCCCACCCGGATGGACTACCCCGGCACCATCGCGACCGTGCGCGCGGTGGCACGCTACGTGGGCGACCTTCTAGCACAAAACTGACGAGGATTGCGGAGCCCGTGGCCAAGGATTACTACGGCATTCTCGGTGTGAGCCGGGAAGCCACCGACGACGAGATCAAGCGCGCGTACCGCAAACTGGCTCGGCAGTACCATCCGGACGTCAACCCCGACCCGGAAGCGCATGAGAAGTTCAAGGACATCAACGCGGCGTACGAGGTCCTCTCCGACGATCAGAAGCGCCAGATCGTCGACCTGGGCGGCGACCCGCTCGCGCCCGGCGGCGGCATGGGACCGGGCGGCCCGGGCGGAGCCGGCGGCCCGTTCGTCGGCTTCCAGGACATCATGGACGCCTTCTTCGGTACGGCGGCGGGCGGCGGCGGACGCGGACCGCGCCCCCGCACCCGTCCCGGTGCCGACGCGATCCTGCGGCTCGAGCTCGACCTGAACGAGACCGCGTTCGGGGTCGAGGCGCCGATCACGGTCGACACGGCGGTGCTCTGCACCCAGTGCTCGGGCGCGGGTACGGCGCCGGGCACCCACCTGGCGACATGTGAGACGTGCGGCGGCCGGGGCGAGGTGCAGAGCGTGCAGCGCACGTTCCTCGGCCAGGTGGTCTCGTCGCGCCCGTGCACGACCTGCCAGGGCCACGGCACGGTCATCCCGCACCCCTGCCCCACGTGCGCCGGCGACGGCCGCGTCCGCACCCGCCGCTCGCTGACGGTGAAGATCCCGGCCGGCGTCGAGGACGGCATGCGCATCCGCCTGGCCCAGCAGGGCGAGGTCGGCCCCGGCGGCGGCACCCCCGGCGACCTCTACGTCGAGATCCACGAGCGCCCGCACGACGTCTACTCGCGCAAGGGCGACGACCTGCACTGCCGAGTGACGCTGCCGATGACGGCGGCCGCCCTCGGCACCCGCCTCACGATCAAGACGCTGGACAGCGAGGAGGGCATCGAGGTCAAGCCCGGCACCCAGCCGGCGAGCACGCTGCGCATCCGCGGCAAGGGCGTCCCGCACCTGCGGGGCCAGGGCCGGGGCGACCTCTTCGTGCACCTCGACGTCAAGACCCCGACGAAGCTGACCTCCGACCAGGAGCGCATGCTGCGCGAGTTCGCCAAGACCCGCGGCGAGGACGTGGCCGAGCTGAGCAAGCAGGGCGGCTTCTTCAGCCGCATGCGGGACGCCTTCAACGGCCACTGATCCACCGGCCGGCGGTCCGGTTCCGCGCCGGGCAGCGGCTCCGCTGCTCCGCGCGGCCGGCCGCTCCCGGCTGTTTCGGCCGTGCTCGGGCGGCTGCTCCCGGTTGTTCCGGCTGCGTTCGGGCGGCTGCTCCCGGTTGTTCCGGCTGTGCTCGGGCGGCCGCTCTCGGCTGTTTCGGCCGAGCTCGGCCGGCCGCTCTGCTCGCTAGTTGATCCGGGCTGGGCTCAGCCGGCGACCTTGCTGCTCGCGCGGTCGAGGAGCAGGGGCATCAGGTCCGCGCGCCATGTGTCGAGGTGGACGGCGCCGCTGGAGACGCCGCCGTGGGCGAACTCCTCACGCACCACCCACTCGGTGGTCTCGGTCGCGAGATGGACGCCGACCAACCGGTCGAACTCGGCGTAGAGCAGCCGTTCGATCTCGCCGAGCGAGGGCGGCAGGTAGGTGGTGGCCAGCCGTTCGGCCATAGCGCGCCACACCCACGGGTCGCCGCGCAGTCCCCAGCGCGGCGGCTCCGGTTCGAAGAGCTCCGACACCAGCTTCATGAAATTCACTCATACCCCGCGGCGCCCCGCGTCAAGCACCGTGCCGCCGGCCGCCGTCGGCGGTCGCGTCGCCGGCCGTCGCCGGCCGTCGCCGGTCGCCGTTCCTGTCGCGGTCGCCGATCGCCGTCGCCGCCTCCGTCGCGTCGCCGGTCGCCGCTCCTGTCGCCGGTCGCCGCTCCTGTCGCCGGTCGCCGCTCCCGTCGTGTCGGCGGTTGCTGCTCCGGTTGTGTCGGCGGGTTGTGGGTCAGACCGTGGTGGCGGGGACCGTGGCGAGGCGGGCGTAGTCGGCGCTGATGTCGGCGGCGGTGCGCAGCAGGTGGGGCAGGTGCTTCTCGACCAAGGTCTCGACCGACGTCTCGGCGGCGTGGACGGTCACGTTGATCGCCGCGATGACCTGGCCGTTGCCGTCGCGGACGCCGGTGGCGACCGACCGTATGCCGGGCGCCAGGTCCTGGTCGGCGAGCGCCCAGCCGCGGGCCCGCACCTCCAGGAGCGCGTCCATGAAGCTGTTCAGGGACGGGTTGTAGCGCGGGACGATGCCGGACCGGGAGGGCTCGGCGAGGATCGCGGGCACGATCGCGGGTTCCTTCGCCGCCAGCAGGACCTTGCCCATCGACGTCGCCAGGGCGGGGAACCGGGTGCCGATCGAGACCGCCAGCGTCACGATCTTGGGTACCGCGACCCGGGCGACGTAGACGATGTCGCTGCAGTCGAGCTGGGCCATCGAGGTGGACTCGCCGGTGACGCCGACCAGCTCCTCCATGTGCGGCCGGGCGACCTCCCACATGTTGAGCGAGTTCACATATGCCATGCCGAGCTCGAGCACCCTCGGGGTGAGCGCGAAGCCCCGGCCCTCGCTACGGGCGTACCCGAGCGCCTCGAACGTGAGAAGGATGCGGCGGACCGTCGGACGGGCCAGCCCCGTCTCGGCCGCGATGTCGCTCAGCGTCATCGACGGCTGGCCCGGGCGGAAGGAACGCAGGACGTCGAGGCCACGCGCGAGAGCCTCGATGAAGTCGGTGCCCGCGCCCCTTCCGATGTCGGTCATGCTCTAATGCTTCCACTGCGCCGAACCGGCGTCCCACTCGGTGTACTGGTAAGGGTTCTCGCGCACCGCCGTCTCGGGGACGTCCGGGTTCATCCCGCGCTGCCAGGCCTCCTCGCCGAGCGCCTCCCGCAGGTAGTCGACGGTCGCCTGGACCTTGGCGCGGGCCGCCGCGAGGTCGACGCCGACCAGCCGGCCGTCCTGCTTCACGACCTTGCCGCCGACCAGCACGGTGTGCACGTCGCCGCGCTGCGCCTGGAACACGACGTGCCCGTACGGGTGGAGGATCGGGAACATCACCGGCGAGGCGTCGTTCTTGATCAGCACCACGTCGGCGTCGCGGCCCGGGTTGAGCGCGCCGACCCGCGAGTCCATGCCGAGAGCGCGGGCACCGCCTCGGGTCGCCCAGTCGACGACCTGCTCGGCGCGCAGGTGGCAGTGGGTGACCGTGTCCTGCTTGGCGTGGGCCTCGAGGTGCTCGCGGGAACGGTCGGCGCCGAGCGTGGTGCGCATCGCCGAGAAGAGGTCGCCGCTCCACCACACGCTCGTGTCCATCGACAGCGACACCGGGATGTCGTGGTGGCGCAGCTGGAAGGTGGGCGGATAGCCCTGGCCGGCGCTCTGCTCGCTCTCGGTGGAGACCGAGACGGATCCCCCGGTGGCGGCGATCCGGTTGTACGAGTCGTGGGTCAGCGTGGCCGCGTGCACGTACACATTGGTGGGACCCATGAAGCCGTTCTCGTGCATCAGCCGGATGCCGTCGTCGTTGGTGGCGCCCCAGACGCCGGCGTGGGTGGTCACGGCTGCGCCCAGCTCGCGGGCGACCTCGAACGCCGCCTTCTCGGGGAAGGCGGGGTCGCCGGTGACGTCGAAGGCCATCTGGAAGCCGGCGAGCTTGCCGCCGTCGATCCGGCGGCGGTGGAAGTCGCGGAACGCGCCGGAGGTCGCCCACTCCCACGGTCCCTGCTGGATGTTGCCGTACGCGAGGACGAACCGGCCGGGCACCGCCTCGAGCGCGTCGACCGCCGCGTCGGCGTGGTCGGCGGTCTGCAGCCCGTGTGACCAGTCGACAGTGGTGGTGACCCCGGCGTCGATCGCCTCGATCGCGGCGAGCAGGTTGCCGGCGTGGATGTCCTCGGGGCGGAAGAGCTTGCCGGACTCCAGGTAGTACCAGACGAAGTACTGGGTGAGGGTCCAGTCGGCGCCGTAGCCGCGCATCGCGGTCTGCCACATGTGCCGATGGGTGTCGATCATGCCCGGCATGATCACGCCGCCGGAGGCGTCGATCTCGAGAGCGTCGCCGGGCGCGGTGAGGCCGGCGCCGACCTCGGCTATCCGGCCGTCGACCACGAGCACGTCGGCGCCCGGCAGCACGGTGTGTGAATCGTCCATGGTGAGAACCAGGCCGTTGCGCAGGATCACCGGCCGGTCGTTCGCGCTCATCGCAGCTCCCTTCGGACGGTTGTCCGTCAAGCGGACAACGAGTCCGCGCCAGTCTCGTCCCGGCGTATCGGCGGTGTCAATGGCCGGTTTCCAGGAGATCAATAAGCGTTGACAGCCAGCAGATCTTGGTCAAGGCTGGTCCGGCGGACAGATGTCCGCAGGACGGCGGTTTGACCGATGGGACCACTGAACGGCCTGCTGGTGGCGGATTTCTCGCGGATCCTCGCCGGCCCTTACGCGACGATGCTGCTGGCCGACCTCGGCGCGCAGGTGATCAAAGTGGAGGGGCCGGACGGCGACGACACCCGCACCTGGATACCGCCCACCCGCGACGGCGTCTCGACGTACTACCTGGGCATCAACCGCAACAAGCGCTCGATCGCCCTCGACCTCAAGGATCCGGACGATCTCGCGGCCGCGCGTGAGCTCGCCCGGCGGGCCGACGTGATGATCCAGAACTTCCGGCCCGGCGGCCTCGCCCGCTTCGGTCTCGACTACGAGTCCGTCGCCACGGCCAACCCGCAGATCGTGTACGCGAGCATCAGCGGCTTCGGGCCGGGCGCCGGCGCCGGACTGCCGGGCTACGACCTGATGATCCAGGCCATCTCGGGCCTGATGAGCCTCACCGGTGATCCGGACGGCCCGGCGTACCGCGCCGGCATCTCGGTCTTCGACGTGATGGCCGGCATGCACGCCAACATCGGCATTCTCGCCGCCCTGCACCACCGCGGCGAGACCGGCCGCGGCCAGCACGTCGAGGTCAACCTGCTCAGCTCGGCGCTCTCCGGCCTGGTCAACCATTCCAGCGGCTACGTCGCCGGCGGCACGGTGCCCTACCGGATGGGCAACGCGCACCCCAGCCTCTTCCCGTACGAGCCGCTGCCCACCGCCGACGGCGAGCTGATCGTCATCGCGGGCAACGACGGGCAGTTCCGCAAACTGTGCCAGGTGCTCGGGGTGCCCGGCCTGCCGTCCGACCCGCGCTTCGGGCGCAACCAGGACCGCACGGCCAACCGCGACGAGCTGCGGCCGCTGCTCGTGGAGCGGCTGGTCACCCGTACCAAGGACGAATGGTTCCGCGATCTGATCGCGGCCGGGGTGCCGTGCGCCCCGATCAACACCGTCGACGGCGGGGTCGCGCTTGCCGAGGAGCTCGGGCTCGACCCGGTCGTCACCGTCGGCGGCGTGCCCGGCGTCCGCAACCCCATCACCTTCTCCGGCACCCCGGCGCGCTACGAGTTGCCGCCGCCCGGGCTGGACGAACACGGCGAGGAGATCCGCAAGTGGCTGAGGAGCTGACCTTTCCGACGGGCATCGGCACGTCGACGCCCACGAGCATCTCGCTGCTCGGCAAGGATCTGGCCGCCGACCTGATGGGCAAGGTGGGCTTCGGTGAGCTGGCCTACTGGCTGGTGGCGGGCCGGCGGCCCACCCCGGGCGAGGTGCGCGTCTTCGAGGCGGTGCTGGTGGCGCTCGCCGACCACGGGTTCACGCCGACCGCGATCGCGGCCCGCCTGACCTACCTCTCGGCGCCCGAGGCGTTGCAGGGCGCCCTCGCCGCGGGCCTGCTCGGCGGCGGCTCCCGCTTCCTCGGCGTGACGGAGGACTGCGGCCGGTTCCTCGCCGAGACGCTGATCGAGGCCGGCACCGAGCGCGACTACGACCTCATCGCGCTGGAGGCCGTGCGGCGCGCCAAGGACGAGGGACGGTTCGTTCCCGGCCTCGGCCACCCGGTCCACAAGGACCGGGACCCGCGCACCCCCGTGCTGATCGCCATCGCCGAGGAGGAGGGGCTGCGCGGGCCGCACCTGCGCCTGTTCGAGGCGATCGGCCGGGTCCATCCGCAGGTCCTCGGCCGCAAGCTTCCGCTCAACGGCGCCGGGGTGTGCGGCGCGGCGCTCGCCGACCTGGGGCTCCCCACCGACCTGCTGCGCGGCTTCGCCCTGCTGGCGCGGGCGGCCGGTCTGCTCGGGCACCTGGCGGAGGAGCGGCGCCGCCCGCTCGGCATGGAGATCTACCGCACCGTCGACCGCAACGCCGTCTACGAACCCCGAACCGCATCCTGAGAGGACCGACTATGGCCAGCATCGTCGCGGTCATCGCCTCCACACACCATCCGTTCTACTACCGGGCCAGCACGGCGACGGGCGAGGACCGGCCGCCCTTCGCCGACGAATGGACCCGCAAGATCCTGGCGTTCCGCGAGACCCTCACGCGGGCCAACCCGGACGTGCTGGTCATGGTCGGCTCCGACCACTTCCACCAGCTGTGGCTCGACAACATGCCGCAGTTCCTGGTCGGCAAGGCGCCCTTCTACGACGCGAACTGGTACAACGAGGAGCGCGAGTTCGGCCTGCCGCGCATGCTGCTCAAGGGCCAGGAGGACCTGTCGGCGCACGTGCTGCGGGCGGGCCTCGACGCCGGCTTCGACCTCGCGTTCAGCAACGAGCTGCGCATCGACCACAGCATCACGTGCCCGATCATCACGCTGCGCCCCGAGGCCGACCTGCCTATCGTGCCGATCTACACCAACATCTTCGCGCCGCCGCTGCCCCAGCCGAAGAGGTTCGTGCAGCTCGGCCAGGCGATCCGCGAGATCGTCGAGTCGTGGCCCGCCGACCTGCGCGTGGCGATCATCGGGACCGGGCACCTGTCGCTCGAGCTGGGTGGGCCCCGCCAGTTCGGGCCGCACGGCCCCGACCCGGAGTTCGACCAGCGGGCGGTCGAGTGGATCGCCACGGGCGACCTCGACAACTGCCTGCGCGAGGTCACGCTCGACAGCCTGCACGCGCCCGGCAACGCCACCCACGGCTTCATGGACTTCATGCTGATGATGGGCGTGGCCGGCGCGGGCGCCAAGGCCGATCACGTCGACACACTCGACCTGTTCCACACGATGGAGGCGTACTTCACCTGGTACCCGAACGGAGCTCCGGCATGACCGGCCGCGGCGGACCGGGCACGGGGCCGGCAGCGCGTGCCGAGGGAGGCTCCGCATGAGCAAGTACCTGCTGAACAAGTTCCTGTACACGGTGGACCGCGATCCCGAGCTGGTCGAGCGCTATCGCGACGAGCCCCGTGAGCTGGTCACGTGGTGGGAGGCGGAGCGGGCGAACGCGGTGCTCAACTGCCACACCGGCGAGGCGAGCACGTGGTTGCGCTTCGAGGAGGCCGAGCGCGAGGCGCTCATCGCGCACGATCACGTACGCCTCTTCGAGCTGGGCGCACACCCGTTCCTCACGCTGACGCTGTTCATCGCGATGTTCGAGCGGGACAACACCGCGCCGCTGGAATACCAGAAGGCGTTCGGGATGCGCCTGGCCCACTTCGCGCTGCCGTACCCGGACATCGCGACATGATCCGCGCGGCCGTGCTCACCGTCTGCGGCCGGCCGCCCGAGCCGGCGGACCGCGAGGCGCCGTCGCCCGGCGACGGCCAGGTGCCGATCACGGTGTCGGCCGCGCCGATCACCCCGCTCGACCTGCTCTGCGCGTCCGGGACCAGCTACTTCGGCACGCCGGCGACGCCCTACGTGCCGGGGGTGCAGGGTGTCGGGCACCGCGCCGACGGCGTGCCGGTCTGGTTCGCCACCTCGGCGGGCATGCGCCCGGGGGACGGCAGCATGGCCGCCGAGGTGGCGGTGCCCGCGGACGATGTCGTCGAGCTGCCCCCGGGTGTTCCGCTCCGGCTGGTCGCGGCCCTCGGGTTGTCGGCGGTGGCGGCCCACTCGGCGCTGGTGCGCTCCGGTGGGCTGACGGCGGGTGAGCAGGTCGTCGTGCTGGGAGCCGGCGGCGTGGTGGGGCAGGCGGCGGTGCAGCTCGCCCTGCTGGCCGGGGCGCGACGGGTGATCGCCGTGGCCCGCTCGGCCGCCGCGCGAGCCCGGGCGGAGCAACTTGGCGCGGCGGCTACGGTGCCGTTCACGCCCGGCGACGACGTGTCAACGGTGGCCGCACGGCTGCGGGAGGCGGCGGAGGGACCGGTCGACCTGGTGCTCGACCCGGTCTTCGGCGTGCCGGCCGCGGCCGCCCTGCGGGTGCTGCGACCCGGCGGGCGCCTGGTCAACCTGGGCGGCGCCGCGGGTGCCGAAGCTCCGATCGAGTCGGCAGTGATCCGCAGCGGGTCGTTGCGGATCGTCGGCTACACCAACAACGCGCTGACGCCCGCCGAGCGGGCCGAGTCGTTGCACGAGATCGCCGGGCACGCGGCGGGCGGGCGCCTCGCCGTGGACCACGAGGTGGTGCCGTTCGCCTCGGTCGGCGAGGCCTGGGAACGGCAGTCGAGAGGAGAGACGAAAGGGCGAATAGTGCTGGCGTTCTGAGAATCGGCATGTCGATCACGGCTTGGGGGAACTGCGCCGGCACGGCCGACGCAGTCCGCCTCTCCGGCAGTCCCGGAGGACGGCTGGGCGCCTCACGAGCGGCCCTCGATCCCCGTCTCCCGGATCAAGGCAGGGGTGAGGTGCCGCCACATCTCACCCGCCCACGGTCCGGGAGGCGGCCGGGCCCTGGTCCGCCGCGGTCTCTTCATCGTCGGCCCAGGCGGCCGGCGGTGATCGCGCCGTTTGCCGGGTTGGTCGGCTTTGTCTTGGAGGGCGTTTGCTGGGTTGGTCGGTTTCGTCTTCGGGGGCGTTCGCCAGGCTGGTCGGCTTTGTCTTCGGGGCGTGTGCTGGGCTGGTCGGGCTCCGTCTTGGGGGCGTTCGCTGGGTTGGTCGGCTTCGTCTTGGGGGCGTTCGCTGGGTTGGTCGGCTTCGTCTTCAGGGGCGGTCGTCGGTGAAGTCGGCGGTGTGGATCAGCTGGTAGCTCAGCAGGGTGCCGGTGTCCACGGACCATGACTCCTCGGCCAGGGCTCGGCCGGTGGGCAGGTCGATGATCAGGCGGGTCTGGGCGCGGCCGAAGTCGCCTTGGCGGTCGTAGGCGACTGCTGTGCCCGTGCGGCCGGACTGGTCCTTGACCTTGCCGAGGGAACGGACGCCGTCGATCGCGGCGAGCATGCGGTACGTGGCGGCGCGGACCTGGGGGGTGACGGGCAGCTCGATCAGCAGGGCCTCGCCGTTCCAGAAGAGGGCCTCCTGCTCGGATTCGGTGCCGCCGGTGCGGTGGATGCGGTCGAGCAGCCAGGCGCGCAGCTTGACGGGGTCGGCGGGCAGGGCGGCCAGCTCCGCGGCGGAGACGGTGCCGCCGGCCAGCGGGTAGCCGCGGTCGGCGGGGATGGGCCTGGCGGGCTCCCACTGCGGGGCGGGGGCGGCCTTGATGACGACGTCGGGCATGCCCTGGGGGGCCTTCTGCGTCCACTGCACTGGGGAGCCGTCGGCGCGCCAGGCGGCCTCGTCGAGAGGGGTGGCGCCGAGGGAACGGCCGGTCATCGCGCCCGCGATGCCGGGGCGGGTGGGCTGCCAGGTCCGAACGCGCAGGCGGCGCAGGACGTCGTAGTCGCGGCCCACGTCGGCGCGCTCGCCGGTCTCGGTGTCGGTGTGCCAGTAGCGGCCGGACTTCGCTGTCGTTCGGGACAGCTGCTCGGCGGCGACGAGAAGGATCTCGCGGGCGGTGTCGGGCTGCGCGGCCGAGGCGTCGCCGCGGGACGGGTCCGGCACGGGCGAGTCCGTTGTGGCGCCAGTGGACGGCTCGATCGCGTTGTTCGCGCCGGATGTGGGCGGATTGTCGGGAGGGGACATCGCGATCGTGACTGCCACGGCTGCTGCCGCGCCGAGGGCGGCCACGGGTGTCAGCGTGCGGGTCAGGAAGCGGAGGCGACGTCCCTGGCCAGTCGCCCAGGACTTGCCGGCGGGGACGGGCTGGCCGGGTGCGCTGGGCCGGCGGGTTGGGCTGGGCAGGCCGGTTGTGTGGGGCTCGGCGGCGGGGAAGGGCTGGCTGGTCGCGCTGTGCTCGGCGGTTGCGCTGGGCCGGCGGGTTGCGCTGGGCAGGCCGGTTGTGCGGGGCTCGGCGGCGGGGAAGGGCTGGCTGGTCGCGCTGTGCTCGGCGGTTGGGTAGGGCCGCGCGGTTGAGTGGGGCTGGGCGGTTGGGTGGGGCTGGGCGGTGATCGTGGCGGGGTCGGGCCGGTGATGGGGGTCGAGGCTGGTGGGGCGGGCCTCGGCGAGCAGGGTGAGCAGGTCTTTGCGCGGGCTCATCGGGTGTGCTCCCGTCCAGAGTGGGGGACCAGTCCGTTATCGGCGACAAATCGGATGGCAGGGGCCGGTTCAAGGGCTAGGGGCGCGGCGGGTGTCCGAAGGGGATTCGCGGGTGGGGAGGTGAGGGCCTGCTGGAGGCGTTTGCGGGCGCGGTGCAGGCGTACGAAGAAAGTGGGTGTGGAGCAACCGATCACCTGGGCTGCCTGTCTGGGGGTGAGGCCGTGCCAGGCGATCAGGGTGAGGAGCTCGCGGTCGTCCTCCGGGAGGGCGGTCAGGGCGGCCAAGGTCGCCCAGCGCTCGGCCACGTCGTCGGCCACGTCGGTGGCGGCCTCGGTGGTCCAGGTGCGCAGCTCGGTGGCGAGGCTTGCCTGGCGTTCCTCGTCGCGGTAGCGCTCGCGGATCACGTTGCGGGCCACGGCCAGCAGCCAGGGGAGGGGGTCGGCGGGGACGGCGTCCCATTTGCGCCAGGCTCTCAGGAAGGTGTCGCCGACGATGTCGTCGGCCAGGGTGCGGCCGGCGCGGCTCACCGCGTACGCGTAGACCCGCGCGTGGTGTGCGTGGTACGCGGCGGTGAAGCGGCGGCTGGGGTCGGGGTCGGTCACGGGGCTCCTGTCCTCCGAGGAATCCGTCACCGGGTAATGCGCGGAGCCCGCCGATTCTTACGGCCGTTCGGACGTGGAGCGAAGGGCCGCTACGGGACTAGCATGCCGTCATGACGGGGAGCGAGGAGCTCCGAGGCGTACGGGTGGTCACGCTGCTGGCCTGGCTGATGGTGCCGGCCGGGGTGCTGCTCGTGTGCGCGGGCGTGCTCGATCTGTCGTGGTGGGCGTCGGCCGACGCGCGACGGCTCACCGCGGTGATGGCGGAGATCAAGCAGGAGTACGGGGTGAACTGGCCCGCCCTGCTCCGCGACGGCGACGCGGCCGTCACGCTGATCGTGCTCGGGGTGGCCGGCATGGCGTACGGCCTGCTCGCCCCCATGATCCGGCGGGGCCTGCGGTGGGCCAGGAACTGGGCGCTCGGGGTGGGGATCGCGTTCTTCCTGGTCGCGCTGATGGGGATCGGGGCGGACGCCAGCCAGCCGAGTTACCTGCGCGACTACTACGAGACGCTGACGTGGACGACGCAGACGGACCGGATCGCCGAGGTCAAGGCGGTGCTGTACCCGGCCTGGTTCCAGTGGTTCGAGGACTTCGCGCAGGGGCTGGGGGCGCTGGCGGCGCTCGCGGTGGTGGTCGGGCTGATCTGGGCCACGGTGGCGCATCCGGATCACTTCGTGGGGCGCCCGCGAGGGAAGCGGGCCCGGGACGGCCGGCAGGAGGACCAGTGGGACGCGGCGCTGGCCCGGATCCGCGGCAGCGGGGGGATCGACGCCGTGCACGACAGCCGAGGTGGCGCCGGCTCCTCAAGCGCGCGCACGCCGGGCAGGGCGGGCTCGCCGGCCTCCGGGGGCGCCGGCGCGGGCGGCGCCGAGGGGAGTGGCCCGGGCAGCGGCTCCGGTGCGGCGGCGATCGACGAGGACATCCACCGCCTCTATCGGCGGCCACCCAAGGGCGACGGAACGGGGTGACTGACCGGCGGGACACGCCGACGGTTCGATAGCGTGCGGGGGTGTCCGCGCCGCTCTTCCTGGTCGACGCCCTGCCGGTCGGGGCCACCTGCACGCTCGACGGTCCCGAAGGTCATCACGCCGCCACCGTGCAGCGGCTGCGGGCCGGCGAGACGCTGATCCTCGCCGACGGCCGTGGGGGGAGAGTGACCGGCCGGGTCACCGCGGTGGGCAGGGGCAGCGTCGACGTCGAGGTTGTCGGGCGGGAGCGGGTGGCCGCCCCCGATCCGCGGCTGGTGGTGGTGCAGGGCATCGCCAAGGGGGACCGCGGGGAGCTGGCGGTCCAGGCCATGACGGAGATCGGGGTCGACGAGATCGTGCCGTGGGCCGCGTCGCGGTCGGTGGCGCAGTGGCGGGGCGATCGCGGCTTCAAGTCGCGGGAGCGCTGGGTGTCGACCGCCCGCGAGGCCGCCAAGCAGGCCCGCCGCGCGTGGCTGCCCGAGGTGGGCGGCGATCCGGACTGCTCCACCAAGCAGGTCGCGGCCCGGCTCTCGGCGGCGGCCGCCGCTTTTGTCCTGCATGAGGAGGCCACCGAGCGGCTCGCCGCCGCGGACCTTCCGCCGAGTGGCGAGATCGTGCTGGTGGTCGGGCCCGAGGGCGGCATCAGCGACGCCGAGCGGGACACGTTCGTGCAGGCCGGCGCGGTGGCCGTGCGGCTGGGCCGCGAGGTGCTGCGCACTTCGACGGCGGGGGTGGCGGCGCTGTCGGTGCTGTCGGCCCGCCTCGACCGTTGGTGAGACTGCACCCCGGCCGGTGTGGTGCGGCGGGGAAGCCAGTGCCCGACCGTTGGTGAAGTGCACCCCGGCCGATGTGGCGCGGTGACGAAGCCCGGGCTCGACCGTAGTGCGGGAGCCCGGGCTCGACCGTAGTGCGGGAGCCCGGGCTCGACCGTGGTGCGGGAGCCCGCGCGCGACCGTTGATGAAGGTGGCGGTCACATACGGAGCGCGTCAGGCGTGCTTGGCGAGGGGGCGGCGGCGCTCCAGGCCCGGCAGGGCGATGTGGTCGTCGAGGCCGGCGCCCGTCGAGACCTGGTGGGAGATCTTGGCGCCGAGGCGGCGGATCAGGAGGCGGCGGAGGCCGCGGGCGCGGATCTCGCCGCCGAAGGGTGCCCCGACGCGGCGCAGCAGGCGGCTCTGGCGGGCCAGGGAGGGCTCGATGTCGGCGAACGGCACGTGCAGGGCCATCGTCGACGGGGAGCCCAGGTAGGCGAACGGCGCCGAGTTGGCCATCGGGACGAACGGGACGCCCAGCAGCGACAGGTTGCGGTGCGCGCGGTGGTCGAGGAGCGCCACGAGGTGACGTACCCCCGCTCGATGCCCTGCCTTGAGGAACGTGCGGTAGAGCAGCGAGCTCACCATCAGCCCGGACCGGCCCCCGCGGTAGCCGGGCAGCACGCCCACCGTGGCGAAGTCCCAGATCTTGCCGTCGTGCATGTGGTGGCCGGCGACGATCTCGGAGAGGTCCTTGCCGATCAGGTCGGGCGCCTCGTCGAGGGTCTTGCCGCCGCCGTCGATCACGCGGCCGGCGCCGGCGGGCAGGCCGGTGCGGCGGTCGAGGACCAGGAAGAAGAGGCTGGCCTCCTCGTACGGGCCGTACTCGGCGGCCATCTCGGCGGCGTCGTTGCCGAACGACTGCTCGAACACCTGGCGCTCGACCGTGCGGGCCACGCCGGCCAGCGGGTCGGAGGGGCCGACGGCGAGGGCCACGAAACGCCCGGCCGAGGGGTGGGCGCCGAGCGCGGCGGCGCAGCGCAGGGCGAGGTCGGCGGCGGGGAGCGCGTAGGTCATCAGAAGCCCTTCGCGACGATCTCGGTGGTGCGGAAGTACTCAGCGGTGAACTCGACGACCTTCGCGGGGTCGAACGCCTTGCACGTGTAGATGTCGACGCTGAAGAACGAGATGGGGCGCTCCCACGAGTAGAAGTGGGCGCCGGAGGTCTCCCAGTGGATCCAGCCGGCCCAGCCGTACAGGTCGCTGCAGTGGGTCACCGGCTCGATCAGCGTGATCATGTCGGTCACCACGGAGAGCTTGCTCAGGTAGTCCTTGATGTGCTCGGCGGTGATCACATACGTCGGGTAACCCTCCACGACCAGTCGCTGACGGTGAATCATCGGGGCGAGGTCACGGTACGTGGTGTCGGTGCTGAGGGTGGGGAGCGACATCGGGAGCGTTCCTAACGTGTAATCCGGGCGAAGCAGGCGTATCCCACTATAGGCGAGAATTACGGAGAGTAAAAGCGGTCCTCGTCACTCACTGTGATGTCGCACGAGAAATATGAACGCGCCGGCGGGTTGGGCTAGCCTTCGCTCTTGATCTCGCGAGGCCGCCGGGCCAAGGTCGATAGCCGACGAGAGCCGAGCCCGGGCGGCACCGGTGCGGGCGAGATCGCGGCAGCCGCTGGACAAGGGGCCGGTCGCCGCTGAAAAAAGGGGGAGGAAGCAGTGGGTCTCGCGCCGCGCGACGTCACGCTAGGCAACGACGGGGACACGCATCGATGCGCGAGCGGGGCTCCGCGCCCCCGATGGCCGTGAACATCCTGTGGCGGGCGCTCGCCCGCAACCGGGGCCGGGTGGCGCTCGGCAGCCTGCTCATCGGCGTGCACCAGGCCTGCGAGGCGCTGGTGCCGATCCTCATCGGCGTGATCGTCGACCGTGCGGTGGCCACCCGCGACCTGGGGCAGCTGGTGCTCTGGGTCGGCGTGCTGGCCGCGCTCTTCCTGGCGCTGACCACCGCGTACCGGATGGGTGCCCGGCTCCTGATGCGCGCGATCGCCGAGGAGGCGCATCTGCTGCGCCTGGAGGTCGCGGCCAAGGTCCTCGATCCGCGCACCGAGGTGCGCACCGGTGACGTGCTGACCATCTCGACGACCGACGCGGACACCACGTCCTACCTGCTCGACTATCTGCCGCGGATCTTCGGCGCGCTGGTCGCCACGGCCATCTCCGCGGTCGGGCTCTGTCTCATCTCCGTACGGCTGGGACTGGTCGTCCTGATCGGGACGCCGCTGGTGCTGCTGGCGTTGCAGCGCGCGGCCCCGCGCATCACGCGGCGGGTGGCGGCTCGCCAGGAGGTGGCCGGCCGGGCGGCGTCGCTCGCGACCGACCTGGTCACCGGGCTGCGGCCGCTGCGGGGCATCGGCGCGCAGGAGGCGGCGGCGCACCGCTATCGCGAGGTGAGCCGGGAGTCGCTGGACGCGACGCTGCGGGCCGCCCGCACGATGGGCCGCTTCCAGGCCGCGTCGTCGACGGTGAGCACGCTGCTGGCCTGCGGCATCGCCATCCTGGCGGGGTGGTTCGCGCTGAGCGGGCGCATCTCGGCGGGCGAGCTCGTCACGGTGATCGGGCTGGCGGCGTTCCTGGGTGAGCCCTTCGGCACGCTCTCGGCCGCACCGGGCTGGATCGCCGCGTCGCGGGCGTCGGCCGAGCGGGTCGCGTCGGTGCTCAGCGTTTCCCCGCACAAACCGCCTGCGGCGCACAATCCCCTCCCGGCCGTACGGGGTGAGTGCGTCGGCGTGGTGGCGGAGCCGGACGCCGCGGCGCTCGTGTCCCTGTTCGACGACGGCTCGCCGGACGTGCTGGTCGCCCCGCACCATCCGGAGCTCTTCTCGGGCACCATCCGCGACAACCTCATCGACCCCGGCCGGTCCGGTGTGCAGCGCGCGCTCGCGGCGTCGGCCGCGGACGACGTCGTGGCGGCCCACCCGGACGGGCTGGACCACGCGATCGCGGACCGCGGCGCGGCGCTGAGCGGCGGTCAGCGGCAGCGGCTCGCGCTGGCCCGCGCCCTGCTCGCCGAGCCGAAGCTGCTGGTGCTGCACGAGCCGACGACGGCGGTCGACGCGGTCACCGAGCACGCGATCGCGCGGGGGATCAAGGAGTTGCGCCACGGCCCGGGCTCGACGCTGGGCACGGTGCTGGTCACCACGAGCCCCGCGCTGCTCGCGGTGACCGACCGCGTGATCGTGCTGCGCGACGGCGAGGTGGTGGCCACCGGCACGCACGCGTCGCTGGCCGCGACGGACGAGACCTACCGGGCGGCAGTCCTGCGATGAGCGACCTCTCCTTGCCCGTCGCGTCGACCCGGCAGACGTGGGGCTGGCTCCGCCGGCAGCTGGCCACCCGCAAGGGCGAGCTCGCCCTCACCGTGGCGGTCGGCCTGATCGCGGCGGGCGCCTCGGTCGTGCCGGTCACCGCCCTGGGCCGGCTCGTCGACCTCGTGCGCGACGACGCCGACCCGGCGAGCCTGCTGCCCATCGCCGCGCTCGTGGTCGGTGCCGCGCTCGTCGGGGGCATCGCGGCCGGGGCCACCACGACGCTGGTGAGCCGGCTCGGCGAGCGGATCCTCGCCAGCCTGCGCGAGCAGACCGTCGGCGTCGCGCTGCGCCTGCCCGGCCAGACGCTCGACCGCGCCGGCCGCGGTGACCTGCTCTCCCGGGTCGGCGCCGACGTGGCCGCCGTGGGCAACGCCGCCGGCGAGGTGCTGCCGACCGTCATCTCCGCGCTGCTGCTCGCCGTGCTCAGCGTGGTCGCCATGTTCGGGCTGGACTGGCGGCTGGGCCTGGCCGGCATCGCCGCCGTGCCCTCCTACCTGCTGGCGCTGCGCTGGTATCTGCCCCGGTCGGCGCCGATCTACGCCGCCGAGCGGTCGGCCATCGGCGCCCGGACGCAGCTGCTCATGGAGAGCCTCCAGGGCGTGCGCACCGTGCACGCGTACCGCCTGGAAAGCCGGCACCTGAAGGCCGTGAACGTCGCCTCGGGACGAGCCCGGGACCTGTCGGTCGGCGTGTTCACGCTCTTCACCCGCTTCGTCGGGCGGATCAACCGGGCCGAGCTGCTCGGGCTCGCCACGATCCTGGTGGCCGGGTTCTGGTTCGTGCGCTCCGGCTGGGTGTCCGTGGGCGAGACCGCCGCGGCCGCCGTGCTGTTCCACCGGCTCTTCAACCCGATCTCGATGATCCTGTTCACCTTCGACGAGATCCAGGCCGCGGGCGCCGGGCTGGCCCGCCTGGTCGGGGTCGGCACCCTGCCGGTCGCGCCCGCCGGCTCGCAACCGCCCGGGAGCGCCGAGCTGACCCTGCGGAACGTCACCTTCGGGTACGACGAGCGCGTGCCGGTGCTCGACGGCATCAGCCTGCGCGTGGCGCCGGGCGAGCGGGTCGCCCTGGTCGGCTCCACCGGCGCCGGCAAGACCACTGTCGCCTCGATCGCCGCGGGCATCCTGCGGCCCTCCTCCGGCACCGCGTCGGTCGGCGGCGTCCCGGTCGACCGGCTGGCCCCCGGCGTCGTGGCGATCATCAGCCAGGAGACGCACGTCTTCGCCGGCCCGCTCATCGAGGACCTGCGGCTGGCTCGCCCGTCCGCGACCCGCGAGGAGGCCGAGCACGCGCTGGAGCAGGTGGGCGCCCTCGACTGGGCGCGGGCCCTGCCCGCCGGCCTGGACACCGTGGTCGGGGAGGGCGGGCATCCGCTCACCGCGGCGCAGGGCCAGCAGCTCGCCCTGGCCCGGCTGGTGCTGCTCGATCCGGCGGTCGCCGTGCTCGACGAGGCGACCGCCGAGGCGGGCAGCGCCGGGGCGCGCGAGCTGGAGGAGTCGGCGCTGGCCGCCACGAAGGGCCGCACCACGCTGCTGGTCGCGCACCGGCTGACCCAGGCCGCCGGCGCCGACCGGATCATCGTGCTCGAGCACGGGTCGGTGCTCGAGGAGGGCACCCACGACGCTCTCGTCGCGGCCGGCGGACGGTACGCCACGCTCTGGTCCGCCTGGCAGAGCCGCACTTAGGGTCCGGCTTTCCCTCGCGGATCCGGCGGCCCAGCCGATGAGGGGGCCATGAGACTGTCCTTCCGGCTGGACGAGCCGGCCATGGGAAGCGCGTGGCAGCCCGGCGACGACCCGGTGGTCCTGGTCGCGGACGACGACGAGGACGTCCGCGACCTGATGACCTTCAAGCTGGAGCGGGCCGGCTTCCGGGTGATCGCCGCCGACAACGGCGCGACGGCGCTCGACCTGGTCCGCTCGAGCCGCCCGGACGCCGTGATCCTCGACATCGACATGCCGGGCCTGGACGGCCTCACCGTCTGCCACCAGCTGCGCGCCTCCGCGGCGACGACCGGCATCCCGGTGCTCATGGTCAGCGGCCGCGGCCGCGACCTCGACGTGGACTTCGGGTTCCACGTCGGGGCCGGTGACTACGTGGTGAAGCCGTTCAAGCCGGACGATCTGCTGCGCCGGCTGCGCCTGCTGTTGCTGGGCGGCTCCTAGCCGATCGTCAGCGTGGCGGTGATCTGGGGCGCGTCGACAGCGCGGCTCGCGATGACCCGGTAGTCGCCGGGCAGGCGCCGCCAGCCGCCGTCCCAGATCTCGAACGTGCGCGGGGGCAGCGGGATCCGCACGGTGACCGTCTCGCCCGGGCGCGCCTCGACGTTCTCGAAGCCCGCGAGCCACCGCTCGGGCCGGTTCGGGTCGACCGGCGCCGGCCCCGCGTACACCTGCACGACCTCGCGACCGGCCCGCGCGCCCGTGTTGGTGAGCGTCACGACGGCCTCGGTCTCGTTGACGGCCATCTCGTCGTACCGCCAGGTGGTGTAGCCCAGCCCGTGCCCGAAGGCGTAGAGCGGCGCCACGCCCGAGCGCAGCCACCCGCGATATCCCACGAAGACGCCTTCGTCGTACGAGACGACGCCGTCCCGCGGCTCGATCGCCAGCACCGGGCAGTCCTGTTCGTCGCGCGGCCAGGTGGTGGGCAGGCGCCCGCCCGGCTCGGCCACCCCGAGCAGCACGTCGGCCAGCGCGGCGCCCGCCTCCTGACCCGGGAACCAGGTGAGCAGGACCGCGGCGACCTCCTCGGCCCACGGCATGAGCACCGGCGATCCGGCGTTGACCACCACGACGGTACGGGGGTTGGCCGCGGCCACCCGCGACACCAGCTCGTCCTGCCGGCCCGGCAGCGCCAGCGAGGCCCGGTCGAAGCCCTCCGACTCGACCTGCTCGGTGGTGCCGACCACGACGACCGCCACGTCGGAGCCGGCCGCCAGGCGCACCGCCTCCTCGATCATCCCGTCCGCGCCGGGCGACGGCGGGCGGTGGCCGAGCGTGGTCGCGACCGAGTGGGCCAGGCCCCGCTCGATCGTCTGCCGGAGCACGACCGGCACCGGGACGCCGGCCTCCAGCCGGACGGTGGCGCGCTGCTCGCGCGGCGACAGCAGCAGATCGGCGCGGCCGGTGCCCGGCGGGTGCAGGGAGCCCTCGTACAGCGTCTTGTCGCCGACGGTGAGCTGGAACGTGCCGAAGCCGGAGACGGCGAACGTGTGCTCGCCCGCGACGTCCGGCACGAAGGTGGCCTCCAGGACGATCGACTCGACGTCGTCCGGGGCGAGGCCGCCGGGCAGCGAGCCGATCCAGCGCACCGCGGCCGGGCTGACGGTGAAACAGTGGTGGCCGCCGACCGTGACGCGGGTGTCCGACCACTGCGGACCGTGCGCGGCGGGCAGGAACGGGCGCGGGTCGGCGCCGATCGCGTATTCGACGTCCACGCCGGACAGCGCCCGGGACAGCCCGTCGAGCGGGGAGATCGTGTGCGGCGGCGAGACCTGCGCGCTGCCGCCGCCGAGCACCCGCGCGTCGGTGGCGAGCGCCCCGATCACCGCGACCTTCGTCAGGGCAGCCGCCTCCAGGGGGAGCGTGTAGTTCTCGTTGCGCACCAGCACGAAAGACCGGGCGGCCACCTCGTGCGCGACCGCGTCGCCGTTGATCGTCTCCGGCGATTCGCCCGGCTTGTCCCCCAGGGCGCCCACCCGCTGCGCGAGGCGGAGCACCCGTCGCACCTTGTCGTCGATGATCTCCTCGGGCACCTCGCCGGCCCGCACCGCGGCGACCAGCTTCTCGCCCCACGGGCTCTCCAGCGCCGGCATCGCGATGTCCAGGCCGCCCAGCGCCGCGCCGACCGTGCTGCGCGCGGCCCGCCAGTCCGAGACCACGACGCCGTCGAAACCCCACTCGTCCTTGAGCACGCCCTGCTGGAGCGGCCCGTTGGAGGCCATCGGCAGCCCGTTCACGCCGTTGTAGGCGCTCATCACGCCCCAGCCGCCCTCGTCGACCACCCGCTCGAACGGGGCCAGGTAGATCTCGCGCAGCGCCCGCTCGGGGATCCGCACGTCCACCTCCATCCGGTCGGTCTCGAAGTCGTTGCCCACCAGGTGCTTCACCGTCGTGCCGACGCCCTCGCCCTGCACGCCGCGCACGAAGCCGGCCGCGATCTCGCCGCTGAGCAGCGGATCCTCCGAATAGCACTCGAAGTGGCGGCCGCCCAGCGGGGTGCGCTGCATGTTCACCGTCGGGCCGAGCAGCACGTGCACCCCCTTGCGCCGCGACTCCTGCCCGAGCAGCCGGCCGGCGCGCTCGGCCAGCTCGACGTCCCACGCCGCGGCCAGCGCGGTCGGGCTCGGCAGCGCGATCGACGGGTCGTCCGGGGCCCAGCCGGTGCCCCGGACGCCGATCGGCCCGTCCGACATCACCAGCGAGCGCAACCCGATCCGCTCGATCGCCGGCAGCGACCAGAAGTCCTGCCCCGCGAGCAGCGACACCTTCTCCTCGAGGCTCAGTTGCCCGAGCAGGTGCTCGACATCGTCCATGGAAGCGCTCCCATCCCTGTGGTTCCCGCAAGGGAGCTTAAGATCCCGGAGGTGGACACTGACTGCCTGTTCTGCCGCATCGTCGCGGGCGAGATTCCCGCGACGGTCGTGCACGAGACCGACACCACCCTCGCGTTCCGGGACATCGACCCCAAGGCGCCCGTGCACGTGCTGGTCATCCCCAAGAGCCACCATCCCGACGTGGTCACCCTGGCCCGCGAGGACCCGGCCGGCTCCGCCGGCCTGCTGAGCGCGGCCGCCGCGGTGGCCGAGGCCGAGGGGCTTCTCACCGACGGCTTCCGGCTGCTGTTCAACACCGGGCCGTACGCCGGGCAGGAAGTGTTCCACGTGCACGGCCACGTCCTCGGCGGCGCGCCCCTCGGTCCCATGCTGGCGCCCCGATGAGCGCGCAGGACCGCTACGAGCGGGCCGCCCGCAAGGCCCAGGCCGACGGCCGCGTCCCGGCCCTGTCGGTCGCGCTGCACCGCGCCGACCGCGAGCCCTGGGTCTTCACCGTCGGCGACTCCGGCAACCCGGCACACCCACTGACGCCCGACACCCGCTTCCGGATCGGGTCGATCACCAAGACCTTCACCGCCGTGCTCGTGCTCCAGTGCCGCGACGAGGGCCTGCTCGACCTCGACGACCCGATCGCCGAGCACCTCGACGTGCCGGCGCACGGCGACGCCACCGTCCGGCGGCTGCTCTCGCACACCGCCGGGTTCCAGCGCGAGCCGTACGGCGACGTCTGGGACACCCTCGTCGCGCCCGACGACGCCGGCCTGATCGCCGAGCTCGACCGCGCCGAGCGGGTGCTGCCCAACGCCCGCCGGTGGCACTACTCCAACCTCGGCTTCGCCGTCCTCGGCCAGCTCGTCGCCAAGCTGCGCGGCAGCACCTGGGCCGCGGTCCTGCAGGAGCGCATCCTCGACCCGCTGCGGCTCACCGGCACCACGCTCGAGCCGCCCGCGCAGGCCGCCGTCGGCTACATCGTCGACGCCTACTCCGACGCCGCCCGGCCCGAGCCGCAGACCGACCTCGGCGGGGTCGGTCCCGCCGCCCAGCTCTGGAGCACCGCGAGCGACATGGCCACCTGGGCCGGCTTCCTCGCCCACCCCGAGATCGCCGACCCGGACGGCAAGGTCCTGTCCACCGCCACGCTCGAGGAGATGCGCTTCCCGGCCACGACCACCAACGAGACGCTCTGGTCGATCGGCTGGGGCCTCGGCCTCATCCTGATCCCGCACCCCAAGCGCGTGGTCGACATCGGCCACGACGGCGCGATGCCCGGCTTCCTCGCCGGCGCCTACGGCCGCCGTGGCAACGGCCTCCCGCCCGGCCTCGCCGCCGCGGTGCTCGGCTCCTCCGGCACCGCCGGCGAGATCAACGGCCTGGTGCCCGAGCTGCTGCGGCTCGCGGCCGAGCTCGACCCCGCCGAGATCCGGCCGTGGCGCGCCGCGCCGCCCGCGCCCCCGGAATACCGCTCGGCGCTCGGCCCGTGGTGGGGCGAGGGCACCCAGTTCCTCTTCTCCTGGCACGGGGGCGCGCTCCAGGCCCGCTCCGCCGAGGCGCCCGCCGACACCCCGCCCGCGATCTTCGAGCCGCTGGCGGACCGGCCGGACGTCCTGCGTACCGTCTCCGGCCGCGAGACCGGGGAACTGCTGCGCCTCACCCGCGACCGGGACGGCGAGGTCATCCGGATGCACTGGGCCACCTACCGCTTCACCCGGCTCCAGGAGGGCTTCGACGGGGGCCTCGCCTCCGACGGCCCGCTCTAGCGCATCACCGCCGCCCGCCCGCCCGATCCAGCGATAATGGCATCGGCGAGCGGGCGGGCGAGCGGATACGATGGCACGATCCTTCAGAGCACGCCGCCCGTGCCCCGCAGAGCAGGCAGGGTGACGCAGAGAACGAGAGCAGGTGGCGGAGGCCTTCCAGGCCGCCCTATGACCGGTACGCCGAACCCTTCCAGCGCAGGCTCCAGCAGCTCAGCGCGGGTGCAAACCAAGATCTCGGTCTCCGACCCCAAGATCATGGTGAACCTCCTGGGTGCCAAGGATGAAATCCTGCGGCTCATCGAGCGAACTCTCGCCAGCGACGTCCACGTCCGCGGCAACGAGATCACCATCACCGGTGACCCCGCCGAGAACGCCACCGCGGAGCGCCTCTTCTCCGAGCTGATCGAGCTCATCGAGAAGGGCGAGACGCTCAGCGTCGACTCGGTGCGCCGCACGGCACAGATGCTCGAGGACGAGACCTCCGAGCGCCCGGCCGAGGTGCTCACCCTCAACATCCTGTCCCGTCGCGGCAAGACCATCCGTCCCAAGACGCTCGGTCAGAAGCGCTACGTCGACGCCATCGACGAGAACACGATCGTCTTCGGCATCGGCCCGGCCGGCACGGGCAAGACCTACCTGGCGATGGCCAAGGCCGTGCAGGCCCTCACCGCCAAGCAGATCAACCGCATCATCCTGACCCGCCCGGCCGTCGAGGCCGGCGAGCGCCTGGGCTTCCTGCCCGGCACCCTGAACGAGAAGATCGACCCTTACCTGCGCCCGCTCTACGACGCGCTGCACGACATGCTCGACCCCGAGTCGATCCCGCGCCTGATGGCCGCCGGCACGATCGAGGTGGCGCCGCTGGCCTACATGCGTGGCCGGGCGCAGCCGCTCACCGCCGGTGTTCTGACGCCGGACGGCTGGCGTCAGATCGGTGACCTGCGGGTCGGTGACCTGGTCGTCGGCTCCGACGGCCTGCCGACCCCGGTGCTGGGGGTCTATCCGCAGGGCCGCAAGCAGGTCTACCGGGTGACGACCCAGGACGGCGCCTCCACGCTGGCCTGCGGCGAGCACCTCTGGACAGTCCGCACCGTGGACGACCGCAGCCATGGTCGCCCGTGGCGTGTGGTGCAGACCGAAGACATGATCGGCAACCTGCGCCGCGGTTCCGTCCACCGCTACGAACTTCCGCTGGTCGACGCGGTGGAGTTCGTCCCGCAAGAGGTGCCGCTCGACGCGTACGCCCTCGGCCTGTTGCTCGGTGATGGTTGCCTCACGACGACCACCACTCCGGCCTTCGCCACCGCCGACGCCGAGTTGGCGGAGGCCCTCGAGGCGGCGCTGCCCGACATCGAGCTGCGCCACAAGGGTGGTGTCGACTACACCCTGCGTCACGTCAACGGCCGGCGTGGCGGTGTCATCGTGCGCAACCCGGTCACCGTGGCGCTTCGCGAGCTGGGGCTCGCGGGCACCCGCTCGACCACGAAGTTCGTGCCCCGGAGCTACCTGATGAACAGCGCCGAGGTGCGTCTCGCGGTGCTGCAGGGGCTGCTGGACAGCGACGGCGGTCCGGTCACGCGGAGCGGCCGTACGTGTCGCATCCAGTACACGACCTGCTCCGAGCGGCTGCGGGACGACGTGGTCTTTCTGGTTCGCTCGCTCGGCGGCGTCGCCTGCTGGCGCCGGCGGGAAGCGGCGGGCCGGACTCCGGGCCATGCCAACGGCCGCCCGGTCGAGTACCGGAACGACGCGTTCGTCCTCGACATCCGCCTGCCCGAAGGGATCGTGCCGTTCCGTCTCGGCCGCAAGCGGGAGGCGTACGACGTCTCCGGCGGCGGCAAGCCGATGCGCTTCGTCCACGAGATCGAGCCGATGGGCGAGACGGAGACGGTCTGCATCCAGGTGGCCGCGGAGGACTCGCTCTACGTCACCGATGACCTGATCGTCACCCACAACACGCTCAACGACGCGTTCATCATTCTTGACGAGGCGCAGAACACGACGCCCGAGCAGATGAAGATGTTCCTCACGCGGCTCGGGTTCGGTGCCAAGATCGTGGTGACCGGTGACGTCACGCAGGTGGACCTGCCGGGCGGGACCACCAGCGGTCTCAAGGTCGTCCGCGAGATCCTGCAAAATGTGGAGGACGTGCACTTCGCCGAGCTCTCCAGCGCGGACGTGGTCCGGCACCGTCTGGTGGCCGAGATCGTCGACGCGTACGCGAGGTACGACGCGGAGCAGGAGCGCGCCTCAACTCAATCCGTCCACGCCGTGCCGGGGCGGGCCGCCAGCGGCGGCCGGTCTCGGCAGCGGCGCTGAATCAAGGGGTAAACGCACCGCTATGTCCATCGAGATCGCCAACGAGTCGGGAGTCGAGGTCGACACCGACGCGATCCTCGCGGTGGCCCGGTACGCGCTCGACGAGATGGGGGTCAACCCGCTCGCCGAGCTGTCGATCCTGCTCGTCGACATCGACTACATGGCCGAGCTCAACCACCGCTGGATGGGTGGTGACGGGCCCACCGACGTTCTCGCGTTCCCGATGGACGAGGGCAGCGTCGACCACGGTCCCGGCGAGGCGGGCACGGGGGAGCCGGCGCTGCTCGGCGACATCGTGCTCGCCCCCGAGGTGGCGGCGAAACAGGCCGTGGCCGCCGGGCACTCCGCCGCCGACGAGCTGCACCTGCTGACCGTGCACGGCGCGCTGCACCTGCTGGGCTACGACCACGCCGAGCCGGAGGAGGAGCGGGAGATGTTCGGCCTGCAGAACAAGCTCCTCCAGGCCTGGCGGGCCAGTCGGAAGACCGGCTGACCCGTGGACCCCGCCCATCTACTCGCGGCGGGCCCGGCTTCCGCGGGCCTGCCCGACCTGCAACTCATCGTCATCGCGGTGGTGCTGGTGTTCCTCGCCGGCCTCGCCTCGATGGCCGACGCGGCGCTGGGCACGGTGTCGCCGGCGCGCGCCACCGAGATGGCGCGTGAGGGCGAGCGGGGTGCCGGCGCGCTGGCCGCTGTCGCCTCCGACGTCGTACGCCATCTCAATCTGCTCCTGCTGCTGCGGCTGCTCTGCGAGCTGACCGCGACCACGCTGATCGCGCTGGTCGCCGTGGACAGCTGGGGGATCGGCTGGACGGCCGCCCTGGTCACCGCGGGCACGATGACCGTGGTGAGCTTCGTCGTGGTGGGCGTGGCCCCGCGCACGGTGGGCCGCCAGCACGCGTACGCGGTGGGCCGCGCGGCCGCGCCCCTGGTGCGCTGGCTGGGCAAGGTGCTCAACCCGCTGGCCTCGCTGCTGATCCTGATCGGCAACGCGGTGACCCCGGGCAAGGGCTTCCCGGAGGGGCCGTTCGGCAGCCAGGTGGAGCTGCGCGAGCTGGTCGACCTGGCCGAGGAGCGCGGCGTCGTCGAGCACGGCGAGCGCGAGATGATCCACTCGGTCTTCGCGCTGGGCGACACGATCGCCCGTGAGGTGATGGTGCCGCGCACCGAGATGGTGTGGATAGAGGGTTCCAAGACGCTTCAGCAGGCGCTCTACCTCTTCCTGCGCTCGGGCTTCTCGCGCATCCCGGTGATCGGCGAGAGCGTCGACGACGTGCTGGGCGTGCTCTACCTCAAGGACGTGATCCGGCGCACCCAGTCGGGCGACCCGGCGTCGACGGCCGTGGCGGTCGCCGAGATGATGCGCCCGGCCACGTTCGTGCCGGAGTCCAAGCCGGTCGACGACCTGCTCTCCGAGATGCAGGCGGCCCGCAACCACATGGTCATCGTGGTCGACGAGTACGGTGGCACGGCCGGCCTGGTCACCATCGAGGACATCCTCGAGGAGATCGTCGGCGAGATCACCGACGAGTACGACGTCGAGCGCCCGCCCGTGGAGCACCTGCCCGACGGCGCGGTGCGGGTCACCGCCCGGCTGCCGATCGAGGACCTCGGCGAGATCTTCAAGGTGGAGCTGCCGGCGGACGAGGTCGAGACGGTCGGTGGCCTGCTGGCGCAGGCGCTGGGCCGGGTGCCGATCCCGGGCGCCACCGTCGACGTGGGCGGCCTGCACCTGGTCGCCGAGGGAACGACCGGCCGGCGCAACCGGATCGACTCGGTGCTGGTGCGCCGCGCCGACCCGGAGCCGGACGAAGAAGGAGCCGAGTCGCCTGCCGACTCCGAGACCGAGGAAAGACAGACAGCGGATGCCTGACACCTTCGCCGCTGCCGCCGTGCCGGCGGCCGACGGCGGCGCCCTGAGCGCCGAGGACAACAAGCTGGTCACCCTGGCGCGCTCGGCGCGGGCCCGGGTGGGTGCGGCCGAGGGCGCTGCGGTACGAGACCAGGACGGCCGGACGTACGCGGCGGCCACGGTGGCGCTGCCCTCGCTGGCGATCAGCGCGCTGCAGCTGGCGGTGGCGTCGGCGGTGGCCTCGGGCGCGTCGTCGATCGAGGCGGCCGCGGTGGTGACGGAGGCCGAGGAGCTCGACGGGGCGGGGCACGCGGCGGTGCGCGACCTGGCACCGTCGGCGCCGATCCATGTGGCGGGCCCGAGCGGCACCCTGCGCGGCACGGTCACCGCATGAGCGAAGCACGCGACGAACGCGCTCGTGATCGCCGGGCCGGCGCCCAGCGTGAAGCTCGCTCTGCCGGCGGCGACGCGCGGGAAGCGGGCGCTGGGGCGGGCGCGGCCGGTTCCGGGGCGCGCGGGGCCGGGTCGGGGGACAAAAGCGGCAAGCGGCCCATGGCGGACGGCGAGCGTCGGCTGACAGCGGGGGAGCGCAATGAGCTTCGCCGTCAGGAGCGCCGGGCCGCCCGCCGCACGGACAACGCGGCGAGCGAGCCGCGGCGCGGATCGTCCCAGCGCGGCTCCGGTGGCGCCCGCGGCACCGACTCGTCGCGGGCGGCCGGCGCCGCTCGCGGTGGCGGTTCTTCTCGTCCGGCCGGCGCCTCTCGCAGTGGTGGTGCTTCTCGTGCGGCCGGTGCCTCGCGGGGCGGCGACTCTCCTCGCGCTGGGGGTTCCGATGGGGCGGGCTCACCGCGTACACCTGCGTCGCGGGAGAAAGCCGCCCCGGGTGACCACACGGGCAGTGAGCGCAAGCCTGTCACCGCGAGTGAGCCGCGGCGTGATCAGGGGCCGAAGCGGCACCGGCATCGCGAGGCGGCGCGGATCGAGGCGGGCGACGACGTCTATCGGGCGGGGTTCGCGTGTTTCGTCGGGCGGCCGAACGCCGGGAAGAGCACGCTGACCAACGCGATCATCGGGCAGAAGATCGCGATCACGTCGAACAAGCCGCAGACGACGCGGCATGTCATCCGGGGCATTCTGCACCGGGAGAACGCGCAGCTCGTGCTGGTCGACACGCCGGGGCTGCACCGGCCGCGCACGCTGCTCGGCGAGCGGCTCAACGATCTCGTGCGCGAGGTGTGGAGCGAGGTCGACGTGATCGGCGTCTGCTTCCCGGCGGACGAGCCGGTGGGGCGCGGCGACCGGTTCATCTCGGCCGAGATGGCCGAGCTCAAGGCGACGATCATCGCGGTGGTGACCAAGGTCGACCTGGTCGACCCGGCGACGCTGGCGAAGCACCTGATCGCGGTGAGTGAGCTTCACGACTTCGCGGACATCGTTCCGGTGAGCGCGGTGTCGGGACACCAGGTGCAGACGCTGGTGGATGTGCTCGTCAAGCACCTGCCGGAGTCGCCGCAGCTCTACCCCGACGACGTGCTGACCGATGAGCCCGAGCAGGTGCTGATCGCCGAGCTGATCCGCGAGGCGGCGCTCGAGGGGGTGCGGGACGAGCTGCCCCACTCGATCGCGGTGCTGGTCGAGGAGATGATGGTCGAGAACGGCGTCACGAAGATCTATGCCGATCTGTACGTCGAGCGCGACAGCCAGAAGTCGATCGTGATCGGCTCGCGCGGCGCCCGCCTCAAGGAGGTCGGCAGCCGTGCCCGGGCGGAGATCGAGAGTCTTCTCGGCTCGCGCGTGTATCTCGATCTTCACGTTCGGGTAGCGAAGGAATGGCAGCGCGACCCGCGGCAACTCCGGAAACTCGGCTTCTGACCAGGCAAACCGGACACATCAAGATCTAAACCATGTAATACGTCGATTATGGGATAACTCACGCTGGTTTGCGGCTTTCGACCCGACTTGGGTAACAACGAAGCCTATGCGGAACCGGTACCTGGACCTCTTGCGTGCCGCGGCAACCGTCCGGGTCGTGGTCTACCACTCCAGCGGCTGGGCGGCCCTGACGATCGTCTTCCCCGCCATGTCGGTGATGTTCGCGCTGGCGGGCAGCATGATGGCGGCGTCGCTCGACCGCCACGGACCCCGGGCGGTGGAGCGCCGCCTGCACCGGCTGCTGCCCGCCCTCTGGGCCCTGGTGGCGGTCGCCGTGCCGTGCATGCTGGTCGGCGGGCTCGTCTGGGACTGGAAGGTGCTGCTCTGGGCCTTCCCCCTGGAGGACCCGCCGGCCACCGGCTTCTGGCTCGAGGGCCTGGCCGCGATGTGGTACCTGCGAGACTTCCTCTGGTTCGTGCTCGTCTCGCCGCTGATCCTCCCCGTGTTCCGCAGATTCCCCCTGATCACCCTGGCAATCCCGTACGCGGGACTCGCCGTGATCACCTTCGCGGGCCTGACGCCGCCGGCCGTGCTCCGCGACTTCTGCCTCTACGGCAGCGCCTGGCTGCTCGGCTTCGCCCACCACGACGGCCTGCTCTCGCGGGGAAGCCTCCTCTTCCGGCACCGATGGTGGCTCGCCGGCGTGCTGGGCGCCGCCGCCGCGGCCTGGGCGCTGACCCACCCGGGGCCGCGCGGGCTCGACCTCAACGACATCCCGCTGGCGAACGCGCTCTGGTCGACGGCGTTCATCCTGATCGCGCTGAGCGTGAACCCTGCGATCCCGTCGCGGCGGGCGCTGACCGTGCTCAACGCCCGGGCCCTGACGATCTACCTGTGGCACGTGCCGCTCATCCTGCTGGTGGTCCGGCTGGCCGAGGCCACCGGCCTGCCCGTGCTCGGCTGGGTGGGCATCTCGTGGCGGCTGGTCGTGGTCGCCGCCCTGCTGGCGCTGGCCGTGATGGCGATCGGCTGGGTCGAGGACTGGTCGGCGGGCCGCCGCCCCACCCTCATCCCGGGCGGCCGGCCCCGCGCCGTGCCGGTCTCACCGGCGCCCGTCTCTGCGGCGCCCGTCTCTGCGGCGCCCGTCTCTGCGGCGCCCGTCTCTGCGGCGCCCGTCTCTGCGGCGCCCGCCTATTCGGAGGCCGTCGCCACGGGACGCGAGCTCGTCTGACGCCGCTTGTCGTGGGGCGTTGCTTGTCGTTCTGGCGTCGCTTG
>NZ_BOMI01000081.1 GCF_016862115.1 Paractinoplanes deccanensis
TTGAGGGGCGTCGCTTCTCGTCGGGCGTCGCTTCTCTTCTGACGCCGCCTCTCTTCTGACGCTGCCTCTTGTCGGGCGGCTGCCGCCGCGGCCGGAGGTTATCCACATTCTTCGTCGTCCACAGGCTCTCTGCGCGGTCCGGCGAATTTCGCGAGAATGGCTCTCTCAGGTGGGGCCCCTTGGGAGACGTCCATGGCTTTGGGTGTCGAGCAGTGGGGGCGGGTTGGTGTGCCCAGGAGGTGGTTTCGTTGCAGGGGGGCTGTCGGGACGCAGCCGTGCAGGATGCCGACGAGGCGGTTGGCGTCCTGGCGTAAGGCGGTGTTGTGTTCGGCGCCGCGGGCGCGTTGTTTGTCGTAGGTGCGGGTCGCGTCTCTGTCGTAGGTGGGGGTCGGGTCTTAGGGGGGTCGCGTCGTAGGTGGGGTCGCATTTGTCGTAGGTCCTCGACGGTGAGGCTGTCGCCGGAGGAGGTCGTGGGTGTCTGGTGAGGCGGTCTGGGCGGACGAGGCTCGGGCCAGGTGAGGCGGCCTGCCGCACAGCGGTCAGCGTGCTCGTACGACCAAGGGCTGGGTGACCTGGCCCAGCGCGCCTCCCCGGTCGTAGAGCTCGCCCGTGCACAGGCCCAGGCCGTCGTCGCTGAGGGCCGTGCGGCAGGAGAGGTGGACCCACTCGTCCACCGGCTCGCGGAGCAGGGCCGTGCTCATGGTGGGCGGGATGGAGAGCCACTTGTCCAGCGGCAGGACCGCCGAGATGCCGTTGGCCGAGTCGGCGATGATCAGGGCGCGGTCGCGGCCGGTCAGCTGTTCGCCGTCGATCAGGTCGTGCTTCACCCGCGTCCAGATGCTCGTCTCGGCGGTGGCGCGCCACTCGATCGCCTGGCCGTAGCCCCAGTCGGGCATGTCCGGGAAGAGGTCGTCGGCCTCGCCCGGTAGCGCGTCGGCGTGTGCGGCGTCCGTGACCGCCGGTGGCTGCGGGCCGGGGGCGATGTGCCAGGCGCGGGCGATGACCGCGGTGCGGCCGTCGATGATCATGTGGGCCTCGTTGAGGCTGGTGAGCCGGCCGGGTTTGAGCGGGCTTGTCTCGACCTGGAAGTCGCGCCGGGGGATCGGGCCGAGGAAGTCCACCGAGATGCGCGCCAGCCGCTGCCCCTCGACGGCCAGCAGCTTGCCGAGCAGGGCGGCCGGCGGGCCGCCGTGCTGCATCTGGGTGTCCCAGGGGCTTTCGGTCGCCTTGGTGGGCCGGAACTCGCCGTCGCCGAGCGGCAGATAGAAGCTCATGCACCGATCATGGCGTCGCGGTCACCGTCGCGTCACCACTGCTCGTACGCAGATCGATCGTGTTCTTGGCCTTGGGGTCGTTGAGCAGGTCGTGCACGCCGGCGTCGCCGGAGCCGGTGTGGGTGACGATCTTGTAGCTGCCCTGGGGGACGCGGACGTTGACGTCGCCGCTGGTGGTCTGGGCCTTGACGTCGGCGACCTCGGTGAGCGCCGCGGTGATGTCGCCCGAGGTCACCTTGAGGTCGACCGGGCCGGCCACGTCGAGCACGTCGATCTCGCCGCTCGTGCTCTGCACGGTGACCTTGTCGGCCGCGTTGACCACACGGATGTCGCCGGACGTCGCGCGCAGCGCCACCGGGCCGGCCGCGTCGAGCACGTTGATGTCGCCCGAGGTGAGCTGGAGGTCGGTGGTGCCGGCGCCCTGCAGGTGCACGTCGCCGGACCGCAGATCGCCGCGGACCGCGACCCCGGCCGGCGCCTTCACCTCGTACGACACATTGCAGTCGGCGCCGCACGAAGTGTCGAGGTAGAGCGTCGAGCCGGCCACGCGGTACGACTCGCCGGGGTCGGAGCTGTTGCGGATCACCCGCTTGATCGTGGTGTCGGACACGTCGGCCGTCGCGATCGCCACGTCGCCGGCGCCACCGGTCAGCCGGATCTCGGTGATCTTCGTCTTTTCGACGTCGTTGTACGTCAGGGTGGCCCCGAGCACGCCGCCGCACGCGGTGAGGCTCGCGGTGGCAGCACCGATGAGGACGAGGATGCCGGTGCGCCGGGCCAGTGTCGTGGTCATGGTGTGAACCTATGGCCGGTCCGGTGGGGGGCACCATCGGAGCCCTCCCCGAGATGACCCTGAGATCCGGGTCAGGGTCTGTCGTACCCACCGGGCAGAATGGCTGTCGTGCCCGCCGGATACCGCCGCCATCTCTACCGCGACGACGCGGTGGTCCTGCGTGTGCAAAAGCTCGGCGAGAGCGACCGCATCATCACGCTGCTCACCCGCCGCCACGGCCGCCTGCGCGCCGTCGCCCGCGGTGTCCGGCGCACCACCTCGCGCTTCGGGGCCCGGCTCGAGCCGTTCGGTCACATCGACCTCCAGCTCGCCGGTTCGCCCGAGGGCGTGGGCAGCACGCTCCACTCGGTGAGCCAGGTCGAGGCGGTCGCCCTCTACGGCAAGCAGTTCCTCGGCGACTACCCGCGCTACACGGCCGCCAGCGCGATCGCCGAGACCGCCGAGCGGCTCACCCCGATCGAGCGCGAGCCCGCGCTGCGCCTGTTCCAGCTCACCCTCGGCGCCCTCAAGGCCCTGGCCGCCGGCGAGCACGCGGGCGGCCTCGTCCTCGACGCCTACCTGCTGCGCGGCATGGCCGTGGCCGGGTGGGCGCCGGCGATCGCCGAGTGCGCCGTCTGCGGCACCCCCGGGCAACACGCCGCCTTCTCCGTCCCCGCGGGCGGCGCCGTCTGCCCCGATTGCCGTCCTCCCGGCTCCGCCCACCCGAGTCCGGCCACTCTGGGGCTAATGTCCGCCCTGACGGCCGGCGACTGGACGGTCGCGGACGCCGCCGAGGCCGGCGTGCGCCGCGAGTGCAGCGGCCTGGTCGCCGCCCACCTGCAATGGCACATGGAGCGAGCGCTGCGCTCGCTGCCGCTCGTTGATCGACGGGAGAGTTCCACCTCATGACGCCGCGTCCACCCACTCCGCACATCTCCGGCGCGACGCCGCCCGACCTGCCCAGGGCCGCGCTGCCCAAGCACGTCGCGATCGTCATGGACGGCAACGGCCGGTGGGCCAAGGAGCGCGGCCTCTCCCGCACCAAGGGCCACGAGCAGGGCGAATACTCGCTGTTCGACACCATCGAGGGGGCCATCGAGATCGGCATCCCCTACCTGTCGGCCTACGCGTTCTCCACCGAGAACTGGAAGCGCTCGCCCGAGGAGGTGCGCTTCCTGATGGGCTTCAACCGCGACGTCATCCGCCGCCGCCGCGACCAGCTCGTCGACCTGGGCGTGCGGGTGGTCTGGTCGGGCCGCCGGGGCCGGCTGTGGAAGAGCGTCATCGCCGAGCTCGAGACCGCGCAGGAGATGTCGAAGAAGAACAAGACGCTCACCCTGCAGTTCTGCGTCAACTACGGCGGGCAGGCCGAGATCGCCGACGCGGCCGCCGCGATCGCCCGCGAGGTCGCCGCCGGCCGGCTCGACCCCGGCAAGGTCACCGAGAAGACGATCGCGAAGCACCTCTACCACCCCGAGGTGCCCGAGGTCGACCTGTTCCTGCGCCCCTCCGGCGAGCAGCGCACGTCCAACTTCCTGCTCTGGCAGTCGGCGTACGCCGAGATGGTCTATCTCGACACGCTCTGGCCCGACTTCGACCGCCGCCATTTGTGGTACGCGTGTGAGCTCTACGCCGGCCGCGACCGCCGCTTCGGCGGTGCCCTGCCCAACCCGGTCAGCCCGACGTAAGCAACTCCACGGTCCCGTCCACGTCGGACAGATCGGGGAGTACGGCGTGGGCGCCGGCCTCGGCGAGGTCGTCCGCCGCCGTGGCACCGGTCGCGACGGCCACGGCGAAGGCGCCGTTGGCCAGCGCCGCCGTCACGTCGTTGACGGTGTCGCCGATGACGACGGGCCGGAAGCGCTCGCCGTACTTCGCCTCGGCCCGCTCCAGGCTGCGCCGCACCAGCGTGGCCCGGACGCTGTCGTCGGTGCCGTAGCCGCCCACCTCGTCGTCGAAGGCCGCGCTCAGCTCGAACGCGGCCACCTTGGCCCGCGCCACCTCCGGCACGTTGCCGGTGACGAGCGTCTGCACCACATCGGGCTTCTCGCCCAGCCGGGCCAGCACCTCGCGTACGCCCGGCATCACGGCTCCCTGCACCGCGAACAGGTGCTGGGTGTCCCGCACGTTCTCGACGTAGCGCAGGAAGAACCGCTCCGGTGTGCAGTCGGTGATCCCGTGCGTGGCGAACACCTCGGCGCAGATGTCCATGTCGGTGCGCCCGCCGAAGATCGGCGTCTCCCGCCACGGCACGCCCGTGAGCTCGGTGAACGCCGCCTTCCACGCCGTCGAGGCGACCCCGCCGCCGCGCAGCAGCGTGTAGTCGATGTCCCACATGACCAGGCGCTTCACTCCTGCAACGCCCTCTCGATGTGGGCGACCTTGGCGGTGAGGCCGTCGGTGACCCCGGGCCGGATGTCGGCCTTGAGCGACAGGCTGACCCGGCCGCCCTTCGCGCCGACCGCCTCCACGGCCTGCTTCACCACGGCCATGCACTCGTCCCACTCACCCTCGATGGTGGTGAACATGGCATCGGTCCGATTCGGCAGGCCCGAGGCCCGCACCACCCGCACGGCCTCGGCGACAAGGTCACCCACGGACTCACCCACGCCGATCGGCGTCACAGAAAAGGCAACAAGCACACCCCCATCGTCCCAGCCCGGGGGTGGGGCCCGGCAAGCCTCCGTCGATCACAGGGCCCCGAACCCAGGACGGGTGTGCCCTCGCACGCTTGCTGAGGTTTTGATCCCGGCCGATATTGCCGCCGCCCGGTCGCGTGACTACCCTAGTCCCATGCCAGCTAGGCATGGAGTCGACGAGCGCTATATTGCGAGGAGGTGGGCGGCATCATGGGGGCGTTGATGAGCAAGCTGGAAATCGAGGTCGACGACGAGATCCTGGCGGAGGTCGCCAGTTTTCTGGGAACGTCGAGCCCGGAGGACACGGTCAAGGCGGCTCTGCTCGACGTTTACGAGGGCAAGCGCCGGCTCGAGGCATTCGGCCGGCTCACCGAGATGGCGGAAGCGGGCGACTTCGACCATCTGCGCGACAAGAAGAACTATCGGCCATGAAAGCGCCGAGCTTTCTTGTCGACACGAGTGCCTTCTATCGACTTCTCCGCAACCCGGAACTGCAGGCCGTGTGGCAGCGCCACATGCGGCATGGGCTCCTTGCCGTTTGTGAGATCACCGAGTTGGAGATCTTTCACGGCGCCCGTTCCAGGGCGCATCGGGACTCACTCGAGAAGACGCTCCAGGAGTCCTATCGCTGGATCGTCATGCCGGAGAGCGTTTGGCCGCGGGCAAAGCGGGTCCAGCAATTGCTCGTGGACGCCGGTAGCCATCGGTCGGCCGGCCCGGTCGACTTGTTGGCGGCGGCGGCCGCGGAGGAGCACGGCATGGTGCTCCTCCATTACGACGCCGACTTCCATCAGATCGCCGCGGTGACCGGCCAGGACGTGCACTGGGTGGCGGAGCGCGGTTCGATCAACTAGATCACGCCCGCGACGCATGCCGGCGGCCGGCCGCCGTCAGCGTTGGGCGGCGGCCAGGGCCTCGCGGATGGTTGCGGCGTTGGCGGGGGTGCCGACCGGGTTCTCGTAGGTGCCGTAGGGCGGGCCGTAGACGGGCTGGCCCGGCTCCTGGCGCCAGCTGTCGGCGAGAGGGCCGGCGTCCACGGTGTCGTAGCCGATGGCGTCCAGGAACTCCGTGGTGGTCTTCTTCGCGGCCTCGTCGTCGCCGGCGATGGGGAGGGCCGAGCGGTCGGGGGCGCCCGCGGGGCGGGGCAGGGAGGCCAGGTGCTGGAAGTTGATGTTGTTGAAGACCTTGACGAGGCGGGCGCCGGCGAGGTGTTGCTGCTCCAGCTCGGCGCTGGTGGTCTTCTTGGTGTCCAGCGCTTCGACGTGGCCGTCGCGCTGGGGGTAGTAGTTGTTCGTGTCGAGCACGACCTTGCCGGCCAGCTCGGCGACGGGCAGCTGGGCGTACGCCTTGAAGGGAACGCTCACCACGACGATGTCGCCCGCCGCGGCGGCCTCGGTGGCGGTGGCGGCGCGTGCCTTCGAGCCGAGCTCGTCCACCAGGCTCTTGAGGGTCTCGGGGCCGCGGGAGTTGCTCACCACGACGTCGTAGCCGGCCGCGACGGCCAGCCGCGCCACGGTGCCGCCGATGTAGCCGCTGCCGATGAATCCGATAGTCGTCATACCCGCGACAACCGGGGAGGGCCGCCGTGCATTCCGACCATCAGAAACTAGCACTGACCTGCGCAAAGGGGTATCGGGTGAGAAGGGGAGTGATCTCGGGCGCCCAGCGGCTAGCGTTTCGCCGGTGATTTCGGCTGATGCGGCGGGCACGTGGGTTCTCGGCGACACGACGGTCAATCGGATGGGGTTCGGGTCGATGCGGCTCACCCCGTGCCGGGACACGTCGATCGCGGTCAAGGTGGTGCGCAGGGCGGTCGAGCTGGGGGTGAACCACATCGACACGGCGGCGTTCTACTTCTCGCCGGGCGGCATCCTGGACGTGGGTGACGGGCCCGTGCGGTACGCCGCCGAGTTGATCCGGGCGGCGCTCACGCCGTACCCCCGCGGTCTTGTCCTGGCCACGAAGGTGGGGCCGGTCGCGCTGCCGTCGGGCGAGTGGACGGTGGCGGAGACGGCGGCCCAGCTGCGCGCCCAGGTCGAGGAGAACCTGCGGCGCCTCGGGGTCGACCGGCTCGACGTGGTCAACCTGCGACTGACCCGCCGCGGCGGGTCAGTCGCCGAGCGGTGGGCGGCGCTGGCCGAGATGCGGCAGGAGGGCCTGATCCGCCACCTCGGCCTGTCGAACGCCACCCTGGACCAGGTCGACGAGGCTTCCGCGATCGCGCCCGTGGTCGGCGTGCAGAACAGCTTCGCCCTCGACCTGCGCCGCGACCACGATCTTGTCCGGGAGTGCGCCGCCCGCGGCATCGCCTTCGTGCCGTTCTTCGCCATTGCCGGCCCGCGCCGCGAGGCGGGCGCGACCACCGACCATGACGAGGCGGTACGGAAGGTCGCGGCCGCGCACGGCGCCACCCCGCAGCAGGTGCGGCTGGCCTGGACCCTCCACCAGGGACCGAACGTCCTCGCCATCCCGGGCACGGGTAGCGAAGAGCACCTGATCGAGAATGTCGCGGCCGGCGGCCTGCGGCTGACCGCGGGCGACCTGGCCGCGTTGAGCTGAGCGGTCAGCCGCGCAGCAGGGCGGCCACCTCGGCGGCCAGGTCGGTGGCGGCCTCGATCTCGGCCCTGCGGATCGAGACGCTCTCGACGTGGAAGCCGAAGGGCATGCCCAGGCGGGTGCAGAAGCCGTGCAGATCGCGGGCGATGGACAGGGTCTCGCGGTACGAGTCGGCCAGCGGGTCGGGGGAGTGGCTCAGTGTGGTGGACAGCCAGCGGGGCACGTCGACGCCCAGCCACTTGAGGAACTCGAGAGTCTTCTCGGAGCCGCAGAGCGACAGGGTGAAGATGATCGGGCGGGGGTCGACGCCGCGGCCGCGGCACTCGTAGAAGTAGTCGGTGATCAGGTTCTTGGTCTCGTTGAGGTCGTAGATGACCTGGGAGACGAAGAACGTCACGCCGCGCTCCTGCTTGGCGAGCATGCGCAGGTGCTCGTCGCCGCTGCGGGCGTGGCGCTCGCCGATCACGACGGCGCCGAGGGGCAGCGACGGGCGTACGGAAGCGTGCAGTTCCTGGGCCTGGCGCAGGGAGGTGCGCACCTGCTTGTCGCCGGAGGAGGCGCCGACGAAGACGCTCAGCACCTTCGCCGGGTCGGCGGCGGACAGGAAGGACTCGAGCGCGGACGGGGTGTACTTGCCGACGCAGCGATAGATGACCGCCGGCTTGTCCCAGGCGCCCAGGTAGGAGCCGTAGAACTCGGCGGGGTCCATGGTCGGCAGGTACGGGAACGGGCGCTCCTCCGGGTTCCGGTCCGACTCGTCGTCGATGTCGTACAGGATGAGGCCGTCGAGGTCGAGCCCGGCCAGCCGCTTCACGGTGACCTCGGCGATCTCCTTGACCTTCTCCGGGGTGGCGCTGCGGCGGGGCGGGGTGACGCCGAAGAGCATCACCCCGCCCGTGGCCTGCGCGAGCTTGGACTGCAGAGACATCCGACCAGCGTAGGAAGCGCCGGTCAATGGTCGGCGCAGCAGGGGGTGGGATCCCGCGTTTCGAACGGGACGAGCACCCCGCCCGCGGCCGGCGTGGTGGTGAGCACCAGGTCACCGTTGCGGTACTGCGGGCGTACGAAATCGCGGGTGTCCAGAATGTCCGTGTCGGCGGCGGCGCCGGAGCCCAGGACCTCGACCTTGTCGATCGCGGTGCTCGCGACAACCTCCGCGACGGTCAGCTTGCCGGTCAAGCCCGCAGCGCCGGGAAAGATCACAGCTCGCCCGAACTTTCCGGACAAGGCCGATTCGGCCGCCGCCGCCAACTCAGGCGGGGTCTCTTCCGGAGATTCCCCCGTGAGGCTGATCGCCACGTGCGGATAGGGGTTCTGCACGAGGTGGGTGCAGGCATATTCCGGCCGCGGGTCGAGCGACAGGATCCAGTGGTCGGCTTCCGCCACCGTACGGTGGCCGAGGCTGACCCCGGCCACCGTGGGCTTGCGCGTCACCGAGCGGTACAACGTCACTTGCCGGAGGGCAGGACGAAGATCGGGTTCGTGTAGAACCACAGGTCGCCCCACGGGTCGGCGTCGCCGCTGACGTCGAGCTTCGGGCCGTACGGGTCCACCGACGCGCCCATCAGGCCGGGCTGCGTCCGGTTGCCGTCGGTGCCGCGGACGCGCACGTAGAACGGCTTGTCGAGGCGGCCCAGCGAGAACGTCAGCGAGGCCTTCTTGGCGCCCGCGTTGATCTCGAAGGACTTGACCACCTTGGTGTTCGGGGTCTGGAACGAGTCCTTGTCCTTGACCGGGCCGGTGATCGTGCCGACGATCACGTCGACCCGCTTGAGGACCGGCACGAACTGCGCCCAGTTCGGCACGTCCTGCAGGTCGATGTCGATGGTCAGCTCGGTGCTGGTGCCGCGCTTCACCTGGTGCACGCCGCCGAGCGGGGTGCCGGTGTACGAGCGGCGGTCGCCGGCCGTGCGCACCCGCGCGTCCAGGCCCTTGATCAGCCGGCCGTGGTCGACCCAGACGCGGCCGGCGCGCAGGCCGTCCATGACCGCCTTGTACGAGAACGACGACGCGCCGACGTTCGTGCGGCCGTAGAAGCCCGGCCAGAAGTCGCCGGCGGTGGTCAGCGTCTTGCCGGTGTAGACCGGGTCGTTGTACTTGCCGTTCGCCTCGAAGTTGCTGTTCGGGCCCCGGTCCGACTGGTCGAGGTAGTTGACGTGGGAGTCCGAGTTGACGGTGATCCACCACGCCTTGCCCTCGGCGAGCAGGCTGTCCCAGAGGCCGCCGACCGTGGCGGTCATCCAGTCGAAGCCGCCCCAGGTGCGGTAGCTCTCCAGCGGGTAGCCGGCGAACGACGCGGCCGACGGGTTGTTGTCGTAGTAGCCACGCGCGCCGCCGCGGCCGTACGGGGCCGGGATGCCGGCGGCCTGGTGGCCGGGGGCGCCCTCGAAGCCGACCGCCACCGACGGGTCGGCGTCGCGCCAGTTGCGGATCTCGTGCGGCGAGTCGATGCCGCGGCGGGCCGGGTGGTTCGCGAAGAAGAGCGCGCCCTCGATCTCGCGGGCGCGGACCTGCGAGCCGAGGAACTTGATGCCGGCGATCGCGGCTGCCTCGTTCTGCTCGGTCGTGTTGGTGGCCGGCAGCAGCGAGCCGTCGTAGTTGTTCTCGAACTGCTTGAGAACGTCGACCTCGTTCTTGCCGGGGATCACGAAGACCGTGGCGTGCTCGGCGGCCGGGATGTTCCACTCCAGACCCTGGAACGTGAGGAGGTCCTTCAGCTCCTCCCGGGTCGCGCGGATGTCCGGGTTGACCTTCTCCACACCGATCTTGGCGTGGGTGGCGCTGCCGTGGTCGGTGATGACCAGCCAGTCGAGGCCGAACGCGCGGCCGTGCTTGGCCTGGTCGATCACCCGGTACTGGGCGTCCGAGCTGTACTGGGTGTGAATGTGGTGGTCGCCGGCGAGCCACTTGAACCCGCCCTTGTCCGATCCGCCGCCGCTCGGGCCGTGGCTGTGCGGCAGGCCCGCGGCCTCGGCGGCGGAGGGGACGGCGAGAACGGACGCGGCGGCCCCGGCGCCGAGAAGGCCGGCACCGCGCAGGAAGCCGCGCCGGGAGACGTCGGACGGCGAGAGCTCGCTGTCCGGGATGCTCAGGTCGAGCGCGGGGGAGGCGTCGCTGCCCTCGTGCGCGTGGTCGTGATCGTGATCGTGGTCGTGGCCGTGACCCATGTCGAGGATCTCCCGCTGAGAAGAAGACACATGCACTTCGTGGCACACGTTTGCTTGATCAACCCAACGCCCGCTGTCGCTGTCGTGAAGTGCGGGGAAATTACTTTCGTAAGGTCGATCGCTGCCCTTCGTGTCGGGTGCCCGGACCACCTGCTCTCATAGCGTTCGGGCATGTCGATAACGCTGGAAAAGCTCACGAAAAGGTACGGCCCGACGCTCGCCGTCGACGGCCTCGACCTGGCGGTGCGCCCGGGCCGCGTCACCGGGTTCCTGGGGCCCAACGGCGCCGGCAAGTCCACCACGATGCGCATGGTTCTCGGGCTCGACCGGCCCACGTCGGGGCGGGCGCTGGTCGGCGGGCGCGCCTACGACTCGTACAAGTGGCCCCTGCGGGAGATGGGCGCGCTGCTCGAGGCCAAGGCCGTGCATCCGGGCCGTACGGGCCGCAACCACCTGCTCGCCATGGCGCGCAGCAACGCCGTCCCGGACCGCCGGGTCGACGAGGTGCTCGCCGTCGTGGGGCTCACCGACGTGGCGCGGCGCCGGTCGGGCACCCACTCGCTGGGCATGGGCCAGCGGCTCGGCATCGCGGGGGCGCTGCTCGCCGACCCGCCGGTGCTGATGCTCGACGAGCCGGTCAACGGGCTCGACCCGGACGGGGTGCGCTGGATCCGCGGCCTGCTGCGCGATCTGGCCGCCGAGGGCCGCACCGTCTTCGTCTCGAGCCACCTGCTCAGCGAGATGCAGATGACGGCCGACCACCTCGTGGTGATCGGCCACGGGAAGCTGCTGGCCGACGCGCCCATGACCGAGATCATGGGGGGCCACGCGACCCTGGAGGACGCCTACTACGAGCTGACGGGGAGCGCGGCATGAGGGCGGCGATCAGGTCCGAGTGGACCAAGCTGTGGACCACGCGGACGGTGTGGTGGGCGCTGCTCGGCGCGTTCGTGCTGATGGCGGCGGCGGCCGGGCAGAACGCCATCTACGTGGAGAACGGCGACGTGACGACGGCGTCCGTGGCGGTCATGTCCGTGACGATCGCGCAGCTGGCCTTCGTGGCGCTCGCCATGCTGGTGATGACCGGCGAATACTCGGCCGGCACGATCCGGGCCACGCTGAGCTGGATCCCGTCGCGCGGGCGCCTGCTGTCGGCGAAGATCGCGGTCGTCTCGGCGGTCACGCTGGTCACCGGGGTCGCCGTGGGGCTGCTCGGCGGGGTGATCGCGTCGGCGATCGTGGACGACTCCGGCAGCATCGCCGGCGACGCGTTCAAGATCGGCATCTATCTCGTGCTGCTCGGCGCGCTCGCCACCGGACTGGGCGCGGCGCTGCGCGGCCCGGTCGTCACGCTCGTGGTGCTGCTCATGACGATCGTGGTGATCCCGCCGCTGCTCCAGCTGCCGGACATCGCCGTGCTCAACGGCATCGCCGACGCGTTCCCCGGTGTCGCGGGCGGTCATTTCCTGTACGGGGACGCGGACCCGTACCCGCCGCTCGTGGGCCTGTTGATCCTCGCCGGGTGGGCGGCGCTCGCCGTGGCCGCGGGATGGCAGGTCCTCACCCGCCGCGACGCCTAGACCAGACCGGCCTCGTAGGCCAGGATCGCCGCCTGGACCCGGTTGCGGACGCCGAGACGGCTGAGCAGCGTGCTCACGTACGCCTTCACGGTGCCCTCGACCAGGAACAGGCGGCGAGCGATCTCCGCGTTCGACAGGCCCGCGCCGACCAGCGCCAGCACCTCACGCTCCCGGTCGGTCAGGCCCTCCACCCGTTCCCGGGCGGCGGCCCCCGCGTGCAGCCGCGGCCCGGCCAGGTCGGTGATCACCCGGTGCGCGACCTTCGGCGACAGGTATGCGGCGCCGGCGGCCACCGCCCGTACCCCCGCCGTGAGCTCGCGCGGGTCACCCGCCTTGAGCAGGAAACCGGCCGCGCCCGAGGCGACGGCCTTCACGATGTACTCGTCCTCGCCGAACGTGGTCAGCACGACCACCCCGGTCTCCGGAACGAGCCGGCGGATCTCCGCCGTCGCCGCGAGACCGTCGAGCCGCGGCATCCGGATGTCCATGAGCACCACGGCCGGCCGATGCCGCCGCGCCGCCTCGACCGCGTCGGCGCCGTCACCGGCCTCGGCGACCACCTCGATCTCGGGGTCGTTGGCCAGGATCGCCCGGATGCCGGCCCGGATCATCGCCTCGTCGTCGGCGATCAGCACGCTGATGCTCACCGCAGCCGCTCCTTGACCACGAGCCGTCCCCGCGAGAAGCAGAGCCGATAGGTGGCGTCCGCGAGCGGGAAGTTGCCGTCACTGTAGTACTCGCACGACGGCTCCCGGTCGCGCCGCCACACCTGCCGATCGGGCAGGTCGAGCGCGTCGCGCGGGGCGCCGATCGCCATCCGCTCGAACGCGTCCGCCTCGAGCACCGAGCCGTTGGCCGCGAACGGGTAGTAGGCGACCGCGGTGACCAGCGCCAGCGCGGCGGGTGTGAGCACCGCGGCGACCAGGCTGCGCCGCACCCGCCGGCGCGCGTGCAACATCTCGGTGGCGGCCTCGGCCCCGGCGGGCGCGGCCAGGTGCGGGATCACGGCCTCCAGCCGGAAACCCCCGTCACGGTCCGGCCCGGCGGTCAGGCTTCCGCCGCTCAGCCGTACGCGCTCCCGCAGCCCGACGATCCCGAGCCCGGTGGTCCCGCTGCGCTCAACCAGGGAGCCGGCCGGGTTGCTCACCGCGACGGTCGACCTGTCCCCGCCGTGCGTGATCTCCACGGTGACGGGCGCGCCGGGCGCGTGCCGGCTCGCGTTGGTGAGCGCCTCGCGAACCACCCGATAGGCGGTGCGCTCGACGGCGGCGGGTGCCTCCTCGCCGGTACGCGTCATCGTCACGCTCATCCCGGCCCGCCGCGATCTGTCCACAAGCGACTCGACCCGCTCGTCCACGGGCTCCAGGGGCGCCGCCTCGGTCTCGTCCCGGAGCACCCCGATGATCTCCCGGAGCTGATCGGTCGCGGTCGCCGCCGACTCCCGGATCCGGGTCGCCGCGGCCCGCTGCGCCTCGGGCACGGCCGGGCTGGTCTCCAGCGCGCCGGCCCCGAGCGCGATCAGGCTCAACTCGTGCCCCAGCGAGTCGTGCATCTCCTGGGCGATGCGGGAACGCTCCCGCAACACCACCATCCGCCGCTCCGACTCGAGCCGGGCGGCCCGCTCCCAGCCGGCGCTCACCAGCCGCCGGCGCTGCGCCTGATAGCGGCCGACCAGCCAGGGAAAGACCCCGAGCAGCAGCAACGCCATGACCAGCTGGAACCACTCGGACGGCCCGACATCAAGAACCTCGAGGTTGAACGCCGTGCCGGCGGCCCCGACGGCGAGGAAGGTCCCGGCGACCGGCCGGACCCGCTCGGTCCGCAACCCGACCAGATAGCTGTGCACCGGAATCCCGAACGAGAAATTGCCGTCCACAATGGTCGCCAGCACCACGGCGAGCCACCCGGCCAGCGGCCACCGCCGCCCGCACACGGCCGCGGCGACGCTGACCACGAGGCCACCCACACAACCGGCGACGTTGCCGCCCATGGCCTGGTTGGCCACCACGGGGGCGGCCAGCACCAAACCGAGCAGCCCGTCGGCCACCCACTCCCGGCGAGCGCGCATCGGATCAGGCTAACCAGCGCCCTCGAGCCCGCGACACTGCCGAAAGTAAGGGCTGTGGGGGAGAACGAACGTTCTTTCTACGCCGAGCGTGGCTTTCGCAAGACCGAACGTTCTTTCTCTGCGTGGGCGATGTCGCCTGGTCGCGTGCCCGGGAGGGACTTGCCCACCACGCCGTCCATATCCGATTTTTCGGTTTAGTGGGTCGAAGGTGCTGGCTCCGACCGCTGAGTTGCCAGCCACTGGTCGAAGGTGGTGGGCGCGATGCGCACGTTGCCGGGGTCGGGGAGCATCACCTTGCCGGCCATCTCGGTGCTGAACAGGCCGTCCCAGGTGGGGATCAACCTGACCGTGCGGCCCTGCGCCTGGTGGGTGCGGCGGGCCATGTCGACCAGGTCCTGCGTCTCGGGGCCGGCGAGGTCGGCGTAGCGGCCCCGGGGCTCGCCCACGGCGAGCTCGGCGAGGACCTCGGCCACGTCGCCCGGATCCACCGGCTGGAGCAGGAGCGGGGCGACGGTGGCGGCGCCGTCGTGTTCGGTCCAGCCGGCGACCATGGCGGCGAAGTCGTGGAACTGGGTGGCAGGCACGATCGTCCACGGGACGGGGCCGTGCGTGACCACCTCCTCCTGGGCGCGCTTCGCGGCGTAGTGGGCGTTGCCGCCCACGCGGTAGAGGCAGGCGATCGACAGCAGTACGTGGTGGCGGACGCCGGCGCGCTCCTCGGCGGCCAGCAGGTTGCGGGTGACAGTGGTGAACCAGGTGATGGCCTCCATCGGGTCGGTCGCCGGCCCGTTGGTGACGTCGATGACGGCGTCCACGCCGGACAGTGCCTCGTCGAGCCCGTCACCCTTGAGCAGGTCGATGCCGTGTGACCGGCTGATCCGCACCGCCTCGTGCCCGTCCCGTTCCAGGGTTGCGACGGTGCGCGCTCCGATGTTCCCGGTGGCCCCGGCGACCGCGATCCGCATGACGACCCCTCTCTCCTGTGGTCACGCTTCCCCGCGCGACCGTGCATCACTCGGCCCGCTTCTTCCTCGTGGTTCCGTGGCTTCCGCGCGGCCCCGGATCTTCGCGTGGCTGTGCCCTCTGGTGCGTGGTCAGGCTGACGGTAACCCGGTGGCGCTGTCGATGACGTATTCGCCGCCGCAAGATTCTGCCAAGGATGGGCCGAAGAGGGCCGCGGGGAAGTAGGCGCCGGGGCGGCCCGTGCCGGTCAGCAGGCGGTAGGCCACCTCGGCGGGGACGGCGCCGGTGAAGGACTGGGCCTCGCCCACGCGCAGCCAGCCCTCGCGGACGGTGCCGTCGGGCCAGCGGAGGACGGCGTGACCCCACGAGTGCTCGCGCGGCCGGGGGCGGGGCTTGGGCTCGACGGCGGCCAGGCGGCGGATCGCGTAACGGCGCAGCGGGGCGATCAGCAGCAGGGCCGTGGCGAGCGGCAGCACGGCGCGGGCGATCCGGGACGACGGTGCCTCGCTCGAAGCGGCGAGCACCGAAGGGGCGCCGCTCGCGCGCTGGGCCGCGACCAGTTCGCCGAGCGGCATGCCCGCGGTGGTCACCTGCGTGCCGTCGGGCAGGGTGAGGCGGGCCGTGTCGCCGGCGAGGCGCGCTCGGGCGAGGTGGCCGTCGCGGTAGCGGCGACCGGAGTATCGGCCGCCGCCCTCGACGCCGGGAAGCCCTTCGAGGATGGTCGCGGCCAGGGCCTCGCCTATCGGGCCGGGCTCGATCGCCAGGGACGGCACCATGTCGACGCGGACGTCCGACGGGGTGGGGTGACCCTCGCGGAGTTTCACCACGACGCTTTCGGTGGCGGTCACCCCGAAGCCGGCGCCGGTCACGAGGGAGCGGCCCGCCGCGACGGCCGCCTCGTGCAGGCCGAGGACGGCGGTGACCGCGGCGACGTCGTTCGCGAGGTCGACGTAATGGCTCGCGGGCAGGCAGGCCCGGATGATCGGCTCGGCCGTCGCGGTGAACGGGCCGATCGTGTTGACGACGACCGCGGGCCGCTGCCGCCGGATCTCGGCGGCCGTCTCCGCCACCGATCGCGCCACGACAATGCGAACGGCAGGCGCGTGGCCGTCGAACAGGGGACTGCCAGGCGCACGCGAGTCGAGCGCGCGGGAGTCAGGCGTGCGGGCCTTGACGACGCCGGCCTCGATGGTGCTGGCCTCGATGGCGTGGGCCTCGATGGTGTGGGCTGCCTCGGTCAGGCGGGCCGGGTCGCGGCCGACCAGCACGGGGGTGATGCCTCGGCGGATCAGTTCGGTGGCTGTCGCTCGGGCGCTGCGGCCCGTGCCGCCCAGGACCCAGACTTCGGCGGTCATGAGGGTGCTCCGATCGGTGATGACATCTCGTGTCATGACCATGGCCTGCGATGACACGAGATGTCATCACGTAGACTGGCGGTGTGAGCAGATGGCGGCCGGATGCGCGGGAGCGCCTGGAGCGGGCCGCGGTCGACCTTTTTCTGGAGCAGGGCTTCGCGGCGACGACGGTTCCGCAGATCACGGCGCGGGCCGGGCTCACCACCAGGACGTTCTTCCGGCACTTCGCGGACAAGCGCGAGGTGCTCTTCGGCGGGTCCGAGATCCCGGCGATGGTCAGCCGGATGTTCGAGGAGGCGCCACCGGACGCCGGCCCGATGGCCATCGTGGTGGAGGGGCTTCGCAGTGTGATCGCGGCGCGCTTCGAGGGGCGGCGCGAGGAGCTGCGGGTGCGCCGGGGGATCATTCGCTCGGACCCGGGGCTTCGCGAGCGTGAGCTGCACAAGAGGGACGCGCTGAGCGAGGCGATCCGCGACGGGTTCCGGGCGCGCGGCGTCGAGCCCACGCAGGCCGCGCTGCTGGCCGAGACGGCCGTGACCCTGCTCTTCGTGTCGGTCGAGCGGTGGCTCGACGACGACGGTGATCGTGGGCTCTTCACGATCGTCGAGGAGGCCCTCGCCTCGTTGCGGGAAGCGATCAGCGGATAACGGCTGCGGTTGGCGGATCACGTGGGTGCGATCAGCCGACAACGGCAGTGGTCGGCCGATAACGATGCGGTCGGCTGATAACGGCTGCGATCA
>NZ_BOMI01000082.1 GCF_016862115.1 Paractinoplanes deccanensis
AGCGGCTGCGGTCGGCCGCTAACGGTGCGGTCGGCCGATAACGGCCTCGGTCGGCTGATGACGGCAGTGGTCGGCCGATAAGCGGTGGCGGTCAGCCGATGATGGGGCGGAACAGGCCCAGCGCGATGCTCGTGCCCAGGGCGACCGCCGCCAGGGCCACGGCGCCGATCAGCAGCCAGGTGTCGGCGGTGGTGAAGATCTGGCGGCGGGCGTGGGTGCGGGGGATGCCCGAGTCGAAGCCGCGGGCGTCCATGGCTGTGGCCAGCCGGCCGCCTCGGCGGAGGGCGCCGACCAGCAGGGCGAAGGCCGTCGAGGTGAACAGGCGCAGGGCCGCGAAGGGGTTGCGGCCGGCGTCGACGCCGCGGGCTCGGCGGGCCAAGGTGATCATTTGCCACTCGTGGTTGAGGAGGGGCAGGAGGCGGAACGCGGCCAGGGCGCCGATCGCGAAGCGGGCGGGGGCCTTCGCGTTCTGCACCAGGGAGTCGGCCAGGTCGGTCGGGTCGGTGGTGGCGAAGACGATGACGCCGGGGACCGCGATCGCGAAGAGGCGCAGGATCAGGCCGAGCGCCGACACCAGCACGCCGGTCGTCACGTCGAACGGGCCCAGGTCGAGCAGTAGCGTGCCGCCCCGGTCGGCGGCGAAGAGGACCATCGTGACCAGCAGGCCCAGCGACGCGACCAGCAGCGGCCACGCCCGCCGGGCCAGGACGCCGAAGCGCACGCCGAACAGGGGCAGGACGGCCAGCTCGATGGCGAGCGCGATGGCGGGGGTGAGCGGGTCCAGCGTCGAGATCAGCGGCAGCGTGAAGAGCAGCGCCGCGCCCAGCTTGGCCACGGGGTTGCGCCGGGCCAGGGGCGCCGCCGGGTCGGCGATCGGCTCCAGGACGAGGGTCATGCGCGCCACCGGCGAGGGAGCGGGGTCATGGGCGCCGTCGGCGAGGGGAGCGGGGTCGTGTGCGCCGTCGGTGAGGGGAGCGGGGTCGTGTGCGCCGTCGGTGAGGGGAGCGGGGTCGTGTGCGCCATCCGCGAGGGGCGCAGGGTCGTGGGCGCCGTCGGCGAGGGGAGCGGGGTCATATGCGCCGCCGGCGGGGGAGCGGGTCGGGCAAGCGGGGCGTGCCCAGCGGGAACGTGCGGTCGGCGAGCGTCTGCACGAAGTCGTCGTCGTGGGTGACGGCCACGACCGCGTGGCCGTCGTCGCGCAGGGTCGCCAGGAGCGTGACCAGTTCGATCCACGTGCGCCGGTCCTGGCCGAACGTCGGCTCGTCCAGCACCAGCAGCCGCGGCGCCGTGGCCAGCGCCGTCGCCACGCTCAGCCGGCGCGCCTCGCCGCCGGAGAGGGTGTACGGGTTGGCGGCCGCCAGCTTTGTCAGGCACAGCCGGTCGAGCAGGTCGTCGATCACCGTCTGGTCGAAGCGGCCGAGCCGGCGCGGGCCGACCGCCAGCTCGTCGGCGACGCGCGACGTGACGAACTGGTGTTCCGGGTTCTGGAAGACCGAGCCGATGCGCCCGGTCAGCGTGGCGGCCCGCCAGCGGTGCGGCGGTTTCGGGTCGCCGAAGCCCTGGATCCGGCCGCCGGTGGGCGCGAGCAGGCCGCCGAGCAGCAGGGCCAGCGTCGACTTGCCCGCGCCGTTCGGGCCGGTCACGGCGAGGACCTCGCCCTCGCCCACGCCCAACGACACCGGGGAGAGCCGGCCCGCCACGGCCGCGTCCTCAGCTCGTACCAGCGAGGGGTTGGCCGTTGATCGTGATTTGAGCGGGGGAATCGTGAAGCCGGGCACCCAGACGCCCTCGTCGGCGAGGCGATCGCCGTAGGCGGCGAACACCAGCTCGGGCGCGCCGTCGGCCCGGATGCCGCCGCCCGGCTCCAGCACCACCACGCGGTCGACCAGGGGCAGGGCCTCGGCCACCCGGTGCTCCACGATGATCATCGAGGAGTCCTGGTCGTGGGAGCGCTCGATGGCCTCCCGGACCAGCGTGGCGCCGTCCGGGTCGAGGTTGGCGGTCGGCTCGTCGAGCAGCAGCAGCCGGGGGTGCAGGGCGAGCACCCCGGCCAGGGCGAGCCGCTGCGCCTCGCCGCCGGAGAGCGCCGCGGTCGAGCGGATGATCGGGTAGGGGAAGCCGACGCGGTCGAGCGCGTCGCTGACCCGCGGCCAGATGTCGGCCGCCGGCACGCCGCGATTTTCCAGGCCGAACGCCACGTCGTCGCCGCTGCGGGCCATCACCAGCTGGGTCTGCGGGTCCTGGAAGAGGATGCCGACCCGGTCGCGGGCCTTGCGCGGGTCGAGCCCGTCGATCTCGATGGTGCCCTCGGACTCGCCGGAGTCCTCGGGGAGCAGGCCGGCGAGCGCGGCGAGCAGGGTGCTCTTGCCGGCGCCCGAGGGGCCGAGCAGGAGCACCCGCTCACCGTGCGCGATCCGCAGGTCGACGTCGCGGACGGCCCAGGCGCGGCGGCCCGCGTGCCGCCAGCCGAAACCGCGGAGGACGACCTCACTCATGTCTGGAATGAGACCAGATCAGACGAGCGCGCGCGAACGCCCCGCCGCGAACCGGTCGAGCACGCCGGTCTGCGCCAGCGCGCGGGTCAGCGCCACGCTGCCGAAGCCGGCGATGACCAGCGACGACGCCGCGGTGATCAGGATGTACCAGATGCGCATGGTGGCCCACGACGTGCCGCCGTACCAGACGAAGGCGTCGTAGACGGACGCCACCACGCCCGCCGCCGTGGCCGCGAGCAGCGCCACCGGCAGGCGGTAGACCTTGTAGGCGAAGGCGGCGAAGACGGCCTCCGCGCCGAGCGCCTCCAGCGGGCCCTGGATGATCAGCGTCCAGCCCCAGCTCGTGCCGATCGCGGCGGAGACCAGCGAGGCGAGCGAGAGGGTGTAGAAGGCGGCGCCCGGCTTGCGCACGATCAGCGCGCCGAGCACGGCCGGCACGAGCCACACGCCGTAGATGACGGCCCGGCCGGGCAGCGGGATGGCGTCGGCGGGGCCGTTCCAGAGCAGGCCCCACGCCCAGAAGATCACGCCGAACGCGACGGCGATGATCGAGGCGATCACGATGTCGATCGTGCGCCACCGATTGGTGGTTTTCATGGTGAACCTCCCGATTTGTACCGGGAGGAGACGCACGCCGTGGTCACGGCGCGGCTGGAGGATCGACCGAACTTCCTGCGCTGGCATTACCCAGATCAGGTACGAGGGTCTGCGGTCGCCCGCACTCTCAGCGCTGTGCGCTCCCCTGTCCGATTGCACTAGTTTCGATGACGCTAACACCGGATTCGCTTTTCGCACATCGAGGGAGTGATCACATATGGAGGTCAAGGCCCGGGGACTGACGTTCGACGTGTACGAGGGCGGCCCGGACGACGGTGAGCCGGTCCTGCTGCTGCACGGCTTCCCGCAGGACCACCGCGAGTTCGACCTCCTCGCGCCGCGGCTGCACGAGGCCGGTCTGCGGACGTACGCGATGGACCAGCGCGGCACCTCGCCCGGCGCGCGGCCGGCGGACGTCGGCGCGTACCGGATCACCGAGGCCGTCGCCGACGCGATCGGCGTGCTCGACGCGCTCGGCCTGGAATCCGCGCACGTCATCGGCCACGACTGGGGCGCGAACGTCGGCTGGCTGCTCGCCGCCTGGCATCCCGAGCGGGTGCGCACGCTCACCGCCGTCTCCGTGCCGCACCCCAAGGCGCTGCGGCTCGCGCTGCGGGTCCGGCCCGCCCAGCGAGCGCGGCTGGCGTACTTCAAGGTCTTCCAGTCGCGGGTCGCCGAGCGGATGCTGCTCGCCCGGGACGCGGCGATGCTGCGGTTGATGCTGCGGCCGATCGGGGAGCGGGCCCAGCTCTACGTCGACGCGAACCGCGAGCCGGCGCGCCTGACCGGCGGCCTCAACTGGTACCGGGCGTTCACCGCCGACCAGATGGCCGACGTACGGCTGATCAGCGTGCCCACCACGTACGTCTGGAGTGACAAAGACGGCGTGGTCTCGCTGACCGCGGCCCTGCGCACCCGCGATTGGGTCGACGCCGATTACCAGATGGTCGCTATGCGCGGTATCAGCCACTGGATCCCGGAACAGGCCGCCTCCGCGCTCGCCGGCGCAGCCCTCTCCCGTATCCAGGGAGTTTGATTCGCGTTCACCTTGGGGTATCCGACGCGGCATGGCACCCGAGAAGCCGCGGATGAAAGACGAGACCGAGAAGCAGCGCTGGGACCGCAACTTCGCCGACCTCCTCCAGGAGCTCCGCGTCGCGCAGACCGGCATCCAGATCCTCTTCGCCTTCCTGCTGACCCTGCCGTTCAGCAGCGGCTTCCCCAAGGTCACCCAATTCCAGAAGGACACGTACGTCGTCGCGCTGCTCGCCGCGGCCGGCGCCACCGCGATGATCATCGCGCCGGTCGCCTTCCACCGCGCGCTGTTCCGCCAGGGCCGCAAGCCCGAGCTCGTCCGCTACGCCCACCGCATGGCGAGCGGCGGCCTCGCCTTCCTGCTCGTCTCGATGGTCGCCAGCGTCCTGCTGATCACCGACTTCATCCTGGCCCGGCCGATCGCCTTCATCTTCAGCGCGCTCACCGCGATCTTCTTCGTGACCTTCTGGGCCGGCATCCCGTGGCTGCGCCGCAACTGGATCGAGGACGACAGCGAGGACGCGGACTACGCACAGGCTAGCGGCGAGAGCCCCGCAGACCGAGACGCCTGAGCTCGAGCTCGGCCAGCGCGTCGACCGCCTCGGCGTCACCGTTGCGCCAGCTCTGGGCGATGTCGGGGCCGAGCCTGGCGAGCCGGTTGAGTGGCTGGCTCGCCAGGGCCCGCAGCGCCAGCAGGTCACGGCCGGCGGGCTCGTCGCGCACGGCGGTGGCGACCCCGGCCCGGCGGATCCAGCGCACGCGCAGCGGCAGCCACACGAACAGCACCAGCGCCAGGGGCACGGCGACCGCGGCCAGCGCCACGATGACCGCCATCCGGCCGACGACCTCCTGCTGCTGGCGGCCGGCCTCGGCCAGGTTGCGGGCCGCGTCGGCGGCCCCGGCGAACGGCTTGACCAGCTGGTCGCCGACGAGCGGCACCTGGCCGACCTTGCCGCCGGCGTCGGAGAGGTTGTCGGCTATGCCGCCGCCGGCGCTCTCCAGCTTCGCGCCGGGCACGCCCAGCTTCTCGACCATGTCGTGCACCCACAGGCCGGCGCGGACCCAGAGGTAGACCCAGATCACCACGACGACGTCGGTGATCAGCTGGCGGACGGCGGTGGGAACCCTGTCGGCGTAGAGCTTCACGCGGTCAGCGTCCCATGTGTCCGCTCAGCCGGCGCTCCCGGCGCAGTCCGGGCACGTTCCGAAGATCTCCATCGTGTGCGAGACGTCGACGAAGCCGTGCTTGCCGGCCACCTTCTCGGCCCACGACTCGACCGCCGGGCCCTCGACCTCGACCGCGCGGCCGCACGAGCGGCACACCAGGTGGTGATGGTGGCCCTGGCTGCACCGCCGGTAGAGGTGCTCGCCGCCGGGCGGGCGCATCACGTCGATCTCGCCGGCGTCGGCCAGGCCCTGCAACGTGCGGTAGACGGTCGTCAGGCCCACCCGCTCGCCGCGCTCCCGCAGGATGGCGTGCAGTTCCTGGGCGCTGTTGAAGCCCTCGGTCTCGGCCAGCACCGCGCTGACCGCGCTGCGCTGCTTGGTGTTGCGCTGCTGACTCTCGGCGCTCACGATCGAACCTCCCTCGCATGGCTCACGGCGTCGGCCACGATGTGCGCGACGTGCTCATCCACCAGGGAGTATGCGATCTCCCTGCCGCGTCGTGCACCTCGCACGACGCCTGCTCCGCGCAGCACGCGCAGATGCTGGGACACCAACGGCTGCGGCGCACCGAGCTTCTCCACCAGCTCGTGCACGCAGCGCTCGCCGGCGCCCAGCTCCGCGACGATCGCGACGCGGATCGGCGCGGAGAGTGCCCGCAGCAGCTCTCCGGCCGACTCGTACGCCTCATATCCCGACATTCTCACGCCTTCTGGAGGACGACGTCCGGGGGCTCCACCTCGCGCGGCGGCTGACTGCGGCGGCGCATCATCCGCCAGGCGGCGCTGCCGACGGCGATCGCGACGAAGAGCGCCAGGGCCAGGATCACCGTGGTCGCGCCGGGCGGGGTGTCCACCTCGGCCGAGAAGATCACCCCGGCGCCGGCCGCGCCGACCCCGATCGCCATGGCCGCCGCCATCGTGCCGCGGAAGCCGCGCGTGACCTGCTGCGCCGCGGCGACCGGGATGACCATCAGGGCCGAGACGAGCAGCAGCCCGACCGTGCGCATCGCGATGGTCACGGTCACCGCGGTGGTCACGGCCATCAGCAGATTGAGGGTACGCACGGGAAGGCCGCTCACCCTCGCGTACTCCTCGTCGTTGCAGACCGCGAACAGCGCCGGCCGCAAGCCCAGCATCGCGATCAGCACCAGCGCGCCGAGGACGCCGATCAGCACGATGTCCGTGGGCGACGTCGTGATCAGCGAGCCGAACAGGTACTGGATGAGGCTGTTGCTGCTCGCGTCGTCGGAGAGGGACACCAGCACCACGCCGCCGGCGATGCCGCCGTAGAAGAGCAGGGCCAGCGCCAGGTCGCCGGAGGTGCGGCCGCGCTCGCGGATCAGCTCCACGCCGATCGCGCCGATCGCCGAGACGATCACCGCGGCCAGCACAGGGGACTGGTTGAGCAGCAGGCCCACGCCGACGCCGGTGAGCGCGACGTGACCGATGCCGTCGCCGATCAGCGACAGCCGGCGCTGCACCAGGTAGATGCCGAGCGACGGCGCGGCCAGGCCGATGATCAGCGCGCCGATCATCGCCCGGATCATGAAGTCGTACTGGAAGAGATCCATTCTTAGTTCGCTGCCATCCGGTCCGTGGGGGCCCACTCGCAGATGCCGGCGGCGGGCTGGACGGCGTGCGGGTGCACGTGGTCGTGGTCCGGCTCGGCGTGGTGCCCGGCCGGCTCCGGGGGCGCGCCCTCGTAGGCGATGCGGCCCTCGTGCACCACCACGGCGCGGTCGATCAGCGGTCGCAGCGGGCCGAGCTCGTGCGCCACCAGCAGGATCGTGCCGCCGTTGTCGCCGAAGCGGCGCAGCGACGCGGCGAACGCCTCCTGGCTGGCCGCGTCCACACCCGCGGTGGGCTCGTCCAGCACCAGCAGGTCGGGCTTGCCGGCCAGCGCGCGGGCGATCAGCGTGCGCTGCTGCTGGCCGCCGGAGAGCGTGGCGACGGGGTCGTCGGCGCGGTCGAGCAGGCCCACGTCGGCCAGCGCGTCGCGCACGGCGTCGCGGTCGGCGGCGCCGGGCAGCCGGAAGATCCCGCGGCGCGCCAGCCGGCCCGAGGCGACCACCTCGCCGACCGTGGCCGGCACCCCGCTGCCGGCGCCGAGGCGCTGCGGCACGTAGCCCACCCGGGCCCACTGCCTGAAGCGGCGCTGCGGCGTCTCGAACAGGTCGATCTCGCCGCGGGCGATCGGCACGAGACCCAGGACGGTACGGATCAGAGTGGACTTCCCGGAGCCGTTCGCCCCCAGGATCGCGACGACCTCCTTGCGGTCGACGCTCAGCGAGACGTCGTGCAGGATCTCGCGGCCCTCATATCCGACGGCCAGATGGCGTACGTCGACGATGCTCATGCTGTGCACCCCAGTGCGGTGGTGAGCGCGCTCAGGTTGGCGCGCATCACGGAGAAGTAGTCGGCCCCGCTGTCGGTGAGGCCCTCCAGGGGGTCGAGGACGGCGGTCTTGGCGCCGACCTCGCGGGCGATGGTCTCCGCGACGGCCGGGCTCACCAGCGTCTCGAAGAAGATCGTCGTGGCGCCGGTCTCCTTGGCCTGTGCGGCGACCTCGGCGAGGCGCTGCGGGGAGGGCTCGGCCTCCGGCGAGATGCCGGTGATGCCGATCTCGGTGAGGTCGTAGCGGTCGGCGAGGTAGTGGAACGCCTCGTGGCTGGTCACGATCTCGCGCCGCGCGCAGGTCTTGAGCGCCGTCGCGTACTCGGTGTTGAGCTTGTCGAGCTCGCTGTGCAGGGCCGTGGCGCGCGCGGTGTAGTCGGCGGCGTGCGCCGGGTCGGCCTGGCCGAGGCGCTCGCCCAGCTTGTCGGCGATGGTGGCGAAGCGGACCGGGTCGAGCCAGACGTGCGGGTCCATGCCGCCCTCGGCCGTCTCGTGCTCGTGCTCCTCGCCCGCGTGGTCGTCCTCGGTGGCGGCCAGCAGGGTGACCACCGACGCGGCGTCGAAGGCCTTGTCCTTGGCCTCCTGGGCGACGGCCTCGTCGACCGCCGGCTGGAAGCCCTTGAGATAGACGACCAGGCCGGCCCCGGCCACGTCGCCGACCTGGCGCGGGGTGAGCTCGATGTCGTGCGGCTCGGCGCCCGGCTTGGTGAGGTTGGAGACGTCGACCTGGTCGCCGCCGATGCGCCGGCTCAGGAACTCCAGCGGGTAGAACGCGGTGACCACGGCGAGCTTGCCGTCCGTGCTGCCGGAGCCCGCACCGCACCCGGCGAGCAGTGCCAGCGGGAGCAGGACGGCGAGGAGTCGGCGCATGCCTCTACTGTCGCCGACAATGATAATGATTGTCAAAAGCGCATGGGTCGCGTCACAGAGCTTTGGCCACCGCGGCGGACAGGAGAAGAACGAGCAGGACCACCCGGATGACCCGGGTCGAGGGCGACTGCACCGGCCAGGTCGTGAAGGTCAGCGTGGCCAGGCCCAGCCCCAGCACCACCAGCAGCGCCGCGCCGACGATGCCCGGCAGGAAGAGCCCGGCCAGCAGCACGGCCAGCGCCAGCACGAACGCCGTGGTCGGGCTCACCCGGGCCAGCCGGCGCAACAGATTGTCCGACGGTGTCACGCGTCACTCCCTCTCATACCCTTGTCGCATGCTGGTGCTCAACCGCTTCGCCGTACAGCCCGACACGCGGGACGACTTCGTCGCCCGGGCGCACGCCGCGCTCGGCGCCCTCGCCGAACGGCCCGGATATCTCTCCGGCCGGCTCACCCGTGCCCTCGAGGACACCTCCACATGGACCCTCGTCACCGAATGGGAGTCGGTCGGAGCCTACCGCCGCGCGCTCGGCGCCTTCGATGTCAAGGTGCACGCCACGCCTTTGCTGTCGCAGTCGATCGACGAGCCGTCCGCGTTCGAGACGCTCGCGTCGGCCGAGCCCGGCGGCAAGGTGGTCGAGACCCCCAGCGACCGCGCCGCCGACTAGTGTTGCCGTCATGACGGCGCCCACCTTCGTTCCGCCGCCTCCTCAGGGGCCCGGTGTCCAGCCTCCGTTCCCGGCGCCGCCGGTCGAGGGCAAGGGCCGCCGCATCGGCATGGGCCTCGGCATCGGCGCCGGCGTGCTGGTGCTCGTCTGCGGCGGCGGGGCCGCGGCGCTCGTGGGCCTGCTCTCGTCGGCCTCCGGCGCGCTGCAAGAGCAGGCGCAGGCGGCGGTCGGCGACTACCTGAGCGCGCTCAAGGCGGGCAACTACGCGGACGCGTACGACAGCCTCTGTGATCGTGCGAAGCGCGACGAGACCCAGGCGGAGTTCCGCACCCGGATCTCCGCCGAGGAGCCCATCGTGCAGTGGACCCTCGGCGACCTCGAGCTGACCTACCAGATCTCCGTGCCGGTCCGTGCCACCTTCGCGGGCGGCGACGTCGAGGAGCTGACCGCGCTGCTCGACCAGGACACGACAACGGGCCAGTTCGAGGTGTGCGAGCTCGCGGAGTAAATTCTGTTCGTCCCGATCCCATAACGCTGTCCCCGCCGACACCCAGCCGGCGTAGGAGGAACATGCCCGCCGACCGTATCGACGCCGTCGTCAGCCTGGCCAAGCGCCGAGGCTTCGTCTTCCCCTCCAGTGAGATCTACGGAGGGACCCGCTCGGCCTGGGACTACGGTCCGCTGGGCGTGGAGCTGAAGGAGAACGTCCGCCGCCAGTGGTGGCGCACGATGGTCCAGCAGCGCGACGACATCGTCGGCCTCGACTCCGCCGTCATCCTCGCGCGCGACGTCTGGGCGGCCTCCGGCCACCTCGACGCCTTCGTCGACCCGCTGACCGAGTGCCAGTCGTGCCACAAGCGGTTCCGCGCCGACCACCTCGAGGAGGCGTACGAGGCGAAGCACGGCTCGCTGCCCTCCTCGCTGCAGGAGCTCAACTGCCCCAACTGCGGCAACAAGGGCACGTTCACCGAGCCGAAGATGTTCAACGGCCTGATGAAGACCTACCTCGGCCCGACCGAGAGCGCCGAGGGCCTGCACTACCTGCGGCCCGAGACCGCGCAGGGCATCTTCGTCAACTACAACAACGTGGCGCAGGCGGCCCGCAAGAAGCCCCCGTTCGGCATCGCCCAGATCGGCAAGAGCTTCCGCAACGAGATCACCCCGGGCAACTTCATCTTCCGTACGCGTGAGTTCGAGCAGATGGAGATGGAGTTCTTCGTCGAGCCCGGCAAGGACGAGCAGTGGCACGAGTACTGGCTCCAGGAGCGCTGGAACTGGTACCGCGACCTGGGTCTGTCCGAGAGCAACCTGCGCTTCTACGAGCACCCGCGCGAAAAGCTGTCGCACTATTCCAAGCGGACCGTCGACATCGAATACCGGTTCCAGTTCGGCGGTACGGAGTTCGCCGAGCTCGAGGGCATCGCCAACCGCACCGACTTCGACCTGACCACCCACTCGAAGCACTCCGGCGTCGACCTCTCCTACTTCGACCAGGAGAAGCAGGAGCGCTGGGTGCCGTACGTGATCGAGCCGGCCGCCGGCCTCACCCGCGCGGTGCTGGCGTTCCTGCTCGAGGCGTACGACGAGGACGAGGCCCCCAACACCAAGGGCGGCGTCGACAAGCGCACGGTCATGCGCTTCGACCCGCGCCTGGCCCCGATCAAGGTGGCGGTGCTCCCGCTCTCGCGCAACCCCGAGCTCTCCCCGAAGGCCCGTGGCCTGGCGGCGGACCTGCGCAAGCGCTGGATCGTCGAGTTCGACGACTCGCAGGCCATCGGCCGCCGCTATCGACGTCAGGACGAGATCGGCACCCCGTTCTGCGTCACCGTCGACTTCGACACCCTGCAGGACGACGCCGTCACGGTCCGCGATCGCGACACCATGAAGCAGGAGCGGGTCGCCCTCTCCCAGATCGAGGACTACCTGCTCAAGCGCCTCCCCGGCGCCTAGAAATCGAATCCGCCGGGACGTCCGTTCCGGTCCGCGATCAACCCGGCCAGGGTCGCCACGGCGATCTCGGCCGGCGTCCGCGACCCGATGTTGAGGCCGATCGGGCGGTGCACCCGCCCGATCAGGTCCTCGCTCACCCCACGCTCCCGCAGGGCGGCGACGTGCGGACCCTCCACCCGGGGATTGCCGACGATCCCGATCCACCGGGTCGGCGCCCCGAGCGCCTCCTCCAGCACCGCACCGATCTCGGCCCGGTGATGGTCGCTCAGCACCACATCGGTGTGCTCGTCGAGCCGCGCCGCCCCGAGATCGTGCACGAACGAGTCGCCGTGCGCCCGGGGCAGCCCCTGAAGCCGCGTCGCGTCCGGCTCCACCAGAACAGTCTGAAAGCCCACCTCGACGGCGAGCCGCAGCAGAGCCTCACCGACGGCGGAGTGAAAGACCACAACCAGCCGCCGCGGACTCAGCGCCGCCTTCTCCTCGTCACTCACGCCACGACTCTGCCAGATGATCGCCGCCGGCCGGATCGCTGCGTTCCGGCGTGATCGACGCGAGATTGCCCGGGAGGTGAGTCTCGGCGTGCGACTGGCTGAGCCCGCCTGGATTTCGGGCGAGTCGGGCGGGCATGGCATGCTCGGAGGCGTGACCATCGCGCCTCTCATGCTCGGCAAGCACGCTGTTCGGCCGCCCGTTGTGCTGGCTCCCATGGCCGGCATCACGAATGTGGCGTTTCGGCGGCTTTGCCGGGAGCAGGGGGGCGGGGTCTACGTCTGCGAGATGATCACGACGCGGGCGCTGGTGGAGCGGATTCCCAAGACGCTCAAGATGGTGGCGTTCGCGGAGGACGAGGACTTCCGGAGCCTTCAGCTCTACGGGGTCGACCCCGACGTGACGGCGCGGGCCGTGCGCATGGTGGGTGAGGACGGGCTCGCCGATCACATCGACCTCAACTTCGGGTGCCCGGTGCCCAAGGTGACCCGCCGGGGCGGTGGGTCGGCGCTGCCGTGGCGGCGCAAGCTGTTCGGGCGGATCGTGCGGCAGGCGGTCGAGGCGGCGAGGCCGTACGGGATCCCGGTCACGATCAAGATGCGCAAGGGCATCGACGACGACCACCTGACGTACGTCGAAGCGGGCCTGATCGCGCAGGAGGCCGGGGTCGCGGCGGTCGCCCTGCACGCGCGGACCGCGGAGCAGCGCTACTCGGGCAAGGCCGACTGGGACGCGATCGCGACGCTCAAGCAGGCGCTCGACGTGCCGGTGCTGGGCAACGGCGACATCTGGGAGGGGTCGGACGCGCTGCGCATGGTCGAGCAGACCGGCGTGGACGGGGTCGTGGTCGGGCGCGGCTGCCTCGGCCGGCCGTGGCTCTTCGCCGACCTCGAGGCGGCGTTCACCCAGGGCGCCGGCTACCAGCCGGTGCTGCCGGCGCTCGGCGAGGTCGCAAAGATCATGTCGCGGCACGCGGAGCTGCTGGTCGACGCGCTCGAGGACGAGAAGCACGGCTGCGCCGACTTCCGCAAGCACGTGGCGTGGTACCTGAAGGGCTTCCCGATCGGCGGGGAGCTGCGCCGCGCGCTGGCCATGGTGTCGTCGCTGGCCGAGCTCGACGACCTGCTCGCCAAGCTCGACCCGTCGGTGCCGTTCCCCGAGGAGGCGCTCGGCCAGCCGCGGGGGCGTGTCAACGCGCCGGGCAAGGTCTCCCTGCCGTACGGATGGCTCGACAGCCGCGACGACGACAGCGTGCCCGAGGGCGCCGAGATGGAGAACTCAGGCGGCTAGCAGCGCCGTGAGCACCAGGGGCACGCCGGCCAGGGCGAAGAGCACGGCCAGCGGCAGGTCCACGGCGAAGCCCAGATAGAGCAGCACGGCGAAGACCTCGCTCGCGAAACCGGCGACGGACAGGACGGTGGTGCGCGCCCGGCCGGTGATCGTGGCCTGGAGCCGCGCCTCGGCACGGATCATCGCGTATTGCAGCAGGCCGAACGCCGCCGACACCGCGACCATCCCGGCCAGGTGAGGTGCGAGCGCCCCGGCGGCCAGCAGGGTCGCCGCTGCGCAGAGCGCCCAGCCGAGGCCGCGACCTCTTTCGGCGAGCGCGCTTCCGGCGGCCATCGCCAGGGCGGTCACCGCGAACAACAGGGGTACGACGTCGGTCGGCGCGCCCTTGTCCCGGGTCAGCAGCGGCAGGTATTCGTCGAGCGCGCTGAACCCGGGCACCAGCGCCGCCACGAGCAGAGCCCGCGCGACAACCCGCGTCCCGACCGCCTCCCGCACGCCGTCTCGCAGGGTGTGCCAATACGAGATCTCGGAAATGTCCGGCTCGTGATGAGGATGGAGGGGGAGAAGCGCCGGGTGGCGGTCGGGGGTGGGGCCGGCTGGTGGAGGGGGCTGCGGTGCGGTCGGTGGTGGGGCGGGAGTGTGCGGGGGAGCAGGAGCGGAGCGGGTCTCGGGCAGGTGGAGGGCCAGCAGGGCGCCGATGAGCTTGACGGCGATGCTCAGGGCGCCGACCAGCAGGTAGCCGCCCGCGTGGAGGGCCGGGGTGGCCAGCAGGGTGGCGGCGAGCATGGCCAGGATCGACACGGTCTCGGCGCGGCCGATGAGGCGGGTGTAGGCGCGCTCGTCGCTCAGCGCGTCGTAGACCAGGGCCTCCAGCGCGCCTGAGCCGAGCGAGCCGCCCAGGCCCCACAGCACGAAGCCCAGGGCGAAGCCGGGGTACGACGGCCACAGCAGCCACAGCGCGTAGCCGGCCGCCGTCAGGAGCTCGCCCGCCGCATACGAGCGCTTGCGCGACCAGACGTCGGCGAGCGCGCCGGACGGGACCTCGGCGGCGAAGGCGACCACCGACCAGATGACGAACAGCGACGACACCTGGGCCGTGGTGAGGCCGGCGTCCGCGAACAGCAGCGCGTACACCGGGTAGAGCGGGACGCCCTCGGAGAGGGCCCGCACAACGTAGAGGTTTCAGCGTCAAGCCGGATGCATGGTCCCAGTCTGCCCCACCCGTCAACGCAATTCGGCCTCGTCGGCGGCCGCGCGGCCCGACTCCCACCCCTCGAGGCTGTCGATGCGGCTGCCGCGCGCTCGTACCGTACGGGGAAAGGCCTTCTGCATGACCTCGCGCACCTGGATCTCGCGGTTGCGCAGGACCGGCAGCAGGTCGCTGTGCTGCTCGATCTCGTGCCGGGTGGTGTCGGCGAGCCGCTCGCCGATGCGCACCGCGTACGCCACCAGGAAGCTGCGCCGGAACGCCTTGATCCGCGCCTTGCCCTTGGCCGGCTCGTCGCGGGCCATCGCCCGGTTCGCCTGCACCAGCAGCGACGTGTAGAGCAGCTCGACCCCGTCGATGTCCGCGTCGAAGCCGAAGATCGTGGAGAAGCCCAGCTCGGGGGACCAGACCGTGTGGCAGTGGTTGGCCCGCGCGACGGCGTCCAGCAGAGAGGCCTTCTCACTCTCGTACGGGTGGTCGACGCCGATCCGCCTCGCGTGCGGCACCACCTCGGCACGCCCGGCCGTGGTCAGCGCCTCCTCGATGCTGTGCCGCGCGATCAGCTCCTGCGCCTTGGCCGAATACGCCTCCGCCTCGGCGGGGAAGTCCGTCGCCTCCGCCTTGGCCAGCAGCGCCCGGACCCGGTCGAGGATCCGGTTGTCCGACTTGCCGGGCAGGGTCGCCGTCGTCCCGGGCGGCGGGATCAGCACCTCGATCGGCGGCAGCTGCCGCAGCTCCCGCAGCAGCCCCAGCGACGAGTCGAGCAGCGTGATCCGGTCGGGCCGCCGCCCCGCCACCGGCAGCGACGACACCTGCGCGGCCCAGCGCGGGTCGACCTGGCTGAACCGGCCCGCATAGGCGGACGCGGCCTCGGCGACGAGCGCCGCCTTCACCGGGTCGCCCAGCCGGGCCACCACCCGGTGCAGCTCCGCGGGCTGCCATCCGCCCCGGAAGAGCCGGTCGAACGCGTCGCGCAGCACCGCGGCCAGGGCGGCGTCCACCTCACCCGCGGGCGCCACGGTCAGCGCGTCGAGCCCCGCCTCGTACCCGATCGCCCCGCTGACCACCTCACGGACGACGTCCTCCACCGACACAACGACGACGGTACCGACGCCGGTGGGGAGGGCCGTGATCGGCCCTCCCCACCCGTGGAGCTGCGAGAACCCCTAGACGTCGAGGTCGCTCTCGATGCGCTTGAGCTGGTGCCGCGCCATCGCCAGGTTCGAGCGGTCGCGGCGTAGCGCGACGTACAGGAACAACCCCTTCCCCGCCCGGCTCGTCAGAGGGCGGATCAGGTGGTACTGGGTATCGAGGGTGATCAGGATGTCCTCGATCTTCTCGGTGATGTTGAGCATCTCCATCGCCCTGAGCTTGGCGCGCACCACATCGGTGTTGCCCGCCGCGGCGACCGTGAGGTCGAGCTCCTTGCCGCCGCCGACCGTGCCGAGGGCCATGCCGCTCGTGTGGTCGACCAGCGCGACGCCGAAGGCGCCGTCGATCTCCATGATTTCCTTGAGTGCGGTGTCCATGTCGGCCATGGATTGTCCTCCGTTGTGCGGTGGGATGGCGGTCCGCCGGATCGCCCGGCGGGACCGTTCGGTCGCGGCCCTGGGGCCGCGTGTCTCAACCCGTCGCCTGCCGACGGCGAGCGTTGGTGAGGGTGGTGGGCAGGGGGGTCCGCCGGGTCAGCGGCGCCGGTCCCGCCTGTTGCGGGATCTCCGGCCTCGCCTGCGGCTTCGTCTCCAACTTCAAGATCCTCACGAGCCGGCGTACGCAACGCCGCGCCTCGAGGTGCACCATGGCCAGGTTGGCGTCACCCGAGGTGACCACGGTGAGCAGGGCGGTCGGCCCCGCGGTGTACGAGGTGATGTAGCCGCGATCGCACTCGACCACCGACTCGCGCAGGTCCCCGTGGTTGACCGCGTGCGCGAAACGGCGGGCCAGCGCCAGATGCGCGGCGGCGAGCGCGGCGATGCTGTCCGGCTCTATGCCGTGGGCGTCGTGCGCGATCACCAGCCCGTCGGTGGAGGCCAGCACGCTGCCGGAGAGCTCCGGCACCCGGCCTCTCAGGCGGTCGAGCTCCTCGAGCACCGCCGGATCCACCGTCATCCTCGGCCTCTCTTTCTGCGTGCGGGGGTGCGCGTGTCACCGCAAGGCCCGCAATGCCGTGCGGATGCGCTTGAGCAGGACTTCATCGGTGCCGGGATGCACCGGCGGCGTTTCACCGGCGACTTCCTTGGGCAGCTTGGCCCCGGGTTTCCGCCGGGCGAGCCTGGGCGGGGCGGGGGCGTTGCGTGGCGGCTCGGCCGCCGGCGCGGACGAGGGCGGCGGGGGTGGAGGCGCGGGCCCCGGCCGTACGGGCGCGGCGCCGCTCACCACCGGCACGGTCGGCTCGTTGCCCGACCGGACCATCGGCGCGGCCGGCTCGTTGCCCGACCGGACCATCGGCGCGGCCGGCTCCTTGCCGGAGCCGACCACCGGGCGCTGGACGTCGACGGCCGTGCCCCGCATGCGCGGCAGGCGCACCAGCTCCGGCGCCTCCGCCGGCCGTGCCTCCGGCAGCTCCAGTAGGCCGAGCGCCGCCATCCGGCGCAGCTCCTGGATGGTCGCGTAGCCGGCCTTGCCGAGCAGCAGCGCCAGGTCGGCCGGGGTGCGCTGCCCGTCCGCGTGGACCAGCAGCTCCCACTGCAGGGCGGTGATCGTGACCCGCTCGCGGGGCGCCCGGGGTGCCGGGGTGACCGCTGCCGTGTCGACCCGCGCGTCCGGGAAGATCTCGTCGAGCAGGCGCACGCGCCGGCGTACCTCCCGGGTGATCGCCCCCGGATCGATGTGGGCGACCGGGCCCAGCCAGTGCGTGGCGCCCGGGAGGAAGTCGGTCGGCGCCTCCGGGGCCGAGAGGGCGAAGTAGGCCGCGTCGTAGGTCGCACCCAGCACGCACAGCTCCAGCTCGCCCTGGGTGAGATGGCCCTGGTCGACCAGCAGCCGCCCCACCCGGGCGGTGGAGGTGCCCAGGTCGAGCGCGTTCTGCCAGGTGCGGCCCGCCAGCCGGCCGGACGCGGTGAGCAGCTCCCCGACGCCCGGCGCCGCCGGCGACTCGGCGTAGATGACCCGGCCCTCGAGGACGTAGACCGCGCCGCCCGGGTGGCCACCGACCACCAGCGCGCCGGTCTGCCGCTCGTCGGCCACCCGCGCGAGCAGGCTCGCCGGCGCGGCGGTCCTCGAGGTCGTCACCTGTGCTCCTCATCCCGTCAAGTCGCTATGAGCTCGTCGGCCAGCTTCTGCATGCGCAGCCGGGCCACGGCGAGGTTGCCCTGCGCCCGGTCCAGCCAGACGTAGAGGACCAGCCGGCTGTCGAAGTCGGTCTGTACCGGCCGGAGCAGGTGGTATCCGCCGGCGGTCGTGATGATCAGGTCTTCGAGCAGATCGTGCGGCACGGCCGAGACGTACAGCGATCTGCTCGTCGCGGCCTGCACGACGTCCGCCGTGCCGGCCGCCGCGGCCTCGTGGTCGTTGTTCGGTGCGGCTCCCGTCGTGGCGACCGGGAACCCGGTGGTGTAGTCGACGATGCTGGCGCCCACAGCGCCAGGGATCGCCATGGCCTCCTGTAGACAGTGATCGACGCCGGGCACATCTCTCCTCAGCGCTGTGCTGCCGCCCCCGTGCCGTGCCTCGTTGCCGCGGTCACCGGCGAGCCTGACGGATCGGTGAAGGCAACGCTCCGCGCCGTCACCGTGGGCCATCCTCCGGCGACCGTGCGGCGGGCAGTCGCACCCGCTGTGCGTCATGTTTCTCCGATGTCGCCGGGCCGGGCCATCGAGGGCCACCGGTGTGTTGTCTCAGGTGAGAGACACTGGCAAGGAGCGCGTAACATGATCGCCACTTTTCGATGAGGAGGCGCCCTATGGCGGTGCGGTGGGAGCAGATCGTGGTGGACGCCCAGGACGCCGGGCGCCTGGCGCGATGGTGGGCGGAGGCCCTCGGCGGCTGGGTCATCGTGACCGACGAGCCCGGCGAGGTGGAGATCCGCAAGAGCCCCGGCGAGCTGCCCGGGCTGCTGTTCACCCCGGCCGCCGAGCCCAAGACGGTCAAGAACCGCCTGCACATCGACCTGCGCCCGGACGACCAGGAGGCCGAGGTCGAGCGGCTCATCGACATGGGCGCCCGGCACGCCGACATCGGCCAGAGCGACGTCGGCTGGGTCGTGCTCGCCGACCCGGAGGGCAACGAGTTCTGCGTCCTCTCGTCGAAGAAGGACGCCTAGTCTTGATCACATGACCGCGTTCGACGCCCAGCGGTGGATCGCCGAGCCGGCGAAGGACAGCGGCTACGGGCGCACCCCCTTCCAGCGGGACCGGGCGCGGGTGCTGCACTCCGCGGGCTTCCGGCGGCTCGCGGCCAAGACCCAGGTGCACACGGCCGGGTCCGACGACTTCCTGCGCACGAGGCTGACGCACTCGCTGGAGGTCGCCCAGATCTCGCGCGAGATGGGCGAGCGGCTGGGCTGCGACCCGGACGTGGTGGACGTCGCTGGCCTCGCGCACGACCTCGGCCACCCGCCGTTCGGCCACAACGGCGAGCACGCGCTGCACACCGTCGCCGAGCCGTGCGGCGGCTTCGAGGGCAACGCGCAGACCCTGCGGGTGCTCACCCGGCTCGAGGCCAAGGTCCCCGGCGCCGGCCTCAACCTCACCCGGGCGTCGCTCGACGCGAGCTGCAAATATCCCTGGTCGCGTGTGCCCGGACGGCGCAAGTTCGGGGTGTACGAGGACGACCGCGCCGTCTTCGACTGGGTGCGCCCCGCCGAGCTGGGCGAGCGCCGCTGCCTCGAGGCGCAGGTGATGGACTGGGCCGACGACGTGGCCTACTCGGTGCACGACGTGGAGGACGGCGTGCACGGCGGCTACCTGGCGCTCGGCCCGCTGCTGGCCGATCCGGCGGAACGGGCCGCGCTCTGCGCCGACGTCGCGGCCACCTATTCCGACGAGGGGGCCGACGAGCTGTCCGCGGCGCTCGACGAGTTGCTCGCCGACCCGGTGGTGACCGAGGTCGCCGGATACGACGGCACCTATCGGGCCCAGGTCGCCCTCAAACGGATGACCAGCGTCCTGACCGGCCGGTTCGTCGCGTCCGCGGTCGGCGCCACCCAGAGCCGGTACGGCACGGGCCGGGTCCGCCGCTACGACGCCGACCTCGTCGTGCCGCGCACTGTGCGTAACCAGTGCGCCCTGCTCAAGGGCATGGCGTTGCGGTACGTGATGCGCACCCGAGCGCAGGAGTCCTGGTACGACCAGCAGAGGACGATCCTGATCGAGCTTGTGGGCGCTCTCACCCGTACGCCGGAGGCCTTGGACCCTGTGTTTTTGCCCCTTTATGAGGCAGCGGAGAGTGACGCCGCGGCACTGCGCGTAGTGATCGACCAGGTCGCGTCGCTCACCGACCACGCCGCGGTGGCGTGGCACCGGACCCTGGTGGCGGCCCGAGCCTGACGCGAGGCAGGATGTATGCCGTGGCGGGCAGGGTCAAGGACGAGGACATCGCGCTGGTCCGCGACCGGACCTCGATCGAGGACATCATCAGCGAGTCGGTCACGTTGCGGCCGGCGGGCGGCGGCAACCTCAAGGGCCTGTGCCCTTTCCACGACGAGAAGACCCCGTCGTTCACCGTGGCACCCGCCCGAAATGTCTATTATTGCCACGGTTGCGGCCAGGGTGGCGACGCCATCAAGTTCCTGATGGATGCCGAGCATCTGTCGTTCATCGAGTCGATCGAGCGGCTGGCCGGGCGGGCCGGCATCCAGCTGCGGTACGAGACGGACAGCTCGCGGCCGTCCGCCCCGCGCCCGCCGAGCGGGCAGAAGCAGCGGCTGCTCGCGGCCCACGTCGCCGCCGCCGAGTTCTACCAGAGCCAGCTCTCCACGCCGGGCGCGCGCAAGGCCCGCGAGTTCCTCGCCCAGCGCGGCTTCGGGCGCGACGCCGCCGAGAAGTACGGCTGCGGCTTCGCCCCCGACTCGTGGGACGCGCTGGCCAAGCATCTGCGCCAGAAGGGCTTCACCGCCGAGGAGCTCAACACCGCCGGGCTCACCAAGCCGGCCCGCTCCGGCTCGCTCATCGACCGGTTCCGGGCGCGGCTGCTCTGGCCGATCAAGGACCTCGCCGGCGACGTGATCGGCTTCGGCGCGCGCAAGCTCTTCGACGAAGACGACGGGCCCAAGTACCTCAACACCCCCGAGACGCCGCTCTACAAGAAGTCCCACGTGCTGTACGGCATCGACCACGCCAAGCGCGAGATGGCCAAGCGCGGCCGGGCGGTGATCGTCGAGGGCTACACCGACGTGATGGCGTGCCACGAGGCGGGCGAGCCGACGGCCGTGGCCACCTGCGGCACGTCGTTCGGCGTCGACCACATCGGGGTGCTGCGCCGGCTGCTGCTCGACAGCGACAGCGTCACCGGCGAGATCATCTACACGTTCGACGGCGACGCCGCCGGTCAGAAGGCGGCGCTGCGGGCGTTCGAGGAGGATCAGCGGTTCGTCGGGCGCACGTTCATCGCGGTCAGCCCCGACAACATGGACCCGTGCGAGCTGCGCCTCGCCAAGGGCGACCTGGCGGTCCGCGACATGATCGCCGGGCGGGAGCCGCTGGTCGACTTCGCGCTGCGGCACACGATCTCCCGCTTCGACCTGGACACCGTCGAGGGCCGGGTCGAGGCGATGCGCCGCGCGGCGCCGCTGGTCGCCAAGCTCAAGGACCGCGAGAAGCGCCCGGAATACACCCGCAAGCTCGCGGCCGATCTCGGCATGGACCTGGAGCCGGTGCAGCGCGCGGTGAACGCGGCTCTTCGCGGGGTGTCGCCCGATCTGCCCCCCGTCAAGACCGCGGCGGCGCCGGACTCTCCCCAGCGGCTCGTCGAGCGCGAATCGCTCAAGCTGGCCCTCCAGGAGCCGGTGATGGCAGGCCCGATGTTCGACTCGCTCGGCGCCGAGAACTACGCCGACCCGGTCTACGCCGCGATCCGCTCGGCGATCGCGGCGGCCGGCGGCGCCTCGTCGGTCTCGTCCGGCGGCGTGGTCTGGATCGAGAAGGTCCGGGACAGCTGCGACGACCTGGCCGGCCAGGGCGTGATCTCCGAGCTCGCCGTCGAGCCGCTCTACGTCGACGGGGTGGTCGACCCGCGGTACGTGCAGATCACCCTCGCCCGGCTCCAGGTCGGCTACGTGACCACCCGGATCCGGGACCTCAAGTCCAAGGTGCAGCGGCTCAACCCGGTCGCGCACAAGGACGAGTATCTGGCCCTCGCGGGCGAGCTCTTCTCGCTCGAACAGCAGGCGCGTGCCCTGCGTGACCAGGCGGCAGGTGGATTGTGAGCTTCCTTCGCCGGCGGCCGTCGCTGCCCGCCGCCCTCAAGCCGGCGCTGGCGCCGGACGAGCGGGTCGTGGCCTGGGCCGCGGTCGACGAGGACCAGGCGGTGGTGGTCACCAACCACGGCCTGTTCCTGCCCGGTGCCGAGGAGCGGCTCGGCTGGCACGAGATCCACAAGGCCGCCTGGTCCGGGCGCGAGCTGCGGATCACGCCGGCCGAGGTGGCCGAGGAGCGCGACGGCTACACGGTCATGGTCGACGGTCCCGTGCGGGCGTTCCTGCTCCTCGACCCGGGTGAGGTCCCCGATCAGGTGCGCATGCGCGTGTCGAAGTCGGTCGCGTACACCCATCACCACCCCGTGCAGGTGTCGACGAACCGGCCCGACAAGCCGTTCCTGGTCGGCGGGGTGCGCGTCGTCGGGCGCCGGGTGACCGGGCGCGACGGACTGTCCTGGGCGGTGCGGTACGACTCGGGGACGCCGGTCTCGCACACCACCGTGGTCGAGGTGACGGAGACGCTCGTCTCCGCCGCCCGGGAGTCGATGACCGCGCCGGACTGAGTTCTTGTCATACCCCCGCCCTAAAGTCCGGGGTATGCCCTCCCTCATTCACGCGCGTGGCTTGATCAAGCGGTTCGGCGACTTCACCGCCGTCGACGGCATCGACGTCGACGTGCGGCGCGGCGAGGCGTTCGGCTTCCTCGGGCCCAACGGCGCGGGCAAGAGCTCCACCATGCGCATGATCGGGTGCGTGTCGCCGCCGACCGGCGGGGTGCTCGAGATCCTCGGGCTCGACCCGGTGCGCGACGGCCCGCGCATCAGGGCCAAGCTCGGCGTCTGCCCCCAGCTCGACAACCTCGACATCGAGCTGACCGTTCGCGAGAATCTCACCACCTACGCCCGCTTCTTCGGCATCCCGCGCAAGGTGGCCCGCCGCCGCGCCGACGAGCTCCTCGACTTCGTCCAGCTCGCCGAGCGGGCCGGCAGCAAGGTCGAGCCGCTGTCCGGCGGCATGAAACGCCGGCTGACGATCGCCCGCGCGCTGGTCAACGAGCCCGAGATCGTCCTGCTCGACGAGCCGACCACCGGCCTCGACCCGCAGGCCCGCCACCTGGTGTGGGAGCGGCTGTTCCGGCTCAAGCAGCAGGGCGTCACCCTGGTGCTGACCACCCACTACATGGACGAGGCCGAGCAGCTCTGCGACCGGCTCGTGGTGATGGACGGCGGCCGCATCGTGGCCACCGGCTCGCCGCGCGAGCTGATCACCCGCTACTCGACGCGCGAGGTGGTCGAGCTGCGCTTCAACGCCGAGTCCCAGCAGCCCTACGCCGACAAGCTCGACGGCGTCGGCGAGCGCGTCGAGGTGCTGCCCGACCGGGTCCTGCTCTACGTGCACGACGGCGACGAGGCGACCGCCGAGGTGCACCGGCGCTCGCTGAGCCCGGCGAGCGTGCTGGTGCGCCGCAGCAGCCTCGAGGACGTCTTCCTGCACCTCACCGGCCGGACGCTGGTCGACTGATGCTCGCCGTCCTCGAATATCACCTGGTCAACTACCGCCGCACGTGGCGGGGGAGCGCGCTGTCCTCGCTGGTGCTGCCGCTGCTCACGATGCTCGGCTTCGGCATCGGTGTCGGCGCCTACGTGCCCGGTGGCGTCGACGGCGTGCCCTACCTCGACTGGATCGTGCCCGGCCTGATCGCCTCCACCGCCGTGCAGACCGCCATCGGCGAGGCGACGTGGCCGGTGCTGAGCTCCTTCGAGTGGCTCAAGGTCTACTTCGCCCAGGCCGCCGCGCCGCTTCGGGTCCGCGACATCCTCGGCGGCCACCTGGCCTACATGGTGTTCCGCGTCCTGATCAGCGCCGCCGCCTTCCTGGCCATCGCCGCGGCGTTCGGCACGCTGCACTCGTGGTGGTCGCCGCTGGCCCTGCCGGTGGCCATGCTGGTCGGCCTCGCGGTGGCCGGCCCCACGGCCGCCTACGCGGCGACCATCACCAGCGACAGCTACCTGGTCATCCTGCTGCGCTTCGCGATCCTGCCCATGTCGCTGTTCTCCGGCGTCTTCTTCCCGGTCGAGTCCCTGCCGGTGGTGCTCCGCTGGATCGCCTACGCCCTGCCCCTGTGGCACGGCGTCGACCTCAGCCGCGCCGCCATGCTCGGCCTCGACCCCGGTGGGCTCGGCCTCGTCCATGCCCTCTACCTGATCGCCTGGTGCGCCGCCGGTTGCCTGCTGGCCCATATCCGCTACCGCCGAAGGCTGGTGATCTGACGTGGTGACGTTCGTGCTTCCCCGGCTGGTGTCGTTCGAGGGGATGGGGCGGCGGTCGGCGTCGGTGACCGAGCGCAACCTCGCGACGCTGCGGTCGGCGTACTGGATCGTCATGGTGTCGGGGTTCCTCGAGCCGGTGCTCTACCTCTTCTCGATCGGCATCGGGGTGGGCGGCCTCGTCGGCGACATCGCGCTGCCCGGCGGCGAGGTCGTCGGCTATGCCGAGTTCGTGGCGCCGGCGATGCTGGCCGCCTCGGCGATGACCGGCGCGCTGTCCGAGACCACGTTCAACTTCTTCGGCAAGATGAAGTTCATGCGGCTGTACGAGGGGATCCTCGCCACGCCCGTACGCCCCATCGAGATCGCGCTCGGCGAGCTGGCCTGGGCCATGGTCCGCGGCGTCCTCTACTCCGCCGCCTTCCTGGTGATCATGGTTTTGCTCGACCTCACCACCTGGCCGCGCGCCCTCGCGATGTTCCCCGCCACCATCCTGGTCGGCTTCGCCTTCGGTGGCCTCGGCATGGCCGTCTCGACGCTGATCCGCAGCTGGCAGGACTTCGACCTGATCGCGGCCGGCCAGTTCGCCCTGTTCCTGTTCTCCGGCACCTTCGTCCCGCTCACCGCCTACCCCGAGGCGCTGCGGTGGCTGGTCGAGATCACCCCGCTCTACCGCTCGGTCCACCTGATCCGCGGCCTGAGCACCGGCACGACCGGCTGGGCCCAGCTGATCGACGTCGCCTACCTGCTGATCCTGCTGGCCGCCGGCCTGGCCGTCGCCGGCCGGCGCATGACACGCCTGTTGTGCAAGTGACGCCCCGGCGGCAATCCACGCCGTCCGGGTGGCTTCCTTTGCTGTGCGGCAAGTTCCTCCCGGGAGAAGGTGGTTAGTCCGGCCTGGTGGCGGGCATCACTGTTGCGGGTCGTCGAAGCCCTCGGTCGTACGGAGATCGGGGAGGCGGCCGTGCGTTACAGCAACGCCTGCGCCTGGAGGGACGGCGATGAAGCTTTTCCACAAGCACGAAGACGAGACGGCGACCGCCGCCGTGGCGGGAAAGCACGGGCACGCCGAAGCTGCCAACGCGCGCAGCGGCCGCGACGACCCCGACTCCGCGGCGGCGCGCAAGAAGGGCGCTCGCGACTACGACGTCGCGACCACGAAGACCGGCGAGGACCGTGACAACGATCTGAGCGCCCCGCCGCCGGACGCCGGGCCGGACAGCCCCACCGAGCTCAAGGGCAAGGGGCTCTTCGCGGCGATCAAGCGGACGTTCAAGCAGTTCTCCGAGGACAACATCTCCGACTGGGCGGCCGCGCTCACCTACTACGGCGTGCTGTCGATCTTCCCGGGTGCCGTGGTGCTCGTGTCGATCCTCGGCATGCTGAGCAGCGACGGGCGCTCCACCGTGCAGCAGACGATCGACGACATCTCCGGCGGCAACGCGCAGATCCGTGACCTCGTCAACACGGTGCTCAACCAGGTCAGCGACCAGGGCACGGCGAGCTTCGCGGCGATCATCGGTCTGGTGCTGGCCTTCTGGTCGGCGTCCGGATACATCGCCGCCTTCATGCGGGCGTCGAACGCCGTCTACGACGTGCCCGAGGGCCGGCCGATCTGGAAGACGCTGCCGATCCGCGTCGGCGTGACCGCGGTGATCGGCCTCATGCTGATCGTCTCGGCGTTCATCGTGGTCTTCACCGGCGACCTGTCGCGGGTCGTCGGCGAAAAGATCGGCCTCGGCGACGCGGCCGTGATGACCTGGAACATCGCCAAGTGGCCGGTGCTGGTCATCCTGGTCAGCTTGATGTTCGCGATCCTCTACTGGGCCTCGCCCAACGCCAAGACCGGCGGTTTCCGCTGGGTCAGCCCGGGCGGCATCTTCGCCGTGGTGCTGTGGCTGGCCGCCTCCGGCGCGTTCGCGATCTACCTGGCCAACTTCGCCAACTACAGCAAGACGTACGGGGCGCTGGGCGGCGTCATCGCCTTCCTGGTCTGGCTCTGGATCTCGAACATCGCCATCCTGCTCGGCGCCGAGCTCGACGCCGAACTGGAACGGGGCCGAGCCATCGCCGCCGGCCACGACCCGTCCGACGAGCCGTTCCTCGAGCTGCGCGACGACCGCAAGCTCAAGAAGGGCAGCGAACAGGGCCTCAGCACCAGCTGAGGAGAAGCCGCACCGAGAGCGCCGGGACCTCACCGAGGAACCGGCGCTTTTCGCTGCCCGGAACCCGGCCGGGCAGACGGCGGCCTGTGGGCACGCCGGGCAGCGTGCGCCCCGCAGACGGACCGCTGAAGTGCGAGCCCACCTCCCTTGCCTGCTTGCCCGAGCGGCCGTCGCCCTCAGCATGGTCCGGTGTCATATGCACGCTCCCGCCCGCCGGACACGTCTCGCCGGCAAGGGTTCACTTGTCGGGGTTCGGGTCCGTTCGGCGAAGCGGTGCTCGCGGCCCGCGCCGCGCCGGGCGCATACGCCGACGAGAACGGGTCGCAGCGTGCGGTCCGCGGTCGTGCTCATGCCGCATCGCCCAAGTCGCTCGGCAGCCCAGGCGGCAGACCCTGGGGGATGAAGGATCCGAGCGGCGGTTGAGGGTCTGCTCGGTCACCTTTGCCCCGCGCCTCGCGGTGATGCGGTGGTCAGGCGCGAGGCCGGCCCGTCAGCGGTGAGAGGCGGCGTGAACCAGCCGAACGGTTTGCCAGGCGGTGTGGTCGCGCCCGCCGCGAGGCCGGCCCGACGCGGTGAGAGGGCGCGAGGGCTGTCCGGATGGTGGTCGGGGGCGCGTCTAAAGTGCCTGTCTCTCTACTTCAAGATCGGATTAAGGCCGGTTCTACGCTCGCGTAATGAGCGGTGTGAAGCGCGCTGCCCGGGGCTGGTTGTCGCTGGTTCCGCAGCCGACCAGCACGGCCGAGAGGCCGTCGCCGCGGCGGTGCCGGTCTGTGGTGAGCGGTTGCCGGCGGCGGCTCGGCCCTCGATGGCTGATGCGCGCCCGCCGCAACGCCCGCGACTACGAACGGCTCCCCGAGCACTCCGAAGCCCACATCACCTGGGCCAACATCACCCTGATGACCCGCCGTCTCGCTCGAGCCCAAGAGCAACGTCAAGCCGCCGAGCCGTCGTCGATCGCAGCCTAAAGCTCATCTCCCGTCCAGAGCGAGATGGCGCCGGAGCGAGTAGCTGAACTGCGCTGTGCCAGGTCAGCGCGGACAAGGTCTGGTGAGTCGTAGGGATCTGCTCGGCACCGTCGCGGTGAGCGCGGTCAACAGGTGCGACAAATCGTTAGGTTCGCAGTGTTCAGGTGGCGAGCGCCCCCTCAACGCTTGAGCGGTGCCCGCTCAAGCCACACAGCGTCCGGCCAGCCTGGCTGATCGTTCGCCTCGCGGCGAACCTCGACGAATCCATGGGCAGCGTAGAAACCAGCTGCGTGAGCGTTGCCGTCGGTGTATTCGAGCCGCACCGGACGACCAGCGGCGACGTCTACCAGCTCGTCGATCAGCGCTGAACCGATCCCCGCGCCCTGCATCTCGGGCACCACGTACAGCTTCCAAATAACCGGTACTTCTGGGCGTAAGTCGATGTTCCCCGTACCGACGATCGCCTTCTCGCCGTCAGCCACCAGCACTGTGGTGGTCTCCAAAGTGCGTTGGATCGCCTCGGCCGACCACCAGGTGGCCAAGCCCTTGGAGACGTATTCCGCGCCGGCGAACTCATACGTTCGGGGCCACGTCTGCCGGCCCACAGAAATGATCGCTTCGATGTCGCCTTGGTTGGCCCTACGGATCTTTACCGACATGCCCACATCTTGGCTCCATGGCCCAACCGGCGCGCAACGCCCAGGGATGCACCTCCACCTCCGTCACGTACTGAGAGCGTTCGCTTACCCGTCACGGTGACGGCAACCCGAACGTCGCAGATCCTTACGAGGATCCCGAAAGTGGCATTACCTGGGAAAACAGGTTGAGAGACAGCCGCTAAGGGCTGTCCGATGGTGGTCGGGGGCGTGCAGGACTGGCCGGATGGTGGTCGGGGGCGTGCAGGACTGGCCGGATGGTGGTCGGGGGCGCGTGCGAGAGCCGGCCGGATGGTGGTCGGGGGCGCGCCAGGGCCGGCCGGACGGTGGTGAAGGGCGCGCGCCAAGGCAGGCCCGAAGGGCGGGTGGGGCGTCGCGCCGCCGCCTCATGAGTGCCTACGGATGCCGCCGCCGGGGGCTGCGGGACGTATCGAAGGGCATCCGCAAGAGGGGCACTTTTGCTCCAGGAGACAAAAGTTAGGAATGATCTTCGAGAAGGTATGGACTCCTGAGGCGGAACGGGCCTACTGTGACGGGCACAACACCGCATGATTACGGCGGTGTGAAGCGCCCCGGAGGTTTCCGTGCACGTGGCCGATGCTCCCCCTCACTTGCGCATTCTGCGCCTGTTGCGTGATGAGGGGCCGGTCTCCCGCGCGGAGCTGGGGGACCGTCTGGAGCTCACCCGGCCGCGCCTGCTGGCCGAGGTCGAGCGGCTCGTCGCGGCCGGCCTGATCGCCGAGGCCGGCATGGCCGCGTCGCGCGGGGGGCGGCGGTCCACGCTGGTCGAGTTGCATCCCCGGCTGCGGTTCGCGGCGATCGACCTGGGCGCCAGCTCGATCGACATCGAGGTGACCAACGGCCGCCTCGAGCCGGTCGCCACCTATCGCGAGGTCTCGGACATCCGCTCGGGACCGCGGGTGATCCTCCACCGGGTCAACGACCTGCTCGCCAAGGCGCGCACCGACGGTGCCTTCGACCGGCTCGACGCGGTCGGCATCGGCGTGCCGGGGCCGGTCAGCTTCCGCGACGGGGTGCCGGTCTCGCCGCCGATCATGCCGGGCTGGGACCGCTACCCGGTGCGTGAGTTCCTCGCCCGCGAGCACGGATGCCCGGCCGTGGTCGACAACGACGTGAACATCATGGCCATCGGCGAGCGCCACGGCGGGGTCGCCCACTCGGTCGACGACTTCCTCTTCGTCAAGATCGGCACGGGCATCGGCTGCGGCATCCACCTGAGCGGCACCGTCTATCGGGGGGTCGACGGCTGCGCCGGCGACATCGGGCACATTCAGGTCGACGCGAACGGGCCGGTCTGCTCCTGCGGCAACACCGGCTGCCTGGAGGCCCTGTTCAGCGGCGCCGCCCTCGCCCGCGACGCGCTCGCCGTCGCCCGGTCCGGTGAGTCGCCGGCGCTGGCCGAGCGCCTCGCCGGCTACCAGGCCGCCGCCCGCCGCGCCGCCGAGAGCGAGGGCCTGAGCGCCGACGACGAGGCGCTCGAGGAGCGCGTCACGATCACCGCCCGCGACGTCGCCGACGGCGCCGCCGAGGGCGATGTCACCTGCATCCGCTTGATACGAGAGGGCGGCCGCCGCGTCGGCGGGGTCCTCGCCACCCTGGTGTCCTTCAGCAACCCTTCGATGATTGTCATCGGCGGGGGCCTGGCCCAGCTGGGTCACGTGCTGCTCGCCGAGATCCGCAGTGTCGTCTACCGCCGGTCGCTGCCCCTGGCCACCGGCAACCTACCCGTCGTCCTCAGCGAGCTGGGCAGCCGGGCCGGCGTCACCGGCGCCGCCGTGCTGGCCAGCGATACAGCGTTTGAGCAGGCATCATGAGCGAAGAGGTCGTCCTCCGACTCACCGACGTAGTCAAAACCTTCCCCGGCGTGCGCGCCCTCGACGGCGTTCAGCTCGAAGTGCGGGCCGGCGAGGTGCACTGCCTCCTCGGCCAGAACGGCGCCGGCAAGTCCACTCTGATCAAGACGCTGGCCGGCGTGCACCACGCCGACGGCGGTGAGATCACCTGGCTCGGCGAGCCTTTCGCCCCCGCCACCCCGCAGGCCGCCATGCGCGCCGGCATCGCCACCATCTACCAGGAGCTCGACCTCGTCGACGATCTCTCGGTGGCCGAGAACGCGTTCCTCGGCCACGAGGAGAGCCGCTTCGGTTTCACCCGCCGGCGCGCGATCGCGTCCCGGACGAAGGAGATCCTGGCGCGGCTCGGGCACGAGCACATCCCGCCCCGGCAGTACGTGCGCAACCTGCCGGCGGCCGGCAAGCAGATCGTCAGCATGGCGCGTGCGCTGTCGCACGACGCCCGGCTGATCGTCATGGACGAGCCCAGTGCCGTGCTCGCCCACGACGAGGTGGAGAACCTGTTCCGCATCATCCGCGACCTCACGTCGCACGGCATCGCGGTCATCTACATCTCGCACCGGCTCGAGGAGATCCGCGAGATCGGCGACCGGGTGACGGTGCTCAAGGACGGCCGCACCACCGCGGCCAACCTCCCGGCTCGCACCACGCCGACCCGTGACCTGGTCAGCAAGATGACGGGCCGGACCATCGAGTACGTCTTCCCGCCGCGCCCGCCGCGCGAACAGAGGCCGCCGCTGCTCGTCGTCGAGGGCCTGACCCGCGAGGGCGAGTTCGCCGACGCCAGCCTCACCGTGGCGCCCGGCGAGATCGTCGGGATCGCGGGCCTGGTCGGGTCCGGCCGCTCCGAGCTGCTGGAGACCATCTTCGGCGCCCGCCGCCCGGACAGTGGCACGATCACCCTCGACGGCAAGCGTGTCCGGTCGCTCGGCACCGCCGTACGCCGGGGGATGGGAATGGCCCCCGAGGAGCGCAAGAGCCAGGCGCTGCTGCTCGACGAGCCGGTCTACAAGAACATGACGCTCGCGTCGTTCTCCGGGTTCGCGCGCGCCGGGTTCACCGACGCGGGCGGCGAGCGCAAGGCGGCGGAGAGCACGGCCGACAAGCTGGAGCTGCGGCCGCGGGACGTGACCCGTCCGGTGCGCACGCTCTCCGGCGGCAACCAGCAGAAGGTCGTGGTCGGGCGCTGGCTGCTGGGCGACACCCGGCTGCTGCTGCTCGACGAGCCGACCCGCGGCGTGGATGTCGGCGCCCGGGCCGAGCTCTACCAGGTCATCCGCGGTCTCGCCGAGAGCGGCGTCGGGGTGCTGCTCGTGTCGAGCGAGGTGCCCGAGGTGCTGGGCCTGGCCGACCGGGTGCTGGTGATGCGCGAGGGCCGGCTCGTCCACGAGGCGCCGGCCGGGGAGATCGACGAGGACACCGTGCTCGACCTCGTGATGTCGGGGTCGTTGATGGAGGGAGAGCCAGCATGATCACCGAGACTGCGCCTCCCGAGGTGCGCAAGGAATCGCGGCGCCGGCTGCGGCTCGACGACAACGCGATCCGCAACCTGGGCCTGGTCGGGGTCCTGGTTCTCCTGATCATCGTCGGGATCATCACCAAGCCCGACCTCTACAGCGACCCGACCTGGGTGCGCAACAACTTCCTGACGATCCTCCAGCAGGCGTCGGCGATCGGCGTGGTCACGGTCGGCATGACCTTCGTGATCATCGGAGGCGGCATCGACCTCTCGGTCGGCGCGATCATCGCGCTCGCCGGGGTGTGGGCGACCACGCTGGCGACCCAGAGCTACGGCGCGGGCGGCATGATCTTCACCGCGCTCGTCGTGGGCCTCGCCGTGGGACTCGTCAACGGAGTGCTCATCTCGTACGGCAAATTGGTGCCCTTCATCGCGACCCTGGCGATGCTGGTGGCGGCGCGGGGGCTCGCGGCGCAGATCTCCGGCAAGCAGACCCAGGTGTCGACGAACATGACGATCAACGACATCGCCAGCACCAAGCTGCTCGGCATCCCGCTGCTGGTGTGGATCCTCGGCCTCGTCGTCGCCGCGGGCTGGGTGCTGCTCAACCGCACGACGTTCGGCCGGCGCACGGTCGCGGTCGGCGGCAACCCGGAGGCGGCCCGGCTGGCCGGCATCAACGTCAAGAGGCACACCCTGTTGCTGTACGCCCTGTCGGGGCTGTGCTGCGGCATCGCCGCGATCATGCTGACGTCCCAGGCGACCAGTGCTCAGGCCGCCATGGCGAATCTCTACGAGCTCGACGCGATCGCCGCGGCGATCATCGGCGGCACGCTGCTCAGCGGCGGCCGCGGCACCATCGTCGGCGCCCTCTTCGGGGTGCTGGTGTTCTCCACGATCACGAACTTGTTCGCGATCAACAATCTCTCCACCGAGGTTCAGAACATGGTGAAGGGCGCGATCATCGTGGTCGCGGTCCTGATCCAGCAATTCCGCTATCGCTCTCTCACGCAACTCCTCAAGCGCTGATCTCTCGCCCGGTTCCGCTCGGCCGGGTACCCCCTTGGGAGGATTCATGTCCGCTTTGTCCCGTAGGCGCGTTCTGTTCGGCGGTGCGGCCGTCGGTGCTGGAGCGCTTCTCACCGCGTGCACGAGCAACACCCCCGAGAACAACGCCCAGGTGAACACCAACACCGACGCGAGCGCCAACCCGAACGCCGCGCCCGGCTCCAAGGTGATCATCGGGTTTTCCGCGCCGGCCGCCGACCACGGCTGGCTCGCGGCGATCACCAACAACGCCAAGGCGCAGGCGCAGGCGTACACCGATGTGGAGTTCCGTCCCGTCGAGGCGGGGGCCGATGCCGCCGCCCAGCGGGCCGCCGTCTCCACGCTGATCTCGCAGAAGCCCAACGTCATCGTGATGCTGCCGCACGACGGCAAGGAGCTGAACGCGGCGGGCCTCGAGGCGATGAACGCGGGCATCCCCGTGGTCAACCTGGACCGCGCGTTCCCGTCCATGGCCGCCTACCGGCTGCAGATCAAGGGCGACAACTTCGGCATGGGCCTCGCCGCCGGCAACTACATCAGCGAGCAGCTCAAGGCCAAGGGCGTCAGCAACCCGATCATCGGGGAGATCCCCGGCATCGACTCGCTCGAGCTGACTCAGGAGCGCTCGCTGGGCTTCAAGACGGCCCTCGAGGCGCACGGCTTCAAGGTCGCCAACCGGCGGCCCGCCGAGTTCACCGCCGACAGCGGCCAGGCGGCGGCCACCGCGCTGCTCCAGGCGCTGCCCAAGATGGACGCCCTGTGGAACCACGACGACGACCAGGGCATCGGCGTGCTCGCCGCGATCAAGCAGGCCAACCGCAGCGAGTTCTTCATGGTCGGCGGCGCCGGTTCCAAGGCCGCCATCGACCAGATCGCCGCGGACAACAGCGTCCTCAAGGCGACGGTCACCTACAGCCCGTCGATGGCCTCCTCGGCCATCTCGCTCGCCCGGCTCATCGGCCAGAACAAGGGCATGAGCGACCTGGTCGAGCTCCAGGTGCCCAAGGAGATCACGCTCGCCTCCGAGACGATCACGAAGGACAACGCTTCGCAGTACGCGAAGCTCGGTTTCTAAGGGGCTCTTGATGTCGGAACAGCTGCGGGTCGGCATGGTCGGCTACGCGTTCATGGGGGCTGCGCACTCTCAGGCGTGGCGCACTGTCAACCACGCGTTCGACCTGCCGCTGTCGGCACGGATGACCGCGGTGGCCGGCCGCTCCGCTGACGCGGTGGCGGCCGCCGCGGCCAAGCTCGGCTGGGCGGAACACACGACGGACTGGCGATCGTTGATCGACCGGGACGACATCGATCTCATCGACATCTGTACGCCCGGTGACACCCACCGCGAGATCGCGCTGGCGGCGCTCGCCGCCGGCAAGCACGTCCTCTGCGAGAAGCCGCTGGCCAACTCGGTGGCCGAGGCCCGCGAGATGGCCGCGGCCGCCGCGCGGGCGCGGGGCGTCTTCGCCATGTGCGGCTTCAACTACCGGCGGGTGCCGGCGGTCGCGCTCATGCGCGACCTGGTCGCCTCGGGCCGCATCGGCAAGCTGCACCACGTGCGTGCCGTCTACCTCCAGGACTGGATCGTCGACCCGCAGTTCCCGCTGGTGTGGCGGCTCCGCAAGGAGGTGGCCGGATCGGGGGCGCTGGGCGACATCGGCGCGCACATCGTCGACCTCACCCAGTTCGTCACCGGCCAGTCGATCACCGAGGTCAGCGCGCTGACCGAGACCTTCGTCAAGTCGCGGCCGCTGCCGTCGGCGTCGGCCGGCCTGTCCGCGTCGGGATCCTCGTCGTACGGCGACGTCACGGTCGACGACGCGGCGCTGTTCCTGGCGCGGCTCGACGGGGGAGCGGTGGCCACGTACGAGGCGACCCGCTTCGCCACGGGCCGCAAGAACGCGCTGCGCGTCGAGCTGAACGGCTCGCTCGGCTCGCTCGCGTTCGACTTCGAGCGGATGAACGAGCTCTCCTTCTACGACGGCGCGCTGCCGACGGCGGAGCAGGGCTTCAGCACCATCCAGGTGACCGAGCCGGACCACCCGTACATGGCGGCGTGGTGGCCGGCCGGTCACGGCATCGGCTACGAGCACACCTTCACCCACGAGGTACGCGACCTCATCGCGGCCATCGCCGCGGGCGACCAGCCCACCCCGTCGTTCGCCGACGCCCTCCAGGTGCAGCTGGTCCTCGACGCGGTCGCGAAGTCGGCCGAGTCCGCCCAGTGGTGCCGGGTGGAGCCGGTCCTCGAGCCGGTCTGACCGGCGCCGGCCCGGACGGCCATGATGTGGCCGGCCCTGGGCCGGCTGCTCTCAGTCGTCCGCCGCGGATCGGTGAGGGACGGCGCGGTTGCGCCCCGCGCCGACCGATCCGCGGCGGCCGTGTCAGCGCTTGACGTCGTAGACGCGGTTCGTCACCGTCTCGACGGCCACCCGCCACGAGCGCAGGCCCGCGCCCGCGGCGATGTCCCGCATCGCCTGCTCGCCGGCGTGGTTGCCCAGCGCGTACGGGCCCTTCTGCGCGAGCGCGGCGGGCAGGCAGAGCGCGACCGAGGTCGACGCGAACGAGCGCCCGATCGGGTTGACGCTGTCCAGCACGTTCGCCGACGTGTTCGGCTCGACGATCATCGCCGTGCCGTCGGCGGCGAGCGCCGCCTCCACCCGGCGCAGCGCGGCCCCCGGGTCACCCAGGTCGTGCAGGCAGTCGAAGAAGGTCACCAGGTCGTAGCCGTCGCCCGGGAAGTCGCTCGCGGAGGCCACCTCGAAGCTGACCCGGCCGGCCAGCCCTCGCTCGGCGGCGTTGCGCCGGGCGGCCTCGATCGACGGCTCGTGGAAGTCGAAGCCCCGGAACCGCGACTGCGGGAACGCCTCGGCCATGAGCAGCGTCGACCAGCCGTGCCCGCAGCCCACGTCGGCCACCGACGCGCCGGCGGCCAGCTTCGGCACGACACCGTCCAGCGCCGGCAGCCACTCCGAGACCAGGTACGCCTCGTAGCCCGGCCGGAAGAACGCCGCCACCCCGGCGAACAGGTCCGGGGCGTGCTCCTCCCAGCCGAGACCGTCACCGGTGCGGAAGGCCTCGGCCAGCGCGTCCTCGGTGCGGTACAGCGCCTGCAACATCAGAAAGCCACCGGTCACGTTGGCCGGCGACGCGGGGTCGGCCAGCACCGCGGCGTGCTCGTCGGGCAGCAGGTAGGTGCCGGTCGCGGCGTCGTACTCCACATACTCGCCGGCGACCTGAGCGGCGAGCCATTCCGCGACATACCGCTCGATCAGCCCGGTACGCCGCGCGAGCTCCGCGGCGGTGAGCGGCCCGGCCCCGGCCATCGCCGCGTAGAGCCCGAGCCGCGCCCCGAGCGACGTGGACAGCCCGGCGAAGGCGGCCGCGTTGTCGGTGACGACGCGTCCCAGGAACGCCATCACCCGATCCTGATCGAGGGTCTTGTCCATGCGGCTCCTCCTAAATCCGATGCAACGCCGACATCGCCTTAGGACGGCTCCCACCCAGCAAGGTTCAGCGCCGTGTCAGCCCCCACTGCGCCCCCGACGGTCCGCGGCCCCTGCCACCCCTCTGCGTTCCATTCCGGACTTCAGCGAAATTTCCGTTTTACAGCTCGCGGCCGGAAACACAGAGGGTTCGAGGATCAGGCATAGGCTCCGCCCAGAAACGGCTCCTAACTTGCTCGGCGATGGCGGGTCCGCTGACCTGGGACTCGCCCGCGCTCCGAGGGGAACCAGCATCATGATCTACGCCTCCACACGGCTGCACGAGACCGCCGGCGCCAAGGTCTTCGTCGACACCACGGGGCGGCGCAAGAGGCTGCTCGTGATGTCCGGGGTCTTCGCGGCGCTGGCGGCGGCGGTCTACATCGGCGTGGTCGCCATGAGCTTCGCCCAGGCGCCCAAGGCCGACCTGCCCACCAAGGGCACGATCTCGACGCCCACGAAAGCGGCCACGGCGGCCTCCGAACGCTGACCGGGTGGTGCGCAACCGATCCGCCGCCGGCTCGCGGGCCGGCGGCGGATGCCGTCTGTTACTTGCCGTAGCCGGAGAAGAGAGACGTGAACGCGTAGTCGCTCTGCGTGATTCCGGAGCACGTTCCGCTGAGGCTGCCGGCGGTGCAGTCGCCGTTGTCACGGTTCACCGACCAGAAGCGGATGAACGCCAGGTTCTTCTGCTCGGCGTACGCCAGCAGGGTCTTGGCATCGGCCACGGTGGTGACCGGTCCCGTGTCGTTCACGCCGATCATCGGGGTGATACCCAGCATCGCGTAGAGCCGGGCGCTGCCGCGTCCGGTCCAGATCGTCGCGAGGTCGGCGTGCACGGCCTCGGTCGCCGCGATCATCGCCGCGCCCCAGCCGCCGCTCGCGGCGAAGTTCATGATCATCGGGTTGACCGTGACCTCGACGCCGGCGTTCTTCACCGCGCGCAGCAGGGCGATGCTCGCGTCGGTCAGCCCGAGCGTCATGCCCGCCACCGGCACGGTCAGGCTGATCGCGGTCCCGCGCGCGGCCTGGAGGCTCTTCAGCGCCGCCGCGACGGTCGTGGGCGACACCGTCTTCTCGATGTCGACGTCCAGCGCGTTGCTGCCGGCGGCGTTCAGGACCTGGGTGTACGCCTTCGTGAGCTGCGCGGCCGTGCAGGAGCTCTCGAGGTACGCGCCGGTCGCGCCGCCGCTCGACACGACGACCCGCCCGCCCAGGGCGGCGATCTTCTTGATCTGCGACTGGACGGTGCTGTCGGTGAGCGCCTTGGTGCCGCCCCACGCCGGTGTGCAGGAGCTCGCGCTCTTCGCCAGCACGAAAGCGAGCGCGAAGTCCGTCATTCCGGTCTTGGCGTGGATGGCGCTGATGTTCGTGCTGGTGCTGGTGACATCGAGGTACGGGGCGACGGGGGGAGTGCTGGTCTTGACCGCGGATGCGCTCCCGGCGGACGTGCTCCCGCCGGCCGCGCCGGGTGCATCGGTCGAGGCGGATGGCGTGGTGACGACTGCGCTGGTGGCGGGGCTCGCGTCGGCCGCCTCGCTCGCCTTGCAGCCGGCGGCGAGCATCAGCGCGGCCGCCGTGAGGCAGACCAGCGAGCGGCGTATCGGGTTCATGCCCGAGATCTTGGCATTTATCCCTGTGATCGATGCCTAACTATCCGCATTAAGCCGGTTAATTCGGGCGCTCTCGTGGCCGCCGGTATTCGCCGCGAAACGGACGTAGTCCGTACGAATCAATGGCCTTTTTGGGTTTTAAGTCACAAATCGAAGGGATGGTCGTGACCGTCTACACCTCGAGGAAGCCGCCTCCGCCCGAGGAGAAACCACCGCCCGCGCCCGCCAGGCGCCGCCTCCGCGCGCCGGAACCGCGCTGGATCGTCTTCGCCGTGGTGCTGAGCCTGTTCGCCAGCATGCTCTTGGTGAACGGCCTGGTCACGGGCGAGTTCACGCAGGACGGCGCGCTCGAGTCCACCGCCGACACCGATCGGGTGCCCGCCGCGGCGCTCAACGGCGGCCCGATCATCCAGACCGACGGCAGCACCACCGAGACGGTGCGCGTGCCGAACAAGCAGATCGTGCTCACCTTCGACGACGGCCCCGACCCCGAATACACGCCGGAGATCCTCAAGGTCCTCGCCGAGTACCACGTCCCCGGCACGTTCTTCATGATCGGCTCGGAGATCGCCAAGTACCCCGGCCTGGTCCGCCAGGTGAAGGACGAGGGCCACGAGATCGGCATCCACACGTTCACGCACCCCGAGATGTCCACCAAGAACGAGTGGCGCCGCGACGTCGAGATGCAGGAGACCCAGCTCGCCCTGGCCGGCGCGGCCGGCGTCGCCAGCGTGATCTTCCGGCCGCCGTACTCGTCGACGGTCGACGCGCTCGACAACACCAACTGGACGGTGATCCGCGACATGGGGGAACGCGGCTACCTCACCGTCGTGAACGACCTGGACAGCCGTGACTGGGAACCGTCGGTCAGCAGCGACGACATCATCGAGGCGGTCACGCCGGACGGCGACGACGGGGCGATCCTGCTCTTCCACGACGGCGGCGGCGATCGATCCCGTACGGCGTCCGCCCTCGCCTCGGTGATCCCGGAACTGCTGAAGATGGGGTACACGTTCACCACGATCGCGGACGTGACCGGCATGAACACCGTGAACCCGCCTGCGTCGGTGAACTCCCGTGTCCTCGGCGTGAGCATCGTCGGCGCGGTGCAGATCGCCCAGCACGTGACGCACTGGTTCACCTGGCTGCTGCTCGCGTTCGGCGTCCTCACGATCGCGCGGCTGGCGCTGATGCTCGTGCTGGGCCGCCGGCACGCGGGCCGGAACAAGCGCGGCAAGTTCCGGCGCACGTGGGGCCCGCCGTACGAGAAACCCGTGACGGTGGTCGTGCCGGCGTACAACGAGAAGGAATGCATAGCCGACACCGTCAGATCGCTCGCCGCGAGCACCCACCCGATCCGGATCATCGTGGTGGACGACGGCTCCACCGACGGCACGGCCGAGATCGCCGAGTCGCTGGGCTACCGCAACGTGACCGTGATCTGGCAGCCGAACGCGGGCAAGCCGGCCGCCCTCAACACCGGCATCGCCGCCGCCGACACCGAGATCGTCGTCATGATGGACGGCGACACGGTCTTCGAGCCCGACACGGTGCGCCACCTGGTGCAGCCCTTCGCCGACGACACGGTCGGCGCGGTCGCCGGCAACGCCAAGGTCGCCAACCGCACGGGCATGATCGCCCTCTGGCAGCACATCGAGTACGTGGTCGGCTTCAGCATCGACCGCCGCGCCTACGACGAGATGCGCTGCATGGCCACCGTCCCCGGCGCGATCGGCGCCTTCCGCCGCACGGCCCTCGCCCAGGTCGACGGCCTCAGCGACGACACGCTGGCCGAGGACACCGACCTGACGATCGCCGTCATCCGGTCGGGCTGGCGCGTCGTCTACGAGGAGCGGGCCCGAGCCTGGACCGAGGCGCCGACCACGATCAAGCAGCTGTGGCGCCAGCGCTACCGCTGGAGCTACGGCACCATGCAGGCCATGTGGAAACACCGCCGAGCCTTGATCGAACGAGGCCCCGGCGGCAAGTTCGGCCGGCGCGGCCTCATCAACCTGGCCCTGTTCCAGACCCTGATGCCCCTGCTCTCCCCACTGATCGACGTCTTTCTCGTTTACGGCCTGATCTTTCTGGACCCGCTCGAGACCCTGATCGCCTGGTTCGCCATGCTCACCATCCAGCTGGCCAGCACGATCTACGCCTTCCGCCTGGACAAGGAGTCCCTGAAACCCGTCTGGGCGGTGCCCCTGCAACAGTTCGTCTACCGCCAGCTGATGTACCTGGTCCTGATCCAGTCCACGCTCGCGGCGCTGGGCGGCATCCGCCTGGGCTGGCAGAAGCTCCAACGGGCGGGAGGGTTGAGCGCTCTGCTGGGCGCCCGATCCGAGGCTTGACCCCGGCGATCGGGGTGGCCGCGACGGCTTTCCCTGACGGGCAGGCGCGGCTGCCGGACCGGGCCGCGGCCGACCGTGTGGGCGAGTTCGTGGACGCGACATCGACCCGCGTTGCAGCCGGCCGCGCGGCTGTGGCCCTTCGCGGAGACCCGGTGGCGCGGGTGTGGCCCTTCGCGGAGACCCGGTGGCGCGGCTGCGGTTTTCGCGGAGACCCGGTGGCGCGGCTGCGGCTTTTCGCGGAGACCCGGTGGCGCGGGTGTGGCCCTTCGCGGAGACCTGGTGGCGCGGCTGCGGCTTTTCGCGGAGACCGGTCGCGCGGCTGCGGCCCATCGCGAAGACCGGTGGCGAGGGGTCCATGGCCGCGCGGTGGCTGGACAACGACCGGCTAACTCGCAGCGTCCACCTGGGATCCGGCGGCTCGATGATGACATGCGATCGGCTACATGGAGATCGATCTGCTGGATCGATGAGTTCGCCGCTCCACCCGAACACGGGACGAGCACGGCGACACGATCCACGCGCTCGGTTGCACCGCACCTTCCGCCCCATCCCCGGCGACGACCCTAAAGATCGTGCCCGACCCCGCCGAGATGAGGGACGCCGAAACCGGGCGTCGGCCACGTTGCTGGGGTCACCGTCGTCGCCCCGGGCCTGGCCGGGTCATGTGGGCTGGTGCGCCGGGCCGGTCGAGCGCCGGTTGCCGGTGTGTCGTCCGTTCAGGATCGCGTGTGCTTCGCATCGAGGGGTGGTGCCCAGCCATGCAATTGCGCGAAAGGCGCCGGACGGCCCGGAGTGGCAGGCGGTCGCGGAGTGCGGCGGGAGCGGTCGTCGTGCGTTTGGGGGCGGGCCGGAGCCGTACCTCCGGAATTGATGTCAGCCCTGCATCAGGCGGGTCAGGTTGGTGAGGCTGGTGATCAGGGCGGTGGTGTAGCCCAGGATGCGGCCGGCCCATTTGACGACGGCGGAGGCGATCTGGGCGGCGACGATGGGGATGGTGATGACCAGGAGGGCTTCGGCGGCCCAGACGATGACGCGGGCCACCAGGTCGGCTATGAGGTCGCGGACGATGTCGCGGGTGAAGGTGACCAGGTTGCCGGCGGCCTGGGTGGCGGAGGACATGGTGGCGGCCAGTGCGCCGAGGCCGCCGAGGGCGTCGACGTTGTTGGCCATGAGGGACTGGTACGTGGTGGCGGCGGCGCCCTGCCAGTCGGGGAGGTCGGCGGCCAGGTGGGCGTGCAGGTCCTCGGACATGGCCTGGAGCTCGGCGGACATGTTCTGCCAGGTGGCGGCGTGGGAGGCCACCCGGTCGGGGATGCCGGCCAGCTTGTCGAGGACGGCGCGCAGCGGCTCGAAGTATTCCATGGCCCAGCCGAGGCCGTTGGCGAGCAGTGAGCTGAACGGGTCGAGCACGGTGGCAGTGGCTTCCAGCGCGAACGCGCCGCCGGCCAGGGCGCCGTCGACCCAGCTGCCGCCGCTGACGGACTGGTGCAGGCCCCGGAAGCTGTCGACGAGCGAGGCGCCGGTGACGCTGCCGCCCGGGTTGACGACGTTGGCGACCAGTGAGGTGCTCACAGCACACCCGCCTTTCGCAGGCGCTGCGCGGCGGCGTCGTCGGCCTGGTCGTAGCCGGCGCCGGTCTGGCGCAGGGCCTCGCCGGCGAGCCGCAGGTTCTCCTCGACATAGGCGATGAGCTGGTCCTGGCGCACGTGCCGCGCTTCGAGGATGCCGGCGATCCAGCCGCAGAGCAGGCCGTACGCGGCGTCGTCCCGGCCGATCGCCGAGGAGGCCGCCCTGACCGCGCCGAAACGCTGCTGAACGCCCTCGACGCGGGCGGCGTGCGCCCTGATCTGCTCGGCGTCGGCCGAGAAGCCGTCAGCCATGGGGTCCTCCACTCATCTCCATGGATGTTAGGAGGGGTGCGCTACCCGTGCGCTTCGGCGATCACGGTGCGCAGGGTTTCGAGGAGCCTGCGGAGATATCCGATCGCCTCGGCGTCGGAAGGGTCGTCGAGGCCGCGGTTGCCGTCCCCCGCGACGAGTCGGAGGTAGGTGCCCTCGGGCTGGGGCTCCGCCAGGATCGTCTCCAGCGCGGTCAGATATTGCTCGAGATAGAACGTGCTTGTCTGAGCCGTGTCGCGGAGCTCTTCGCGAACCTCGTCGAAGCCGTCCGAGTCGTGGACATAGCCGTGCAGCAGCGCGCGCACCTTTTCGATGGGCGGCAGGGCCGACCGCTCCGCGATGCGCGCGCGAAGCGACTCGGGCAGGCCGGACGTGTCCATGGCCTATGACCCTAACGCCGCGGGGAACGCCGTGAGGATGAAGGGCTGCGCCGGATCCGACCCCTGCACCAGTTTGATGCGGATCCGGACGAGGCTGGTTGTCACATATGTGGCCTCGCGTGGGCCGACGCCATACATGCCCTTGTTGTAGTAGCCCTCGCCGACACGATGACCCGCATCGAACAAGCCGTCATGGGATCGGTCCATCGCCAGGTCGTCGCGGATGCGAGACCAGTTCTCGCGGATGTATCCGTTGATCTCGCGGTGCATGGTCGAGGGATCCGTCCACCTGAGGGAGGCGTTCACGGCTTCGTTCCATTCGCCGTCGCCGTAGATGCGGCCTTCGATCGTCCTCGGTCCGTCTCCTCTGCGCAGGGGAATGCTGGGCCCGTGATGGTCCAGCGTGTGGGCCCGCTGGTGTGCCAGGTCGTTCGCGGCGATGTCGAACCTGGGCGGCTCGTCGCCGAGCTGTTCGTAGCGCCGCATGATCTCGGCCAGCTCGGGGTCGTCCGGAGTCCGATCGCCCTGAGCTCGGGTGGTCGTGGTGGAGCTCCCCGACCCCGGCCTGCCCGCCTGGGCGACCGCGGCCACGGCGTCGTGGGCGCCGTCCATGTCGCCCGGGCCGGGGGAGCGTGGGCCCCTCGGCGGGGGCGGCGGGTCGCCGCCGCTGCCGGACGGCTTGGGCTTGCCGGTCACACCGGGGACGTTAACAATGCACGTCCATCGATGGCCTAGTCGCGGGACACCTCGTGGCGGCCGGTCAGGGAGGCTCGGTCGGCGGCGGCGCGGCCGGAGAGCCAGCCGGCCCGGTTGCCGGCCGTGGTGGTGCGGTGGACGAGGCGGGGGAACTGGCGCTCGACGGCCGAGCGGACCTCGTCGGCGCGGGCGGTCAGGACGGGGAGCAGGGCGGTGGACTGCGGCGTCGTGGTGGTGACCTCCTCGACGGTGGCGTCGAGGCGTTCGCCGATGCGGGACGCGTAGGCGGTCAGGAAGGCGTGGCGGAACGCGCGGGTGCTCGATCTCTCGTGGGTCATGGCGCGGGTGGCCTGGATCAGCAGCGAGGTGAACAGGATCTCGGTGGCGTCGAGGTCGGTGGGGAAGCCGATCAGGGTGGAGAAGCCGAACCTCTTCGTCCACACGGCACGGCAGCCGTTGGCGTCGGCGACGACCTGGAGCAGCAGGGTCTTGGGGGCCTCGTAGGGGTTGTCGACGGGCACCCGGCGGCTCGCCGGAGCGTCGCGGCGGCCGGTCTCGGCGGTGAGCAGGGCGTGGTCGATGCGGTGGCGGGCCATGAGCTCCTGGGCCTTTGCCGTGCAGGCCTCGGCCTCCTCGGGGTAGTCGGTGGACTCGGCCTTGGCCAGCAGGGCGCGCACCCGGCTCAGGGTGCGCTCGTCGAGGTCGGCGGCCGGGACGGCGGGGCCCGCGGTGCCCGGCGGCGGGACGATCAGCTCGATCGGCGGCAGGGCGTTGAGCAGGCAGAGCACCTCGACGGCGGTGACGATCGCGACCGTGCGGCTGACGCCCTCGCGCGCCGCCCACGCGGTCAGGTAGAGGTCGTCGTGCGCCCACCAGACGGTGGCGCCGAGCTCGGCCAGCTGGGCCCGCCAGCGGTGGTCGACGGTGGCGGACGCGTGGCTGCGCATCTGGGCGGCGATCGCGTCGGCGACCAGCCTGCCGTGGCGCGCGGAGTGGTCGCGCCGGGCGGCGCGGGCCAGCTCGGCCGGTTGCCAGCCGTCGTGCCACAGGCGCCGGACGTCGCGGAGCAGGGCGGTGAGCAGGGCGCGGTTGACCGGTTGCTCGCCGAGCGGGCCGGTGAGCAGCGTCAGGCAGTCCTCCAGGTCGTACGTCCGGCCGGCGCGCACCGACCAGACGGCCCGCTGGACGGTCTCGTCGGCCACTTGCGGGCGCGGTTCGTCGCTGTTTGTACGCATGTGGCCTCCGTTCGATCGCCCGACAGTACCCAAGGCGGCCGGAGATCGTTCCGGGCCTGTGGATAACTACCGAGCGGCACCCGGAACTGCAACCTGAGCTGCGGATTCTGGGGGTTCCCCCGTGCACCGAGCCCCCCGGAGTTCCCATGCCTCGCTGGTCCCGTGCCGCCTTCGCGATCGCGGCAGCCCTGCCCCTGGTGGTGCTCCAGCCCGGCGTCGCGCAGGCGGCCGGCAACGCGAAGGCGTACAAGCTGATGAGCCAGACCGGCGGCAGGGGCGCCGTCGCCCGGTGGAACCCGTGCGCGGGCCCGATCGACTACCGCGTCAACCTGGCGCGCTCCCCCAAGAGCTCGCTGCCCGAGGTCAAGCAGGCCGTCGCGAACGTGGCGAAGGCGACCGGCCTGACCTTCCGCTACGCCGGGACCACCTCGGCCGTGCCGGCCGCCAACAAGGGCTTCAGCGGTACGTATCCCGCGGGCACCGAGATCGTCATCGCCTGGGCGGCGCCGGGCGTGCAGAGCAGCATGCTCCCGCGGACGACGACGACCGCCGGCATGGGCGGCTACCTGGCCCGCAGCGCGTACACGGCGAGCGGCGCGCCGGCGTGGAGCATGTCGCAGGGCCGCGTCGTCCTCAACGCGGCCATCGCCGCCAGGATGGCCCGCGGCTTCGGCGCCGGCCGGGGCGGCACCACCGGCCAGCTGCTGATGCACGAAATCGGCCACGCGGTCGGGCTCGACCACCCCACGATCGCCGACAAGTACGAGATCATGTACCCCGTCCTGACCACCAAGAAGGCGACGTGGGGAGCCGGCGACCTGACCGGCCTGCGCCTGGTCGGCAGGAGCGCCGGCTGCCTGTACCACCAGCCTCCGAAGTAGACCGGCGCGCCCGCAGCAGGGACGATGTCAGGCGTGCGGACTCTGGTGCTGGGCGGGAGCGGGCTCATCGGCGCGCACGTCGTGGACGTGCTGCGCGAGCGGGGTCATGCGGCGGTCACGGCCGGCCGGAGCGCCGGCGATCACCGGCTCGACGTGCGGTCGGCGACAGCCGAGCAGCTGCGGGCGGTCCTGGCCGGCTGCGACGGGGTCGTGATGGCCACGCGCACCGACGAGCAGCGGCCGCTGCCCAAGCCGGTCTATCCCGCCCTGCGGCGGGACATGGTCGAGCCGGTGGTACGCCTGTTCGCCGCCGCCCGTGCCGAGGGAGTCTCCAGCGGCGTGCTGATGGGCTCGTACTACACCTATTTCGACCGGCTGCACCCCGAGTGGCGGCTCGCCGAGCGTCACCCGTACGTGCGTTGCCGGCTGGAGCAGGCGCGCGAGGGCCGGGCCGCCGGCGTGCCCGTCGCGGTGCTGGAGCTGCCCTTCGTCTTCGGCCGGGCCGGTGATCGGCTGCCGAACTGGGCGGGACCGCTCGACCGCTGGGCCCGCTCCCGATTCCCGTTGACGGCCCCACCCGGCGGTACGGCGGTGACGACCGCCCGCCACGTCGCCGAGGCCGCCGTCGACGCGCTCGAGAGCCGCAGCGACGCCGACATCCCGGTCGCGGACGAGAACCTCACCTGGGCCGAGATGATCGGGCGGATCGCGGCCGCCGCCGGGCGCCCCCGGGCGGTGCGCCGGTTGCCGGCCGCCGTGGTGCGGGCCGCCCTGCGTGGCGGGGGAGCGGTGCAGAGGGCGAGCCGCAAGGAGTCGGGCGTCGACCCGTCGCATCTCGCCGGCCTGCTGCTCGCCGAGCTCTTCGTCGAGCCGGTGACCGGCCGGCCCGTGGACGCGGCGATCCGCGAGTCGTTCAGCTCTCGCTAGGCTCGTCGAGCTCGGCGAGCATCTCGTTCACCCGGCGCAGCCGTTCCTCCAGCTCCCGCACGTCGGCGCCGGCGCGCACCCGCTCGCGCAGCTCCTCGGCGAGATAATCGCGTAACTCATCGGCGGCCGGCTCGTTATTGCTCACTCCGCCAGGATGCCCCGGCCCCGGCCGATCCGCAGCCCTGTGTGATCAAGACCGGTCACCCTCGCGGGCTACGCCGTTCATACCCGGAGTGCATCGTCCTAACGAACCTCTCTTGTGGACCATGTCGCCGACCTTCGTCCCCTGAGCTGGGTGGGCCCTCGGCTGACCGGTGACCAAGACGGATCGTCCCGCCGTTCACGCTCCGGGTTTCCGTGCGTCAAGGTGAGTCACCTCGGAGAACTCCTAGGAGGGCGCGGTGCTCGGAACGACCCAAACGGACGGCGTCGACGAGGTCCGTGACCTGGCGCGCCGGGGTCTGCTGGCCGCCACGATCGCCGGCACCTCGGGGCCGGACCGGCTGCGGCTGACCGGCGCGACGTACTCCATCGTGTGGCCGGTCGGCTATCAGCGGCTCACGCAGAAGTTCGAGCTCCGGCGGGGGCACGTCGCCTGCGCGACGTCGGTGAGCCGGCTCGCCGACGAGTGCCTGGACCGCTTCGAGAACGACGTCGAGGCCGTGGTGGACGACGTCGCCCGCAAGGCGAGCACCCGGATAGACAATCTGGAGGGCTGGATCGCCAGCCGCCTGGTGCCGGCCACCGTGGACGGGCACCGGCGGCGGCGCGGCGCGAACGGCGCGCTCCAGCGTCCCCGCGTCCCGGCCTGGCTCGCCGGCGAGCTGGGCGGCGACACCTGGCTGCTCGACCTCGCCACCCAGATCCTGACCTGGGTGGGCACCCCGTCGACGGCGGGCTACGACCTGTGGCCGGTGGAGAGCTGGGTGGTGCGCCGGTGCGAGCGCCACGGCGGCTGGTCCGTCTACGGCGAGGCCGACGTGCGCGAGGACATCCACACCGTGCTGGCCGCGATGCGGCGCCGTCCGCAGTGGTACGAGCAGTACGTCGAGGCGCCGCTCGGCCACAAGCAGCCCCCGGTCGCCTCCGCGGCCCACCTCGACGGCCCCGCCGAGCCCGCCACCGACCCCGCCGCCGAGCACGAGCGCCTGCTCACCGCGCTGGCGCACGGCGCCGTCCAGCTCATCCGGGCGCGCCTGTCCCGCGGCGAGCCGGCCCGCGCCGTGGTGGTCGAGGTGATCAACACCGTGTTCGGCGCCGACTCCGGCGACGGCGCGTCCGGCCGGGCGTACGACGACCGGCTCGAACGGGTGCTCCGCGACGGCGCCGGGATCGACCGGATCGTCGCCACCGTGCTCGACATCCTGCGCGGCGAGGACTGACCGCTCCGCCCGTCGTCCGTCAGAACCAGGAGGCGGCACCGAAGAGGGGTGGAGACCGATGACGCGACCCGACGATCCCGCGCTCGCGGCGATGCTGGGGCTGATGCCGGACTACCTCGAGGCGATGCGGGAGCACCAGGACGGCGACACCACGGCGGCCCTCGCGAGGTTCTCGGCGGTGATGGCCCGGTCCGGCGAGCTTCCGCCGGGTCATCCGGTGCGCGAGGCGATGGACCGCGTCGCGCCGATGCTGGAGGCGATGCGGGCGGTCGCCGAGGGGCGGCCCGCCGAGATGCCGGAGTCGCGGCCCGGCGCGAGCGAGGACGAGCTCGCGTTCCACCTCATGGCCCGCGGCGGCCTCGCGATGCGCCAGGGCGCCGAGACGGACCCGGCCACGATCGACGCCGCGGTCGCCGACCTGCGCGCGGCCGTGGAGCTGACCCCCGGCGGGCATCCCGAGCGGGTCTTCCACCTCGCCTCGCTGGCGCTGGGCCTGCGGCAGCGCGCGGAGGTGCGCGGCACGCTCGCCGACGTGGACGAGGCGATCGCCGTGCTGACCACCGCCCGCGAGCTGGCCGGCGGCCCGGAGCACCCGCACTGGTCGTTCGTCAACGAGCTGCTCGCCGGCCTGCACCTGCGGCGCGGCGACTCCGCGCCGTCGCGGCTGGCGGCGCTGGAGGGCCTGCGCGGCTACGCGTGGCGGGTGCTGCTCCAGCCGAACCCCGCCTCGGCGCGCGCCGTCGCGGCCGAAGCCGCCCGGGAGGCCGTGGCGGCGGCCTCCCGGTGCCTGGTCGACCACCAGCCCGCGGACGCGCTGCGCGCCCTCGACGCCGGGCGCGGGCTGATGCTGTTCGCCGCCACGGAGCTGCGCGACCCGTACACCCGGCTGATCGACGCCGGGCACCGCGACCTGGCCGAGCGGTGGCGCGCCACCGACCGGCCGCCCTCGTCGCTGCGCGAGCGGGTCCTCGAGGTGCTGGCCCGCGACACCGGCCTGCTCGACCCGCCCGACCTCGGCGAGATCCAGGGCGCGCTCCGGCCGCTCGGCGTGGACGCGCTGGTCTATCTGGTGCCCGCGGACGCGCCGGCCCCGGGCTGGGCCGTGATCGCCCCCGCCGAGGGACCGGCACGCTACCTGGCGCTGCCGCACCTCACGATCGAGGCCGGCACGGACATCGAGCGCTACCTGGCCGCGATGGCGAGCCGGGACGCCGGGGCGGTCGAGCCGGAGGATCTCACCGGCAGCCTCGACGGGCTCTGCGCCTGGGCGTGGAAGGCCGCCATGGGCCCGCTGACCGGCCCGCTCGCCGGGGACGGCCGGGTGCCGCGCCTGGTGCTGATCCCGATGGGCGACCTCGCCCGGGTGCCGTGGCAGGCGGCGCGGGACCCCGGCGGGACGTACGCGGTCGAACGGGTCTCGCTCTCCCAGGCGGTCTCGGCGCGCCTGCTGTGCGACAGCGCGGCGGCCGACCCGGTGCGGCTGACCTCGGCGGGCCTGGTGCTCGCCGACCCGGACACCGGCGGCCGAGCGCCCGAGCTGCGGTCGGCGCGCCTGGAGGCGTACGCGATCCACCAGTCCTTTTATCCCGCCGCGACCTACGTCGGCCGCCGACCCGACGGCAGCGTCAGCGTCTCGGGGGCGGGCACGGCCGAGGACGTCCGCGCCTGGCTGCGCGCGGACGGCGCCGTGGCCGGCACGATGCTGCACCTCGCCTCGCACGGCGTCATCGAGACCGGCCGGTCCGCCGCGTCGCGGCTGCTGCTGCACGGCGAGGACCTCACCGCCGACGAGCTGGTCGGCGTGATGACGCAGGCGCGGCGGCACCCGGTCGGCCTCGTGGTGCTCGCGGCCTGCCACACCGGCCGCTCCATCCACGGCTACGACGAGGCGTACAGCCTGGGCACGATGTTCCTGGCCGGGGGAGCGCGGTCGGTGCTGTCGGCGCAGTGGAGCGTCCCCGACCAGGACACGTCCCTGCTCATGTACATGGTCCACCACTTCCTGACCACCGAGCGCCGCGCTCCGTGGGACGCGCTGCGCCGCGCGCAGCTGTGGATGCTCGACGACGACCGGCGGCCGCCCCGGGGCATGCCCTCCCCGCTGCGCCGCATGCTCCAGGAGACCGATCCCGCGCGCGTGGTGGCGTGGGCCGGCTTCGTCCACTGGGGCCAGTGACCGAAAGGTGGTAGGTGCCGTGGACGGGAACATCGCGCGACTGCGGGACGAGCTGTCCCGGCTGGACGGGCCGGCTCGGGTGCCCAAGCTGGTCGAGCTCGGCCAGGCGCTCAACCAGCGCTACTGGCGGGCCGGGCCGGGTCAGCCGGCGGCGCTCGGCGAGCTGTCGGCCGCGATCGAGGCGTGGGACGAGGCGTACGGCCTGCTCGACCCCGGCGATCCCGCGCGCGGGCAGGTCGCCGCCCAGCTCGGCTGGTACCTCTCGATGCGGTACGGCGCGCACGGCAGCGGCCCGAAGGACCGCGACACCGCCATCTTCGTGCTCCGCGAGGCGCTGACCTTCACCAGCGTGCCCGCGCCGCAGGTCACCATCGCGCGGTTGTCGCTCGGCCAGCTGCACCTGTCGCGCGCGACCGAGGCGATGAGCCCGGCCGGCGCGCGGGGCGGATTCCTGCACGGGCTGCCGCAGGGCGTGGACGGGGACGCCGACGAGGCCGTCCGGCTCTTCCGCGAGGTCCTCGACGGGCCGCCGCTGAGCGCGGACGTCACCGCGATGGCCCGGACGCTGCTCACCCTGGCCGAGTCGATCCAGCCGCTGCTCAGCGGCGACCTGTCGCGCTTGGACCTCGGCAAGATGATGGAGATGATGTCGGTGCTCCAGCGGTTGCAGCGCGACGGCATGCCGTCCACCACGTGGGTGACGGGCGACTCGCTCAACTATCCGGTCACCGTCATGGACCCCGAGGTCCATCAGCCGCCGACGGTCCCGCCCCGCCGGCCGGCGCCCACGGCCTTCGCCGCACCGTCCTCCTCGGCGCGGCGGGCCGCCCGCGATCGGCTCTCCTCGCTGGTCGCCTGCCCCGATCAGCCGGTGTGGGAGCAGGCCCGCGCGCTCCTGCTGGCCGGTCCCTCGGCCGTGCCGCCCGCCGATCTCGACGCGTTCGCCGGTGCCGCCGCGAACGCGGCCGACGAGGACGAGGGCACCGCCGTGGAGCGCGGTCTCGACCGGCTCCTGGCCGCGATCGGCATGAGCCTGCGCGGCCGCCGCGACGGCAGTGGCTGGGCGGACGAGGAGGACGTTCCCGCCGCGTACGTCGCCGCCGCCCACCAACTCGCGGCGGCCACCCGGCACGTGCCACCGGACCACCCTGCCGCCGTCGTCATCATCGAGGCCACCGGGTCCGTGCTCGACGATCGTCGCCCGCTCGCGGGCCCGGTCACCGACATCGCTCAGGACATCTCCTCGTACGGGGAAAGGGTCCCGTCCCTGCCACCCGCCGCGGCCGCCGTCGCCGCCCTGTGCCGCGCGGTGGCCGCCGCCGAGATCGTCCCCTGCACCGCCGCCGGCGTGCCGGCCGGCCATCCCTGGCACCAAGTCCTGACCACGGCCGCCGCCCACGCCGAGCTCCTGGCGGCCGTGCGCGCCGGCGCGCCCGTGCCACCGCGTCCCGAGCTCGGCTTCCTCGCCATGCTGCTCCACGACGTGCCGGCCGCCCTCGACGCCGCCCCGAAACGGCCCTCACCCCGTGAGGCCGCCGTGCTCGGCGCCGCCCACCCCGACCCGGACACCGCGATCTCGCTGCTGGAGAGCGCCGTCCGCGCCCTCGACGACGACGGCCTGCGCACCCGCACCTGGCAGCGCCTCGCCGAGGCGTACCACCGCAGAGGCGCGACCGGAGACGCCGAGCTGTGCCGCAACGCGGGGCTGAAGGCCCTGCGGGACCGTGCCTTCGCGACCCGCTTCGCACACTGGATGATCGCCGGCGGGCGCGCGGCCGAGGCCTTCACCGCGTTCGAGGCCGCCGCCACCTCGCCGGTCGCCGCCTCGCTGCCGCACGACATCGTCGCGGTCCTCACGGGCGTCGAGCCGCCCCCGTCGCCGCCGCTCGACGCGCCCTCGATCGCCGACGTCGCCGCCGCGGTCCGCCGGCTCGGCGCCGCGGCCTTCGTCCACGTGCACCCGGCCGGCGCCCTGCGCCTCGACGCGGCCACCGAAGAGCTCGCGCTGCTCCCGTCGGTGCCCGGCGAAACCGTCTTCGCGTCCCTGACCGACGGCGTGGACCATCTGACGCCGGCCGCCGCCACCGTCGTCTCGCTCGTGCCGTCCGCGGCCCACCTGCTGCGGCCGCTCGCCACCCCCACCGGCAGGCCCCTGTTCGTGGTCAACCCGCGAGGCGACCGCGACGCGGCGATGGCCGAGGTCCTGGCGGTACGCCGGTTGTTCTACCCGCAGTCGCTCTGCGCCGGCCGCGCCCTCGAGCCCGTCGACACCCCCGGCACGGCCGGCGACCTGCGCGTGCACCTGCCCGGCGCTTCCCTCGTGCACCTGGCCTGCGGTCTGCACGGCACCGAGCTGGAGCTGGCCGACGGCGAGACCCTGGACCTCGCGTCCCTCCAGGCGAGCGGCGGCCTGGTGATCCTCGCCGAGGGCACCGCGCCCGCCCTGCTCGACGCCGGCTTCCGCGGCGTGGTCGGCTGGCAGTGGCCGGTCCCGTCGCCGTACGCGGCCCTCGCGCTCTTCCTGCTCCACCAGCACCTGGTCGACGAGCGCCTGACCCCCGCAGCGGCCGTCAACGCCGTGCACCGCTGGATGCTCGACCCGGACCGCACCCTGTCACCGCTGCTGACCGGCGCCCACCTGCACACCGTCCGGACCACCGACCTGACCCAGCCGTCCCTGTGGGCCGCGCTGGCCTATCACGGCCGCTGACGGGAGCAGACCATGGCCGACCCCGTACGAGACCTGCTGCTCGCCGAACTCCGCAAGGCCGCCACCGCCGCACTCGCCGGCGGCGCAACCCCCGCCGACCTCACCGCCGGTCTGAGCGACCGCCTGCGCCGCCTCGACCGGCTGCGGGCCGCCGCGGACGCGCGTGCCGACGCCGAACGGCGTGGCGGGTAGCCTGCCCTGCATGCAGCCCGCCACGAAGCTGGAGCGCCGGGTGGTGAAGGCCGCCGAGCAGGCGCTGGAACGGCAGCGCTATGTGAGCCCGCTCGACGTGCTGACCGGGATGGGCTGGCTGCCGCCGGGGCTGGTGACCGACTGGCGGCAGGGCCGGGCGGCGCACCTGGAGGCGGTCGCGGCGGTGTCGGCGGACCGGCTGGCCGACGCGCTCGAAGTGTTCCATCGCTGGGTGGCGAGCCGTGGGCTGCGGCCGAGCGAGGTGGAGTACGTGGCGGCGACGCGGGACCGGCGGGCGCTGCGTTTCACGGCCGGCGGGGAACCCGCGCTGGAGTCGGCGTACCGCACCCACTGGATGCCGGCCGACCTGCCGGACAAGCAGCGCGAACGGATCACGGCGCGGCAGAGCAAGGCGCCCGACCTGGTCGTGATGCAGGCGCTCCGCCCGTACACCTGCGGTGGTTGCGGCCAGACCGGCGCCGAGCTGCTGATGATGGAGGACGGCGCACCGATCTGCCTCACCTGCGCGGACCTCGACCACCTGGTCTTCCTGCCCGCCGGCGACGCGGCGCTGACCCGGCGCGCCAAGCAGGCCAGCCGGCTGTCGGCGGTGGTGGTCCGGTTCAACAAGTCCCGCAAACGCCACGAGCGCCAGGGCCTGCTGGTCGAGCGGGCGGCCGTCGAACAGGCCGAGGAGCAATGCCTCTCCGACGAGGAGGCCCGGGCCCGCCGCCGCGAGCGGGACAGGCAGCGCCGCGAAGTCGCCGACGAGTCCTTCCAGCAGAAACTGGCCGAGGAGATCGTCCGGCTCTTCCCCGGCTGCCCGCCCACCCGCGCGGCGGAGATCAGCCTGCACACCGGCGCCCGGGGCAGCGGCCGCGTGGGCCGCAGTGCCGCCGGCCGCGCCCTGGACCCGGACGCGGTGACCCGAGCGGTGGTCGCCTCGGTCCGGCACGAGAACACTTCATACGACGAGATGCTGATGTCCGGGGTGCCCCGCGACGAGGCCCGCGAGCGCATCCGCCCCGACATCGACCGGGTCCTGCAGGCGTGGCGGCAGCCCTGACCGGACAGCCACGGCGCTGCGGACCTACACCCCGGATAGCCGCAACGGCTCGGTACGACCCGCCGGCGTGATGATCTCGTACGGCGTCCAATCTCGCGTGTCGGCGCTCGCCGCACGCGCCTGACTCTGCCGGCGCCGCAGCTGAACGGTGAGCCCGCTCGCCTCCGGCAGCGGAATGACCTGCTGAACGTCGAGCAACAGGCGACTGTCGACCTTGTACGGCGTGAGCCGCACGCACCGTATGTCGAGCCCGTAGACGTCGTTGAGCCACAACACCGTCGTCGTGATTCTCCCGGTCGAATCCCGCGGCCACCAGAACGACCCGCACCTCTCGGCTGAGGACGGCCTCCTCGCCGCCGGCATCCTCGAGAAACTCCGCGAGTCTGGTGAGGGCCTCCTCGACCGCGTCGGGTTCCACCTTCGCCAGCGGCGTACCGCAACGCCTGTAGCTCCAGGGGGACCTCGATCAGCTGATCGGCAGTCATCTCGAAGAGCGGCATCCGCCCATCCTGATAGCCCCAGGGCCGTAGCGGAATCGAGGGCTTACAGCCCCGCAGGTCGAGCGTCACGGAGCAAGAGGGTCACCCGACCGGAGTAGCCGCCACCGCAGCGCACCGTCGGAGATCGTCGCGGCGCCGAATGGCTGGTGCAGCCTGCCGTGCCTTCGCACGAGTGATCGTTTCGTGCATGCCCGAAGTCGCACATGGTGCACATCGGCGGGATCGATTGCAACGCTGTCAAAGGGTGTTTCGCTGGGCCTACCGGCAGGTCACCATGGGGCAACGGATTGGTGGTTGCCGATGGATCTTCCGGGAAGCGATCATGTTTGGGCCGGTCATGGCGTCGCACGGCGGGTACGGCGCTGATCCTGGGGACGCATGACTCTCGTATTCGAGGGCAGGAGTTTCCACGGATGGAGGCGTCATGGCAGTGCGACGGCCGGACACGCGCGCGTCGAGCACCGGTGGCCGCATGGTCCATACTGGACCGGTGAGCACGTGCGGATGCACGTGCAGATGCGCCGGGGCTCTGGTCCGGGGAGGACTCGTATGCGGCTGAGACACCCCTCCGGCCGGATCGTGCACCTCAGTTGTGAGATCGCCCCGCAGGCAGGCCACGCAGCGCCGGCGAGCGACGCCGGCCGCCCGGCCAACCCGGTAGGCAGATCGGCGAGCAATCTACCCGCCCTCGTGCGACAGCTCGACACCTACGGCGCGGTTCGTGCCCGGCTCGGCGCCGACGCCCTCGGCGTGAACCTCTGGCTTCCTCCCGCACTCGCCGCCGCCCTCGCCGCCGAGAGCCGCGCCCGCACCCGGCTTCGTGCCGAACTCGACGCCCGCCGGCTCGAAGTCGTCACGTTGAGCGGCGCGCCCTTCGCCGAGGGCGGCGGCGAGAAACCCGGCGAGAGCTCCGCCGGCAAGCCCGCCTGCAAGCCCGCCGACACGAGCGGCGGCAAACCCAAGCCTGATTCCATCGCGGGTGCCTCCCCCGCGGGCGCCTCCGCCGGCGTCGCTCCCCCCAACAGCGACGCGGCGGAGGCCGCCGAAAACAAAGCCGACAACAAAGCCGAAAACAAAGCCGAGAACAAAGCCGACAACAAGGCCGCCTCGGACAAAGATCCGGACTGGACCGACCCCGCCCGCCGCGAATACACCCTCGACCTGGCCCGCGTCCTCCTCGACCTCCTCGACGAGGACGCCGTCCGCGGCGCCGTCGGCACCATCGGCCTCGGCCGCCGCGAAGGCTGGGCGGAAGCCGAGGACAAGGCCGCCCAAGGCATCCTCCGCCGCCTCTCCCACGGCCTCGCCGATCTCGCCTGGCAGAGCGGCCGAGCCGTGCGCGTCGGCTTCCAGCCCGCCGAGGGCGACGTCCTCGACACCCCCGAGCAGACCGTCACCGCCCTCAGCCGCGTCGACAAGGACCGCCTCGGCATCTGCCTCGACCTCGGCCACTGCGAGCGCACCTGGGCCGACCCGGCCGCCGGCATCGAGGCCGTCACCGACGCGGGGCTCGCGATCATCGAGGTGCGCGTCGCCGCCGTGCCCGGAGCCACCACCGCCAAATGGCGCGCCGGCATCCGTCAGCTCTTCGGCAAGCAGGGCCCGCTCACCGAGAACCTCACCCTGATCAGCCGGACCCCCACCCCGGACCAGATCACGAACGACGTCACGTACCTCCTCGCGGAGCTCGCCGCCCACGGCCTCCAGCCGGAAAACGAGCCTTGCGCCGCCCGCTGAGCCGTCTAGAGTCAGTGGTGGCATCGATGTGACGAGCGAGCCGGCATCCGGGAGGCGCAAACCCCGCCGGCTGTGCACGCCCGCCACAGCGCTGTCACCTGGGCGGCCTCCCTCGCCGCCTGCCTATCCATGGCTGCCCGAGGGAGAAGAACAGCAATGGCACGTCCGATCACGCTCTTCACCGGCCAGTGGGCCGACCTGCCCTTCGACGAGGTGTGCCGGCTGGCGTCCGAGTGGGGCTACGACGGGCTCGAGATCGCCTGCTGGGGTGACCACTTCGAGGTCGACCGGGCGCTCGCCGAGCCCGACTACGTCGAACGCAAGCGCGAACAGCTCGCCAAATACAACCTCAAGGTCTTCGCGATCTCCAACCACCTCGTCGGCCAGGCCGTCTGCGACCACCCCATCGACGAGCGCCACCAGGACATCCTGCCGGCCGCGATCTGGGGCGACGGCGACCCCGAGGGTGTACGCCGGCGCGCCGCCGATCGCATGAAGGACACCGCCCGGGCCGCGGCGAAACTCGGCGTCGACGTCGTCGTCGGCTTCACCGGGTCGTCGATCTGGCACACCGTGGCCATGTTCCCGCCCGTACCGCCGGCCATGATCGAACGCGGCTATCAGGACTTCGCGGACAGGTGGAACCCGATCCTCGACGTGTTCGACGAGGTCGGGGTGCGCTTCGCGCACGAGGTCCACCCCAGCGAGATCGCGTACGACTACTGGACCACCCGGCGCACCCTGGAAGCCATCGGCGACCGGCCCGCGTTCGGGCTCAACTGGGATCCGTCCCACTTCGTGTGGCAGGAGCTCGACCCGGTCAACTTCATCCTCGAGTTCAAGGACCGCATCTACCACGTCGACTGCAAGGACGCGAAGGTCCGCACCGGCGACGGCCGACGCGGCCGCCTCAGCTCCCACCTGCCCTGGGCCGACCTGCGCCGCGGCTGGGACTTCGTCTCCACCGGCCACGGCGACGTGCCGTGGGAGGACTGCTTCCGCGCCCTCAACGCCATCGGCTACGACGGCCCCATCTCCATCGAATGGGAGGACGCCGGCATGGACCGCCTCGTCGGCGCCCCCGAAGCCCTGCAATTCGTCCGGCGGCTCGCGTTCGACGCCCCGTCGGCCGCCTTCGACGCCGCGTTCTCGTCCTCGTCCTAGGCACGAAGAGGCCGCCCCGGGCACTTCCGGGGCGGCCTCTCGCGAGAACTCAGTACGAGCTACCGGTGGTCTTGCTGTTCGAAGCGGCGAGCGAGTCCGTCGGCGTCACATCCGACGTGCTCGAGGTGCTCGACGTGCTCGACGTGGTGTGCAGCTTCTCACCGATCTTCGACGACTGAAGCTTGTCCTTGCTCTCCGAGTAGAGCTTGTTGGCCTGCGCCTGGGCGACACCGGCGGCCTCCTGCACCGACGGGTGCTCCCACACCTTCTTGGCGTTGGCCCGGATCTCCTCGTACTTCTCCCGGCCGGCACGGCTGCCCAGGACGAAGCCCGCCGCGAGACCGGTGATGAACATCAGCTTTCCGCGCATGATGGCGGCTCCTTCCGTTCGTGACGACACGCATGCGTCGATGCGACCGCTCATACCCATCCTGCCCGCCCCGTACTCCTGCTGATCGCGATTCAGCCGGTAGCGGCGAGCCGGGGAACCCCTTCGCGAACCCCCGCACCCGTCATGTACTCTGTTCCCCGGCACCAAGCAGTACCGGTGGTGCTGAAGCAATCCCCTGTAGCTCAATTGGCAGAGCAGCCGGCTGTTAACCGGCAGGTTATTGGTTCGAGTCCAATCGGGGGAGCGAGAAGTCCTAGGGCCACCCTGTCCGCAAAACGCGCGGACTGTGGTGGCCTTCTCTCTGTGCCTGCTCCGGGGCCGAGCCCCGGAGACCCCACGGTGTCGTGGTCGCTCTGGGCGGTTTGGTTGCGCTTTACCCCTTCTGTGCCTGTACGGGGCTGAGCACCGCAATGTGACCCGTCTGGCCGGTGGCGCCGATCGTGACCGGGTGAGTCACGCTCGCTTCGCGTCGCTGCGCCGGATTGAGCCGTTCCGCCGCGGGCTTTTCACAGACCCGCGCGACCAACCACGAGACGGCAACCGGCGCGCGGTCTCACCGGCTCAATGGGGCCGGCCGTCGGCGACTGCCGACCCGTGCGATCTACCAGGAGACGGCGGCCGTCAGTGACTGCCGATCGCGCGATCTACCGCGTGACGGCAGCCGGCGCGCGGTCTCACCGGCTTAACGGGGCGGCGGTCAGTGACTGCCGACCCGCGTGACCTACCGCGTGACGGCAGCCGGCGTGCGACCTCACCGGCTCAATGGGGCTGGCGGTCAGCGATCGCAGACCCGCGTGACCTACCGCGAGGCGGCAGCCGGCGTGCGACCTCACCGGCTCAATGGGGCTGGCGGTCAGCGATCGCCGACCCGCGCGACCTACCGCGAGGCGGCAGCCGGCGCGCGACCTCACCGGCTCAATGGAGCTGGCCGTCAGCGATCGCCGACCCGCGCGACCTACCGCGAGACGGCAGCCGGCGCGTGACCTCACCGGCTTAGCGGGGCCGGCCGTCAGCAACCACCAACCCGCGCGACCGGCCTGGAATTGCCGATGGACCAACAACGAAGCGTGCCTGCGTGACCGATCTGCCCTGCCCGCACCACAGCGCGGCAGCGAACAACGACCCCAACGGCCGCAAGGGGACCACCCACGCCGACCCCGTTGCCGGCGGCGAGGGACCACCGACTGGCCGTCACCGGACACCACGCAAGGGGGAGGGCCGGGGGTGCGCACTCTCGACGTAAAAGTGCTCCTCAGTCGTGAGTGCGCACCCCCGGCCCTCCACCGTCAACCGCGAGAAAGCCCAACCCACCCAGCCGCAACGAGCCCCACCCCGCAAGCCCCGTTGGGCGGCCCCAGCCGACCATCCCGATATCCACAATCAGGGTTATCCACAGCCCATCAGCACGATCTTGCGATTGCGCACGACAATGACGCTGTCCGGGCGGGGGCCCCCTTTGGGAGGGCGGGCTGTGTGGGGACGCGGCTCAACCGGCGGGCTCGCGGAGAGCGCCGGCGCCCACAGCCACGGAAGAGTGAGGTGTAACGGCCCAGCCCCGCCACGCGCTGGTTGTGTGTGTCGACGTTGTTCGTTCGGGGAGAAGTTGACCTTGGCACAGTCGCTGTCCTGGAGGGAGATCTCGAACGCGCCATAGCTGAAGGCGGTGACCTGACCGTCGACGTGTCCGCCCTCGACTTCGTCGACATGCCCGGACTGCACGCCTTGGCCCGGGCCGCCCGGCGGATGTCGGCCGAGGGGCGTCGCCTGCGTCTACGAAATCCCCAGCCCTACCTGCGCCGGCTTCTGAGCCTGCTCGAGCTGGACCATCTGATCGCCGAGGGCTGACGAACCCGAGGGCAGGTCACTTCTTGGGCCTCTTGCTCGGCGTGGTGGCTCGTGGCGCCGGGTGGGACGGGGTCGCCTTGGGCGATTTCGAGTTGCCTCGGGGCTTCGCCGTGGGGCTCGGCTCGTCCAGCCCGCAGTAGCCGGCGACCTTCTCCTCGCCGCCGGCCGCCGTGATCAGGTCGCGGCGGTCCCGGCCGTTCATCGGCTTGCCGCCCTCCGCCGCTGTCTGCCAGGCGTCGCACCACGCGCGCGTCTGAGCCGCCGTCGTGGCCGCCGGCCCCGGTGACCGCGCGGGTGACGGCGACGGCGTCGCCGATGTGGTGCGGGACGGGCTCGGCGGGGGCGGGGTGGGGCCTGTTCTCGGTGCCGGCACGCCGAGCACCGAGAACAGGCGGTGCGCCTGCTGCTGGACGCCGGAGGGGAGACTTCCGGTGCCCGCCGCCACGGCGGTGCCACCCGCGGCCAGGAGAACCGCTCCCGTCGCGGTGCTCACGACAATTCTCCTGGCCGAGGTGTGCACCTGGACACGAAGACGTCCCTTCGGTCTCGTGGTCAGCGCAGCACGGCGGCGCTGCGCGGCGAGCGCGGCGACCATCTCCTGCTCGTTGCCGAGTTCGCCCGCTGTCCCGGGCGCCCGGACGGCGTCGAGCAGATGGTCCAGTCCCGGGCTCTCCGGTCCGGCCCGATCGCCCGCAACCAGCCGGTCGGCCTCGTCGAGGCCGCGCCGGTGTGCTCGCCATGTACGCATCGCACCGAAGAGAGCGTCGCGAAGGCGCATGCTGTTACACCTCCTCGATGGCGTGGCGGCGGGCACGCACCTGCTCGTCGGCGGCGAGGCGCCGCAGCCCCCGCATGGTGGCGATCCGCACCGCGCCCGGGCGCTTGCCCAGCACCCGGGCGGTGGTGGCGACGTCGAGCCCGGCCGCGACCCGCAACATGACCGCCTCCGCCTGGTCGATGGGGAGCTCCGCGATCCGGCTCAGCGCCCACGACGTCTCCGCGCCCTCGATCATCTCGGCGGCCGCGTCCCGGCCGGGCGGGCCCGCGTCGATCGTCTCGGCCGGGTCTTCGCGGCGCCGGCCGGCTCGCCGCAGCTCGTCGATGCCCCGGTGCCGGGCGATGCGGAACAGCCAGCCGCGGAAGGCTGCCGGGTCGCCGTCGAAGCGGTCGAGGTCGCGGGCCGCCTGGAGCCACGTTTCCGATGCCACGTCCTCGGCAGCGTCGCCGGCGACCACCCGCAGGTAGCGCAGGACCGCCGGGTTCAGCGCACGCCAGAGGACGGCGAAACCCCGCTCGTCGCCGACTCGTGCGGACGCGAGCGCGTCGGCGAGTTCGTCATCCGTCGGCAAGTAAGGCCCCCCGAAGCACAGAGGCAGCACGCTACCTGTCGATGGAACGGCGTCAAAACGGGCGTCACCCCGAGGGGGTTCCGGCGCCTTCCCGGGTGCGCAGGCCGTCCAGCGACCGTGCCACGGCGCGGTAGACCGGGTGGCCGCAGAGCACGCCCAGCGCCACGGCGATCATCGAGGCGAGCGCGGCCAGCAGGTCCTGGGAGGCCTGGGCGGAGTCCTGGCCGAAGTACTCGGTCACGCCGATCAGGCTCAGCGCACCGGGCACGAGCAGCCAGAAGCCGGGCAGGAAGCTGACCAGGGCCGGCGGTCCGGAGGGCAGGCGTTCCACCAGGTACGCGACGACGGTCAGCACCAGGGCGCCGGCGAAGCCGCTGAGGTAGCCGCCCAGCAGCAGGTTCCCGACGTACTGGCCGATCCAGCCGGCGTAGAGCACCAGGCAGAGCCAGACCAGGGTGCCGCGCGGGGCGGAGTGGGCGAGATAGCTGCCGATGCCGACGATCAGGGCGCCCAGCCACGGCGCCCACGGGCCGATGGAGCTCCGGAGGGCCTCGATCTGGGAGCCGGCCTCCGGCAGCCCGACCGTCTGGGCGGCGCCGACGATGCCGAACGCGAGCAGCAGGAGCTGCAGTACGCCGGTGACCAGCCGGCTGGCACCGGTCACCATCTCGGCGGCGGAGATCTCGACCACCGCCATGGTCAGCATCGCGCCGGGCAGGAAGGTCGCCAGCGGCGCCACCATGGCCCGCAGGTCCGCGTCGGCCCAGCCGGTGTCGGCGAGCAGGAAGGTGATCGCCGCGACGGCGAAAGAGGCCACCACCGGCATGATCATCTGTACGCTGACCCAGCGCGCCCCGACGAGCTTGAGCGCGCCCACCATCGCGCCGAACAGGGTCGCGAGGAGCAGATCGCCCCACGTGGGCTTCAGCACCAGGCAGATGCCGCCGGTGAGCACCGCGTAGCTGACGATCTGCAGGACCGGGCGGAACCGGGCCCGCATGGCGATGATCCGCTCGACCTGGCGGATGCCGTCGGCGGGTGTGGTCTCCCCGCGCTCGGCGGCCTTGAGCAGCTCGTACAGCCGTGCGGTCTGGTCGAGGCGCAGCCCGCCGCGGAGCTGTTTCGTCGGTTCGAGGGTGGCGGGGCGGCCCGGTTCGAGCGAGACGACGAGGTACGTGGGGAGCACGCTGACGCGGGCGTGCGGGGCACCGTAGACGGCGGCCACCCGCAGCAGGTGCTCCTCGATCTGGTTGACCGCCTCCCCGGCGGCGGTCAGAGCACTGCCCAGGTACAGCAAAAACTGCTGCACCTCGCGCCGTTCGTGCTGATCGTCCGCCATGCCCGCCGACGGTAGGCGCGGATCGTCCGGCGGGGATCCTCCCGTGGGAGTGAGGCCGCGCCCGGCGGGGTATGGCTTGCTCTCGGGGAGTGCTCACGGGCGTACGACTGCCATGCGTGCCTGAATCGCCTGCCCGGACCACCCACCGCCGTTAGTCTGAGCATGCCTGGTTCGTCCCCTTGTGAGGTGCCCGTGTCGCAGCCAATTGAGGTGGACGTCGTCGTCGTCGGCGGCGGTCTCGCCGGCCTTTCCGCTGCTCGGAGGCTCGATCGCGCGGGCGTCGAATGGCTGCTCGTCGAGGCTTCCGACCGCATCGGCGGCCGCGTCACCACCGACACCGTCGACGGCTGGCACCTGGACCGGGGCTTCCAGGTGCTCAACACGGCGTACCCCCGGGTGCCCGCCCTGGTCGACGTCGACGCCCTCGACATGCGTTATTTCACCCCGGGCGTGCTGGTACGCCGTTGCGGCGAACTCCACCGCCTGGAGAACCCGATCCGCGAGCCCCTGGCGGCGGCGTCCGCGCTCACCTCGGGCGTGGGCACGCTGAGCGACCGCCTCAAGTTCGCCGCCCTCGCCACCCGCTGCGCGACCCTGCCCCCGGCGAAACTGCTGGAGGCCCGCGAGACCACGACCCAGGAGTTCCTCCGCAAGGCCGGCCTGTCCCACCGCATGATCGAGGAGGTCCTGCGCCCGTTCCTCTCCGGCGTCTTCGCGGACCGCTCCCTCGACACGTCGAGTCACGTCTTCGCGATGGTGCTGCGCTCCTTCGCCCGGGGCCGCATCGGCGTTCCCGCGGCGGGCATGGCAGCCTTCCCCGCGGCGATCGCCGGCCCGCTGCCGTACCCCCAGCTGCTGATCGGCGCCCGCACCCTCTCGGTGGGCCCCGGCATGGTCGTCACCGAGGGCGGCGAGATCCGCTGCCGAGCGGTGATCGTCGCCACGGACCCACCGTCCGCCGCCGCCCTGCTGCCCGGCCTGCCCACCCCCGACATGCACGGCCTGACCACGTTCTACTTCGGCGCCGACCGGGCCCCCCTCAACGAGCCCACCCTCGTCCTGGACGGCGACCGCCGCGAGATCATCGCCAACACGGTCGTCGTCAGCAACGCGGCGCCCGAATACGCCCCCACCGGCAAGTCCCTGATAGCCGCGTCGGTGGTCGGCGTCTCGGCCCCCTCAAGCGCGTCCGAGGCAGTCATCCGCGTCGAGTTGTCCCGCCTCTACGGCGCCCCCACAGACGACTGGGAGCTGCTGGAGGTCATCAACATCCCGAACGCCTTGCCGGCGGCCCGCGTACCCCAGGCCATGCTCCGCAAGCCCGTAGACTTGGGCGACGGCTTGTTCGTGGCCGGCGACCACCGAGACAGCCCGTCGATCCAGGGCGCCCTGGCCGGCGGCTGGCGCACAGCGGGAGCGGTCCTGTCATGGCTGGGCGCCCGGGTAGGCGCGGGCCGCTAGCCTCGCGCCGCCCGCGCCGGCGCCGGAGGCCCAGGAGATCGCTGGCTGTGAACAGGGCCCACGGGTTAGGATCGCCGCCGGTAAGGGGCGGTAGCTCAGTGGGTTAGAGCAGGGGACTCATAATCCCTCGGTCGCGGGTTCGAGTCCCGCCCGCCCCACTCCACGCCTGACCTGCGTGTTCATGCTGGGTCAAATGTGGCATTGCGCGAACCGGCGCCGTTGTCCGTGGTCGGTTGACGGGAGGGCTCGCTTCCCGGTTCGGCGCGATATAGCATCTCTGCTATGGCGTGGGGAGCTGTCGAGCTGGAACCAGAGGTGGAGAAGTGGCTGGAGAGCCTGCCGACCGCTCACTTCGCCCACGCGGCGTTTTACCTCGATCTGCTCTCTGAGCAAGGCCGCTGCTGGGTGAGCCCTACACAAAGCAGCTCGACCGCAAGCTGCGCGAACTGCGATTCCACCTGGATCGCCGCGCAGTTCGGATCACGTACTGGATCGCCACCGACAGGAGGATCATCCTGTTGACGGTCTTTCACAAGACGCGCATGCGGGACGAGCGGGAGATCGACCGGGCGCGCCGGGCATTGGCGCGGTGCATCGATGAGGCGCACGAAGTCGTGGACGAGGAAGGCTAGGTCATGAGCGAAAGTGGCGGTTGGGCCGCGATGCGGGAGCGGCGGTTGTCTGAGCCCGGTGCCGCTGAGGCGTACGACGCGGCGCGCCTGGCATTCGAGCTCGGGCGTTCCGTTCGGGAGCTTCGCGAGCGCCGAGGTTGGAGCCAGACTCAACTTGCTAAGGAATCGGGAATGACGCAGTCCGCGGTCGCCCGATTCGAGGCTGGCGGGACCGTTCCGACCTTGATGGTGCTGGAGCGGCTGGCGGCGGCCCTGGACGTGAGTCTCAAAGTGGGGTTCGAGCCGCGTGGTGCGGCCGCTTGAGCCGGCCGGTACTCGCGCCACAGCGTCCAAACCGCTCATCGCGTCCCACTTTGTGGCCGTGACCTGGCCAAACAATCCATCAGCGGTCACCGATGACAACGGTGGTGGGGTGTGTGTGCGGCGGTTCTCTATCCTGCGCGGGTGTCTTCGCTCAGTGATGCCGAGCTCGATGCCTTGATCGCCGAGGCGGTCGTGGATTGCTATGACGAGTATGAACAGCTCAGTGGCCTGTTCGCCATGATTGAGGGCGATCTGGCGTTGCCGTTCGAGACCGAGGTTCTCGGTGTGCCGGTGGTGGTCCGGAAGGTGGATTTGCGTTTGTCGGGGATCGTGGCGATCTGCCATCGTGCCCGGCTGCGGCAGGCGATCGGGATTCTGGATCTTCCGCTGCCGGATCCCGCGCCGGATGGTGCGCAGTGGATCGAGGCGTACCGGTGGTGGGCGGCCGCACAATGAGCGAGTACCAGTACTACGAGTTCGTAGCGCTTGACGAGGCTTTGACGGCGAAGCAGCAGGGCGAGTTGCGGGCGGTGTCGTCGCGGGGGCGGATCACGTCGTCGAGTTTCGTCAACGACTACCAGTGGGGCGATCTCAAGGCCGATCCGGCCAAGTGGATGGAACGGTACTTCGACGCGCACCTGTATCTGGCGAACTGGGGCACTCGGCGGATCATGCTGAGACTGCCCCGAGCGGTGCTGGACCCGGAAACGGCGGAGAGTTTCTGTGTCGGCGACTCGGCAGTCTCCTGGGCGACCCGTACCCATGTGATCCTCGATCTTCGCAGTGAGGACGAGGACGGCGACGACGAATGGTGGGACGAGGAAGGACGACTCGCGGCGATCGTGCCGGTCCGGGCGGAGTTGGCCGGCGGTGATCGACGGCTGCTATATCTGGCTTGGCTGCTGTGTGTGCAGAACCGTGAGTTGAATGATGAGGAGCCGGAGCCTCCGGTCCCGGCCGGGCTGGCGAAGCTGAGCGGGCCGTTGCGGGCCTTGGCCGACTTCCTTCGCCTGGATCCCGATCTGCTGGACGCGGCGGCGACGGCGAGCCGGCCGTTGAAGGAGAAGGAGCCTTCCGCCGCCGACACGCGCCGATGGGTCAAGTCCCTGCCGACGGCGGACAAGGACGAGGTGCTGCTGCGGGTGTTGCGTGGTGATGCCGGGTTGCTGCGGTCGGAGTTGCTGCGGCGGTTCCACGGCGTGACGGAGGAGTCGCCTGCCGGAGACGGGCGGACCGCCGGGGAACTGCTCGCCGCCGCTGAGGAACGCTGGGCCGCACGGCAGCAGCAGAAGCGGGAACGAGAAGCGGCCGAGCTGCAGCGTCGTGAGGAGGCGGCGGCCGCGGCACGCGAGGAGCGTCTGGACAAGCTGGCACGGAACCCGGTCCGAGCCTGGGATCAAGTGGACGAGTTGATCGCGACGAAGCGTCCGAAGGACTACGACGCGGCGGTGGCACTGCTTTTGGATCTTCAGGCGCTGGCGGTACGGGAGGGTGACATCTTCGAGTTCGCGGAGCAGATGACCCGGCTGCGGGAGCGTCATGCGCGGAAGCCGAGCCTGATCGACCGCTTCGACCGAGCCCGGCTTGACTGATTCGGCTGCCGGGGTGGCGGCGGTCGGCGTGTGAAGATTGGCCGGTGGTGTCCGTTGACGCGGTGACTGATGACGAGGTCGCGCGGCTGCGTCGTGAGCTGGAGCGGTTACGGGCGGAGAACCATCGGCTGTCGCGTCTGCTGGAACTACGAGGCCAGGGCACCGCGCCGGCTCCGGAGCAACTCGCCGCGATGGCCACACCGGGGCCGGTCACGATGGCGTCGCCGGTGCCGGAGAAGCTGGCGTTCTACGCCAACCTGTTCCGGGGGCGGCGGGATGCTTATGCGAAGCGATGGGAGAACAGCCGGCTCGGCACGGCGGGGTGGTCTCCCGCGGTGGCGGGTGGCTGGCGCAAGGGGATGGACCGGCGCACGGCGGCATATCTGCCGCTCACCGCGGAGGTGGTTGCCGCTCATCTCGTCGGTGACGTGTTCATGGGTCTGTATCCGCTGCTCACCGACAACACCTGCCAGTTCCTGGCCGCGGATTTCGACGGCAGCACTGCGATGCTCGACGCGTTGGCCTACTGCAAGGCTGCCCGGGCCGGTGGTGTCCCGGCGGCTTTGGAGATCTCCCAGTCGGGACGCGGCGCGCATGCATGGATCTTCTTCACCGGCCCGATTCCCGCGACCACGGCCCGATCGGTCGGAACGGTCCTGCTGCATGAGGCCATGGTGCTGCGCGGCTCGATGGACCTGCGCTCGTACGATCGCCTGTTCCCGAACCAGGACGTCCTACCCGACGGAGGCTTCGGCAACCTGATCGCGGCACCGCTGCAGGGTCGGCGCCGCAAAGACGGCCTGACGCTCTTTCTCGACCTGGCGACCCTGGAGCCATACGAGGACCAGTGGGCCTTCCTGTCGGTCCTCGACCGGCTCAGCCCCGGCGACGCGGAAAGAGTCGCCCGTCGCGCGAAACAGGCCGTCGTCGGCGCCGGTGTGGCGAAGATGAGTAGGTCGGATGCCACCAAAGTCCACCCGCCGCTGCCAACGAGGGTGCAGGCGGATCTCGCGGCGGGCCTGGGTATCGACATCTCGCAACTGCCGGCGGCCGCGTTGGCCACGTTCAAGCACGCGGCCTCGCTGGCCAATCCGAAGTTCTACGAGCTGCAGCGGCTTCGCAAGTCGACCTGGGAGACGCCGCGCTTCCTTCGGGGCTACGACATCACGCTGGACGGCCGCCTGGTTCTCCCGCGCGGGTTGCGGCACGCTGTCGGACGAATCGTCGACGAGGCCGGATCCCGGCTGGTGATCACGGATACGCGGGATGCCGGCAAGGAGATCGAGGTTGCTTTCACCGCCGAACTGACCACCAGGCAGAGCGCCGGGGTGAGTGCGATGCTCGCCCACGACGACGGCATGCTGGTGGCTCCACCGGGCTCCGGCAAGACCGTCATGGCCTGCGCGATGATCGCCGAACGCGCCACCTCGACCCTCATTCTCGTCGATCGCAAAGCGTTGGCCGAACAGTGGCGATCGCGCATCGAGCAGTTCCTCGGCGTACGACCGGGCCAGATCGGCGGCGGCCGGCGCAAGCTCACCGGTGTGGTGGATATCGCGATGCTTCCATCGCTGGCCCGGCGTGCCGACGTCGCGGACCTCACCGCCGGGTACGGGCACGTAATCGTCGACGAATGTCATCACCTTGCAGCGGCCGCATACGACCACGCGGTCAAGCGGATCGGCGCGCAGTTCTGGCTCGGGCTCACCGCGACACCGGCCCGCCGCGACGGCCTCGGGGAGCTTGTGACCTGGCAGCTCGGCCCCGTTCGGCACACCGTGACCGACGAGGATCCGGACACGCTCGCCGCCGTCTGGCAGGACGAGACCGGTCCTCGCCGCCTGTTGTTCGTGCACGACACCCACTTCCGCGCTGATGAGGAGGACCTGTCGTCACCGGGCGCACTGGCGGCCGTGCACCGCTCCCTGATCGAAGACGAAGCGCGAAACGCCCAGATCGTCGACGATGTCGCAGCTGCCCTCGCCAAGGGGCGCAACTGTCTCGTGCTGACCCGTCGGGTCGCCCACGTCGAAACTCTGGCTTCGCTCCTCGCGGATCGCGGACATCAAGCGATCCTGTTGCAAGGCGGCATGACCGCAGCGGATCGGCGTGCGGCAGTCGACCGGCTCGCCGAGGCGAAGGCCGGCGACGGGATCCTGGTCATCGGCACCACGCCGTTCATCGGCGAAGGTTTCGATGCACCCGTACTCGACACCCTGTTCCTGGCCGGGCCGATCTCCTTCGACGGCCTGCTGATCCAATGCGCCGGCCGGGTCATCCGCGCGGCACCCGGCAAAGCCCTCGCGGAGGTGCACGACTACCACGACCCGGAGACGCCGATCCTGGCCGTTTCGCTGCAGCGCCGTATGCCCGGCTATCGGGCGCTGGGCTTCGCCAAGTCCTAGCGGCTTTCGGATTTTTCGAATAGCGGTATGCTGACTCCATGTCGAGCACCCTGCGTGAACGAACCGTTCTGCCGCCCGAGGATCCCGCCGATCTGGTGCGTTTCGCGCGGGGTATGGCCGACGCCGAAGCCCCCGAGCGAGCGAAGCTGGTGGGCCCGGACGGCTCGCAGCTCGAGATCCCCGCCGAGCTCTACGAACTGCTGCGTGACGTCGTCGGTGCCCTGTCACAGGGGATGGCCATCACGATCGCCCCGCACAACACGATGCTGACCACCCAAGAGGCCGCTGACCTGCTCAACATCTCCCGGCCCACGCTGGTCCGCCTGCTCACCGACGGCGAGATTCCGCACAGCCTGCGCGGCCGGCATCGACGAGTCCTGCTGCGTGACATCCTCGACTACTCCGAGCGCACCCGCACCGAACGCCGCCGAGCCCTGGACCAGATGGCCGCCGACGCCGAGGACGACGACCTGTACGAGATCACCCTCGACTCCCCGCCATCGCGGTGACAGCCGGTCATGGTGGCGTTCCCGGCGTTCCTTGACACCTGCGTGCTCTACCCCGCCTACCTGTGCGACACCCTGCTTCGCCTAGCCGAAGCCTCCGCGTACCGGCCGCTCTGGTCAGCCGACGTCTTCGCCGAACTGCGCCGCAACCTCATCGACCGTGGCCTGCCACCGGATCGGGTCGATCGGCGGCTCGGCCAGATGAGCCGGTCATTCCCTGACGCCCTGGTCACCGGCTACGAGTCAATCATCGACGGCATGACGAACCATCCGAAGGACCGGCACGTTCTAGCCGCCGCCGTACGCGCCAACGCCGAAGTCATCGTCACCTTCAACCTCAGCGACTTCCCCGAGCCGGCCCTCAAGCCCTACGACATCGCCGCAATCCACCCCGACGACTTCCTCCTCGACCAACTCGATCTCTACCCCGGCTTGACCATGGACGTGCTCCGCCACCAAGCCGCGTCCTACCGGCGAACGCCGAACACCGTTCCGGAGATCCTTGTCCTTCTGCAACGCACCGGCGTGCCCAGATTCGCCGCTGAAGTACGACGCCATCTCGGCCCTTCGGCTTGGTAGCGGAGCCGTCCGAGGCAGCTGACGGCGAGCGTAAACCAGGCTAACCGGCTGACCTTGTGCCCCTTGAGCTGGTCAAACGTCCTGCGAGCGGTGGGCCCGGGAAGGCCGTGATGTGGTTCGCGTGGTGCAACGTCCGGCCCGCTCCACGCCTGGCCCGCATGTTGATGCTGGTCGAATGTGGCATTGGGCGAACCGCGGGTCGTCGAGCGGTGGGCCAGTGGGTGGCTCGGCGCGGCGTGGTCGGACGCCTCCGTCACGATGAGGAGGGCTTTCTCGACTTGCGGGCGCTGGTCTGGTCGCGATGCCGGTCGTATCTTCCGGACGTCCGTGACTGGCGGTCGATGGGCGATGAGGAACGGGAGCGTCTGCTGGACGGGTTCGCGCCGGCGGACGACACGGTCGCCAGGTCGCTGGCCGATGTGTTCCTGGACTACGGGGACGGCTACATGACCAGTGGCACGCTGTGCTGGAGCCCGGCACAGGTGGGCTTGTTCCTGGCCGACTGGCTGCCGCGCAAGGCGGCGCTGAACGAACAGCAGCGTGCCGCGTTGCCGGAGGTGTTGCGGCGCTTGGGGGGCTGTCGAGGGAGCAATGCGGGGACCGAACGCCTCGGTCGGCGACTGATCGACTGATTACTCGAACGAGGTACCCCGTGACTATGTCGTTCTGACGGCTCGTACGTTGGTGGCATGTCGATGGTTGATGCCGCGCTGCTACGACGGGCCGGTGACCTCAAGGGCGAGCTCGTGGCGTTCTCTCGGCAGCCACGCTACGACCGGGCCGTGTCGAGGTTCCTGGCGGAGTACGGCAACGGCCTGGAAGACGCCGACGAGCTGCAGTGGATGCTGCTCTGGGACTGCTTCGTGCTGGAGCACAGGCTGGCGAACGGCCGGACGGTGGTGGATCAATTCGTTGATGCCCGGCCGGACCTGCCGGAGGCCGAGCGGCAGATGGTGCTCGGCTGGCGTGATGTCGTTCAGGGCCCGTTCGAGGTGAAGCGACAGGACGGGCCTGTGCTCGTGGTGGAGAGCCTGGTCGACGACCTGACTTACCGGGTCCGGTCGAACATGGGACCGGCGGTGTTCCGGCGGACGCCGCGGCGCTCGTTCCTCATCGCCCGGCTGGTGGCGGTCGGTGACGAGTGGATGTTGAGCGGGCCGATCCAGATACTGCGGGCGAGCGAGCGGGACTTCGCCTGTCAGCTTGCGCTGGACATGTCGTTGCGTACGCCGGAGGCGGTGTTCCGGAATCCGGAGAAGCTGGCGCAGGCGTGGGAACATCAGCGTGCTGACCGGGCACGGTTCGTCGATTTCTTCGGCACCGATCTGTTGGTGGTGCCGGGGGAACAGGTGCAGGAGCGACTCGACGGCTACCACACGTACTGCCGTGACACGGTTCTGGGGCCGGAACCGAAGACCGTTCCGCCCGCGGTGTCGATGTCGTTGCCCTCGGACCTGACCGACGCGGAAACGGTGGGGCTGATCTACGACGAGACGGACGGCCTGGGCTTCTACGCCGATTTCGGGCTTGTCGAGCAGGCTTTCGCGAACCCGGAACTGCTGCGGCGCCGCCGGTGGCGCGAGCAGACGATGTCCTATGTCGAGGACGACAGTGTGGAGCCGATGGTCCTGCGCCGCCTGGCCGGAAGGGATCCGGAGAAGGCGACTGTCGTCTTCCGGCGGTTGCTGAAACGGCCACGCTTCGACTGGGACCGGGACGGCGAGCAGCTGATGCGTGAGGTCAAACCGGGCTATTTCGATCGGCCGCCGCGTCCGCGAGTGAGCCCACTCAGCGAGCGCCTGGCAGAGTTCGCCAAACGTCGCTGACCAGGCGGTGGCTCGGCCGGCTAGCCGTTGCCTGACGCGAGACCGTCGCGCTGGGGGGCGACGCGGTCGCGGATGCTGTCGAGCACCGCCTCGGCCGCCCACGCGGCCGCGTCGGCGATGTCTCGCCGGTCCATACCGAACTCGCGGCGGAACGTCACCCAGGTCCCGACGGAGTCCAGGTGCGACAGCGCCGCGATGACCGCCCGGCGCTGCGCCGCGTCGAGGGAGGGCACCTCCGCGTCGAGGAGCCGCTCGAGCTGCGCCCGGCTGGGCGACGGGGCCGCGCCGCTGACGCCGCGCATCGCCGTTTCGGCGACGACGTGTGCGAGTTCCGGCCGCGCGTCGTACCGCTGCATCGCGTCGCGGATGGCGAGGGGGACGTCGAAGATCGAATGTGATTCCTCGCGGGCGAACAGCGTCGCCTCGATCCACGCTGCCGTCGCCAGGAGCAGGTCGACGCGCGTGGGGTAGTTGCGGAACACGGTGCGCTCGGCGATGCCGGCCCGGCGCGCGATGACCCGGTACGACACGTCGTCGCTGCCGACCTCTTCGATCAGCTCGGCGAAGGCGGCGAGGATCGCCTCCTGCGTGCCGCTCAGCTCGGGGACGGTCACGGCCGCGCCCATGTCGCGGAGGAGGGCAGCTTGGCGAGCACCGAGTCGACGGCGTGGTCGAACGCGTCGCAGATCTCGGCGGCATCCAGGTCGAAGCCCGTGCGCAGGCGCGCCCAGAACATCGCCGACGAGAAGTAGCGCAGGGATGCCGCGACGCGCCGCCGGTCCCGTCGATTGAGCGTCGGCGCCGCCACGTCGAGCATCGCCTCGATCGCCCGGGTGATGTAGGCCGGCTCGGTGTCGAGCGTCGGTGATATCGCGGAGGCTCGCGCGCCGACGTGCGCGTACGCGGGCGACGCGTCGAAGGCCCGGAAGCGCTCGTGCACGGCGGCGCGGAAGTCGGACACGGTCACGAACGGCGGCAGCGGGAAGCAGGTCTGCTCGATCCAGTTCGAGAGCGCGGCGAGCAGGTGCGGGCGCGTGGGGTACTGGCGGTAGATCGTGCGCTCCGAGATGCCGACCTCGTCGGCGAGGGCGCGGTAGGAGATGTCGTCGAACGTGCGCTCGCGGAGCAGCACCGCCGCGCTCGCGAGAATCGCGGTCGCGGTGTCGACCGGCTCCTCCATCACGTCTCCCCCCGTCGTTGGGATGCCCTGCGGGCAGCCGCCCAGCGCGGGGGCCCGGTGACCTCCGGCGGGAGCACGTAGCGATCGGAATCGTCGAGCGCGAGCGCCAGTGACGAGACGTACTGCACCTCGCCGCGCGGTCCTCTCTCAGCCGAGGCCAGCATATCCGGGCGCTCGAACGTATACCCGGTGACGTGGCAGCGGAGCCGCTCGCTGGAGGGGTTGCCGTGCTCGTCGAACCGGGGGGAGTCGATGCCGTCGGAGCGGCGGCGCAGGTAGTAACGCCCCCGCGTGGCGATGGCCATGACCGGTGTGGCCACGAACGCCACTCCGATCGCGATGAGCACCGAGAACGGCTTGACGGTGGCGCCGAGCAGGCCGGCGAACGCGAGCAGCGACAGCAGCGAGGCCAGCCCCACCGACACGAGCCCCACCGGGTTCCAGTCGTGCAGCATGCCGCGGCGGAACTCGGGGAAGCGCGGCGAGATGTGCAGCACCCGCTTGTTGATCGCGATATCGGTGGCGATCGTCACCAGCCACGCCATGACGACGTTCGCGTAGAGGCTCAGCACGAAGGAGATGAGGGTGAAGACGTCCAGCATCATGAGCACGTAGGCGATCACCAGGTTGAACAGCACGAAGATCGTACGACCGGGGTAGTGCTTCGCCATCCGGGTGAAGACGTTCGACCAGGCGAGCGAGCCCGAGTACGCGTTCGTCACGTTGATCTTCACCTGCGCGACCACGATGAGCACCAGGGCGAGAACGATCGCGAGCCAGTCGGGGATGAGGGTCTGGTACATCACGACGAACTGCTTGACCGGCTCGGTCGCCTGGTGGCCGAGACTGGGTTCGACCCGCACGAGGAGGTAGACGGCGAGGAACACCCCGATCACCTGCTTGGTGCCGCTGAAGATGACCCAGCCCGGGCCGGAGAACACGAAGGACGTCCACCACGAGCGCGAGTTCGCGGGCGTGCGCGGCGGCATCGCGCGGATGTAGTCGATCTGCTCCGCCAGTTGCGGGGTGAGGGCGAAGCACACCGCCGCACTCGAGACCACGGCGCCGAAGCTGATCGAGCCGTCGGAGTTGCCGGGGAACGAGGTGAAGGCGCGCACCGCCTCGGGGTCGGAGACGACGATCCACAGCAGCGGCAGCAGGGCGAGGGCGAGCCACAGGGGTGTGGTCCAGAACTGCAGGCGCTCCAGCGCGCGCATGCCGTAGATGACGATGGGGATCACGACCACGGTCGAGACGAGATAGCCGAGCCACAGCGGCATCCCGGTCGCCAGCTGGAGTCCCTGCGCCATGATGGCGCCTTCCAGGGCGAAGAAGATGCAGGTGAAGCCGGCGAAGACCACGGTCGTGATGATGGAGCCGTAGTAGCCGAAACCCGCGCCACGCGCGATGAGGTCGAGGTCGAGGTTGTAGCGGGCGGCGTAGTAGGCGACGGGCACGCCGACGATGACGATGATGACCGACGCGAACACGATGCCGAGCACGGCGTTGCGGGTGCCGTGGTCGATGCCGATGCTCGCGCCGATCGAGAAGTCGGCGAGGAACGCGATGGAACCGAGAGCGGTCGCGCCGACGGAGGCCGCGCTCCAGCGCCGGAAGGTGCGCGGCACGTAACGGAAGGCGTAGTCCTCCAGACTGTCCTCTGCGGCCGCACGCGCGTTGTCCGTCGACACAGGGCATCGTCGCTGCCCGATGTTACGGCGGTATTGCGGGCACGGGTCATAGCGGCTCAGATCGCCATGGCGGCTCGCACGGTGGAGGTGGCTGCCTTGCCGCCCTCGCCGGTCTGGGTGACGTGACCGGAGGCGAGCACGACGTACCGCTCGGCCGCCTCCAGGGCGAAGCCGATGTGCTGCTCCACGAGCAGCACGTTCATGCCCGCAGCGGCCAGCTCCATGATGGTCTGCTCGATCTCGGCGACGATCGTCGGCTGGATGCCCTCGGTCGGCTCGTCGAGGATGAGCAGTTTCGGCTCGGTGATCAGGGCACGGGCGATCGCGAGCTGCTGGCGCTGCCCGCCGGAGAGCAGGCCCGCCTTGCGGGTGGCGAACTGCTCCAGCGCCGGGAAACGCGCCAGCTGGGCGTCGATGAGGGCCTTGCGCCGCCGGCGTCCGTCGGCGGCGAGCTGCAGATTCTCCAGCGTCGTGAGCTGACCGAACGACTGCTGACCCTGCGGCACGTACGCCATGCCGCGAGCCACCCGCTGGTTGGGGGCGAGCGAGGTGATGTCCTCGCCGTCGAACACCACCCGGCCCTTCGACGGCTTGATCAGGCCGATGGCGAGACGCAGCAGGGTCGACTTGCCGGCGCCGTTGTGACCGAGCACGGCCACCACGTCGGCGGACGGCACCGTCACCCCGTGCAGCACCTGGGTGCGCCCGTAACCGGCCTTGATGTCGGTGAGTTCCAGCATGTCAGCCCTCCGTGATGGCGTCGGCGGTGCCGAGATAGACCTCCTGCACCTGGGGATCGGCCTGAACCTCGGCCACCGTGCCCTGCGAGAGCACCCTGCCCTGGTGCAGCACCGTCACCCGGGTGGCGAAGCGGCGCATGAAGTCCATGTCGTGCTCGACCACGAGCACGATGCGCCTCGCCGCGATGCGCTGCAGCAGCTCGCCGGTCGCGGTGCGCTCGTCCTGGCTCATGCCGGCGACGGGCTCGTCGAGCAGCAGCACCTTCGCGTCCTGCACGAGCAGCATCGCGATCTCCAGCCACTGCTTCTGGCCGTGCGACAGGACGCCGGCCGGCGTGGTGAGCTCGCCGGTGAGCCCGGTCTCCTCCAGCGCACGCTCGATCGACGGGTCGATCCCGCGCCGGGCCCGCAGCAGCGAGACCGAACGGCGGTGGAGGCCGGCGGCGATGTCGAGGTTCTGCAGCACGGTGAGCTCGTCGAAGACGCTCGCGGTCTGGAACGTGCGGCCGATCCCCAGGCGGACGATCTTGTGTACCTGCTTACCCAGCAGCTCTGTCTCACCGAGCCGGGCCGACCCGGTGGCCTTGGTCAGCCCCGTGACGGCGTCGATGCACGTCGTCTTGCCGGCGCCGTTCGGGCCGATCAGGAAGCGGACCTCGCCGGGGTGCGCGTCGAAACTGACGCCACCGACCGCGACGAAACCCGAGAACTCGACGCGGAGATCCGTGACGACGAGGGAAGCGCCGGTCATGAGCGCACCTCTTCCAGTTCGGCGGCGGCGATCGCCGGCGTGGGCTGCTCGACCGGAGTCCGGCGCGCCCGCCCGGTGAACCGGGCCGGCAGCGACGACAGCCCGTTCGGCAGGAAGAGGATGACGACGATGAACAGCAGACCGAGGATGTACGTCCAGCCGTCGGGCCAGGTCGAGCCGAGGCTCGACTGCCCCCAGCCGACCGCTATCGCGCCGAGCGCGGGCCCGAAGAGCGAGGCGCGGCCGCCCAGGGCAACGCCCGCGATCATGAGGATCGAGGCGGCGGCGCCGATCTCGGCCGGGGTGATGATGCCGACGATCGGCACGAACAGCGCTCCGCCGATGCTCGCCATCAGCGCCGAGACGACGAAGGCGACGAGCTTGACGTTGGCCGGGTCGTAACCGAGGAAGCGCACCCGCTCCTCGGCGTCCCGGGTGGCGATGAGGAGCTCGCCGAAGCGGCTGCGGTAGAACTGCCACACCGCGAGCAGGCACACGATGAGCAGCCCGGCCGCGATGAGGTACACCATTTGACGGTTCGCCGGGTCGTTGAGCACGAAGCCGAAGAAGTACTTGAAGTCGCTGAGCCCGGTGTCGCCGCCGGTCTCGCGGATCGTGGAGCTGATCAGGACGGCCAGCGCGACGGCGAGCGCCTGCGACAGGATCGCGAAGTACGCGCCCTTCACCCGGCGCTTGAACAGCGCGTAGCCGAGGGCGCCGGCCACGATCACCGGGAGCAGCACGATCGCCAGCAGGGTGAATCCGGCGCTGCGGAACGGCTCCCAGAACACCGGGAGCGGCGCGAGCGGATCGTAGAGCACCATGAACCCGGGGATCCGGTCACCGGCGGTCTCCAGGGTCAGGTGCATGGCCATCGAGTAGGCGCCGAGGGCGAAGAACACCCCCTGCCCCATCACGAGCATCCCGCCCCGGCCCCAGGCCAGGCCGATGCCGACGGCGGCGATGGCCCAGCAGCAGTACTTGCCGAGGTTGTTGAGCCAATGATCGGTGAGGACGAGGGGAGCGACCGCGAGGAGCAGGACGGCGAACACCCCGATGCCACCGAGCGAGATCCAAGGCTTCTTGGTCATGCCAGACTCCTGGTTCGCACCGTGAACAGGCCCTGCGGGCGCAGTTGCAGGAAGACGATCACGAGGATGAAGGCGAGCACCTGCGCCAGGCTGCCGGTGGTCCAGTAGGCGAAGAACGCGAGGGCGACACCCACCGCCCACGCGGCGAGGATGGTGCCCTTGAGCTGGCCGATGCCACCGGCGGCGACGACGAGGAAGGCCGGGATGATGTACTGCGCGCCCATCTGGGAGTTCGTGCCGCCGATGAGCGACGCGGCCACGCCGGCGACGCCGGCCAGACCCGAGCCGACGAAGAAGGTGAGGCGGTCGATGGTGCGGGTGGAGATGCCCGTGGTCTCGGCGAGGTCGCGGTTGTGCACGGTCGCCCGGATGCGGCGACCGAACGAGGTGTACTTGAGCCAGGCCGACAGCGCGGCGACGCAGACGGCCGCGAGCAGGATGGTGAACAGCTGCCGCAGCGGCCAGTCGTAGCCGAGGATGGTCAGCTGCCCGTCGAGCCAGCGGGGCTTCTCCACCGGGACGCCCTGGGACGGGAAGATCTGCAGTGCCGCCTGCTGAAGGATCAGGCCGACGCCGACCGTGACGAGCAGGGTGTCGAGGGGCCTGCGGTACATCCACCGGATGATGGTGACCTCCAGCAGCAGGCCGAACAGGCCGGCGACGACGAACGCGACCGGCAGCGCCACCGGGATCGACAGGTCGCTGGCGACGATGACCTGCTGGACGAGGTAGGCGCTGAAGGCGCCGATCATGAGGAACTCGCCGTGGGCCATGTTGATCACGCCCATCTGGCCGAAGGTGAGCGAGAGGCCGAGCGCGGCGAGCAGGAGCAGCGCACCTTGTGCGCTGCCGTTCAGCAGCTGGGGGATCAGCGCGTCCACGTGCGGTCAGCCCGCCGCGTCCGTGAGCTGCTTGCGGATGTCCGCCGGGAACCAGTCGTAGCCCTCGAGGTAGGGGTCGGGCTCGATGAACTTGTCGGAGGCCCAGACGATGTCGAACTGGTTGTCGGCGTTGATCCGTCCGATGTGGCCGGGCTTGGAGATGTGGTGGTTCTCGCCGTCGAGCGTGACCTTGCCCTCCGGCGCGTCGAACGTGATCGTGTTCTTCTTGGCCGCGGCGTTCACCGCGTTGACGTCGAACGAGCCGGCCGCCTCGACGAGGGCCTTGTACAGGTAGAGCGAGATGTAGGCGGCCTCCATCGGGTCGGAGGTGACGCCGCTGCTGTTGGGGTAGGCCTTCCAGCTCTGGATGAACTTCGGGTTGGTGGGTGTCTTGAGCGACTGGAAGTAGTTCCAGGACGCGTAGTTGCCGGTGACCTCGTGGCCCATGGCCGGCGCCTCCTCCTCGGCGATCGACACCGAGATGATCGGCGTCTGCGCGGGGGTGAGGCCGGCGTCGTAGTACGCCTTGATGAAGCCGACGTTCGACGAGCCGTTGATGGTGTTGAAGATGAAGTCCGGTTTGGCCGCCGCGATTTTCGCCACCTGGCTGGTCCAGTCGTCCTTGTCGAGGGGTACGTACTCCTCGCCGACGATCTTGATGCCGAGCTTGGCCGCGTAGAGCTTGATGATCGCGTTCGCGGTGCGGGGGAAGACGTAGTCGCTGCCGGCGAGGAACAGCGTCTTCACTCCCTTGGAGGCGAGGAAGTCCATCGCCGGGATGATCTGCTGGTTGGTGGTCGCGCCGGTGTAATAGATGTTCGGCGAGGACTCGAGGCCCTCGTACTGCACCGGATAGAAGAACAGGCCGTTGAGCTTCTCGACGACCGGCTTCACGGCCTTGCGTGAGGACGAGGTCCAGCCGCCGAAGATCGCGGCGACGCAGTCCTGGGTGAGCAGCTTCTCGGTCTTCTCCGCGAAGGTGGGCCAGTCGGTGGCGCCGTCCTCCTGGACGTACTTGATCTTCTTGCCGAGGATGCCGCCGCCGGCGTTGATCTCGTCGGCGGCCATGTGCAGCACGTTGGAGACGGTCTTCTCGGAGATCGCCATGCCGCCGGTGAGGGAATTGAGGAAGCCGAGCTTGACGGTGTCGCCGGAGGTGTCGACGCAGCCGGCTGCCGCGGACGACCCTGCGCCGGCCGTGTCGTCGCCGGCTCGGGCGCCGCAGCCGGCGAGCACGAGGCCCATGGCCGTCCCGATGGCGCCCGTGGCGACAAGCACGCGCATCCGCTTGCTGGTGGAGGACATAGGGGGAACTCCGTTCCTGGTGAAGGGGGCGCGGCGCCGGGGCGCGGCGCGGCGGATCGTGCGGATGGAGATCTCCGGGGCGAGCCGCCGGTGTCCCGGGCTTCCCGCCCCGTGCCGCCGGCTGCTGCTGGTGAGAGCAGACTGGACATGGGTCATTACTTTGACATTTCCCGTCTGTTCCAACTCTGTAGCCAGCGGGATGGGCAAGGCGCTATATCCCCACAGAAACTCTGAAAACGGCACGCCTGAGTTGTCAGAGTTCTGCCACCCCCGGGGATGGTGCGGATCGGGTGGCAGAGTTCTGACATCGCCGATGCGAGCCGGCCGGGGTGTCGTTTCTTACCGTCGTTTCAGGTTCGCTCGGTATGAACGGGGGACTGGACCGTCCGTCCGACCCTGAAGGCAGCCATTCATGATCTCTGTGCTTGTGGCCGACGCCCAGCCGCTGCGGCGCTTCGGGTTTCGCATGCTGCTGGAGAGCGCACCCGACACCGAGATCGTCGGCGAGGCCGAGAACGGCACCGAGGCCGTTCGGCGGATCACCGAACTGCATCCCGACGTGGTGCTGATGAGCATCAGCCTGCCGGGTGTCGACGGGATCGAGGCAACCCGGCGCATCGTCGCCGCCGGTGGGCGTTCGCGGATCGTGGTGCTGACGACGTCCGACGTGGACCGGTACGCGTTCGCCGCGCTGCGGGCCGGGGCGAGCGGCTTCCTGCTCAAGGACGTCCGCCCGGAGGAACTGCTCGCCGGCATCCGGGCCGTCGCCGGCGGGGGCGCGGTGATCGCGCCGGCGCTGACTCGCCGGCTGCTCGACGCCTTCGCCGACCGGCTCGGCGATGACCTCTGCGAGCCCGTGCGGGAGGATCCCCGGCTGGAGTTCCTGACCGACCGCGAGCGCGAGATCCTCGTCGCCATCGGACACGGCCTCACCAACGGCGAGATCGCGCAACGGTTCACGCTGTCGGAGTCGACGGTGAAGACCCACGTCGGGCGGGTCCTCACCAAGATCGGCGCACGGGACCGGATCCAGGCCGTCATCCTGGCCTATGACCTGAGGCTCACCCGGCCGGTCTAGCACCTCATCGCGCGCGTCCGTCGAGGGCGTGACCCTCAGGACTCGCGTGGGGAGACCGTCATGATGCCGATGCACATCTCGTCGCTGGTGCCGTCGCCCCACACCACGTAGCGCGGCGGCAGTTTCCTCAGCTGCGGCAGCAGTTTGCGCAGCCGCACGTCGTGCGTGCAGGTCACCCGCAGCGTGTCTCCCGGGCCGATGTCCACCGGCCTCGGCAGCTTCATCAGCCGCTGGTTGTCGAAGTCGAACTGCGGCACGTCCAGGACGACCTCGGCCTTCGGCGTGCCCGGGTTGAGCTCGACCTTGATGGCCCGCCCGAGCATGTGCATGTGGCCGAAACCGGCGAACAGCGTCATCGGCGCCGCCACCTCGTGGTCGCAGGTCTGGGTGTTACCGGGCTTCGGCACGCCCCGGCCGCACTCCTGCACCTGACGGTCCGCCATGCCGCCGACGTCCGGCCCGAACCGCTTCGTCACGTCCGCGATCGAGGCCGCCCGGTCACAGAGCGGACCCGACTCGTCGGCGGCGCAGGGCAGGTCGGTCGGCGCGTCGAGTGACCATGTCTCGAGTTCCCGGGTCTGCGGCGTGCCGTCGGTCAGCCGCAGCCGCACCGCCGAGCGGTCCGGCCCGGCCGGCTTACCGCCGGTCGCGAGCAGGTTGTAGTGGATCTGGAGGACGAGCAGGCTGCCCGGCTCCAGCCTGTGACCGGCGTCCTGGTCGAGCAGCGTCTCCGTGGCGCCCGGCGCCCAGGTGTCCACCCACGCCGCGTCCCCCTCCTCGGCCTCGGCGCCGGCCACGCCGGTCCCGCCGAAACACCGCCAGCCGAGACCTGGGGTCTCCGCGTCGTGCTTGCGCACCGCGGCAGCGCCGCCCGGCGGCACCGCGTACACGATGGCGTGGTGCGCGATGGCGACGTTCTCCGGTGCGAACTGGGTCCCGGTCAGGAACGCCGCCTCGGTCAGGCCTGGATCGATCACCTGGCACCGGTACTCGTCCGAGCCGCCGCCCTCCGGCGGCGCCGGCGTGTAGGCCTCGGCCATCCTCAGGTGGACGAACCGCTCGCCGGCGCGCAGCGGCCGCGGTGGAGCTGACGACCCGCCCGCGTGCGCGCTGTGCGGGCCGGCCGTGGCGGGCGCCGCTCGGTCGCCGGCGTCCGACCCGCAGGCGGCGACCACAGCGAACGCCGTCACCAGCGTCGTGGCGCCCGCCCCGAACTTCCACAGTGGGCCGTCGGGTCTCGTCATAGCTCAAAGCTAGGCCTGATCCCGTCCCGTTGCGTCATACCGCGGTCGTCATTCCCGGGAGAGGGGCGGTACCGCGGTACCACTTTCCGAAAACGCCGTTCGGCACCCGCACGAGCGCCGCATTAACGGTCGTCTCAGATTCGCTCGGTACGAATTCGGCCTCAGTTGAGCGACGTAACGCGCATCGAGGAGGCAATTGATGTCAGTCAATGAGGTGTCGTCCCGGGAAACGCCGCCGGGCCGGTGGGTGCCGTGGTTGGTGATCGGCTTGTGGGTGGCGCTGGCGGCGGTCATGGTGCCGTTGAGCGGAAAGCTGAGCTCGGTCACGACCGACAGGGCCGTGGACACCCTGCCGGCCAGTGCCGAGTCCACCAAGGTGGCGGTGCTGGAGGACAGGCTCTCCGGCGGTGAGGACAGCACGTTCGTCTTCGTGTACCACCGCGCCGGCGGCATCACCGACGCCGACCGCGCGACGGTCGAGCGCCACTACAACACCCTTGCCAAGCGGTACCCGCCGAAGGCGACGACCGCGCCCGGCGCCGAAGGCGAAGACGAGGACCCGGCGACGAGACCCTCCGCCGATGGCAAGGCGATGATGTTCACCCTCCAGGTGAGCGCGGCCTACGGCCCACCGGAGAGCATCGTCGGCCCGCTGCGTGACGCCGCGAAGGACCGTCCCGCCGGCCTGGAGCTCGACGTGACCGGCCCGGCCGCGGTCGACGGCGACATGGACGCCATCTTCGACGGCATCGACCTGCAGGTCTTCCTCACCACCGTCCTCGTGGTCACGCTCCTGCTCATCCTCACCTACCGCAGTCCGGTGTTGTGGCTGATCCCGCTGGTGGTGGTGGGCGCGGCCGCGCTGACGGCGATGGCGACCGTCTACCTGCTCGTCAAGGGCTTCGGCATCGTGGTCAACGACCAGAACTCGGCGCTGCTGACGATCCTGGTGTTCGGCGTCGGCACGGACTACGCGCTGTTGCTCATCGCTCGATATCGCGAGTCCCTGCACCACCACGAGAACGTCCGGGTCGCGATGGCCCACGCGCTGCGCGGCGCGGCGCCGGCGATCGTCGCGTCCGCGGCCACCGTGGTCGCCGGCCTGCTCTGCTTGCTCGTCGCGGACCTGAACAGCACCAGCGGGTTGGGCCCGATCGGTGCGGCCGGCATCCTGTGCGCGCTGGTGGCCATGTTGACGCTGTTCCCGGCGGTGCTCGTGGTGCTGGGCAGGCGGATCTTCTGGCCGGCCATCCCGCGGTTCGGCACGGCCGTGGCGGAGAAGCCGGGCCTGTGGGGACGGCTCGGCACCGTCATCAGCCGCCGCCGGTGGGTGGCGACGCTCGGCTCGTTCGCCATCCTCGGTGTGCTCGCCATCGGGTTGGCGGGCAACACCGGCGCCCTGCGGGAGCAGGACCAGTTCCTGTCCGCGCCGGAGTCGGTCACCGGCTTCACCGTTCTCCGCCGGCACTTCCCGGAGCTCGGCGGCCAGCCGATGACGATCTTCACGCGGCCGTCGCACCAGGAGCGGGTGCTCGACGTCGCCGAGGGCACGCGCGGTGTGGCCATGGCCATCCCGGAGCAGACCAGCGGTGGCTGGGCCGCCATATCCGTGTTCCCGGCGGACGCACCGGACACGGTCGCGGAATACGACACGATCAAGCGGGTGCGCACCGCCGTGCACGCGGTGAGCGGGGCGGAGGCGATCGTCGGCGGGCCGAGTGCGGAGAACCTCGACACCGAGGTGACCACCCGGCGCGACGAGAAGCTGGTGATCCCGCTGGTGCTCGCCGTGGTCCTGATCGTCCTCGGGCTGCTGCTGCGCGCGATCGTGGCCCCGCTGATCCTGATGGCCACCGTGATCGTCTCGTTCGCCGCGGCCTTCGGCGGCAGCGTGTTCGTCTTCGACACGATCCTCGGGTTCAAGGGCGTCGACCATGCGGTGCCGCTGCTGGCCTTCATGTTCCTGGTGGCGCTCGGCGTCGACTACAACATCTTCCTGGCCAGCCGGGCCCGGGAGGAGACCGCGCGTCTCGGCACCAGAGGGGGCATGCTCAAAGCCCTCTCCGCCACCGGTGGGGTCATCACCTCGGCCGGCCTGGTCCTGGCGGCCACGTTCGCGGTCCTTGCCACGCTTCCGCTGGTGATGCTGATCGAGGTCGGGTTCCTGGTCGCCTTCGGCGTGCTGCTCGACGCCCTGCTGGTGCGGTCGGTCCTGGTGCCCGCCCTCACCCTGCTGATCGGCCGGCGGATCTGGTGGCCGAGCCGGCTGTCCCGGCCGGTGGAGCCGCCGCACGGTCAACGGCCGCTTGCGGACGACCAGGAGCCCGCGCTGCAACGGTGAGCGCGGCGGCACGGACGAGCCGCCGGGGCGGGTCAGCGCGCCGCGTTGTCCTCCCCGGCGGTGAGCCGCGCGATCGGGGCGGGCGGGGCCGCGGCCGGAAGGCCGACCCGAAGCAGCGCGCCACCGCGCGCGGAGCGGGCGACGGCCACCCGCCCGCCGTGGGCGTCGACGACCCGCTGCACGATCGACAGCCCTAGACCGGATCCCCGCAACGCCCGGGCGCTTTCGGCACGGTAGAACCGGTCGAACACCCGCGGCACGTCGGCGGCGTCGATGCCCGGCCCGGCGTCGTCGACCTCGAGCACCGCCGACGCGCTCTCGGCGCGGAGCCGCACCTGGACCGGCTGGTCCGCGGGGGACCACTTGCCGGCGTTGTCGATGAGGTTGAGCACCGCCCGCTGGAGCGCGGCGGGACGTCCGCTCACCCACACGGAGGTCACGTCCATCGCGATCTCGATGTCGGGCACGCGGGAGCCCACCCTGGTCGCGGCGGCCACCACCACGTCGGCGAGGTCGAGCAGCTCGGTGCTCTCGTCGCTGACGTCACCGCGCGCCAGATCGGTGAGCTCGGCGGCGAGGGCGCTCAACTCGGCCACCTGGGCGCCGAGATCGTTGAGGAGCCGCGTCCGGCTCTCCGCCGGCAGTGCGCTGTCCAGGGTGCCGCGCCGATCGAGCCGGATCAGCAGTTCGACGTTGAGGCGCAGGCTGGTGAGCGGCGTCTTGAGCTCGTGGGCGGCGTCCTCGGCGAGCAGCCGCTGAGCCTGCCGGGAGCTCCGGAGCGCGGCGAGCATGTCGTTGATCGACTGGATCAGCCGCCGGATCTCCCCACCGCCCTCATCCGGGATGTCGGCGTCGAGATCGCGGGTGTGAGCGACACGTACCGCGGCGGCGGTCAGCCGGTCGATCGGGGCCAGCCCGGTCCGCGCCACGGTGAGCCCGGCGAGGGCGGCCCCGGCCATGCTGAGCAGCCCGATCAGCAACATGCCGAACCCGAACCGGTTGATCGGGCCGTCGTCGGCGACGTGGGCCACCTGGACCGCGCCGTCGCCCGCCCGCAGCGTGTAGATGAGGTAGCCGTCCTCGTCGCTGTCGTTCGACTCCAGCAGGTCGGCCGACGCGCCACGCGCGACGCGCCCGGCGTGCTCGCTGACCGCGGGCAGCGCGGGCTGGCCGGCCGGCGTCCGGGTCGAGCCGTCGGGCAGGATGACCCGCACCAGCCGGCCGGATCCTGGATACGGCGGTAGCTGAACCCGCGCCAAACCGGCACGCTCCGCGTTCGCCGCCAGGACGCGGGAGTCGGCGCGTAGCTGATTCGCGGCGGTGCTCTGCAACTCCCGAGCCAGGAGCTCGCTGGCCACCTGGAAGGCGAGGAACACACTGACCGCGATGGCCGTCGCCGCGATCACCGTCATCCTGGTCCGCAGGGACCGCCGGCGCCACCATCGGGTCAGCCGGCGCGGTTCCCGGCCGGCGGGCCTGCTCACGGAGGAGTCTCCCGCAACGTGTATCCCAGGCCGCGCAACGTGTAGATCAATCGCGGCTCACCCTCGGCCTCCATCTTGCGGCGCAGGTAGCTCACGTACACCTGGAGGTTGTTGGCGGTGGTGCTCATGTCGAAGCCCCAGATCGCCTCGAACAGCGCGTCGCGGGTCAACACCCGGGTCGCGTTGCGCACGAGAACCTGCAGCAGAGAGAACTCGGTCCGGGTCAGGCGCAGTGGCCGCCCGCCACGCCACGCCTCGAACCGGTCGGCGTCGACCCGGACGTCGGCGAACGACAGCACCTGCGACTCCCCGTCGGCCGGCGCGCGCCGGCGCAGCAGGGCCCGCACCCGGGCCAGCAACTCCTCGGTGGCGAACGGCTTGGGCAGATAGTCGTCGGCGCCCGCGTCCAGCCCCGCGACGCGGTCGGCGACCCGGTCACGGGCGGTCAGCATCAGCACCGGCAGATCCCGGCCCGCCGCCCGCAACCGCCGGCAGGTCTCCAACCCGCCGAGGCGGGGCATCATCACGTCGAGGATCAGCAGATCCAGCGTGTCACCGCCCGCCTCGCCGACCCGGTCGAGCACGGCGAGGCCGTTGGCGACGGTGCTGGTGTCATAGCCCTCGACCTGGAGCACCCGCTCCAGCGACTCACGGATGGCCGCCTCGTCATCCGCGATCATGATCCGCATGCCGGCCCGCCCCCTGCAATCGATGCTTTTGCGGCTCATGCTCCCCGACCAACCTGAGGCCAAGATTAGAGCCGTCGAGCAGCTCGATCCGTACGCACGGGCCGGCCTCCCCGGCGCTCTTGCCGAGGAGGCCGGCCCGTCCGTTGGCGGATCACCTCAGAGGCGCGGATCCTCCTGGACCTTCAGGGCGTTGAGGATCGGGTCCGCCTCGCCCTTCTCGCGGTTGAACAGGATCGTCAGGTCGCCGCCGGTGTGCTCGACGGTGACCGTGTTCGTGTCGGCGGTCAGGGCGCCCACCTTCGCCTGCACGTCGTGGTCGTACAAGGCGATCTTGCCGTTGGCGAGGACGTCGAAGGCGCGCGTGCCGGGCTTCACCTTCTCGATCTCCGCGAAGTCGAGGCCGATGCGGTACGTCCCGGCCGGGGCGTTCTTGAACACGTAGCTGAACGTCTCGCCGGTCCGCTGGGTGCGGAACAGCGCGTCGTCCTGGGTGCCGGCGATGTCGGCCCTGGTGGTACGCACCTTGCCGCCGACGTGGCCCCAGCTCCGCGAGCCGAGCGCCTGGTCCGGCGACCACGCGGAGCCGTACCCGGAGCCGCCGGCGTCGACGGCCTTCCAGTAGGCCGACGTCGCCAGGCGGACCGGCTTGAGCTGGGTCGCGCCCTTGGCGGCGTTCGACGACACCAGCAGGTTCCCGGTGAGCACGCCGGGCTTGAGGCCGGCGTTGTCGGCCGTCACCGTGACCGTCGTGGACTTGCCGGCCGCGAGGGTGACCGTGCCGGTCGCGGCGGCGCCCGTGAGGGTGAGCCACGGAAGGTCGGCCTGCTCGCTGAGCCGCACCTCGAGCGGGGCGGAGCCGCTGTTGGCGACGGTCACCTTGGCCGTCGCCTTCTGGCCCTTGTCGAGGAGCCAGTCCAGTTCGCCGCCGGTGACGGTGGCGATGCCCGTGGTCAACGCCGTGTTCATCACCTCGGCCTGATCCTTCTTGGCGATGGTCACCGTGCGGCCGGCGGCGACGTAGTTCGGCGCCTCGACCCGCACGGTGTTCTCGCCGACCAGCGCCTGGGCCTTCCACCGGCCCTTCACGTCGGTCGTGATGACCCGCTCACCCGCGGGCCCGTTGAGCGTGACGACCGCGCCCTCGATCGGCTTGGCGTCGTTGGCGTCGGTGACCGTGCCCTCGATCGTGCCCGCGGCCGGGAGGCTGTACTCCAGCCCCAGGCCGGCCTTGAGGACGGGCTGGTTGAAGGAGTACTGGGCCGCGGGGTTGCGCTTCAGGCTCTCCACACCGACCGTCGCCGACGACCCTCGGGTGAGGGGGTTGTCGCCGCCGACGCCGTCGCCGTAGCCGATCTGGATCCGTCCGTCGGCGATCAGGGTGACCGAGAAGCTGACGCGCGCCGTCCGGTCACTGTAGAAGGCGACGTTGCGCCATTCGACGACCTCCGCCGCCACGCCGTCCACCTCGGTCATGCCGAAGTAGATGCCCGCCTCGTCGTCGACGACGAGGTCGTCCCAGAACGGGTAGATCGCGTCGATCGGGGACGAGGACGGCAGTGCCGTGTTGCTGCCCGACGTGGCGGCGCGGTCGAAGATCAGCGTGCCGTTCGTCGTCACGCACACCCCGTCCCAGGCCGTGTCGTAGAACGGCTGGAGGTAATCGTCGCTGAACCACAGCGGGCCGCAGAGGTCGTCGCCGTGCCAGCCGGACTCCTCCGTGCCCTGGCGGTAGAGCCCCTCGGTCACCTTCATCGTGTACGAGCGGCCGGCGGGAGCCACCGGCACGGGACCGGGGTCCGGCTGCTCCGGCTCGGGCTCGGGTTCCGCCGCGTCCGCCCGCGGGTCGAGCGTCACCCGCAGCGCGGCGATGCTCGGGGGCTTCAGGCCCTTCGAACCACGCAGCTCCACGGTGAGCGGGCCGCCCTCGTGCCGCACGACGGCCTTGCGCCAGTCGGGGGCGTTCTGCCCCACGGCAGCGGCCGGATCGTACGCGTATTCCTGGAGCGCTCCGTCCACGAGGACGTCGAACACCCGCTTGCCCTTGCCCACCTTCTCGATCTCGGCGAACCCGAAGTCGATCGCGTAGGTGCCCTTGGGCGCGTCCGGGAAACGGTAGAACAGTCGCGTGTCGGCCGTGGTCCGCTGTGACTGGAAGAGGGGGGCGATCGGGGCCCTCGTGGTGGCGACCTTCGTCTTCTTGCCCTCGTAGCCCCACGACTTCTTGCCGGCGGCCTGGTCGGCGGACCAGGTGTAGCCGGAGCCGTCGGTGAGCTTCGCGCCGCCGGCGTTGACGCCGACCTGGTACTTCGTGGTCGTGAGCGTCACCGGGACGTAGCTCTTGGACTGGCGTCCGGAGTCGGACCGGACCACGATGTTCGCGCCCTGGACTCCGGGCTCGGCGCCCTTCGACGAGATCGAGACTTTGACGGTCGCCGACTGTCCGGGGGCGAGGGTGCCGCCGGTGGACGAGAGCGACAGCCACGGCAGGTCGGTGAGCAGGTCGTCCTCGACGTCGACGAGCACGACGTCGTCGGCGATCTGGTCGGCCGCCCACAGCGCGCCGGTGGCGTCGGTCTCGAGACCGCCGCCCTGGCCCGCCTTCTGGCCCGGGAACCACCACGCGTTCACCAGCGAGCAGTCCTCGGGGTCGACCTGCAGCAGGCGGGTGGGCCGGTTCGAGGTGAGGTCGGTGTACCAGATCGTGTCCGACGCCTGGTTGTAGGCCAGGCCCATCACCTCGGGCAGCGGCGGGGCGCAGAAGGACAGGAGCTCGCCCGCGTTGTCGTGCGACGTGCCGGCAACCGTGCCGATCATGCCGTTCGCGCGGCCGCCGACGTAGAAGACGTCCTGGGCCGGGTTGTAGGCGAGACCGGTCAGCTGCAGCGTCGACCAGTCGCCCTTGATCTGCCTCGTCTCCTTTCCGGTCTCGCGGTCGAAGCAGTGGATGTAGCTGGCCGGGCTGTCCTCCATCTGGCACATGTCACCGGTCTTGGTGTCCAGGGCCATGTCGAACGCCCGGTAGTCGGGGTTCCACGACGCGTCGAAGACCTTGCCGGTCTTCTTGCCCGTCACCGTGTACGCGGTGTTGGTGCGCGCGTTGTAGTCGTGGACCCAGACGTCGCCGTCGTACCCGATGCCGGAGGGCTCCTTCTCCGCGATCGTGCCGGGGATGGGGATCCGGGTGATGACGTCGCCGCCGGAGGTGGCGCCGACCTTGGCCGCCGCCTGGGCTTCGGTGACGCTGGAGGCGGTGCTGGAGCCGGCCGGCTTGCCGTCGACGTTCGACGGCTTCATGCCGCTCGCGCCGGCCTTCCACGCGGCGAGGTCGATGGTGCCGGTCGCGCCCGTGCCGGTCCGTGCGGTGGCGCCGGCGGCGTCGAGCTCGGGGTGCCGTGCGGCTTCGCCCAGGTTGTACGTGAGGGGAGCGGATCCGTTGTTGGTCAGCGTGAGCGTGCCCACGCCGTTCTGGCCGGTGCCCAGCAGCGCGTCGAGACCGTCGGCCTTGAGGCCGGCGGCACCCGTGGTCAGACGTGCGTCGACCTTGGCCTGCGCGTAGAGCTTGGCCAGCGAGAACGGGTACGCCGCGGTCGTGTAGTTCGGCGCCTCGACCGTCATGGTGTAGTCGCCGACCGGAAGCTGCCGGTGCACGATGCCCGTCCCGTTGGTGGTGACGGCCTCGACCAGCCCGTCCTTGGTGCTGAACGAGACCTTCGCGCCGGCGACCGGCTGCCCGTCGTTCTGGTCGGCCACCGTCGCGTCGAGGTAGCCGAAGTCGGGCATGTCGTACGTGACGATCATGCCGTCGTGCAGCACCGGGGAGCTCTCGGAGAACCGGATGCCGTCGACACCGGCCCAGCCCTGGATGCCCGTGGTGGCGTGCGCGCCGGCGGTCACCGGGTCGCTGGACCCGACGCCGTCGCCGTACCCGAAGATCACGGTGCCGGAGCGGGTGATCGTGGCTGAGAAGGTGACCGGCTCCGTGTAGTCCGCCCGGTCCGGCCAGGCCCAGAGCTTGGCGTTGCGGTACTCGATGACGAACGCGTCCTCACCGTTGACCTTGGTGGCCGCGGTGAAGACACCGCCGCCGGGCGCGAACTCGACCGGGGTCTGCATGTAGAACGGGAAGATGCCGGCGCCGCCGGTGCCGGGGCCGGTGCTGTCGTCCGGGGAGATGACGCCGCGCAGGCCGACGTTGAGGGTGTCGTGGCTGCCGTTGTAGAGCGCGATCGGGAACGGCAGCTTCACCGTGGCCCAGACGCCGCTGCTGAACGTGACGGGATCGGTGCCGCGCAGGTACTCGCCCTCGGAGACGGCGCAGCTGTAGCCGCCCTTGTCGACGACGAGCCCGACCGGGATCTCAGACGGCTCGTTCCGCCCGCCGACGGTCAGCGGGACGGTCGTGGGCGAGAAGCAGGCGTTGGGCTCGACGGCCAGGCCGTACGAGCCCTCGGGGACGGCGCTGATCGTGAACGCGCCGTTGGTGTCGGTGCGGACCGGCTTCAGCGGCGTGTCCTTGAGGGAGACGTCGGCGTTCGGGACGGGCCGCTTCTTGTCGTCGACGACCCGGCCGCTGATGTCGTGCCGCGTGGCGGCGGTGAGCGGCAGCGTGACGGCGGTGTCCTGGCCCAGGGTGATCGTGACGTCGGCGGTCGCGGTCAGGTAGCCGAAGACCTTGGTGCTGAGCTTGTAGTCGCCGACCGGGAGGTTCGTCGTGAACCGGCCGTTCTCGTCGGTCCCGATCGACCGGCTGAACGGCCCGCTGATCGTCACGTCGGCGGCGGGAACCGGGGCGCCGCCGGCGGTGACGACACCGGTGAGGGTGCCGCCCTTGCGGGGCGCGAGCTCCAGCAGGCGTACGAGGTCGAGCCGCCCCTCGCCGTACATGTTGTTGACGTCGGCGGTGCCGCCGCACTCGGTGTCGTCGACGTCGACGGCGGACTCGCCGAGCAGGCGGCGGGTCTCCTCGACCTGCCCGATCAGGGTCGGGTCGTAGCTCCAGAGCGCCGCGACGGCGCCGGCCACGTGCGGTGCCGCCATCGACGTACCGGACATCTCGACGTAGCTGTCGCCCGGATAGGACGAGCGGACGCCGTCACCCGGTGCGGAGATCTCGGGCTTGATCCGGCCGCCCTCGCCCTCGCCCTTGCGGGAGAACGACGCGAGCGTGCCGTCCGATGAAAGGGCGCCGACGGAGTAGGCGCTCTGCGCGGCGCCGGGCGAGGAGACGGTGTCGCAGGCCGCGTACGGCGTGGTGTTCCCCGACGACCAGGTGCTGAAGATGCCCGCGGCGGTCCAGGCCTCGTCGACGGCCTGGAAGAAGTCGTCGAAGTCGTGTTCGACGTCCTGGCCCCACGAGTTGTTGATGACATGGGGGCGCTTGGACGGGTCGGGGTTGTTGCCCTGGAGGTCGGTCGGCGCGAGCAGCCACCAGCCGGACCGCAGCAGCGACTCGACGCCGGTTCTGTCGCAGCAGCCGTTCGTCGCGATCCACTGCGCGTCCGGTGCGACGCCGACGTGGTCGGCGCCGTCGGCGCCGACCATGGTGCCCATGGTGTGCGTGCCGTGCCCGTTGTCGTCGCACGGCGCGCCCGCGCACGAGCCCCGGGTGGCCATCCAGTTGTAGTTGTGGTCGACGGTGCCGTCCGGCTTCGTGCCGCGGTACTGGTGCGTCAGGGCGGGGTGGTCGAACTGGACGCCCGAGTCGAGATTGGACACGGTGATGCCGGCGCCGGTGGCGCCCATGGCCCACGCCTGCGGGGCGTGGATGGCCTCCAGGCCCCAGGTGACGGCGTCGTCCTTCGGGGCGGCGGCCCGGGCGGGCGCGGGGGTCTTCTCGTCCACGGGATCGACGAGCGCGACCTGCGGCGTCGCGTGGATCTCGGCGACCTGCGCCCGCGCCGCCACGTCGAGGGCGAGCTTCTCGGTGCCGCCCTTGACGAGCACGGCATTGACGATCGGGTACGAGGTGTATTTGACGCCGGCGCGGTCGAGCTCGCCCGAGACGGAGGCCAGGGAGTCCTTCGCCGCCGCGGTCAGCGCGTCGTGGACGAACGTGCCGCGAGCGGTCCAGTCGGCGATCTTCTTCGCCGGCCCGAGGTCCGCCCCGGCCTCGAAGGTGATCCAGAAGTCGGAGCTCGGCTGCGCGCGGAACCGGTCCTTGAGGGACGAATCGATCTTGGCGGCCGGGGTGGGTTCCGGCTCCGCCGCGGACGCCGGTAGTTGCTGAAGAATGCTCAGGCCGACCGATGCGGCCAGCGTCGCCGCCAGGGCTTTGAATCTCATGGGGTCCCTTCCGCCTACAGGGGTTGGTAGGGGTCGTGGCTCTCGTGGTCGTCGTCGCCGGCGTCGTCGTCGGCGTCGTCGGACAGCTCGAGAGGTGGCGGGTGCTCGACGGCGGAGTCGTCACGCACGTCGGGCCGCTCAGGCATGCATCGGCCGTGGGCTATGAATCATGGAGCCATGCTCGGGCGGAACGAGCGACCTTAGCTATTAAGCAGATACGTCAATCTTCTTCGGCGAAGACGCCGGCCTCGACCGCCTTGACCGCGAGCGCGGTACGGGAAGTCACCTTCAGCTTGCGCATCGCCGCGCGCAGCTGCTGATCCACAGTGGCCGGTGATTTGGCCAGGATCCGGCTGATCTCCCGGTTCGTCTTGCCCGCCACGACCAGCTGGACCACGTCGAGCTCGCGGGGCGAGAGTTGGTCCCCGTACCCGCGCCGGCCGCCGCGCCACAGTCGCGGAACCTCGGCGCCGTGCTCGCGGAGCCGCTGGGCGACACGGTCCGCGTCGCCGCGTGCGCCCAGCCGGAACAGCTGCTCGTACTGCGCCGCCAGCAGTTCACGGCCCTGCTCGATCCGGCCCTGCGCCACGAGCGCCTCGGCCTGCCGCTCGCGGGCGCGCATGGCGTCGTAGGGCCGCGGCAGCGCGCCCCAGGCGCGCGCCGCCCGGTCGTAGGCCGCCGCCGCCCGCGAGGGGTCCCCGGCCGCGGCGAGCAGCAGGGCACGGCAGACGGCGAGCGCGGCGCGCGGCGCGGGTGCCGTACGGCCACGCAGTCCCCGGGCGAACTGGTCGACCAGGCGTGTCGCGGCCGTCAGGTCGCCGGCGGCGAGCAGCGCCTCGATCCGGGCGGGAACGAGGTCCGTCGCCCAGACCCAGATGCCCTTGCGCCGGACGGTGTCCATCGGCTCGTTCGTGACCCGCAGCGCCCGGCGGCTGTTTCCGTCAGTCAGCCAGAGCCGGGCCAGCGCGGCGGCCGCCTCCATCGTGTCGTCGGCCGCGCCGAGACGGGCAGACTCCTCCAGGACCAGCCGGAACTGCTCCTCCGCGGCCCGCCGCCGCCCGGCCGCGGCCGCCAGCCGGGCCGCCAGGCGAATGCTGCCGAGGTAGTGCGCCGGCCGGTCCCGGTCGGCGTCGATGAGGGCCTCGCTCGTCTCCGCGAGACCGTCCCACCGGCCGGTGTTCCACGCCAGGTTGGCCTGTTCGAGCCGGACGTTGTGCCGCAACCGGGACGCCTGCTCGGCCTCGGCGAGGCGCATGGCCACCGCGAGGTGCTCCTCGGCGTCGGCGTACCGGCCCCAGATCAGCGCCCCGGTGCCGACATTGACGTGGATGCGGGCCACGTCGAGACGCTCCGCCGCCGTCGTGCCGTCGAGGGGCAGACCGGCGACGACGTCCCAGGCCTCCTCCTCGCCCAGCATGAGCAGCGCCGCGGCGCGGTTCCCGGCCAGGTTCAGCCGCTGCGCGGGGGAGTCGATCTGAGCGGTCAACTCGGCGGCACGATCCAGCCAGCGCCGATGGGTCGAGGCCGGCCACGGTCCCGCGTACGCCCAGCCGAGGTAGGTCATCGCCCGAGCCGCCTCGACCGGATCGTGGTCGAGGTTGGCCACCGCCTGCTCCAGCTCGCCGAGCGCGGCCCGCGCCTCGCCGCCGGTGATCAGGAGCCGGCCCAGCGGGTTGCGGATCTCGGCCTGCTGGCGGGGGGAGAGGCCCGGGGTCTCCAGCACCGAGCGCAGGATACGGATCACGCGGTGGTAGACCTCGTCGACCGGCTCACGACGGCCCAGCGCGGCCACTCCGGCGATGCGCGCGACACGCGCCCGGTCGGCCGGCGGCAGCACGGTCCACGACAGCAGATCGACGAGCAGGTCGACCGCCTTGGTGTGGTCGCCCGAGGACATGGCCAGCTCGGCGCCCTGCTCGGCGTACCGCGCCCAGGACTGCTTCTCGCCGGCCTCGCGGAAGTGGTGGGCCAGGCGCGCCACCGGCGGGGGGTGGATCTGCTCCAAGGCTCGGCCGGCCAGCAGGTGGAAGTGCCGGCGGTCGGTCAACGGGATCGCCTCGTAGACGGCGGTCGCAACCAGCACATGCCGGAACCGCCACCGGTCGTGGTCGTCTCCGTCCAGCACACCGGCGCCGGCCGCCTCCGCGATGCCGGCCCGGCACTCGGCCGGTGACAGGCCGGCGGTCATCGCGATCGTCGCCACCGAGGAACGCTCGGCCAGCGTGGCAGCCGCGCGCAACACCTGCTGCGCCGTCGGCGACAGGCGGCTCACCCGCTCCCGGGTGGAGTCGCGCACCGTCGGCGGAACCCGTAGCTCGCGCAGCTTCAGCCGTACCCATTGACCGTCGCGGAAGACGAGGTCGGCGCGGTCGCACATGAGGCGGACCGACTCCTCCACGGCCAGGGGGACGCCGCCGGTCCGCTCGTGCATGAACGTCGTGAACTCCTGCGAGATCGGGTTGCCGTCCAGCATCGACGACACCAGCCCCGCCGTGCCGTCCGGTCGCAGGGGCGCCAGGGCGATCCTCAGCTGGGTCACGCCGGCGGGCAGCCGGGACGTCAGCCGCAGCAGCAGCGAACCGTCGTCCACCTCCTCCGGCCGATAGGAGATCACGAGGCTGAGCCCGTCCGGCTGCTGCCGGGAGATGACGAACAGCAGGAACTCCAGGGTCACCTCGTCGGCCCAGTGCGCGTCCTCGAGCACGAGAACGTCGACACGCAGCGCCCGCAGCAACTCGTCCAGGGCACGGAACAGGCGATGCCGGGCGGCCTTCGCATCGTCCAAGGGCGGCAACGCGGGCGGCAGGTGCGACGACCATTCCGGGAACAGGGGCCGCAACGCGCCCGCGAGCTCGGTGAGCCGCAAGCCCGGCACCGGGCGCTCGATCCCGAGGAACGCGTCGACGATCGGCCCCAGGGTCAGCGACTCACGAAGCGGCGGGCACACCGACACCAGAGCGGTGCGCCGGTCCGGCGCGGCCAGCCACTCGCGCAGCAGCCGGCTCTTGCCGATCCCCGCCTCACCCTCCACCAGCACGATCGCCGGAGGCCGGGCCAGCGCGTCGCGCAGCGCCGCCATCTCCCGATCACGACCGACGAACCGCGGTGCGAAGACGGCCGGCGCGGTCCCGTCCTCGGGCGAGGGGTCGAGCATGCGTGATGATCTCGCTTTCGGCGCGACCGCACAAGACCATCACGGCTCCGCCCGGCCGAAGTGATAGGCAAAGCCGGGGTCAAAGCCATGCCGGACGTGAACAGCAGGAACTCGACATCGAGGTCACCCAGGATTGCTGCCAGCCACTCACGCCAGGCATCCGTATCGTCCGTGAAAATCGAGGGATCCGTGTCGGCCAGCAGCTCGGCCTGTCCGAAGATGACATAGAGCGCCAACTCCTCCAGGACGGTGCGGGCAACAAGATCTCCAGGCCGATGTCACGGAGCCGACCGTCGCCGGTGTCAGCGGAGTCGTCACCTGTTCCCGGGAGCCTGCTCCACCCCAGGGCTCGGCAGACACCGCGAGCCTTGTCGTGTCGGATTGCTCCCCCGGCCTCATAGCGGCTCCATGACTTCGCGCCAACCCCCGCCTTCGCCGCTGCTTCCTCGATGCCCAGGTGCAAGGAGATCCGTCGATCGCGAATGGCAGCCGCGAGTTGCCTGCTTCCCGACGTGGTGCGGGGCATGATGTGGGCTGGCCGATGGGCCTGCTCGACCGGCGAATTCGGCGAGGGTGCAACGCGGTCTCGTACGATGGGCTCATGAGCGCGGAGACCGTTGGCCTGCACATGCCCGCCATGGTGACGCTCGACGACCTGGCGGCGATGAACGCCTCGGATCCGAACGGCCACCGTTACGAGACCAGCCCCGAGGGAGTGCTGTCCGTCATGCCGCCCGCGGACTCGGAACACGCGCAGATCGCCAGCCGACTCTTCGCCTGGCTGCTCATGGCGGGCTGGCCGGCCGACCAGATTCTTCAGGTCGCCGGCATTCGCGTTCCCGGAAGCGGGCGGGACGGCGGCCGGATTCCCGACCTGAGCGTGTGGAGCAAGGCGCCACCGCGCGCCGTCTGGCTGGCCGTCAGTGATCTCCTTCTCGCCGTCGAGATCGTCTCGCCGGGCTCGGAGGCGATGGACGAGGTCACCAAGCGGCGCGAATACGCCTCCGCGGGCATCCCTCAGTACTGGGTCGTCGATCGTGACGACGCTCAGACGGTGACTCTCTACCGGCTCTCTTCGAAAGCTGCCTACACCGAGCGCGCGAAGATGCCGTTGGCGTGGCTGCTGCAGACCAGTCCCAGCGATCACCTCGACTGACGCTCGGTGTGGCGGCCTGGTGCCGTGTGCGCGAGGCCGGCTCACGACACCAGGCGGAAGGACGCGTCCCGGTGGTCAGCCGAAGAGGGCGGCGGGGATGTCGGCGTAGAAAAGGGCGGGGTCGCCGGAGAGCGACGCCTTGACGTTGGCCGTGGGAGCGTCGGCGATGACTTCGAGCTTGCCCGCCTCCAAGCCGTCCAGGGCCTTGGCGACCACCTCGGCCGGCGGGAGCTTGGGGATGTCGTAGGCGGCCATCATGTCGGTGTCGGCTATCGCCAGCGCCAGGGCGGTGACCTGGGTCTTCTGGTCGGCCAGCTCGAGTCGGACGCCGTTGGTGAGGGACCATTCGGCGGCCTTGGAGGCGGCGTAGCCGTTGCTGGTGGGGGCGAAGGCGTACCAGCTCAGCGCCGAGATGACGTTCAGGATGGCGCCGCCGGCGAGCCTGGGGGCGAAGGCGCGGATGACGTTGAGGGTGCCCCAGAAGTTGGTGTCGAACTCGCGGCGGATGTTGTCCGTCGACGGACCGAGCAGCGGGGCGTCCGTGGAGATGCCGGCGTTGTTGATCAGGATGTCGAGGTCGCCCACCTCGGCCGCCGCGGCGTCGATGGACGCCGGGTCGGTGATGTCCAGCCGGAGCGGGACGACGCCGGGGATGTCGATGCGCTCGGGGCTGCGGGCGGTGGCGTAGACGGTGGTGGCGCCGCGGGCGACGAGGGCCTCGGCGAACGCCTTGCCGAGGCCGCGGTTCGCGCCGGTCACGAGGGCTTTTGTGCCGTTGATCTGCATGCCGCTACGCTAAGACCTGACGTTGACGTCAGAGGCAAGTATTGCGAGGTGGGTCACTGTGCGGATCGGCGACCTGGCGACCAGGACGCGGGTGAGCGTGCGGGCGCTGCGGTACTACGAGGAGCAGGGCCTGCTGGCCTCGACGCGGAGCGGGAGCGGGCAGCGGGTCTACGGGGACGCGGCGGTCAACCGGGTGCGGCTCATCCAGCAGCTGTACGGCGCGGGCCTGTCCAGCAAGACGATCGCGGAGCTGCTGCCCTGCGTGGACGCCGGGGTGAGCACGCCGGAGTCGCGGGCACGGCTGGCGGCGGAGCGCGACCGCATCAACGCCCAGATCGCCGAGCTGGTCATCGCCCGGGACAGGCTCAACGACATCATCGACGTGACGTCGAGGCCGAACCCGCAGTGCGACTACGCCTGAGAGGCTGACCCGCTGCGCAGGTGGTCGAGCTCGTCGAGGTACATCGTCTGCAGGTGGTGGAAGTGGCGGACGAGGAAGGTGATCTCGTCGAGGCTGTAGTGCTCGACGAGGTGTGCGGCGCGGCCGGCGAAGCGCTCGTAAGGGCGTTCCAGCTCGGCGGCCCGTTCCGGGCGCAGGGTGACGATCACGCGCCGGCGGTCGGCCGGGTCTCGTTCGGCCGTGATGTAGCCGGCCTGCTGGAGGCGGCGGAGCATGCTGGTCACGGCGCCGGTGGTGAGGTTGGTCCGCTCGGCCACCTGGCCCGCGGTGGCGGAGCCGGCGTCCGCCAGGAAGTCCAGGCACTCCAGGTCGCTCACGGTCAGGCCCAGCCGGTCGGCGATGGCGTAGCGGAGCACCATGGACAGCCGCGAGGTCTCGCGCCCGGCGCGCATCAGGTCGGTGATCGCGGACGCGCGGGCCGGCTCGTGGGGCATGCCGCCATCATGCCTCCGGCACGGTGACCCGGTGCAGGCGAGGTAGCACGCGGGTCAGCACCCAGTGCGGTGCTGCCGCGCCCCCGGTGAGGCGGCGCATCAGCTTGGCGGCCGTGTCGACGGCGCGGAACGCGTACGGCACCATCTCGTCCTGGTAGGCGGCGATCGCCTCCTCCGGAGCGGTGCCGTTCGCGCGGGCCTCGACCAGCTTGCGGCCGAGCAGGGCGGCGTCGCGGAGCGCGGTGTTGCCGCCGTGCGCGCCGAACGGCGGCATGACGTGCACGGCGTCGCCCATCATCGTGGCCCGGGGCACCGCCCACTGCCGCGGGCGGCGGCCGGTGGCGAAGAGGTTGAGCACCGTGGCGTCCAGCTCGGCCGTGTCGATCAGCCGCCGGATGACCGGGTGGAAGCCGGTGCTCTTGCGGGCGGCCAGTTCGCGCAGCGCCAGCAGGTTCCCGTGGACGCCGGCGGGCACCTCCTCCTGCCGCAGCAGCAGCCCCCACATGACGTAGTCGTCGACGATGGGCGCGTAGCTGCCCGGGGCCAGGCGCGCGAATGCCTCCCGCGGGTCCTCGCCGAACCGCATGGAGGTGAAGAAGAAGGCGCGGCCCGGCCGGTCGGCGATGGCCAGGACCCCGCTGGTGCGCAGCGCTTCCGGGATGACGCTCCGGCCGTCGAACCGCAGCGGCGACCGGCCGTACACGCCCGCCATCGGGGTGTTCGCCGGGTCCGCCCCCGGCGTGAGCTGCGCGCGCAGCGGCGAGCCGACGCCGTCCGCGCCCACCACGACGGTCGCCGCGACCGCCGCGCCGTCGGCGAACCGCAGCCGCAGCCCGGACGGGCCGCCGCCGTCCACCGCGGCGGCGGCCTTGCCGTAGTGGATGCGGCCGTCCAGGCCGGACATGAGGATGGACCGCAGGGTCAGCCGGTCGACCTGGCGGGTGGCGTGCGGCTCGTCCTTGAAGGTGATGGTGAAGGCGTTCCGCAGCGAGCTGTCGGTGAAGCGCAGATGCCCGCCGGGCTCGTCGCCGGTTTCCAGCGCCAGGCGGTACAGCGGGCGCGGCAGGCTCTCGCGCAGAGCCTCCAGCCCGTGACGGTCGAGGATGATGCGGTAGCCCTGCTGCCGGACGAAGGGTCCCGGGTCCCGCTCGTAGACGTGCACGTCGATGCCGGCGCGCGTCAGGTATTGGGCGAGGCAGAGGCCGGAGAGGCCGGCGCCGGCAATCGCCACGGAGAAGCCCGTCGATGTGCCCATCCGGTTATCTTAATGACTAAGATGATTGGGGCAAGGGGTCTCCGATCGCGACGACGGGGTTGGTCAGCGTGCCCAGGGCCGGGGAGGCGATCTCGATGGTGTCGCCGGGGCGGATCGTGAAGCCGGCGTCCGGGACGAGGCCGGTGCCGGTCAGCAGGACCGCGCCGGACGGGAAGGTCAGCGCTCGGAACAGCCAGCCGGCCAGGTCGTCGAAGCCGCGGGCCATCGCCGCCGTCGACGTCTTTCCGGTGTAGGTCTCGTGGCCGTCGCGCAGCACGCGCAGGCCGATCTCGAACGGGCCCGGGTCGACCGCCCAGCTCGGCACGATCGCCGGGCCCAGGGCGCAGGAGCGGTCGTAGATCTTGGCCTGGGGCAGGTAGAGCGGGTTCTCGCCCTCGATCGACCGGCTGCTCATGTCGTTGGCCAGGGTGTAGCCGAACACCTCGCCGGCCGCGTTGAGCACCAGGCCCACCTCGGCCTCGGGCACGTCCCAGCCGGAGTCGGCGCGGATGCCGACGGCGTCCCGGTCGCCGACGACCCGCCACGGGCTGGACTTGAAGAAGATCTCGGGGCGGTCGCTGTCGTACACGTGGTCGTAGAGGGAGCCGTGCCCGGACTCCTCCTTGCGCCCCTCGCGGCTGCGCAGGTAGGTCACCCCGGCCGCCCACACCTCCTGCCGGTCGACGGGCGGAAGCGTCTCCTCGCCGGTCAGGTCGCCGCCGGCTGCGCGGGCCGCGGCCTCGACCATCTCTCGGGCCTGGTCGAGCGGTACGGCGAGCAGGCCGGCGAGAGAGCCGCCGAGCTCGCCCCATTTGCCGTCCTGGCACACCGCCCAGCCGGCCCGCAAGTGGTAAAGGGAGATCGACATTTGACCATCCTAGGTATGTGAGGTGCGGGCGCCCGGTGCGCCGCGGATACCCTTCTCAGATGCCCCGTGTGGTACCGGCGGTCATCCGCGCGCTCGACATTCTCGAGCTGTTCCTCGACCGTCCCCAGCTGTCGGCCCGCGAGGTGGCGGAGCGGCTGGACCTTCCCCGCACCACCGTCCACGAGCTGCTGGTGACGCTGGTGGCCCGGTCGTACCTGATCTCCGTTCCGGGCCAGCCGGTGCAATACCGGCTCGGCATGCCCCTGTTCCAGCTCGGCGCGGCGTTCGCCGGCCGGCTCGATCTGGTCCGCGAGGCGCAGAGCGTCGCGCGGGACGTGGCCGCCGCGTGCGACGAGGCGGTCCACGTGGCCGTCCTCGACGGCGCCGACGTCGTCTACCTCGTCAAGGTCGACAGCACGCACCCGGTCCGGATGGTCTCCGGGGTGGGGTTGCGGCTGCCGGCCCACTGCACGGCGGTCGGCAAGGCGTTGCTGGCGAGCCTCGACCCCGAGAGGCTGGACGCCGTCCTGCCCAAGGGCGTGCTGCCCGGCATGACGCCGAACAGCATCACGGACCCGGAAGCCCTGCGGGCCCATCTCGACGAGGTCCGGGCCGAGGGCGTCGCCGTCGACATCGGTGAGTCCGACACCGCGATGCGCTGTGTCGCCGCGGCGATCCGCGGCCACTCCGGCACGGCCATCGCCGCCATGAGCGTCTCCGCGCCGATCATCCGCTGGACGGCGCAGGCGCAGGTGAAGTGGGCGGACCTGGTCCGCGAGGGCGCGGCCACGCTGTCCGCTCGCATGGGGTACTCGGCTCAGCCCCTCTAGCCGGGCTCGCCGTTCGCAGCCGGCAACATCATCGAAACATTGACACCCCTCGCGGTGCTCCTCTACCGTCGCGTCCACGCGCCATACGATATATCGAACTCGGTTCGAAATCTCGAACGATCTGCCTGTGGAACACGCGAAATCTCTGGTGAGCCCCTCCCCGACGGTGACCGCGGCGAGGGATGAAGGAGGCGCATGGCTATGAGGCAAAACCTGGTGTGGTCCCGGCGTGACGTCCTCGGACTGGGGGTGGGGGTGCTCGGCGCGGCCGGCCTGGCGGCGTGCGGCGGCACCTCCGATCCGGCCCCCACGGTCCAGGCGGAAGTGCCGAAGGAGCTGGTCGACGCCGCGTCGTCGATGAAGGGCTCCTCGATGGGCGTGCTGTCGCAGAAGCTGTACTCGACGGCGGCCAACGAACAGCTCGACGGATCGATCAAGAAGTTCGCCGACGCGACCGGGACGAAGATCGAGAACAGCCTGGTCCAGGCCGACGCCGGCGACGTGGTGGCCAAGATCGATGCCGAGGTCAAGGGCGGCGTGGCGCGCGACCTCGCGTTCATGACCGACTCGCGGTTCATCGCGCAGTTCCACGCACTGGGCGACCTGGAGGACGTGACGGACGTCGTCACCACGCTGACGGCCCAATACGGCGAACCCTGCGCCGAGGCCAAGAACTTCTGCGTCTTCGACGGCAAGTGGTTCGCGATCCCGTACCACTTCATCGGCATCGGATCGTTCCTGCGCAAGGACTGGATGCAGGAGAAGGGCATCACGCCGAAGGACGTCTACAGCTGGGAGGAGCTGCGGGACCTGTGTCTGGCGATCTCCGATCCGGCCAAGCGCCGGTTCGGCTGGGGCATGACGGTCAACAGGTCCGGCGACGCCAACGGCTTGATCGAGGCTCTGATCAACTCGTACGGCGGAGCCATCGCCTCCAACGACGGCAAGAAGGTCACCTTCGACTCGCCCGAGACCGTGCAGGCGGTGACCTTCCTGGGCGACCTCTACACCAACCCCAAGTACCAGCCGATGTTGCCGCCCGGCGTGGCCAGCTGGACCGACACCAGCAACAACGAGAACTGGCTCGCCGGGATCCTCGGCTACACCCGCAACAGCTTCAGCGTCTACGCGGACTCCAGGACCAAGAAGAATCCCGTGTACGGCAACACGCACGTCTTCTCGGACTGCATCGGCCCGGCGACCGACAAGTCCCTGCTGCTCGGCCAGTCCCAGGGCTTCGTCGTCTTCAAGGGCGCCAAGAACCCGGATCTCGCCAAGCTCCTGGCGCAATATCTGATCACCGCGCCCGCGCTGGTCGGCGTGGCGAAGGAGGCGCCCGGCCTCGTCATGCCCGCTTGGGAGAAGGTCTGGGACGCCGATCCGTACTTCACCAGCGGCGACCCGGCCTTCCCGATGGTGCGCACCATGTCCCAGCAGCCGCTGCCGCTGTCCACGAAGAACGGCCTGACCTTCCCGCAGAAGGCCAGCGCCGGCCAGCAGGCCGTCGTCGCGGCCTACGTCCTCACTGACATGATGCAGCAGGTCATCCAGGGAACGGCGGCCGCTGAGGCGGTGAAGGCTGCGCACGCGAAGATGGTGCAGATCTTCACGCAGCAGGGGCTGCCCCAGTGACTGGGGTACGGACGGCTCCGGCGCCGGTGAAGAGCCCGCCGGGGCCCGGCTCCCTCTCGAGGACACAGCGCCGGCTCGGCCGTGACTGGCGGCTGGCCGCGCTGTTCCTGACACCCACCGCCCTGCTGGTCGGTGCGCTCGTGCTCGTACCGATCATCAGGTCGATGGTCACCAGCACCACGGAGCGGCACGGCTCGGAGAGTGTGTTCGTCGGCCTGGACAACTACATCGCCCTGGCCGGCGACGACCAGTTCCGTACGGGCGTGGTGAACTCGTTCGTCTTCACCGCGTACGCCGAGGTCTTCAAGGTGGTGCTGGGGCTGGCGGCGGCCCTGCTGCTGCACCGCCTGCGCCGTGGGCGAGCCCTGATCACCGGGCTGCTGCTGATGCCGTGGGTGGTGCCGACGGTGGTGACCGCGTTCAGCTGGCGTTCGTTGCTCGACCCGATCTTCGGCAGCGTCAACGTCCTGCTCACCGACTCGGGGATCGGGCCGCTGCTGGCCTCGGCGCACCTGGTGGAGAGCTGGCCCGCGGGCTGGCTCTCCGACGCCTCGCTGGCCATGCCGTCGGTGATCCTGGTGAACGTGTGGAAGGGGGTGCCGTTCTTCACGGTCTGCTTCCTCGCCGGGCTCAAGGCCATCCCGGCGGACCAGTACGAGGCGGCGACCATCGACGGCGCCTCGGCGTGGCAGCGGTTCGCGCACGTGACCCTGCCCGGGCTGCGCCACGTGATCACGGTGACGGTGACCCTGTCGTCGATCTGGACGTTCAACAACTTCGACCTGATCTGGCTGCTGACGCAGGGCGGCCCGGGCGACGTGACAGCGCCGTACGTGCTCGTCGCCTATTCGAAGGCGATCCTGCAACTCCAGTACGGTGCCGGGGCGGCGGTCACGCTGGTCATGCTGCCGGTCATCGCCGCGCTCGTGTTCTTCCTGGTCCGGACGTTGCGCGCGGACGCCGGGAACGAGCCGCCCCGATGGACCGGCCCGGTGCGCACCGCGCTGCCCTGGGTGATCACCGCCGTCGTCGCCGGCCTGCTCGCCTGGGCGTCGCCGCAGATCTTCTGGAAGGCGGCGGTGGTCCTCGGCGTGATCCTGCTGATCGCGGCGGCCGTCGGCCGGCTCGCCTCGGGGCTGCGGGCCCACGGCGGCCGCCGCGCGTCGTCCCTGGTGTCGGGCCTGGGCTCCGGTCTCGCGCTGGCCGGGCTGCTGGCCTTCGTGCTGGGCCCGCTGTACTGGATCGCCGTCACGGCGTTCAAGTCGGAGGGTCAGGTCGTCACCCGTGAACACGACCTCTGGCCGACGCCGTGGACGTGGGAGCAGTTCGGCGCCCTGTTCACCAATCAGCCGTTCGGCCGCTGGTATCTGAACACCGTGCTGGTGTCCGCGGCGTCCACAGTGGTGGCGCTGCTCTGTGCCGTGCTGGCCGGCTACGCGCTGGCCCGGCTGCGGTTCCGCGGCGCGCAGGGTTTCACGGTCACGGTGCTGCTCACGTACGTGATGCCGGGTGCTCTGCTGTTCATCCCGCTCTACCAGCTGCTCATCGGCGTGCGGCTCACCGACTCGATGTGGTCGCTGGTGCTGACCTACCCGACGTTCACGCTGCCGTTCGCCACCTGGCTGCTGACCGGCTATTTCGCGTCGATCCCCATCGAGCTGGAGGAGGCCGCGCTGGTCGACGGCTGCACCCGCGTGCAGGCGTTCCGCCAGGTGGTGCTGCCGCTCGCCAAGCCGGGACTGCTGGCGGTCGCGCTCTTCACGCTGACCAATGCGTGGAACGAGTTCCTCTTCGCCTTCGTGTTCATCACGAAGGACGAGTACAAGACCCTCCCCGTGGGGATGCAGTCGATGATCGCCGGAGATGTCGTGCCGCAGGGGCAGCTCGCCGCGGCGTCGTTGCTGGTCAGCATCCCCGTGGTGGTCATGTACGCCTTCGGGCAGCGCTTCCTGACCGAGGGGCTCACCGCGGGGGCGGTGAAGGGCTGAGCCCGGGGCCGGTCCTGCGGGCACCGGCCCCGCGCGCCATCGGCCACCAGATCGCGTACTGGATCAGGGCCAGCGCCAGCGTGAACGGCAGCAGGGTCCACACACCCACGCCCTCGGCGATCGCGCCGGCCAGCCAGGGGAACGCCGCGCCGCCGACGACCGAGCCGGCGTTCATGATGCCGATCGCCGCGGGCACCAGGCGCGCGGTGGTGAGCCGGGGCGCCACGGCCATCGCGGTGGGGAAGACCGGGCCGAGGAAGAAGCCGAGCAGGACCAGACCCGCCGTGGCGGCGGCCTCGTGCGGCAGGAGCCAGGTCAGCGCCGCGACGACGGTGACGCCGAGGAGGCAGGTGTGCATCAGGCCGATCGCGGTGAGGCCGAGCCGGGTGACGATCGGGCTGAGGAGGAACCGGCCCGCGGTGAGCCCGAGCCAGTAGCCGCTGACCGCATAGCCGGCGAGCACCTCGGTCTGCCCCCGCTCGTCGACGAGGTAGCCGAACGCCCAGTTTCCCACACCGAGCTCCAGTCCGACGTAGACGGCGAGCAGCGCGGCACCGAGCAGCACACCCGGCTGCCGTACGGCGGAACGAGCCAGACCCTCCGGACGGCCCGCCGGGGCGGGCACCGGCCCAGTGCGGGGAAAGGCGATCAGGAAGCCGGCCGTGAGCGGGACGGTCGCCACGGCGAGCAGCAGCATGACCGTGGGCCAGGAGGCGACGGAGACCGTCCACGCGGCCAGCGGCGGTCCGAGCAGCGCCCCGACGCCGAAGAACCCGTGCAGCCGGTTGAGCCGCGTGGTCGCGCCGGGCAGGCCGGACAGGTGCACGTTGAGCACGGACTCCAGCACCCCGACCGCGCAGCCGAAGGCGACCTGGAGCGCGACGAACGCCATGAACGCCGGCCGCGTGGCCGCGTAGAGGGAGGCGAGCACGTACGCACAACCGCCCGCCACCAGCACGATCCGGGTGCCGAACCGGTCGATCAGGGCGCCGACGGTGAGCCCGGCCAGCACGAACCCGGCCGAGCCGGCGAAGAAGGTGAGGCCCAGCGTCGTCCGGGAGACCGCGTAGTCGTCCATCTGCGCGGCCAGCAACACCCCTTTGACGCCGGCGTTCACACCGACGAGAACGAAGGCCGCGTACGCCAGCGCGACCGGCGCCCTGCTGCTCATGCGCCGAAAGTTACCGGAAACTCTCGGAACTTTCTGCCCCGCCGCCGCTTAGAATCGCTGCCATGCCGCGCTTTCCGCCTCCAAAACTTCCGAGCCTGGACAACTTCGGGATCCACGACGTCGTCGCCGTGGAGCGGGTGACCGGCGGGCTCGCCGCGCTCGCCGGCATAGCGACCCGCCGCGACGCCCCACCGCTGTTCGTCAAGGCGTTCGGCGACCTTCCCGAGGACGGCGTCTTCGCCGCCGAGGCCGAAGGGCTGGCCGCCCTGCGCGCGGGCGGCATGGCGACCCCCGACGTGATCCTGGCCGGCCGGGAGGTGCTCCTGTTGTCGGTGCTGGAGCCGAGACCGCGCACCGAGACCTTCTGGGAACGGTTCGCCCACGAGCTCGCCCACCTGCACACGAGCACGGTCCACCAGCGCTTCGGATGGCACCGCGACAACTGGCTCGGCCGCCGGCGGCAGGTCAACACCTGGAACGACGACGGCTTCGCCTTCTTCGCCGAGCATCGGCTGCTGCGATGGCTGGGCGAGCCCCGCGTCGAGGCCGCGCTCGACGCCGGCGACCGTGCCGCGCTGGAACGCCTGTGTCACCGGCTGCCCGAGCTGCTGCCGGACCGGCCGGCCTGCCTGACCCACGGCGACCTGTGGGCGCAGAACCTGATGGCCACCTCGGACGGCGAGCCCGCGCTGATCGACCCGGCCGTGTCGTACATGTGGGCCGAAGTGGACCTCGCCCATCTGTGGACCACCGCGCCGCCGCCCGAGGCGCACCGGTTCTTCGCCGCCTACGCGGAGCTGACCGCTCTCGACGGCGACTGGCGGAATCGGATGCCGATCATCCAGCTGCGGCAGCATCTGGCCGTGCTGGCCCAGTTCGACGACGACTGGGGCGCGGGGCAGCTGATCCGCGCGACCCTCGCCCCGTTTCGGGCATCGGCGTGAACGACACTCGGACATTGATGTGTAACAATGCGTAGCGTCGGCACGGCCAGAACCGGGGGCTTGGGTGAGCGGAACAGGAACCACCGCGGCCGTCCGCGGCGAGCAGGCCGACGGCGGCAACGCTGAGGAGTCCCCGGCGTCGCCGGGCGTGCTGAGACGGTGGTGGGCGCGCCGGGAATGGTTCCTGGTGATCCTCGGCGGGCTGGCGCTCGCCGTGACGCTGACCTGGCCGACGCTGCGCGACCCGCGGCACACGGTGCCCGGCGACATCGGCGACCCGTCCCTGTTCGCCTGGCAGATCGCCTGGGGCGGGCACGTGCTGCCGCGCGATCCCGCACACCTGTGGGACTCGAACACGTTCTATCCCGACCCGCACTCGCTGGCCTTCACCGACACCGTGCTCGGCTACGCGCCGCTCGGCATGATCGGTTCCGGCATGGACGCGGCCGTCCTGCGATACAACATCCTGTACGTCCTGCTGCACGCGCTCGCCTTCGTCGGGGCGTACGCCCTGACCCGCCAGCTGGGCGCCCATCCGCTCGGCGCGACGGTGGCCGGCGTCGCGTGGGCGTTCGCGCCGTGGCGGCTCGCCCACGCGGGGCACCTGAACGTCCTCTCCACCGGCGGGATCGCGCTGAGCCTCGCCATGATCGCTCGCGGCCACGGTTGGTCGTTGCGCGCCGGCCACCGCCCCGAACGGCACAGCCCGTGGTGGGCGCTGGCCGGCTGGCTGGTCGGCGCGTGGCAGATCACCCTCGGGCTCGCCATCGGGCTCGTCTTCGCGTACGTGATGATCGCCGTCTGTCTGGTGGTCGCCGTGTGGATCGGCTGGACCCGGTGGCGGCGCGGCCGGTTCCCGCTCGGCCGGCGGTTGCTGGCCGCGGACCTGATCGGCGGGCTCTGCTTCGCCGCCGCCACCGCGTACATGGGACTCGCCTTCGCCCGCGTCGTCCAGCTCCACCCCCAGGCCGACCGGGCGCTGAGCTGGACCGAGATGTACTCGCCCCCCTGGCGCGGCTTCTTCGTCGCGCCCGAGGCGTCCTGGCTGTGGGGCGCCCGGCACGCCGGGGCGCGCGCCGACCTGCCGTGGCCGCCGGAGATGGCGCTGCTCCCCGGCGTGGCCCTGATCGCGCTGGCCGCGATGGGCACGTTCGTCTCGGTCTTCCGGGTGCGCCACCGGGTCCTGCTGGCCCTCGGCACCCTCGTGGCGGTGCTCCTGGCGCTGGGCGCGACCCTGCCCTGGAACGGCGACCCGGGCTACCTGACCCTCTCCCGGCTCCTGCCCGGCTGGGCGGCGCTGCGCACACCCGGGCGGATGACGGTGTGGACCTCGCTGCTGCTGGCGATCCTGGCCGCGGGCGCGGTCAGCGCGTTCGTGGTCCAGGCGCGGACCGCGGCGCCCTGGCGGCCGGGGCTCCTGGCCCGTGGCAAGTTCGTCGCGGCCCGGCTCGCCCTGCTGATCCCGCTCGCGCTGGTCGTCCTCGAAGGCGTCAACCGGACCTCGCACCCCGAGGTGCTGCCCTATCCGGCCGCGATGAGAGCCGCGCCGGAACCGGTCCTGGTCCTGCCCAGCGGCGGCAGCCTCGAGATGTCCATCATGCTGTGGACCACGAACGGGTTCCCGCGCGTCCCCAACGGCCTGATCACGTTCAACCCCACCGGCCAGGAGCGGATCCGCGCGATCAGCACCACCTTCCCGGACACGGCGAGCATCGCGTCGCTGCGGGCCGAAGGCATCAGATCGGTCGTCGTCCTGCCCGAGTGGCTGGGCGGCACCCCGTGGGAGGGCCTGCCCAACCGCCCGATCGACGGCCTCGGCATCACCCGCGAGCAGATCGGCGGCACCATCCTCTACCGGCTCGGCTGACGCTCCTCCTCGTCCACGACCTTGATGATGGTCTTGCCGGGGGCGCGGCGGGGACCGGTGAACGCGGCCGCCGCCTCGGCGAGCGGGAGCACCGCGCCGACGAGGGGCTTCAGGGTTCCGGCACGGACGCGGCCGGCCAGGTCGGCCAGGCGGGCGCGGTCGGGCTCGACGATGAAGAAGACGGCTCGTCCCCGCTCGGGCCGGACCTGCGGCGGCTCGGCGATGCTGACGAGCGTGCCGCCCGGGCGCACCAGGTCCGCCGATTGCCTCAGGGTGTCGCCGCCGACCACGTCGAGCACCACGTCCACCTCGCCGGCCCGGCGGAAGTCGTCGACGAAGGCGTGCGCGCCGAGGCTCAGCACGGTGTCGCGGCCGGCGGGACGGCCGGTGCCGATCACATAGGCGCCCGCCTCGCGGGCCAGCTGGACGGCGATCGAGCCGACGCCGCCCGCGGCGCCGTGGATCAGGACCGACTGGCCGGTGGTCAGGCGGGCGTGGTCGAACAGGGCCTGCCACGCGGTCAGGCCCGAGATGGGCAGCGCGGCGGCCACCGTGTGGTCGATGTCGGCCGCGAGGGGTGCCAGGTTGCGGGCCTCGACCGCGGTGTACTCGGCGAGGGTGCCGTTGCGGGCCCAGTCGGTCAGGCCGAAGACCCGCTGCCCCACGGTGAGGCCGGTGCTGCCGGGGCCGAGCTCGGCCACGGTGCCGGACAGCTCGTGGCCGGGGATGACGGGCGTGCGGTCGCGGCCGGCCCGGTCGGTCCAGGTCGCCGGCCAGTCGAGCTCCCCGGGGGTGAAGCCCGCGGCGTGGACGCGGACGATGACGTCGTTCTCCGCGGCGTACGGCTGAGGCATGTCGGCCAGGGTGAGGCCGTCCACGCCCGCGTCGCGGCTCTGCACGGTGATGGCGCGCATCGAAGGGTCCTTTCAGTTCGGCCAGAAACTCGTTCTTGAAGTCGCCCCGGGGGTGCGCGGCGACGATCTCGTCCAGCCGGTCCCGCGGCAGGTCGCCGAGGCCGAAGCCGACGACGTCGGTCAGCACGCCGAGGTGGGTGGCCGCGATCTCCGGCGCCATCCGGCCCGGGATCCCCGGCGTGGTGTGCAGCGCGATCGCCGTCCAGACCGTGTCGGCGGCGGGCCGGGGGAAGCCGCGCTCCTCGAGGAACCGCCGCGCGTGGTCGGCGCCGTCCACCTCGAAGCGCTGCTCCTCGTCCGAGAAAGGCGCCAGGAGGCCGCTGTCGTGGAACATGGCCGCCAGGTGGATCGTCAACCCTGCGATGACTTCGGGCATGGCTTCATGCTGCGCGCCGGTGCGCGTGCGGCGCCGCCCCGGTCCGGCCAGGAACCACCCGAATCGGGACAGCCGTGTGCTACCAATGGACGGTGTCCGTACCCCATCGGGTCGCGATCCTCGTCTACGACGGCGTGACCCTGCTGGACGTCGCCGGCCCGGCCGAGGTGTTCAAGGAGGCCAACCGATTCGGCGCCGACTACCGGATCACGCTGGTGTCGCCGGGCGGTGCGGACGTCACGTCGAACCTCGGCGTACGCGTCGCGGTCGACGGCGCCGTCTCCGCGGAACCGGCGATCGGCACATTCCTGGTGCCCGGCTCCGACCGCTATCCGCGCGCCCGGGTGCCCGGTGAGCTGGCGGACGCCGCACGGAGGCCCGCCGCCGCGGCCGGCCGGGTCGCGTCGGTCTGCACCGGGGCTTTCGTGCTGGCCGCCGCCGGGCTGCTCGACGGCAAGCGGGCGACCACCCACTGGAAGGTCACGCACGAGCTCGCCACCCGGTGCCCGGCGTGCCGCGTCGAACCCGACGCGATCTACGTCCGGGACGGCAGCACGTACACGTCGGCGGGGGTGACGGCGGGCATCGACCTGTCGCTGGCGCTGGTCGAGGAGGACCACGGGCCGGCCCTGGCCCGGGACGTGGCGCGCTCGCTGGTGGTGTACATGCAGCGTGCGGGCGGCCAGTCCCAGTTCTCGGCGCCGCTGCAGGGTCCACCGCCCCGCTCGCCGGCCCTGCGCCGGATCACCGACCTGGTCACCGGCGACCCGCGTGCGGACCACTCGCTGGCCGCGCTCGCCGGGCACCTCAACATGAGCACCCGGCATCTCACCCGGCTCTTCCGCGACGAGCTGTCCACGACGCCGGCCCGCTACGTCGAGAACATCCGCTTCGACATGGCGCGTGCCCTGCTCGATCAGGGCCACAACGCCACCCAGGCGGCGGCACAGGCCGGATTTCCCAGCTACGAGAGCCTGCGCCGGGTCTTCACCCGCAAGCTGTCCCTCAGCCCTGCCGCGTACCAGCGCCGGTTCGGCACCACCCGGCGCCATCAATCAGTTTCGGAGAAGCCGGCGCCGGAGCGATTTCTATAGCCTGACGACGTTCCCAATCCCACGGCAGAGGAGAACGCGCGATGATCACCAAGCTGAACGTCACGTCGATCTACGTCCACGACAAGGACGAAGCGCTCAAGTTCTACGTCGACATGCTGGGGCTCGAGAAGGGCAACGACGTCCAGCAGGGCGACTACCGCTGGCTGACCGTGCGCGTGCCCGGCGCCGACGGCACCGAGATCTCGCTGGAGCAGCCGGGCCCACCGCTGCACGACGAGGCGACGGCCGAGCAGCTCCGCGAGCTGATCGCCAAGGGCGCCCTGAACGGCATCGTCCTCAACTCCGACGACGTGCGGGGGCTGTACGAGAGCCTCAAGGCGCAGGGCTTCAGCGACTTCACCCAGGAGCCGACCGCCCACTTCTACGGCACCGACATGGGCCTGCGCGACCCGTCCGGCAACGCGGTCCGCATCCTCCAGCAGGGCCAGGAGCAGAACGCCTGAGCGGCGGCTACCACGTCCACTTCTGGAGGTTGTTGCCGTTGCAGGTGGTCAGCTGGACCACGGCCCGCTCGGCTGTGCTGGCGGCGGCCAGGCACAGGGTGGTGTTGCGGACCGGGCGGATGGTCTGGTCGGTGCCGAACTGCCAGGTCTGTGCCGGGCCGGCGTTGCAGGAGAAGGCCCAGATGCGCTGGCCGGTGACGAAGTTCTGGTAGGGGACGTCGAGGCAGTTGCCGAGGACGCGCAGGGTCTTGTCGTCGGGGAGGCGGCTCAGGGCCTGGGCCTTGGTGTTGTTGCAGGTGTAGGTCTGCAGGTAGGTCTGCGGGGTCAGCGACGAGCTCGGCACGTCGAGGCACCGGCCGGTGACGTTCTTGACGGGGCTCATCAGGGGGTTGGGGCCCTTGGTGACCTGCACCATCTTGGCGACGGAGGGGACGCCGCTCGCGTCGATCGCGAAGAGCATGTAGTAGCCGGGAGGTGCCACGCCGCCGTTCGGGGGGCCGGTGACGGTCAGCGTGGTGCCGGCGGTCGTGAACTTGAGCGGGACGTACCGCTGGCCCTGGTCGACGCCGTGGGTGACGTCGGCGAGGCCGACCAGGGCGACCTTGCGGACGGTGGCCGCCTGCGGTGAGGTGATCGTGAAGTTCGTCGAGACGCCGACGGTGGTGGGCGCGGTGGCGATGGTGGGGCGCGGCGCCGGCTCGCCGCTGCCGTCCTTCTTGTACAGGTACGGCGGGGTGAAGTACTCGATGTTCTTCTCGAGGTAGCCGGCGGTCAGGCAGTCGCCGCAGATGCCGCCGCCGCCCGTCATGACGCGGCCGTCGGGGAGCAGGGCGGCCGTCGAGTGGTACTGCCGGATGCGGGCGGCGCTCGCGAGCACCTGCCACTGGCCGGTTGCGGGGTCCCAGCGTTCCGCCGCCGTCGTGGCGTGGTCGAGGTCGACGTTGGTCGAGGGTGCCGCACTGCTCATGCCGCCGGTCGCCAGCACCGAGCCGTCGGCGAGCAGGGTGGCGTTGAGCTGGCGCCGGCCCGTCGCCAGCGATCCGGTGGGCGCGATGGCCGGGAACAGCCCGGTGCCGGTGCTGAGGGTCACGGCCGTCCGGGTGGCGACGTGCTCGGCGCCGCCCTCGGTGAGGTTGCCGCCCCCGACCACGACGGACTTGCCGATGTCGTACGTGGCGAAGCTGCCGTAGTCGCGGCTGATCGCGTCGCGCGTGCCGGTCGCGGTGATCACGCCGGCCCCCGTGGTGTTGATCGTGTACGCGGTGGGGTACGGGCCGAACAGGCCCAGTTGGGTGTCGGGGCGCGAGCCCATGAACGGATAGAGCCGCGCGTTGTACTTGGTGAAACCGGTGAGCGCCCGAATGGCGCCGTTCGTCTGATAGACCTCGGCGGTCGCGGGGCCACCGCCGATGATCACTTCTTCGCCGTTCGCCGTTTCGGCCACCGACGGATACCAGCGCGCGGCGGCCATGTCATTGCCGCGGGTCCACGTTTCGGTGCGCCAGTCGAACACGTACGTGTGAACCGTGCCGTCGAGTTTCGCATTGGCATTTCCGCCGGCGACCAGGATGTTGCCGTTCGCGAGGTGCGCGAAGCCCGCACAGAAGATGTTGGATCCCTGAAGATCGACCCGTTTGTACGTGTTGTCGGCGGGATTCCAGACCATCGCGCGGGTGAAGCTGTGGTCGGGGTACGACTCGGTCGGTTTGTCGCCGACCGAGTCCCAGATGAGCGCCTTGCCGTTCGGCAGCACGGCCGTGAACACCGGGACGACCGGCGTCTCGTGCACCGTGCTCCACGCCCCCGACTGCCCTGGGTCGGCGGCGACGTTCGCCCTCGTGCGGGCCGTTCCGGGCCGGACGCCGGTGGAGCGCTGGATGCGCGCCGCGTTCGCCGCGGTCTGCTCCTCGACGACGCTCATCGGCACACCCGCGAGGTCCTGCTCCATGTGCTCGCGCTCGTCGCCCGGGCCGTGCTGATGCGCGGTTTCCGCCGCGTGGCCGGGACTGCCGGCCACGCCGGAGGCGAGAACGAGTATTAAGGCAGCGAAAAAGGCAGGAATGGTAAGGCCACGGCGCCCGAGCATTGCGGTAGTCCCTTCGCCTGCGCGGCGTGGGCGTCGGTACAGGGTAAATGTCCGGACGTCCCGGCCGGGAGCGGGTTGTCTTCGCGCAAGAGACGACCACTTTAACTCCCGTTAAGACGGTGTTCAATGTGTGTGGCGGCCGAGACTTCGGTTCATTCCTTCGGGCCGTCCGGCCGGTGGCGGCCAGCCGAACGGCCTAATGAAACGTGGAAATGTCTCGTGGGCGAGCGGCTATCCATGCGTGCCGGAAGGCGTTCGGGGTCCGAGGGTGGCGACCGTGGAGACGAGCAGCCGCCAGAACGCGTCCACGTCGAGGTCCACCGCGACGTCGGCGTTGGGGGAGTTCGCCGTACGGCGGTGCAGGTCGACGACTGTCGCGCCGCGGGTGTGCGCGCCGGTCAGCTCGACCGCGACCGGGGCCGCGACGGTGTGGACGATCGACGGGTCGATGACGGCGGCCACGGCGATCGGGTCGTGGACGGGCGGGTGGGCGAAGCCGAACACCCGGTGGTAGGTGCTCGCGAAGAACGTCATCAGCTCGGCGCAGACGGTGCCCAGGCGGGTGCCGAGCGCCCGGAACTCGGCGATGATCTCGGCGGTCGCCAGTGCCCGGTGCGTCACGTTCAGGCCGATCATCGTGGCCGGCAGCCCCGAGCGCAGCACGATGTCGGCCGCCTCGGGGTCGGTGACGATGTTGAACTCGCCGTACGGCGTCGTGTTGCCCCGCTCGGTGGAGCCGCCCATCAGGACGACGCGGCGCACGTACGACATGACCTCGGGGTGAGTGCGCAGCAGCAGCGCGACGTTGGTGAGCGGGCCGGTGGCGATCAGGGTGACCGGCTCGGCGGCGCCGGTGATCAGGCGGCGCATGAGCTCGACCGCGTGCACCCGCTCGGCCTCGGCGACCGGGACGTCGAGCTCGGGGCCGTCGAGCCCGGACGTGCCGTGGATGTCCTCGGCGACGGTGAGGTCGCCGACGAGCGGCCGATCGCACCCGGCGGCGACCGGCACGCCGGAGACGCCGGCCAGGGCGAGGATCCGCAGCGCGTTGCGCGTCGTCTTGTCGAGCGTCTGGTTGCCGGCGACCGTGGTGACGCCGAGGAGGCGCAGCCGGGGGTCGCCCGCGGCCAGCATCAGGGCCAGCGCGTCGTCGTGACCGGGGTCGCAGTCGACGATCACGGGCTGAGCAGCGAAGTCTCTCATGCCGACGACGATAGAGGCGGGTCTTGCACACGGAGGGTTAGGCCCGCTAAGGTGCATCGATTTTGCCGCAATCACTCCACAAAGGAGATATAGCGATAATGACCGCTACGCAGACCGCCGCCACGGGCTCGAAGTCCTGGATCGCCACGCTGCTGCTCTGCTTCTTCCTGGGCACGCTGGGTGTGCACCGCTTCTACGTTGGGAAGGTCGGCACGGGCATCCTCATGCTGATCACCGTCGGCGGTTTCGGCATCTGGACGCTGATCGACTTCATCATGATCGCGGTCGGCAAGTTCTCGGACAAGCAGGGCCTCGCGCTCGCGCGTTGATCCCAGCGGAGACCGAAAGGGGCGGCCTTCGGGCCGTCCCTTTTCACGTTCGGTTATCGTGGCAAGTGGCGATGTGCCGCAAAGGGCGCAAATCGCGAGGAATAAAAGCGACTTATAGGTCGAAGTGGCTTATCTGCAAGACGCAGATGGCGGACGGCTGACGGCCTAGTCACGAGTGAGGATTGCTACTAGCCGACACCGACCTGACGATGGAAGTCAGGAGGTCGTCATGGCAGCGAACTCGGAAATGTCGGCAGGCCACGGGATCTGCTTCTATCCCGGCCCGGACATCATCGTCACCAGCGTCTACATCAAGACCTGGGAGGCCCGCTACCAGGTCCGCGATCTGATCATCGAGGACCCGAGCTACTTCTACGCCTATCCCGCGCGGATGGTGGCCCTCTACTGCGGGGCGGTGGAGCTGCTGCTGGCGCTCGGCGTCGCGGCGCTCGCCGGCTCGGTGATGCTGCTGTTCTGCGTCGCGGGCGCGCTCACCGCGGCCGGCCTGGGCGGCGCGGTCTGGGCCGACGGGCGCCGCAACCCGCGGCGGATGGAGCTGGCGGCCTGGTACAAGGGGCGCCGCGTGGTGCTCTTCGCCTCGGCCGACCGGCGCGTCTTCGAACAGGTGCGGCGCGCGGTCGTGCGGGCCAAGGAGGCCAACCATCCGTTCTGAGCCGGCGCGGCTCAGGAGCCGCGCATCTCGTCGCGGATGGAGCGGATGAGCTGAAGGGCACGGTCGCCCGTGCGGCCGTAGTCGAGCAGGTCCTGGAAGAGGGCGCCGTGCCGCGCGGTGGACTCCTGGTCGGTCCGGATGAAGTCGTGTCCCGCCGCGGCCTCGACGAACAGGACGTCGCCGTGGCTCTCGGCGGAGAACTGCAGGAGCTCGAACGAGCCGCCCAGGCCGGAATGACGCTCCAGGTCCAGGGGAGCCACGCCGAGCTCGACGGCGCCGGTGCTCTCGGCGAGCGACAGGAGATGGTCCAGTTGCTGGAGCATGACGTCACGCCCGCCCACGGGGCGGCGCAGCACCCCTTCGTCGATCACCGACATGAGACGCGGGGAGTCCGGCCCGCCCAGACGCTCGAAGAAGGCCTGCTGGCGGTCGATCCGCAAATCCACCCGCGCCTTCACCTGTTCGTCGTTGGGATCGGTGCGCAACGTGAGAGCGGTGATGGCTCGCGCGTATTCCCTGGTCTGCAACAGGCCCGGCACGAAAAGCACCTGCCAAATGCGAATGGCGACGGCCTCGTGCTCGTAGGCGACGAAGTCGGCGAATGCGCCGTTCAGCCTGTGGCGGCTGTACCACTGCCGGGTGCGCGACGTCCGAGCGAGTCGCGAGAAATCGGCGAGCAGATCCTCGTCGGTGACACCGTAATGGGCAAGCAGCGCGCGGACCTCCAAAGGCTGGACGGTCACCTCGCCCTTTTCGATGCGAGTCAGTTTGGAGACCGACCAATCCATGGTGGCGGCGACCGTTGCGGCGCTCATGCCGGCCTGCTCGCGCAGGACTCTGAGGCGGTGCGCGACGCTGGCCTTGGCCACCTTGGGCCCGACGGCGGCGGACGGCACGAAGGACTGACCGGAAACGTCGGTCATGCCTCGTCACCGCCCGCCCTGTAGCCGTCGGCAGGCTGCAAAACGCAGATAGCGCGTGCCTACCCGCAGGAATCGTACAACACCGTCGGGGAAGCGTCAGAGCGCGCGGGACGCCGCCCTTCTGGCACCTTTCGAACAATCCAGATTTCTGGATGTCGGGTACGCTGGGTGATCAGCCGGCTCCGCCGGAGTGCCGGGTGCTGGGCAATTGTCGGCTTGCGGGAGGCGCAATGCTAGACCGAAACAGCCCTGAATGGCGCACGAGCTCGAGAAGCTCGGGCGGTGCCTGTGTCGAGGTCAAAGCCACCGAGGACGAAGTGCTCGTGCGTGACTCCAAGGATCGCGGCGGTCCCGTCCTTCGATTCGACCACGACACCTTCCGGGCCTTCATCGCCGACCTGAAGGCCGGCGGCGCCTTCCCGGAGTGACGGCAATCCGGGTCAGCGGGCGGTGAGCTTGCTCAGCAGTGTGCGCAATTCCTCGCCCGTCACCGCGGTGCTCATCAGCGTGCCCACCAGATCTCGGTAGAGGGCGACTCTCTGCGGCGCGTCGACGATGCGGTCGCCCTCGGCGCTCTCGAAGAAGACCAGAGCGCCGGTCGCGGCGTCGTGCACCTCGAAGGGGCCGGCCAGGCCCTGGTGCGGGCCCTGGTCGAGCGGAATGACGCCGATGTGGACGGAAGGGATCTCGGAGAGCTCGACGAGATGATCGAGCTGTTCCCGCATCGCGCCGGACCCCGCGGGAGCGCGGCGGAGCACGGACTCGTCGAGCACGACGCGCACCTCGGGGGCCTCGTCGCCCCGCAGTCGCCGCAGGAACGCGGCGTGCCGCTCCTCGCGCACCTCGGCGCGCTCGAGGACCTCGGCGTCGTCGGCGGGCAGCCCGGAGATGCGCGAGATCATCTCGCGCGCGTACGCCGGCACCTGGAAGATGCCCGGCACCCAGAGCGGACTGTTGAGGAAGATGCTCGTGGCGACCTTCTCCACGTCGCGAAGCTGCCGGAACGCCTCCGACCTCCGGACGTCGAACATCTTCGTCATCGTCATGCCCTCCATATGGCCCGATGCTAATCCACCTGCGGCAAGCTATCTGCAAAACGCAAGTATCCAATGGCGGACAGCAGACTACCGCGACGGCGAAAGGTCCCAAAATGGATCAACTGCGTGTCGCCGCGCCGCACTCGTCTCACCTGGGCGCCCTCGTCCGCTCGGTGCGCAGAAACGTCCGGACGGACATCTGCGTCTCTGGATATGTGAGCAATGCCGGGATCGGCGTGAGCTGCCATAACGTCCCGTTTTTCCCGGACGGATCAGGAGAAGACTGGCTCTTGCGGGCGCCGTGGCCCCGACCGGCTGGGGGCGCGTGCGCCGGCAGTTCCCCACGTCTGGACGGGAGGCAACGATGCCAGGAAACCGAGCAGTGGTGTACGAGGGGCCGGGACGCGTCGAGGTCCACGACATCGACTATCCGACGTACGACCTGAAGGACGGGCCGGGCGTCAACAAGGCCAACATCGGGCGCAAGGTCCGGCACGGGGCGATCCTCAAGACGGTCACCACCAACATCTGCGGCAGCGACCAGCACATGGTGCGCGGGCGGACCACCGCGCCCGAGGGGCTGGTGCTCGGGCACGAGATCACCGGCGAGGTCGTCGACGTCGGGCCGGACGTCGAATACGTCAAGGTCGGCGACGTGTGCTCGGTGCCGTTCAACATCGCCTGCGGGCGGTGCCGCAACTGCAAGGAGGGCAAGACCGGGATCTGCCTCAACGTCAACCCGGACCGGCCGGGATCGGCGTACGGCTACGTCGACATGGGCGGCTGGGTCGGCGGGCAGGCCGAGTACGTGCTCGTCCCGTACGCGGACTGGAATCTGCTCCGGTTCCCCGACCGCGACCAGGCACTGGAGAAGATCCTCGACCTGACCATGCTCAGCGACATCTTCCCGACCGGCTACCACGGCTGCGTCAGCGCCGGAGTCACCACCGGATCGACGGTGTACGTGGCGGGCGCCGGCCCGGTCGGCCTGGCGGCGGCCACCTCGGCGTACCTCCTCGGCGCGGCTGTGGTGATCGTGGGTGACCTGAACGAGGAGCGGCTGGCGCAGGCCCGCAGCTTCGGCTGCGAGACGGTGAACGTGGCGCAGGGCGACCCGGTCGAGCAGGTGCGGCAGATCCTCGGCCACGACGCGCCGGCGATCGGCGAGCCGCTGGTCGACGCGGCGGTCGACGCGGTCGGCTTCGAGGCCCGCGGCCACGGGCAGAACGCGCAGACCGAGATGCCGGCGACGGTGCTCAACTCGCTGATGACGATGACCCGCGCGGGCGGCGCGATCGGCATCCCCGGCCTCTACGTGACCGGTGACCCGGGCGGTGTCGACGAGGCGGCCAAGGAGGGCTCGCTGTCGCTGCGGCTCGGCCTCGGTTGGGCGAAGTCGCACTCGTTCGTGACCGGCCAGTGCCCGGTCATGAAGTACAACCGCAACCTGATGATGGCGATCCTGCACGACAGGGTGCAGATCGCGAAGAACGTCAACGCCACCCCGATCTCGCTCGACCAGGCCCCGCGGGGCTACCAGGAGTTCGATCAGGGCGCGGCCCGCAAGTACGTGATCGACCCGCACGGCGTGGTCGGCAAGCGAGCCGCCTGACGGGCAGGGGAGTGGGCGGGCTACCGGCCCGCCCACTCACCCAGCCGCAACTCCCGGGCGGCGAGGTTCTCCTCGAGATGCTCGATGCGGCTCGTGCCCGGGATCGGGACGACGACCGGCGACCGGGCGAGCAGCCAGGCCAGCGCGACCTGGCTGGGCATGGCCCCGAACCCGAGCCGCCCCACCTCCAGATCCCCGCCGATCCGAAACGTCGCCGGCCGCACAGCCCCACCCACGACCGCGGCGCTAACAGCGGGGATGGGCCGCGGTCACTCCTCGGTGGTGAGGGGAGTGGCCGTGCAGTGGGCCTCGGCGCGGTCGACGATCAGGTCCTCGGCGGTGGGGTAGTGGCGGTGCAGGGCGGCCAGCGTGTGGTCGTAGGCGATGCGGTTGAACGGGGTCTCGCGCATGCGGACGACGGAGGCGCGGACGGCGGCGGCGAACTCCTCGGGCCAGCGCACCGCGTTGAGGGCCTTGACGATGTTGGTGTCGCGGTCGATGAGGACGATCTGCACGACCGGGTCGGCGTCGACGCCGGGCAGGCCGTCCTCGGGTGGGAACAGGTGCGGGTTGTACGGGGTCTGTGACCAGGTCAGCAGGGGGCCGAGGCGGTAGACGAGCACGCCCGCCTGCTCGCTGTCGACCCACGCGAACTGGGTGGGTGGCGAGCTGACCGCCTGGATCTCCAGCTCGTGGGGGCGGCTCAGGAAGATCATCAGCTGTACGGGCTCACCGGCGAACATGCTCAGGGCGGCGCCCTCCGGCCAGCTGATCTCCGGATCGAGCCGGCTGCCCACCTCGACGACCGTGTGCACGGTTGCCAGCCTAGGCGGGAAACGGGCGCCGGGGGCGGTGGTCCGCTTAGCGGGGCTGACGAGGTTGTTGTGAACAACAGCGAAGATTGACGTCGATCTGTACTGTCGGGGGGCGCGGACGGAGGCGCCCATGACGGAGCTCTACTCACGACGGTCGTTCCTCGCGGGTGTCCTCACGGCCGGCATGCTCTCCGCCTCGGCGAGCTATCTGCTCACCCGCCGCGAGGAGGTCACCCTCACGCTGGTGACCGGCGGGGACCGGACCGGTGGGCGGCGGCTGCTGGTGCAGATGTGGAACGACCTCAACCCGTACGTCAAGATCGAGCCGATCGAGGTCAACAGCTCGACGCGGGACCAGTACGAGAAGTTCATCTCCAGCCACGCCGACACCTTCAACCTCGACGTCATCCACATCCCCAAGTTCGCGGCCGAGAAGCGGATCGTGCCGATCACCCCGCGCAACGACATCTCGCTGCTCGCCCCGGTGCGGCGGCTCAACGTGCGCGAGGGCTCCGACGACTTCTGGGCGGTGCCCTTCAACACCGACGTCGGCGTGCTCTACCGCCGCGTCACCGACAAGGCCGAGGCCGGCCCCGATCCCACGCTCGCGCAGGTCATGACGACCAGCTCGCGCAGCTTCGTCGGCCAGCTCGACACGGTCGGCTCGCAGACCGACGAGGCGTTCGTGGTCAACGTCCTGGAGCAGGCGCTGGCGCAGGACGAGGCGATCCTCGACGAGAGCGGGCAGCTCTCGTTCAGCCTCGGCCAGTGGCGTTCGGCGCTGGAGCCGCTCGCGGCTGCGATCCGGGGGCGGCGTGTCGGCGCGGAGGCCGGCGAGGACGACACCAACCGCACGTTCCAGCGCAACAGCCTGCGTTACATGCGCAACTGGCCGGTCTACTTCCCGGCGATCGACCGGGCCGAGCGCACCAAGCCGGCCACCGACGAGATCCGGCTCGGCCGGGTGCCGATCGGCATCATCGGCGGGCAGAGCCTCGCGGTCTCGGCCGAGAGCGATCACCAGGACGAGGCGGTCGAGGCGATCCACTTCCTCACCGACGCGCACGCTCAGCTGCTGCTCGCCAAGCACGGCTTCGCGCCGACCGGCCTGGACGCGTACATCGATCCGGTGGTGACCGAGACGCTGCCGCATCTCAAGGTGATCCGGAACGGGGTGGAGTCGTCCCGCCCGCGGCCCATGCACCGCGACTACGCGGCGTTCGCCGAGAGCTTCGCCGGGCACACGCACCGGTTCCTCTACGACGGCGAGCAGCTCACCCAGCAGTTCATCCAGGACATCCAGGGGCACCTGCGATGAGCATCGAGGCGTGGCAGATCTGCATCGTGGTGACCGCCGCCATCGTGCTGATCGAGAGCGGCGTCTACCTGGTGCGCAAGAAGATGCCCGGCCCGCAGCTGCCGCGCTGGTGGCGCACCGTGCTGCTCGGGTTGTTGCTGGTGCTGAGCCTGGTGGTCTTCGTGGTCGCGCTCGGGCCCAGCATGGCCGATCAACTGTCCAGTGTGGCCGCGGCCGTGGCGGCGGTGGGCGCGCTCTACCTCGCCTACCGGTCCTACAACTCGAAAGCCCAGACCTCAGATGCCCGGACGAAGCCCGAAGATCCCGATCATCCGACAGAATCGTAAGGTATGGGTGACTTACGTGTGGTGGTTTGCGGAGGATCGGCGGCCGCGGGGGTGCTCGGGCTGATCGAGACGGCGATGGGGCGCGGCTGGTCCGTCGACGTCACGGCGACACAGAACGCGCTCGAGTTCATCGACCCGGCCGAGGTCGCCCGGGCCAGCGGCAAGCCGGTGCGCACCACGTACAAGTTCGCGCCGGACGGCACCAGGATCTCGCCGCCCGCCGACGCGCTCATCGTCGCGCCGGCGACCTTCAACACCATAAACAAGCTGGCGCAGGGCATCGCCGACACGTACGCGTTGAGCTCCGTCGCCGACGTGATCGGCCGGGGCGTGCCGACCGTCGTGGTGCCCGCGGTCAACGAGGCGCTCGCCGCCCGCCGCCCGTTCCGCCGTTCCCTCGACGAGCTGCGTGCCGAGGGCGTGCGGGTGTTGTTCGGCCCGGTCGACGGCTGGGTGCCCGGCAACGGCGCGCCCTTCCCGTGGATCAAGGCGCTCGATCTGGTCGAGGACGTCTTCGGGCTCAACACCGTCGATCGTCACCCCGCGCCTGTCCGATAGTCGCTAGGCCCCGGCCCAGGTCGCGCCTAGCCTGAGGCCGTGACGGACCTGCTCGAGCGCGCGGGCGAGCTCGCCGCGCTGGACCGCCTGCTCGCGGACTCCGCCGCCGGCGGGCGCGTCGCCGTGGTCAGCGGCGAGGCCGGGGCCGGCAAGTCCACCCTGGCGACCGCGTTCACCGAGGCCGCCGGCCCACGCGCGCAGACCCTGTGGGGCGCCTGCGATCCGCTGCTCACCCCGCGGGCGCTCGGCCCGCTGCACGACATCGCCCGCCGCCTCGGCGGGCCGCTGCGCGAGCGGATCGGCCACGGCGCCCGTGCCGAGGTCTTCGACCTGCTGCTGGAGGCGCTCGACCGCCCGCCGCAGGCCGCCCGGCCGGTCGTCGTCCTGGAGGATCTGCACTGGGCCGACGAGGCGACCCTCGACATGGTCGCGTTCCTGGGCCGCCGGCTCGCGCTCTGCCGCGCGCTGCTGCTGATCACGTACCGCGAGGAGGAGGTCGGCCCCGATCACCGCCTGCGCACTGTCCTGGCCGGTTTGCCGCGGGGCCTGGTCCGGCGGGTGAGCCTGCCGCCGCTGACGCCGGCGGCGGTGGGCGAGCTCGCGCGGCGTGCGGGGCGTCCGGCCTCCGAGGTGTACGAGGTGACGGGCGGCAACCCGCTGCTCGTGGCCGAGGTGCTGGCCGCGCCCGCCGAGGGCGTGCCGCCGACCGTGCGGGACCTGGTCCTCTCGCGCATCGCCGAGCTCTCCCCGCAGGCGCGCGAGGTCGCCCACCTGGTGTCGGTCGTGCCCACCCAGAACGGCTTCGCCGTGGACCGGCTCGACGCCGTGGAGGAGTGCCTCGACCGCGGCGTTCTCACCGCCCGCGGCCCCGGCGTCGCCTTCCGCCACGAGCTGCTGCGGCGGGCCGTCGAGGAGTCGCTCTCCCCGGCGCGCCGGGCCGCGCTGCACGCCGAGATCCTGGCCGGCCACGCCGGGCGGGCCGGCGTCGAGCCGGCCTGGATGGTCCACCACGCCCACCACGCCGGGGACACGGCCGCGGTGCTGCGATGGGCGCCGATCGCCGCCCGCCGGGCCGCCTCGCTGGGTGCGTACCGGCAGGCGGCGGCCCACTATCAGCGGGCGCTGCCGCTGCTCGCCGATCATCCGGCCGGTGAGCGTGCGGCGCTGCTGGAGGAGTACGCGCTGGCCGCCTACCACGGCGGGCTCGCCCCCGAGGCGATCGACGCCCGGCGGCAGGCGCTGGCCCTGCGCACCGCGCTCGGCGACGAGCTGCGCATCGGCGAGAACCTGCGCTGGATCTCGCGGTTGAGCTGGTGGCTCGGCCGGCCCGCCGAGGCGCGCGACGCCGGCTTCCGGGCGGTCGAGGTCCTCGAGGGGCTGCCGCCCGGTCCGGCGCTCGCGGCGGCGTACAGCAATCTCTCGCAGCTTTTCATGCTCGGCCACGAGGGGGAGCGGGCCATCGGCTGGGGTGTGCGCGCCACCGAGCTGGCCCGGCGCCTCGGCGACCTGGACACCGAGCTGCACGCGCTGGTCAACATCGGCTCGGCGCGGACGCTGGCCGGCGAGACCGAGGGCATCGGCGAGCTGCGCCGCGCCCACGAGATGGCGGCCGCGGCCGGCTTCGACGATCACGCGGGCCGGGCGCTGGTCAACCTGGCGAGCTTCGCCGTCGACGCCTACGAGATGACGATCGCCGAGGAGACGTTCGACCGCATCATCCCGTTCCTCGTCGCTCGGGACCTCGACGGGTACGTGCGCCACCTGCTCGGCCACCGCGCGCGCCTGCACCTCGCGCGCGGCGACTGGCAGGCGGCCCGCGACGACGCGGCCGAGGCCCTGACCGCGCCGCCGCACTCCGGCGGCGCCCGGGTGTCGGCGATGGCGGTCAAGGCCGTGCTCGAGGCCCGGTGCGACGTGCCCGGCGGGCTGGAGGACGCGCTCGTCGCCGCCGAGCACGGCTACCCGACCGGCGAGGCCCAGTTCGTGTGTCCCGCCGCGGTCGCCCTCGCCGAGGCGTATTGGCTGGCCGGCGACCCCGAGCGGGCGGCGATCGAGGCGAAGAGGGGCCTCGCCGTCGCCGAGCGCTTCGGCCACGCGTGGTTCACCGGCGAGCTGGCTTTCTGGCTGTGGCGCTGCGGCGGCCTGTCCGCCGCCCCGCCGGGCGCGGCCACCCCGTTCCGCCTGCTCATCGCGGGCGACTGGCGCGGCGCTGCCGCGTTCTGGCAGGAGCGCGACTGCCCGTACGCCCGGGCCGAGGCCCTCGCACACGGTGACGGCCCCGCGGTCGCCGAGGCCCTGCGCGTCTTCGACCGCCTGGGCGCCACCGCCCGCGCCCGGCTGCTCCGCGCCGGCCTGCGCGAGCGCGGCCTTCCGGTGCCGCGCGGCCCGCGCCGCCCCGCCGGCGGCTCGCCCGGCCGGCCGGGTGAGGCCGGCCTGACCGCCCGGCAGCGCGAGGTGCTGGCCCTGCTCGCCGAGGGCCTGAGCAACGCCGACATCGCCGCCCGGCTGACCGTCTCGGCCAAGACCGTCGATCACCACGTCTCCGCGGTGCTCGGCAAGCTCGGGGTGAGCTCCCGGGGCAGGGCGGCCGCCGCGGCCCGGGAACGCGGCCTCCTCTGACCGGCAAGATAGGGAGCCTTCCCCATGTGGGGAGCCGCGGCGATTCCTAGCGTCGAAGGCATGACTGAACTCGTACTCGAAGGCGTGAAGGCGAAGCAGCAGAAGACGTGGGCCAGCGGCGACTACGGCGCGGTGGCCGCGTTGATCCATCCGATGGCGGAGGAGACGGTGCAGGCCGCCGACCTGTCGGCGGGCGCGCGGGTGCTCGACGTGGCGGCCGGAACGGGCAACGCGTCGATCGCGGCGGCACGGTGCGGCGCGGACGTGGTGGCGACCGACTACGTGGCGGCGCTGCTCGACCGGGCGCGGGAGCGGGCCGCGGCCGAGCACCTGCCGATCACCACCGAGGTGGCCGACGCGGAGAGCCTGCCGTGCGCGGACGGGAGCTTCGACGCGGTGATCTCCGTGGTCGGCGCCATGTTCGCGCCCGACCAGGAGCGGACCGCGGCGGAGATCACCCGGGTGTGCCGGCCCGGCGGCACCGTCGCGATGGCGAACTGGACGCCGGAGGGCTTCATCGGCGAGATGTTCCGGACCGTGGGCCGGCGGGTTCCGCCGCCGCCCGGCATTCGCGGGCCGGTGGAGTGGGGCAGCGAGCCGCGGGTGCGCGAGCTCTTCGGCGACCGGGTCGCCGCGCTGGACGTCGCCGAGCGGGCGTTCGTCTTCCGCTTCGCGTCGCCGGAGGCGTTCGCCGACTACTTCCGGCAGCACTACGGGCCCACACTGAAGGCGTTCGAGGCGCTCGGCCCGGACGGCGGCAAGCCGCTCTACGACGACCTGGTGGCGCTGATCGCCCGCTTCAACACGGCCACCGACGGCACGTGCAAGGTCCCGTCGACCTACCTGCGGATCGTCGCGACCCGGGCCTAACCGGGCAGCTCACCCAGCACAGTGGAGGGAAGCGTGGCGGGCGGCGGGAACTGCACCTCCGTCGTCCGCATCGCGGCCAGCCCGTTGAGGGCGCTGGTCAGGGCCACCGCGCTGGCCGTGCCGAACTTCTCGAACTCGACCCGCATGAGCGGCGTGGCCAGCTTGGCCAGGCCGTGCATCTCGAGCTCCACCCGGTAGGTCACCTCGGCGCCGGCCGCCAGCGGGCGCACGGCGACCGAGTCGGTGCAGGTGGCGCCCTCGTTGCGGCCGTGGAAGAGCAGGCGTCCGGCCTCGGCCGAGACCAGCGTGTAGACCATTTCGGTGGTGATCCCGAGGATCTTGCAGACCTGCAGCCAGCTGGCGCCCGGCCGGATCGGCCCGCTGTCCTGGCGGGTGGACCGCTGCACGGCCGGGTCCCACGCAGCGGTGTTGCCGAAATCGGTGAGGTATCCGAGCACCGGACCCGACGCAGCGGTCACGGCGAGAGTGCGCTCCACGACGATCATCAAACCCCCAGGGCCTCGGCGTGCTGCTCCAGCGTAATGGCCGCTTCTGATCATCGCCCTGGGTTTGCTCCGTGCCTCGGCTGTGCGTCACGGCCGGAAGGCGCGCACGAACCTCTTCTGCCACGGCGTCTCCACCGCGCGCGGATGGTAGTGCTCGCGCACGAACGCGACCGCCTCGGCCGCCGGCACCCCGTCGAGCACGGCGACGCAGGCCAGCGCGGTCCCGGTCCGCCCGCGCCCACCCCCGCAGGCGATCTCGACCCGGTCGCTCTCGCTGCGTTCCCAGGCTTCGATCAAGACCTTCCTGCCGTACGAGGGGTCGGCCGGCAGCCGGAAGTCGGGCCACCGGATCCACCGGCTCTCCCACCCGAACTCGGGCGGGGCGGTGCCCAGCAGGTAGACGCCGAACGTGGGCGGATGACCGGACGGCATGGGCTCGCGCAGCCCCCGGCCGCGCAGCAGCCGGCCCGACGGGAGCCGCAGCACGCCCGCCTCGCCGGGTTGCCAGAGTTGCGCAGTCACGAGCGCAGCGTAGAGGCCACCGCGCCGAGCCAGCGGGCGACCGCCACCGCGCCCGGGTCGGGGCGGCCGAGCACCCGATCGCCCAGGTAGCTGGAGCGGCCCAGCCGGGCGCGGACCTGGGCCGTGGCGTCGGCGCCCACCCTGGCGGCCTCCACCGCGGCGTCGAGCGCGAACCGCCAGTCGTGGCCGGCGGCGAGGCTGCCGGCGAAGGCGTCGGCGGCGGGCTGAAGGGCGTCGACCATCGTGCGGTCGCCCACGGCCGCGTCGCCGATCTCGCGCACCCCGGCGACGCCGGCGCGGAACGCCGCGGCCCAGTCGGCGGGCGCACCGGTGGGACCGGGCAGGCAGGCGGCCGCGCGGAGCAGCAGGACCGCGTAGAGCGGGCCGGACGTGCCGCCGACCGAGCGCCGGACGGTGGCCGACGCGGCGCGCAGCACGGCGCCCGGGCCGTCGGCGCCCGGGTAGGCGGGGCCCTCGGCCAGGATCGCCGCGGCGCCGCGGGCCAGGCTGATGCCGAGGTCGCCGTCGCCCACCTCGCGGTCGAGCTCGGTCAGCTCGTCCCGGGCCGAGATCAGCGTCTCGGCGACCGCCTCCAGCGCCCGGCGCAGCGGATCGGTGACGGCGAGCTCGCCGGTCGGGGCCCGCTCGGCGTCCGGGGCGGGAATGGTCACCGGGCCCGGACGGGACGCCACGGCGGGCCACGCGGGAGCGGCGGCCGGCGCGTCCAGCAGGGCGAGAAGCTCGTCGTCGACCGGCAGGAGGGTCAGCGAGGCGCCGGCCATGTCGAGCGCGGTCAGGAAGTTGCCCGCCCAGAGGCGCTCCACCGTGATGCCGCGCTCGGCCAGGTCACGGGCGACCGCACCGGCCATGATGGACAGCTCCATCGGCGGCGTCGCGCCCAGGCCGTTGACCATCGCGACCACGCGCGCGCCCGCACCGGCCCCGCGATCGGTGAGGATCGCCTGCGCCAGTCGCGCCACGGTCTCCCGTACCGGGAGGATGGCTCCTCGCTCGATCCCCGGCTCGCCGTGGATGCCGAGGCCCCACTCGACCTCGTCGCCGTCGAGCAGGAAGCCCGGCTGACCGGCGGCCGGGACCGTGCAGGCGCTCAACGCCACCCCCATGGTGCCCACCGCGTCCGCCACCCGCTGCGCCACGGCCGCCACGTCGGCGAGCGGCCGGCCCGCCGCGGCCGCCGCGCCCGCCGCCTTGTGCACGAGCACCGTGCCGGCGAGCCCCCGGCGGCCCGCGCCGTTCGACGCCGCCACCGCCACGTCGTCGCCGACCACCACGGTCGCCGTCTCGATGCCCTCGGCGCGGGCCAGCTCGGCGGCGAGCCCGAAGTTGAGCCGGTCACCGGTGTAGTTCTTGACGATCAGCAGCACCCCGCCCGGCGTCGCGGCCGCCCGGATCGCGTCCAGCACCGCGTCGACCGACGGCGACGTGAAGACCTCACCCGAGACCGCCGCGGTCAGCATCCCCGCGCCGACATATCCGGCGTGCGCGGGCTCGTGCCCCGCCCCGCCACCGGAGACCAGCGCCACCCGCCCCGCGGCGCGCAGCTCGCCCACGTCGGCGCGGATGGCGGTCACCGACCCGTCGAGCCGCGCCACCGGCGCCGCCGTGCGGGTGAGTCCGTCGAGGGCTTCGGCGACCACGTCCGCGGGGTCGTTGATGAGCTTCTTCACGCCTCACATCTTGCTACCCCCGCCGCCCGCGCGCAGTTTCTCGCTCGGGGCCGGGCGCGATCTCGGCTACAGTGTCGGCCATGCAGACCTTCAGCGAGCGACGCCGGCGTTCTCACGACCGCCGCTGATCTCTGCATTCCGCCGGCGGGTCGCACCCGCCGGCACGGCACCGGTCGACCCGTCATCCGCGCACGCCGATGGGGTTGATCATGGATGTGGAAGCATTTCTCGCCGGGCGGCTGGCGCCGGCGTTCGAGGCGGTCGCCGGGCGGCCGGTCGATCCGGCGGTGCGGCCGTCGCAGCACGCCGATTTCCAGTCGGGGGCGGCGCTGGCGCTGGCCAAGGAGCTCGGCCGGCCGCCGCGGGAGATCGCCGCCGAGGTGGCCGGGAAGTCGGGCCTGTCCGGCGTGACGCTGTCGGGGCCGGGATTCCTCAACCTGACCGTCGACAACGAGGTGCTGGTGGGCGCGCTGCGCACGCCGCCCGCGGCGCCGCGGGCGGCCGAGGGACAGAGAGTCGTCGTCGACTATTCGAGCCCGAACGTGGCCAAGGAGATGCACGTCGGCCACCTGCGGTCGACGATCATCGGGGACGCGCTGGCGCGGCTGCTGGAGAGCGCCGGGCACGACGTGGTGCGGGTCAACCACCTGGGTGACTGGGGCACCCAGTTCGGCATGCTGATCGAGCAGCTGGCCGACGACGACCACGAGGGCGCGAGCCTGGGCGACCTCACCGAGCTCTACCGGCTGGCGCGGGCCAGGTTCGACGGCGACGACGACTTCCGGACCCGGGCGCGGCTGCGGGTGGTGGCGCTGCAGGGCGGCGACCCGGCGTCCCGGTCGCTGTGGCGGCGGCTGGTCGCGCAGTCCGAGGCGTCCTTCCTGGACATCTACCACCGGTTGGGCATCGGGCTGGCGCCGGGCGACTTCGTCGGGGAGAGCTTCTACCAGCCGATGCTCGCCGACGTGGTGGCGGAGCTGACCGCCAAGGGCCTGCTCGTCGAGAGCGAGGGCGCCCTCTGCGCCTTTCCCGAGGGGTTCGCCGGGCGGGACGGCGAGCCGCTCCCGCTGATCGTGCGCAAGAGCGACGGCGGTTTCGGCTACGCCGCCACGGATCTCGCCGCGGTGCGGCACCGGACGCGGGAGCTGCACGCCACCCGGCTGCTCTACGTCGTCGGCGCCCCGCAGCGAACCCACTTCCAGATGGTCTTCGCGGTCGCCCGGCAGGCCGGCTGGCTCGGCGGCGCCACCGCGGAGCACATCGGCTTCGGCTCGATCCTCGGCGCCGACGGCAAGATGTTCAAGACCCGGTCCGGCGACACGATCAAACTGGCCGGCCTGCTGGACGAGGCGGTGGCGCGGGCCACCGACCCGGCCATCGGCATCGGCGCGATCAAGTACGCCGACCTGGCGAGCGACCGGCGCTCCGACTACGTCTTCGACTGGGACCGGATGCTCGCCGCCAGCGGCAACACCGGCCCGTACCTGCAATACGCGGTCACCCGGATCCGGTCGATCCTGGCCAAGGCGGCGGACGCTCCCGGCGCCGTGGTGCTCGGCGACCCGGCGGAGCGGCGGCTCGCGCTGGCGCTGGCCGGCCTCGAACCGGCGATCGCCGCCGCCACCGAGGCGCGGGAGCCGCACCGGCTGGCGGGCTACCTGCACGACCTCGCGGTGGCCTTCACGACCTTCTACGAGAAGTGCCCCATCCTGAAGTCCGGCGGCGCGACCCGGGCGAGCCGGCTCACGCTGACCGCGCGGACCGGCGAGACGCTGACCCTCGGTCTCGGTCTGCTGGGCATCCCGCTACCGGCCGTGATGTGATCATGTGGGCATCGACCTGGGGTTATGTCGAAGACTAGGGTGCCACCGGAAGAGGTCCGAAACTCGAAAGGCCCGACATGACCATCTCGCGGCGTACCGTGCTGGCCGCCTCGGCCGCGACGGCGGCGGCACCGCTCGTCCTCTCCGAGGCGGCGCAGGCGCACCCCAAGGGCGGACACGCCCCGGAGACCTACCACCTCACGGTGCTGGGCACATCGGACACTCACGGCAACGTCTACAACTGGGACTACTACAAGGACGCCGAGTACGACGACAGTGCGCACAACGACGTCGGCGTCGCCAAGCTCGCCGCCCTGGTGAACAAGCTGCGCCGGGAGGCGACGGGCGCCACGCTGGTGCTCGACGCGGGCGACACCATCCAGGGCACGCCGCTGGCCACGTACTACGCCAAGCAGGAGCCGATCACCACGACCGGTGAGAAGCACCCGATGGCCCGCGCCATGAACGTGCTCCACTACGACGCCATCACGCTGGGCAACCACGAGTTCAATTACGGTCTGCCGCTGCTGAACCTGTGGATCCGGCAGCTCGGGTTCCCGGCCCTCGCCGCGAACGCCGTGAGCGCCACGACGGGCCGGCCGGCCTTCACCCCGTACGTGATCAAGAAGGTCTCCCTGGGCAAGCACGCGCCGACCCTGCGGGTGGGCATCCTCGGCCTCACCAACCCGGGCGTGGCGATCTGGGACAAGGGCAACGTCGAGGGCAAGCTCGAGTTCCTCGACATGGTGACGACCGCGGCGAAGTGGGTGCCGGTCATGCGGGCACACGGCGCCGACATCGTGCTGGTCTCGGCGCACGGCGGCGACAGCGGCACCTCCAGCTACGGCCCCGAGCTGCCGAACGAGAACCCGGCCGCGCTGATCGCCCAGAACGTGCCGGGCATCGACGCGATCCTCTTCGGCCACGCCCACCTGGAGATCCCGCAGCGCTTCGTGACCAACACGAAGACCGGGCAGCAGGTGCTCATGTCCGAGCCGTCCAAGTGGGGCCAGCGCCTCACCAAGATGGACTTCGATCTCGTACGGGAGAAGGGCCGCTGGCGGATCACGGCCAAGGCGGCGACCACGCTGAACACCAACACGGTCGACGCCGACCCCAAGGTGCTGGCCGCGGTCAAGGCGCAGCACGCCAAGACCGTCGCGTACGTCAACCAGGTCGTGGCCACCTCGACCGAGGAGCTCTCGGCCGCCACGTCGCGGTACCAGGACACCCCGATCCTGGACTACATCAACAAGGTGCAGACCGACACCGTGACCGCCGCGCTCGCGGGCACCGAGTACGCGAGCCTGCCGGTGCTGTCGATCGCCGCGCCGTTCAGCCGCACCGCGGTGTTCCCGAAGGGCGAAGTCAAGATCAAGGACGTCGCCGGGCTCTACATCTACGACAACACGCTCGAGGCGGTCGTGCTGACCGGCGCCGAGGTGAAGGCGTACCTGGAGTACTCGGCGAAGTACTTCGTCACGCTGGCGCCGGGAGCTTCGGCCGACCCGGCCACGATCAGCGACTCGTCGGTGCCGGACTACAACTACGACGTGTTCTCCGGCGTCGACTACGACATCGACATCAGCAAGCCGGTGGGCTCGCGCATCACCCGCCTCCAGATCGCCGGCGCCGACGTCGACCCGGCCGCGCGGTTCGTGGTGGCGGTGAACAACTACCGGCGCTCCGGCGGCGGCAACTTCCCCGGCATCGTCAAGACGCAGGTCTACAACGCGCAGCAGGAGATCCGCCAGCTCCTGATCGACTGGGCGCAGGCCAAGGGCTCGATCAACCCGGCCGACTTCTTCGTCAAGAACTGGCAGCTCGTCCGCGAGGGCGTGCCGGTCTTCTAGATCAACGCGAGCGCGAGCGCGGCCATCGTGAGGAGGGTCGCGCTCCACGCGATCCAGTAGGGATGTGCCGCGTGGCGGCCGCGCCGGGCCTCCCGGGACCGGCGCGCCGCCGAGATCACGCCGGGCAGCGCGCCGGCCAGCGTCCAGAAGACCACCGGCAGCCAGGAGGGCGCCTCCGGGCGGGAGGTCGGGTCCATCTCCTCGGGGTACGCGACGAGCAGCCGCCCCGGCGGCGTCCACGGTTGCGGTTCCTCCGGCGCCGGTGTCGCCGGCGGGACGGCCCAGGGCGGTGCTGTCGGATAGGTCATGAGCCGCCCATCGGCAGCGGCTTGAGGAACTTGAGGTTAGTTTTCGGGTGCAGTTCTCACCGGCACCTGCATCTCGGTGACCCACTTGTCGAAGTCGCCCGGCGGGCAGTCGAGGTAGATCTCGCGGGCGAAGCCGGGATCGATCGTGCGGTGCCCGTTGTCGTCGATCCAGTTGGCGATCTTCTGCCCGGTGCGGAAGGCCTCCGACATCGGGCCGTGGTGCAGCGCGGTGGCCGCCTGCTCGATCGGCGGCAGCACCGCCACCTCGAAGCCGGCCTCCGGGCCCACTTCGGCGCCGCCGATCGGGAAGGCCGCGTGCACCCGGATCGTCTCGTCGCCCGGCCCGGCCGGCGCCGGCTCGTACCAGGCGATCGGCGAGCCGGTCATCGCCACCCCGTGCTGCTCCATCAGCTCCATCAGGCGCGGATAGAGCGGGGTGAGGTTCTCGGTGATCGACGTCGGGTGGTCGTACCCGGCGGCCGTGCCGGACAGCTGCGCCACCCGCAGCGCCGGGATGTTCTTGAGGACGACGTCTCCCGTGTCCATGTGCCCCTCGCTCTCGATCATGCGGAGGCGCGCGTCGACCAGGGCCAGGCGTGCGGTGTCCTGCCGCATCCGCGTGGCCAGCTCGGCCCGCCGCAGGCGCAGCATGCCCCGCAGCTCGGCCGTGCCGACCTTTTCGTCGATCAGCGTCTGCACCTGCTGGAGGCTGAAGCCGAGGTCCTTGAGGGCGGTCACCCGGTTGAGCAGGCGCAGCTGCTCGGCGGTGTAGAAGCGGTAGCCGCTGTGCGGGTCGACGTGGGCGGGACGAATCAGGCCGATGGCGTCGTAGTGGCGCAGCATGCGCACGGACACCCGGCCCAGGCCGGCGAACTCCCCGATGGAAAACATGGTCCGCTCAGCCTGGGCCCTGACACCGTGTGAGGGTCAAGGGTTGGTGACTCCGGCCCCGCCGCCACCGGTCTGCTCCGGGGTGGGCGCCGTGGTCGGTGGAGTGGTGGGCGTCGTCGTCGGCGGGGTGGTGGGCGTCGTCGTCGGCGGGGTGGTGGGCGGCGTGGTCGTCGGCTGGGTCGTCGCCGGGGTGGTGGTGGGCGCGGTCGTGGGCGCGGTGGTCGGCCGGGAGGTGGCCGTGCGCGACGGGGTGGCGCTCGGCGTGCTGGACTGCTCGCTGCCGCCGCGCGTGCTCTGCGGAGCCGTCTCCTCCAGGCTGGGCTCGGCCGTCGGCGCGTCCGTGGTGGCCTCGGTGGTGAGCGACGGGACGGGGTCGTTGGGGGTGCCGTTCTTCGCGTCGTCGTTGCCGTCGCCGGTCAGCGCGATCGCGGCGGCGAGGCCGCCGGCCAGCACGAGCAGCGTCACCACGGCGATCAGCAGCGCGGTCTGGCTGCGCGGCGGGCGCCGGGCGGCGGCCGGCGCGGGCGTGGGGCCGAGCGGCAGGTCGCGGGGGAGCGGGACGGCCCGGGTGGGCGCCGCCGGGCTCAGCGGGGCCACCTTCATCGTGCCGGTCAGCCGCTTCCAGTCGAGCGGGCCGGCCGCCGCGAACGCCGCCTCGGCGAACTCGGCAGCGGTGGCGAACCGGTCGGCCGGCTGCTTGGCCATCGCCCTGGAGATCAGCGCGACGACGTCGTCGGGCACGTGGGCGGGCAGCGGCTCCGGCTCGTCCTCCAGGTGGCGCAGCGCCACCTGGAGGGCGTTGTCCCCGTCGAACGGGGGGTGACCCGAGATGCAGTGGTAGGCGACCGCGCCGAGCGCGTAGATGTCGGTGGCGGGCGAGACGTTGCCCTTGGCGACCTGCTCGGGCGCCATGTAGAGGGCCGTGCCGACGATCGCGTTCACCGCCGTGACGCTCGTCACCGCGTTGGAGCGGGCCACGCCGAAGTCGACCAGCACGACGGCGCCGTTGGGCTTGACGATCAGGTTTCCGGGCTTGACGTCGCGGTGGATCGTGCCGTTCTCGTGGGCGGCGTGCAGCGCCTCGGCGGCCTGCGCCACGATCGACATGGTCTCGGCGACCGGCATCGGGCCCTGCTTGACCCGGGTGGAGAGCGGCTCGCCCTCCACGTACGCCATGACCAGGTAGGCGACCTGGTCCTCACCGCCGGTCTCGTCGGCGCCCGCGTAGTCGTAGACCTCGACCACGCCCGGGTGACGGAACGCCGCCATCATCCTGGCCTCGCCGTAGAAACGTGCGGCGAACTCAGGATCGGAGAGCATGGCGGAGCGCAGCACCTTGACAGCGATGGTGCGGCCCAGCACGACGTCGGTGCCGCGCCAGACGTCACCCATGCCGCCCGTGGCGATGCGCTCGTCCAACCGGTAACGGTTGCCCAGGAGATGTCCCGCAGTGAGCACCAAGGGACCTTATCTGATCAGGTGGCGGAGCCACAGCGGTGAGAAACGTGAAGCCGAGCGAGGCTCGACTCTAGCGAGCCTCGTGGATCACCGCAGGGGTGGACAGCCGCCGGCCGCCGGGCGGCAAAGGGCTCCGTCCGGCGGCCGGGGTGTCGCGGGGGCGTTACTTCGTGTCGTACGTGGGGGTGACGACGACCGCGGTCTCGGCGAGCTCGAGCTCCTCGTTCTCGGCCTGGCGCTCGAGCGCGGCCCGCGCGGAGCTCGCCACCGCCCAGCCGACCGCGATGCCCAGCAGGCCCACGCCGGCGATCAGGCCCCACGGCCGCGGCGGGCGACGGCCCGCGAGCGCGGCATAGGCGGCGTTTGCCCTGGTCCATGCCACATCGGCCTTGTCGCTGGCCTTGCCGGCGAGCTTGTAGCTCTGCTTGCTCGCCTTGCGGGCCTTGCGACCTGCCTTGCCGGCCAGGTCGGCGGTCTCCTTGGCGCTGTCACCGGCCGCCGCCATGGCGGACGACAGGTAGTCCCAGGCCTGGCCGGCCGTGCGTTCCGCCTTGCTCTTGCTGGTGAACATGTGTCCCTCCTGCGTTGGCCTTCCGCTGTTTACCCTGCCCATGTGCGTCCTGGGCGAAACGTGTCGCGTGTGGACGCCATCACGTTTCGGAAACGACTTGCCCGGCCCCGGTAGTCTTGACGCGGTTCACACGAGGCACTCAGGTGTCTGACAGGTTTGGTGCCTAACCTTTTGGTCAGTCTCACCGAACCCTATGGGGGACGGCCCCGCTCTCAAGGAGCTGGGACAACCCTCGGGCACGGGCGACGACGGCGTCGACACGCCGTGCGGTGGCCCGTGCACTGGAGGAACGACGCTCGGAGGTTCCGGGCGGGTGGAGGGAATTGGCGTGACGCTGTCGATAATGACGTCGACGCTTGCCGGCGACGTGGTGGAGGTCTCGCCCAGCGGCGAGATCGACGTCGAGAACGCGTACGAGATCCGCGAGGCCGTAGCCGCCCAGCTCGCCGCCGGGCACCCCAGCCGTATCGAGCTCAACCTCGAGAACGTGACCTTCATCGACTCCGTGGGCATCAGCGCCCTCGTGGCCGCCTTCCAGCTCGCCGCCGTGAGCGACGTCAAGCTGATCGTCACCCGGCCCAGCCGCTTCGCGCACCGCCAGCTCTGGGTCACCGGCCTGCTGGGCCTGTTCGGCAACCCAGAGCCGTTCGCCGACGGCACGGCCCAGCCCGCGGCGGCCCAGAGCTGATCGCCCCGCGCCGGCCGGCTAGGCCAGGGCCGGCGCGTGCACCTGGATCGTCTCCAGGTTGATCCGCACATCCACCGCCTCCACGGGCGGCCGGATGGGCGTGACCACGGCGAAGTGGTCGGCCAGCGCGGCGAGGTCGGTGTCCGGCTCCAGCAGCTCGTCGGCGGCCTGCACGGCCGTACGGACGAAGCCCTCGCCGGCCTCGGCGATGCTCACCTGCACCTGGCCGAAGGAGGCCAGCGACGTGCGGCGCAGGCCGCGGATGCCGTCCAGGTGCAGATCGGGCACGTTGAGGTTGAAGACGGTGCCCACCGGGGTGTGCAGCAGCGTCGGCACCAGCCGCACGGCCAGCTCGGCCGCGCTCTCCCAGTGGCGCTTCTCGTCCTCCTCATGGTCGATGGCGGCGAGCGCGGCGCCCCCGCTACGCGCCGAGGAGGCCCGCGGCGAGAGCACGTCCAGCGAGACAGCCATGCCGTGCAGCCCGGCGTAGGAGCCGGTCAGCGTGGCACCCACGGTGCCGGAGTGCACCACGGCCGAGCCCGCGTTGGCGCCCCGGTTGATGCCCGAGAAGATCATCTCCGGCGGCTCGCCGAACGCCTCCCGCAGGGCGAGCAGCACGATGTACGCGGGGGAGGCCGCCACCGCGTACGCCGGGATGTGCTTGGCGTGCGGCAGCTCCCGCTTGTGCAGGATGATCTTGCCGTGCTCCTCGACAGCGGTCATCGCGGCGCTGCTCCCGCTCGCCTCGGTGACCGGCGCGGCGACCACGACGTCGTGGCCCTCCCGCGCCGCCGCCCGCGCGAGATGGCGCAGGCCGGGCGAATCGATGCCGTCGTCGTTGGTGACCAGGATTCTCGTCATCACGCCTTCTTGATCGGGGTGAGCTTGACCCGCTCGGTGAGCACCTGGACCGCGTCCAGATGCCCGGTGCCGAGCCCGTGCCGGGTGACGTTGAGCGCTCCGGCGGCCGCGCCCGTGCGGACCGCGTCCTGCATGGTGCCGCCCTTCGCCAGCACCGCGGCGACGCCGGCGGTCATCGAGTCGCCCGCGCCGCGGTGGTCGGCGATCGACAGCTTCGGGATGCCGACCCGGTAGATCTCTTCGTTGAACATCGCGAGCGCGCCCGCGTCGGCCCGCGACACCAGCACCGACTCGGCGCCCTCGTCGTGCAGCTTGAGCAGCGCCTCGGTGAGTTGCTTCTCGGAGTTGTCCTTGGCCAGCCCGTCCTTGATCAGCTCCTCGTGGCTGATCTTGACGACGTTGAGGCCCGCCTTGAGGACGGCCTTCAGATGGTTGCCGCAGAGGTCGGCGATCACCCGGCAGCCGTTGGCCCGCAGGTCCTTGGCGAGCCGGCCGTAGACGTCGGCCCGGATCACCGACGGGTGCGCGGGGCCGCTGAGGATCGCGTTGCCGGCGCGCAGGCCCTCGGCGAGCGCGAGGTTGTAGAGCTCGTCCAGCTCGTGCCGGGTGAACGGGGCGCCGGGCTGCTCGGCGATCTCCTTGCGCTTGCCGTCGCGGCGGTCGTGCACGTACCAGCCGCTGCCGCTCTCGCGCGCGACGGTGCGCAGCAGAACACCCTTGAAGTCGAGCAGGGGCTTGAGCACCCGGCCCACCTCGCCGCCCACGGCCGCGCAGAGCGTCACCTCGGCGCCGAGCGAGGTGATCATCCGCGTCTGCCAGATGCCCTGGCCGCCCGGGTGGACATGCAGTTCCGGGATGTCGTGCTGCTGTTCGATCGTCACCGTCAGTTGTGGTGCCGGCGCGAAGACCATGACCCGAGCGTCGCCCATAAACGACATTTAAGCCGCAAGCCGCGCGATGGGTGCCGATTCCCGCAAAAGTAGCGGCGACACCCATCGCGGTGAGATCAGATCAGATCTCCAGAGCCTCGTTCGTCAGGCCGATGATCTCGTCCGTCAGGTCCGGCCGGTTGCGGAGCAGGTCCTCCAGGCGCACCCGCCACTTGCCCGCCTCGACGTCGGCCGCGTACCGGTCGCCGCCCGTCTCGACCAGCGCGGTCAGCAGGCGCTGCCGCGTGTCGGCGAAGTGCCCGTACGTCTCGCTGCCGAGACGGCGGAGCACCCGGGCGGCGAACGCCTCGGAGTGCGGGCTGCCGGCGGCGCGCACGAAGGCCCGTGCGCCGTCCCACGCGACCCTCGGCTGGTGGATGACCGTGAGCATGCTGATGTCCTCCCGTGTTCGCATGGTCACCTAGCGTAGTGAGGGGGCCGATTCCGGGCGGAGGGTCGGCGCGACCTGGTGACCGATGTGATCAGGGTGCACCCTGGGATGTGATGATCGCCATACCTTTGCGATCACCAACCGGCGGGGGAGCAGCGCCCGTCGGCGCCGACCGGCTCCACCTGGAGGGTGGCGTGCTCGATGTGGAAGTCGTCGTGCAGGGCGTCGCGGGCCGTGGAGAGCACGGTGCCCAGCTCGGCGTCGGCCTGGAGGCTCAGGTGGGCCGAGGCCACGTCCATGCCCGAGGTGAGGGTCCAGACGTGCAGATCGTGGACGTCGCAGACGCCGGGGACGGCGGCCAGGCGGGCCCGGACGCGGGTGATGTCGAGGTGTTGCGGTGCGGCCTGCACGAGGATGCGCACCGCGGAGCGGCCGAGCGCGAAGGTGCGCGGCAGGATCAGCAGCGCGACGATCACGGCGACGATCGGGTCCGCGTACGACCAGCCGGTCAGCCCGATGATCACGGCGGCCAGGATGACGCCGACCGAGCCGAGCAGGTCGCCCAGCACCTCGAGGTAGGCCCCGCGGACGTTGATGCTCTCCTGGGCGCCCTCGCGCAGCAGCCAGAAGGCGATCACGTTGACGATCAGGCCGCCGGCCGCGACCAGCAGCATCGCGCCGGCCGGCACGTCGGGCGGGTCGGTGAAGCGGCGCACGGCCTGCACCACGACGAAGCCGGCGACGGCGGTGAGCAGCACGGCGTTGGCCAGCGCGGCGAGCACCTCGAGCCGGTAGAGGCCGAACGTGCGCTGCGAGTCGGTGGCGGCGCGGCCGGCCGCGGTGATCGCGGCGAGCGCCATGGCGATGCCGAGCACGTCGGTGAACATGTGCCCGGCGTCCGAGAGCAGCGCGAGCGAGCCGGTCGCCCACGCGGCCAGGGCCTCGACGACCATGAATCCCGCGAGCAGGCCGGCGGCCCACCACAGGCGTGAGCGGTGCTTCGCTCCCGCCCGCATTGCCTGACCTCCGTGGTCGTGCCCGGCTCCCATGCATCAACCTTCCGTCGGCGCGCTTCGCCGTCGCCAATGTATGCGGACATTGCCATATGAACAAGTCTTCAGTCTGGTCAAGGGCGGGGGTGGGGTGGTCGGACGGGGCAACGTGAACTTCTGTCGGACCCGTGGGGTATGAAGTTCTGGACAAGTCAAAAGCACCGCCTGGAAAGGAACTCATCTCCGTGTCCAGACGTACCCTCGCGATTGTCATCGCCACAGCCCTGGCTGTGGTCGGCGGCGCGGCGCCGGCGGCCGCGCATTCCCCCGTCCGGGGGCCTTCCGTGCTCGCCCTGCCCGACGGGTTCCAGCCCGAGGGCATCGCCATCGGGGACAAGCCCTACGCCTACTTCGGCTCCCGCGTCGACGGCGACATCTACCGGGTCAGCCTCCGCACCGGCCGCGGCTCGGTGTTCAGCGAAGGTCCCGGCACCCCTTCACTGGGCCTCAAGATCGATGACCGCGGCCGGCTCTTCGTGGCCGGTGGCAGCGGCGGCAACGCCCGCGTGATCGACACCCGCAGCGGCGCGGTGCTGAAGTCGTACACGCTGCAGACCGTGCCGTCCTTCATCAACGACGTCACCCTGACCGGCGGCGCCGCCTGGTACACCGACTCCACCAACCCGGTGCTGTTCAAGCTGCCGCTCGGCCGGCACGGCAAGCTGCCGTCCGCGGCGGTCGCGATCCCGCTGACCGGCGACATCGTCTACCAGACCGGCAACAACGCGAACGGCATCGCGCCGTCGCCGGACGGCAAGGCGCTGCTCGTGGTGCAGGGCAACGCCGGCAAGCTGTTCCGGGTCACCTACGACGGCAAGGCCACCGAGGTCAAGCTGACCGGCACGGACACCAGCCTGGTCAACGGCGACGGCCTCTGGCTGCGCGGCCGCACGCTCTACGTGGTGCAGAACCGGCTCAACGTGATCACGAAGATCGAGCTGAACCGGTCCGGCACCGCCGGCACGGTGATCTCGCGGACCGGCAACCCCAACTTCGACGTGCCGACCACCATCGCCGAGTACGGCAAGCGGTTCTACCTGCCCAACGCGCGGTTCACCACGCCGCCGACGCCGACGACGCCCTACAACGCCGTCGCGGTGCCCATCCCCTAGGGAGCTCAGCCCCTGGGCAGCCAGTCGGCGACCGTGCCGATCGTGGTCAGGCGCTGGGTGGCCCGGGACAGGGCGACGTAGAGCGTGCGGATGCCGGCCGCGTCCCCGGTGAGGGACGACGGCTCGACGAGCACCACCGCGTCGTACTCCATGCCCTTGGCCTCCAGCGCCGTGACCACCTGGATCCGTTCCGGCAGGCCGGTGAGCCAGCCGGCCATCTCGTCGCGGCGCGGCACCGGCGTGATCACGCCGATCGTCCCGTCGACATCCGCCAACTGCTTCTCGGTGACCTCGCGCACGAGGTCCGGCAGCGCCGCGGCGCCGGCGACCAGGTCGACCGGGTCCACGCCGGTGCTGCGCACCGCCCTCGGCAGCGGCAGGTCCGGCATGATGGCGCGGATGACCTCGGCGGCCACCGCGAAGATCTCCGACGAGTTGCGGTAGTTGGTGGTCAGCGCGTAGCTGTTGCGCTTGCGGGAGCCGAGCGCGCGGTCGCGGGCCCGGTCTAGCTCGGCGGGGTCACCGGCCCACGCGGTCTGCGCCGGGTCGCCGACGATCGTCCACGACGCGTACGACCCGCGGCGGCCGATCATGCGCCACTGCATCGGCGAGACGTCCTGCGACTCGTCGACCACGACGTGCGCGTACTCGCGATAGTCCTCGTCGCGCTGCACCTGCTGCGCGCGCTGGGCGGCCTGGCGGTCCGCGTACGTGCTGACCTCCTGGATCCCGTCCCGCACGTGGAACGGGTTCTTGGTCTTCCTGGCCGCCTGCCGGGGCCGGCCCATGATGTCGTCGAGCTCGTCGAGCAGCGCGACGTCGGCGATCGTCGGCCCGTGCTCGGCGAGCGCGTCGAACGACCCCTGGAGGCGGGCGATCTCCTCGCGGGAGAGCACACCGTTGGCGTACGCCTTCAGCCGCGCCGGGACAGCCAGCCAGCGCAGCACCCGCAGCGGGGTGAAGCGCGGCCACCACGCCTTGAGGAAGTCCCGGAAATCGGGCCGGTCGGCGAGCTCGGCCTCGAAGTCGCGCTTCTCCGGCAGGCCGGTGACCTTGAGCTGGCGGGCCTGCGCCCACAGCGCGTCGAAGAGCCGGTCGAAGCCCACGCCGCGGACCTCGTTGCGCCGCGCGCCCCGCGGAAGCGCCGAGCGCCGGATCCTGTCGAGCTCGGCCCGTTCGAGCCGCAGCAGCGTGCCCCGGTAGAGCAGCCGCAACTCGGTCGGCCCGTCCGGCACGGCGTCGTGCGAGGCGCGCTCGAGCACCCGGCGCATCCGCAACGAGCCCTTGATCGCGGCGACGTCGCTCGGGTCGACCCGCGTCGCGTCGTAGCCCGGCACCAGCGACCCGAGCGACCGCAGCGTGGCGGTGTCCTCGCCGAGCGAGGGCAGCACGGTGGCGATGTACTCGACGAAGACACCGGACGGGCCGACGACGAGGATGCCGCCGCCGGCGAACCGGTTGCGGTCGGAGTAGAGCAGATAGGCGGCACGGTGCAGGGCGACGGCGGTCTTGCCGGTGCCCGGGCCGCCCGTCACGATCGTCACGCCGGAGGCGGGGGAGCGGATCGCCTCGTCCTGCTCCCGCTGGATCGTGGCGACGATGTCACGCATGCCGCGCCCGGTGGCCTTGGACAGGCTGGCGAGCAGGGCACCGTCCCCGACGATCCGCATGTCGGCGGGCGCCGCGTCCGGGTCGAGCAGGTCGTCCTCGATGCCGGTGACCCGCTCGCCGGTCGACTGGATCATCCGCCGCCGCACCACCCCGAGCGGCTCGGCGGCGGTGGCCCGGTAGAAAGCGGCGGCGGCGGGCGCACGCCAGTCGACGACCAGGGGCTGCGAGCTGTCGTCCCGGATGCCCATGCGCCCCACGTAGTGGGTGGCCCCGGTCTTGAGGTCGAGCCGCCCGAAGACAAGCCCCTCGTACTCGGTGTCGAGCGCGTGCCGCCGCCGGGCCGCGTGGAAGACCATCGCGTCACGCTCGACGAGGGCGCCGAAGTTGCCCACGCCGGCGAGCTGATAGCCCTCCTTCTCGGCGCGCGAGGCATCCCGGCGCAGCTCGGCGAGCCGGGAGTAGACCCGGTCCACGTGCTCCTGCTCGACCGCGATCTCCTGTTGCAGGACGGTGGCGTCGCTCAACTCCGTGGGTCTCCCTATCCGCGCCCCCGGGGCGCGCTCGGCAGCGCGCTCGCGGTTGAGGGGGCAATCGAACTTACTCCCCCGAGGCCACTGGCGTCTGCTCCGGCCCTGGGCGAGTCGCTTCCGCCCTGGTTTCCCGTTGTTTCGCCTTTTAGTGCCGGGTCGCTTCGCCGGCCGTCTCCCTTGGCGGGCCTTGTCTCCCTCGGCGGGCTGGGCCTCCTGCCGCTGGCCGCGCCCCCTCGATCGGGACCTCGCTGGGTGCGGGTCCCCTTGGCCGGGCTCGCCTTCCTTTGCTGGGTGACGCTTTCTTGGCCGGGCCTCGCCTTCTTGTGTTAGGTGATGCTCTCTTGGTCGGGCCTCGCCTTCTTGTGTTGGGTGACGCTTTCTTGGTCGGGCCTCGCCTTCTTGTGTTGGGTGACGCTTTCTTGGCCGGGTTCGCCCTTCTTGCACTGGGTGATGCTCTCTTGGCGGGGTTCGCCCTTCTTGCGCTGAGTGATGCTCTCTTGGCCGGGCTCGCCTTCTTGCGCTGGGTGACCCTCTCTTGGCCGGGCCTGGCATTCGCTCTTGGCCGGGCCTGGCACTCGTAGGCGGCTTGGCGCCGCGTGGAGGACGTGGCGTCGTGAAGGTGGAGCCCGCGCGGGAGGGTGGCGAGTGCGGAGGGTCCGGCTGGGTGGCGGTGTGAGCGGGGCTCCGCTGCTCGCAGGCGATTTGTCTGTTTGCTGGGATGGTGGGCGGGCCCGGGCTTGGCTGCTGCGTGCCCGGCTGCAGGTGCCGGCTGAGGTGTCGGTCAGGCGGCCTGGTCGTACTGGGGGCTTGCGCTGCGGGTGCGCTTCGGGGCGCGGGCGCGGGAAGCCCTGCGGACGATGGCGGTGAGGGCCTCGGAGACGTCGTCGGGGCGTTCCAGGGTGAGCATGTGGCCGGCGCGGGGGAGGACGGTGAGGGCAGCGCCGGGGAGGGCGTTGGCGATCGACTCGGCGCAGGCGGGTGGGGTGAGGCGGTCGCGCTCGCCCACCAGGACCGCGGCGGGCACGTCGCCCAGGGTGGTCAGGGTGTCCAGGCGCTGCTGGGCGCCGATGGAGGTGCGGAAGCCGCCGATGGAGCGGAGCGACGTGCGGCCCACGCAGCGCATCGTGACCTGGAGGGCGTCGTCGTCGAGGTCCTCGCCGAAGAGGAGCCAGCGTACGGCGGGGCGCAGGGCCGGCAGGAACATCCGGTGCGGCGCCCACGGGCCGGAGCGGGCCAGGACGCCGGCGCCCAGGGTCTCGCCGGCGCGCATCAGCATGGCCAGGCGGGGTGGCAGGCCGTACCGGGTGTGGGTGTGGCCCTCGGCGGTGGTGGAGACGAACAGCAGGCCGGCGACGCGGTCGGCGAACTCGTCGGGGTATGCGTGGGCGTACTCCATGATCGTCATGCCGCCCATGGAGTGGCCGGCGAGCACCACGGGGCCGCTGGGGGCGTACACCCGCAGGATCTCGGCAAGGTCGTCGCCGAGCCTGCTCAAGGTCGCCGCACCGAGCTGGGTGTGGCCGGAACGGCCGTGGCCGCGGGCGTCGTAGGCGATCACTCGCGGACGCCGGGCGCCCAGGTGGCGCAGCGCGGTGATCTGCTTGCGCCAGGTGCGGCGGTCGAGGCACCAGCCGTGCACGAGCACGACGGTGATCGGGGCGTTCGCCGGGCCGTGGGTCTCGACGTGCAGTTTCACGCCGTCGGCGACGGTGAGCTCGGATCGCTCGGCCATCTGGGGCACCTCCGGGGATCTTTAGTGCCGCCCCGTAGTACCCACGGGTAATAATCATCACTCGTGATCGCCCGAATTGCCACTTCCGGACGGTTCGCCGATCTCGGCCCTCATGGCGGGTACTCGGGACTTTCGGCCCTTGCGCGTTCGCCCGCATGAAGTGAGTTGCCTCGCACTCGCTGTTCACTTCGGCTCCGAGCGAGAGAATCAGTCGTATGACGACGCACCCGTCAGCGGCCCCGAGCGCCCCGATCACCACGCCCGCCGAAGCCCTCGCCGAGCTGCTCGCCGGCAACAAGCGCTTCGTCTCCGGCCATCCCGAGCACGGTCACCGCGTGGCCGCCGCTGCCGCCGCGTCCGGCGGGCAGCAGCCGCACGCCGTCGTGATCGGCTGCATCGACTCGCGGGTTCCGCTCGAGGCGATCTTCGACCAGACCTTCGGCTCGATCTGCGTGGTCCGCTCCGGCGCCCACGTGGTCGACCGGGCCGTGCTGGGCTCGGTCGGCTTCGCGGTGTCGGCGCTGGGCGTGCCGCTGGTCGTCGTTCTGGGCCACAAGCGCTGCGGCGCCGTGGCCGCGACCGTCGAGGCGCTGCGCGCCGGCGAGCACCCGGCCGGCGACATCGGCTACCTGGTGGACGAGATCACCCCGGCGGTACGTGCCGTGGGCGTCGACGACCCCGACGCTCCCGAGAAGGCGATGCGCGCCCACGTGGGCCGCACGGTCCGCCGCATGCAGACCATCGACGTGGTGGCCGACGCGATCACCGCGGGGCGCGTCGACGTGGTGGGCGCCGTCTACGACCTCGACACGGGCACGGTCGAGATCCTGCCCTGAGTGGGGGCGGCTGCTGCCCTTCCCCTCGCCGCCGCCTCGTTTCTCACCGGTGACCCGGGCTTCCTCGTCGGCGACCTCGGCTTCCTCGCCGGCGACCTCGGCTTCCTCGCCGGCGACCTCGGCTTCCTCGCCGGCGACCTCAGCTTTCTCGCCGGCGATCCCGGCTTCCTCGCCGGCGCACTGGCTTCCTTGCTGGCAGACGGGTCGCTCGCGGGCGGTCCATCCGTTGTCGATCGCCGGGCTCCGTCGCCGGTCTTCCGGTTTCCCGAGCCGCGGTCTGTCCTGCGGTCTCGGCTTGCGCGTGGCCGGGGTCTCGGCCTTCCTGCGGCACTGGTACTCCGGGCGGCGTCCTGTGCCGCGGTCTCGGCTTGCGCGTGGCCGGGGTCTCGGCCTTCCTGCGGCACTGGTACTCCGGGCGGCGTCCGGCTCTTCGTGGCTGAGTATCGGCTTTCGCGCGGGTTCCTAGCGTTTTAGGCATTTGGCCGGGTCCGGATCTGCCCGACCCTGGCTACCCCGGTCTCCCTGGCCGGCTTCCGCGGCCCGGCCTGCCTGACCCGCTTTCCCGGCCCGCTTTCCCGGCCTTGCTGGGGCCGCCTGCCTTGCTGGGGCCGCCTGCCTTGCCTGATCCTCGGAGCGTTGCTGGGCTGTGCCTGTCCGCCCGTGCGAAGGTTCCGTCGCGGCGGGGTGCCCGCGGGCGGTTGCTGGCGTGGCACTCACGCGAAACGCGCTGCACGCGCGTGGGTGACGCCTGGCTCGCGCCGCGCCGCGGGTTCGGAGGAACTACTGCGGGCGGCCTACGGGCGTACCTCTGAGGGAGCGCGACCAAAAGTCACGCAGCGTGCCACCAAAGCACTCACGCAACGTGCGGAGTAGCGGCAACGAGAGCGTGTCCGAAATGTCCCAAGGAGCGCTGAACATCCCCGGCTGATCTCGGTGGGGTGATCTTCGTAGGGCGCAAAAAGGCGCCTCTCGGCCATGACGGCCGGAGAGGCGCCCCGATGCGTCGGGACTCAGCCCTCGAAGACGCCGGCCTCGGCGAGGCGCTTCTCGGTGGCGGCCCAGCCGTCCTGCGGGTGAGCGGCCTCGAGGGCCTCCAGCTCGGCGCGGATCTTGGCGCCGTGGCCCGCGGCGGCGAGGAGGCGGATCTCCTCGACGAAGGCCTCGGAGTCGGTCTTGAGGTGCGCGGTCTTGCCGTTGGTCAGGTTGCGCACGTACGCGAAGCGGCCGTTGGCCAGCGGGATGAGGTACTTGTACTCACCCAGCACGCTGAGGGCGCCGCCCGAACCCTGTCCGGCGCGGACTGATGCGCGGGCGGTCTTTGAGGTGTTGCTCGCCACGGCGGGACTCCTTGAGGAAAACAGAAAAAAGGCCGTAGCAACTCTACACGATTTCGGCCGACCGTGCCGTCCGAGCTGGTTGAAGCGTTGTAACGGGTGTGCCACTACGGCCGATCCGATGTCGATGTTGCCGATTCTCTGGCGCACCATCCGTACCAACCGGCATCATGGGACACGATCAACCGCGGTCGAGGTCGTAGGGGAAGACGCACCTCGGTCTCCGGGAGGTCACCGTGCCAACGTGTGGCGTCGTATACGTCCACTCGACTCCACTCGCCGTGTGCCAGCACGTCGAGTGGGCGATCGCGCGCGTACTGACCGCGCCGGTCACCCTGCACTGGACGGCGCAGCCGGTCGATCCCGGCATGCGGCGGGCCGAGTGCAGCTGGACCGGGCGCGCCGGTACAGGCGCCGAGCTGGCTGCTGCCCTCAGGCAGTGGCCCATGATCCGTTTCGAGGTGACCGAGGAACCGAGTCCGGGCGTCGACGGCGAGCGCTTCATGCACGTCCCGGGCCGCGGTCTCTTCCACGGGATCATGGGCGCTTCCGGGGACATCCAGATCGGCGAGGACAGGCTGCGCGCGATCATGGCCTCCGCGCGGGCGCCGGAGGCCCTTTCGCATGCCCTCGAAAAGGCCCTCGGAACGGCCTGGGACGCCGAGTTGGAGCCCTACCGGTACGCGGGTGACGGCGCCCCGGTCACGCTGCTGACACGCGTCGGCTGAGGGCCCCCGCGACGCCGGGGTGACGGCGGCTGCTTCGATGGCTGGCGTGATGAGGTCTGCGCGCGTCGCTCTGCTCGTACCCCTGCTCCTCGCGGCATGCAGTGACACCCCGGCGGACGCCCCGCCGCCGCAACAGAGCGTGTCCGCTCCACCGCCGTCGTCCGCCACATCGAGTGACCCTGTGGCGGCCGCCCTCGCGCAGATGTCCGACGCCGATCTCGCCGGTCAGGTGCTGATGCCGTACGCCTACGGCAGCTCGGCGACCAGCGTCGACAAGACCTCCGCCGCCGGCAACCAGGGGCTGGCCGGGGTGAACACGCCCGCCGAGATGATCGCCAAGTTCCACCTCGGCGGCCTGATCTTGGTCGGCTTCACCGCGCAGGACCCCACCGGCACCACCAACCCGACCACGAACGTCGAGAACCCGAAGCAGGTCCGCGAGCTCACCGAGGGCCTCCAGGCCGCCGCCCGCCAGGCGCCCGGCGGCGCCCCGCTGATGATCGGCATCGACCAGGAGTACGGCGTCGTCACGCGGGTCACCGACGGCGTCACCATGCTGCCGTCCGCGATGGCCGCCGGCGCCGCCGCCCAGCCGCAGCTCACCGAGAACGCCTGGCGCACGGCCGGCGAGGAGCTCGCGGCCATGGGCGTCACCGTCGACTTCGCGCCGGTCGCCGACACCCTCGGACCGCCCACCAACACGGTGATCGGCTCGCGGTCGTTCGGCGCCGACGCCAAGGCGAACGAGGCCCAGGTGGCCGCCGCCGTCCGCGGTCTTGAGAAGGCCGGTGTCACGGCCGGGCTCAAGCACTTCCCCGGCCACGGCCACACCAGCGGCGACAGCCACGACGGCCTGCCCGTGGTCACGCAGAGCCGCGCCACCTGGGACACGCAGGACCTGCCCCCGTTCCGCGCGGGCGTCGGCGCGGGCGCCGGGGTCGTCATGTCCGGCCACCTGGACGTGCAGGCGCTCGACAAGGGTGTGCCCGCCACGTTCTCCCACAAGGTCATGACCGACGAGCTGCGCGGCAAGCTCAAGTTCACCGGCGTGGCCGTCACCGACGCGATGAACATGCCGCCCGCCATGAAGTGGCCGCCCGGCGAGGCCGCCGTCCGCGCCCTGAACGCCGGCAACGACATGCTCCTCATGCCCCCGGACATCACCGCGGCCCGCGACGGCATCGTCGCCGCGCTGAAGGACGGCAGCCTCAAACGGGAACGCCTCGTCGAGGCCGTCACCCGCATCCTCACCCTCAAGTTCCGCACGGCGGCCCTCTCGCGCCCCGACCTCACGACCGTCGGCTCCGCCGCCCACGCCGCCGCCGTGAGCCCGCTGGCCGCCGCCTCGATCACGGTCCTGCGCGGCCCGTGCTCCGGCCCGCTCGTGCCCGGCCCGGTCTCCGTCTCGGCCGACCCGGTCCGCGAGACGGCCAAGCAAACCCTGATCAAGGAGCTGCAAGCGGCGGGCGTCAAGGTCCAGGCGAGTGGTGGGTCGCTCATCCGGCTGGTCGGGTACGGGGACAAGCCGGCCGATCTCGATCAGAAGGCGGCTGTGACGATCGGGATGGACACCCCCCACCTGCTGGCGTCGTCCAGCTCGCCGGTGCTCGTCGCGACGTACTCGTCCAGCAGGGTGTCACTGTCGGCGGCGGCGAAGGTGATCGCGGGCAAGGCCAAGGCGCCGGGCAGGTCCCCGGTGGCCGTGGCCGGCCTGCCCCGCTCGGCCTGCTGAGAAGACGGAAGCCGCGACCCCGGGCGGGTCGCGGCTTCCGGTGGTGTGCTCGGCGGGTCAGGCGCGGGTGAAGACCAGCGCCACGTTGTGGCCGCCGAAGCCGAACGAGTTGTTCATCGCCGCGGGGATGTCGAGCGGGCGGGCCTTGTGGGCCGCCACGTCGAGGTCGAGGCGCTCGTCGGGGTCGTCCAGGTTGATCGTGGGCGGGACCACGCTGTCGCGGATCGCCAGGATCGTGGCGATCGACTCCAGGGCGCCGGCCGCGCCCAGCAGGTGACCGGACATCGACTTGGTCGAGGTGAGCACCGGGTGGGTGCCGACCGCGGCCTTGATGCCGACGATCTCGCCCATGTCGCCGACCGGGGTCGACGTGGCGTGCGCGTTGACGTGGACGATGTCGGCGCCGGTCAGGCCGGCGTCGCGGATCGCCCGGGACATCGCGCGGGCGCCGCCCTTGCACTCCGGGTCGGGCTGGACGATGTCGAAGCCGTCCGAGGTGATGCCGGCGCCGGCCAGGCGGGCGTAGACGCGCGCACCCCGGGCCTTCGCGTGCTCGGCACGCTCCAGCACCACGGCGCCCGCACCCTCGCCGAAGACGAAGCCGTCGCGGCCCTTGTCCCACGGGCGGGAAGCTTTTTCCGGCTCGTCGTTGCGCGTCGACATGGCGCGCATGTTGGCGAAACCGGCGAACGGCAGCGGGTGGATGACCGCCTCGGTGCCGCCGGCGAGGACCACGTCGGCCCGGCCGGAGCGGATGATGTCGAGACCGAGCGCCATGGCCTCGGCGCCCGTCGCGCAGGCGCTGGCCATCGCGTGCACGCCGGCCTGCGCGCCCAGCTCGATGCCGACCCAGGCGGCCGGGCCGTTGGGCATGAGCATCGGCACCGTGTGCGGGCTGACCTTGCGCTGCCCGGACTGCTCGAGGATGTCGTCCTGGTTGAGGAGGGTGAGCGCGCCACCGATGCCGCTGCCGAGGCTGACGGCGAGGCGCTCCTTGTCGATCTCCGAGCCCTCGAGGCCCGCGTCGGCCCAGGCCTGCTTCGCGGCGATCAGTGCGATCGCCTCGGAGCGGTCGAGCCGGCGCATGCGGACCCGTTCGATGACCTCGGACGGGTCGACCTTGAGCTGCGCGGCGATCTTCACGGTGAGTTGCTCGGCCCACTCCGCGGTGATGGTGCTCACCCCGGAGCGGCCGGCGAGCATGGCGTCCCAGGTGGACGCGACGTCCCCGCCCAACGGGGTGGTCGCGCCGAGCCCGGTGACGACGACGTCGACGTTGCTCATGTCAGTGGTTCGCCTCGATGTAGCTCACCGCGTCACCGACGGTCTTGAGGTTCTGCACCTCGTTGTCGGGGATCTTGACGCCGAACTTCTCCTCGGCGGCCACCACGACCTCGACCATGGACAGCGAGTCGACGTCCAGGTCGTCGGTGAAGGACTTCTCCTCGGCGACGTCGTCCGGGTTCACCCCGGCGACCTCCTCGAGGATCTCGGCGAGGCCAGAGGTGATCTCTCCGCGAGTTGCCATTGTGAGTTGTTTCCTTTCAGTGGTGGGAAGAGCTCCGGCAGGTCGGCTGCTCAGGGGCAGCGGACGACCTGGCCGGCGTAGGTGAGGCCGCCGCCGAAGCCGAAGAGCAGGACCGGGGCGCCCGCGGGCACCTCCCGGCGCTCGACCAGCTTGGACAGGGCCAGCGGCACGCTCGCCGCGGAGGTGTTGCCCGAGTGGACCAGGTCCTTGGCGACGACCACGTCCGGCCCGAGGCCGAGCCGCTTGACGATGCCGTCGATGATCCGGGTGTTGGCCTGGTGCGGCACGAAGGCGGCCAGCTCGGACGGCGCGACGCCGGCCCGCTCGCAGACCTGGAGCGCGAACGGGGCGAGCTCGGTGGTCGCCCAGCGGAAGACGGTCTGGCCTTCCTGCTGGATGTACGGCTGCCAGCCCTCGATCTTGAGCGCGTCGCCCTTCTCGGGCGCCGAGCCCCACAGGACCGGCCCGATGCCCGGCTCCTCGTTGTCGGCCACCGCGGTGACCACGGCGGCGCCCGCGCCGTCGCCGAAGAGGACGGCCGTGGTGCGGTCGGTCCAGTCGGTGACGTCGGAGAGCTTCTCGGCGCCGATCACCAGCGCGTTGCGGGCCGCACCGGCGCGGATCGCGTGGTCGGCCGTGCCGATCGCGTAGCTGAAGCCGGAGCAGGCGGTGTTGAGGTCGTACGCCGCGGGAGCGGTGATGCCGAGGCGGGCCGCGACGCGCGTGGCGACGTTGGGGCAGCGGTCGATCGAGGAGCAGGTGGCGACCGTGACCAGGTCGATGTCGGCCGCGGTGAGCCCGGAACCGGCCAGCGCCTTCTCGGCGGCGAACGTGGCCATGTCGGCCACCGTCTCGCTGTCGGCGATGCGCCGCTCGGCGATGCCGACACGGCTCTTGATCCACTCGTCGTTCGTGTCGATGGTCGCGGCCAGGTCGTCGTTGGTGACGACGCGCGAGGGCTGGTAGTGCCCCATCGCGACGATGCGGGAACCCGCGGTCATGGTCATGCTCCTTCGTGCCGGGCGATGAGGTCGCGGGCGGCGGGCAGGTCGTCGGGGGTGTTGAGGGTGACGATCTCGGGGGCCCCGTTGCCCTTGAGCTCGCGCTTGACCAGGCCGGCCAGCGTGCCGGCGGGCGGCAGCTCGATGACGCCGGTGACGCCGAGGTCGGCCAGCGTGCGCATGCACAGGTCCCAGCGCACGGGCGCGGTGATCTGGCGGACGAGCCGCTGCACCATCTCGGAGCCGTCGGTCACGGCGGTGCCGTCGAGGTTGGAGAGCAGGGTGCGCGCCGGGTCGGCGGCACTGATGCCGCCGGCGACCGTGGCGAGCGCGGTCTCGGCGGGCGCCATGTACGGCGTGTGGAACGCGCCGGCCACCTTGAGCGCGATGATCCGCGCCTTGGCGGGCGGCTCGGCGGCCAGCGCGGCGAGCCCTTCGAGCGACCCCGCGGCCACCACCTGGCCGGTGGCGTTGCGGTTGGCCGGGTGCAGGCCGTGCTTCTCGATCGACGTGAGCACCTCGTCGGCGTCGCCGCCGAGGACGGCGCTCATGCCGGTCTCTTCCAGGGCGCACGCGGCGGCCATCTCACGGCCGCGCAGCCCGGCGAGCGCGATGGCGGCCTCGGCGGGCAGCACGCCGGCGAGGGCGGCCGCGCCGAGCTCACCGACGCTGTGCCCGGCGACGACGCTGAAGCTCCCGAGCTGCTCGCCGGCGAGCAGGGCGGCGGCGACCAGCAGCGGCTGCGTACGAGCGGTGTCCTTGATCTCCTCCTCCCCGGCCTCGGTGCCGAGGTGGACCAGGTCGAGGCCGGCGAGCACCGACCACCAGCGCAGCTTGCTCTCGGCGCCGGGGAGGTCGAGCCACGGGGTCAGGAAGCCGGGCTTCTGGGAACCCTGGCCGGGGGAAAGTACGGCGAGCACGTCTTCGACTCTTCCGGATAGGTCGCCGTTGCGGGGTTGCTGACGGCGACGAAACCCTACGACGGCTGTTGTAGGAACTCTACAAGTCGGTGAGCTAAGTCGCAGGGTCGAGGCGGCCGACCGCCAGTGCCATCCGCAGCGCGAACGCGTCTCGCCCGTCCAGCGGCGACAGCCCGGTCACCTCGGCGACCCTTTTGAGCCTGTACCGGATGGTGTTCGGGTGGACGAACAGCTCGCGGGCCGCACTCTCGAGCACCCCGCCCGCGGCGAAGAAGGCGTCGAGGGTGTCGAGCAGCCCGCCACCGGCGCGCGACAGCGCACCGTACGCGTCGTGCCGCAGTTTGCGACGGGCCTCCATGTCGCCGGCGAGCGTGCGCTCGGGCAGCAGATCGTCGGCCGACACGGGGTTCGGCGCACCGGGCCACGCGGGCGCCGCCCGGAACCCGGCAAGGGCGGCCCGGGCCGACTCGGTGGCCTGGTCGAGCGACGGAACGGCCGGCCCGACCACGATCGGCCCCTCCCCGAAGCTCGCCGCCAGCGCCGAAGCGGTGGCGACCGGATCGGCGGCGCCACCCATCACCACGACCAGCCGGTCACCGTGCACACCGCCGATGACCTCGATGCGAGCGCGCCGGGCGGCCCGGTAGACAGCGTGCAGCACGGCGGTGATGTCGCCGCCGGGGGAGCGGCCCACCACAACGGCGACCGGAGGAGCGTCCGCCCACCCGAGCGCGGCGGCCCGGCTGGCGAGCACATCGGACGAATCGCCGCGCAACAGGGCGTCGACCAGCAGGGCCTGCAGCCGGGCATCCCAGGCACCGCGCGACTCGGCGGCGCGCGCGTAGACCCGGGCGGCGGAGAAGGCGATCTCGCGGGAGAACTTGAGGATGGCCTGCAGAAGAGGCTCCTCCTCGCCCGGCGCGGCAAGCGCGGCAACCTCGGCCTCGGCCACATCGATAGTGACCTTGATCAGCTGTACGGTCTGCGTCAACGTGATCGACCGAGCCAGCGCCCGAGGCGCCGCCGCGAAGACCTCGTCGGAGATCTCCTGAGTGCTGTCCTCGGTGGCTCCACCGGACCGAAGCCACTCCACGAGCGACCGCACACCGGCCTGGGCGACCAGCATGACCCAGGACCGCTGATCGGCCGGAAGAGCCCGAAACCAGGGCAGAGTCTCATCCATACGAGCCACGGCGGACGAGGCCAGCGCCCCGGCATGCCGCTCGATCCGCCGCAGAGTCTCGGCCGGGGGCGGTTTCGCCGAGCCCTGGGGCGGCGCGGTCTCTGACACGCCCCAAGCCTGCCATGCCCGGTCGACGCCGCGGTGTCCCGGCCGCGCCGCCGCCTATGGCCGGCACGCGCGCTCACCCCATGCCCTGTAGCGCGGCAGCCGACAGCGAGCGAACGTTCGCTTTGGTGTTGTGCTGTGTCGCTTCAAGTGACAGCGAGCGAGCGTTCGTTTTACTTGTCGGCTGTCGTCGAGCGCTGGCACGTGGCACGGGCGTTCTTCCCCGCGGTGCTGCGATGATCACTGCAGGCGGCTGCGTGAGCGAACGTTCGTTCTTTTCGCTTGCGCACCGAACGACCCTCATGGCAAGCGCAAGCGAACGTTCGTTCTTTCCGGTGAAGCCGCCCGGGCGGCTGGTGAAGCCGGTCGGGCCACCGAGAAGGCCCGGGGCTGTGTCGCTTCAGTCGACTGCGCGAGCGAACGTTCGTTCTTTGTCGCTTGCGCGCCGAGTGCTCCTCATGGCAAGCGCAAGCGAACGTTCGTTCTTCTGGGAGGTCAGGCTGTGTCGTGTCGCTGGCCTGCACGAGCGAACGTTCGTTCTTCATTGCTTGGGCGCCGAGCGCTCCTCACGGCAACGCAAGCGAACGTTCGTTCTTCTGGGGACCGGGGCTGTTTCGTATCAGTCGGCTGCGCGAGCGAACGTTCGTTCGATGTCCGGGCCGGCGCGGGTCGCATACCAAGGCGGCGTGCGGGTTTGCCATGTTGGCGAGTGGGTTGCGGTTGTGGCGAGCGAACGTTCGTTCTGAGACGTACGCGACATGGCGCTCGGGGATTGGAAGAGGGAACGTTCATTTTGGGTGTTGTTCCGACCTGAGGTGGGCGGTTTGTTGCTGCGGGGGCGGTTGGGTGCTGGGCGGTTTGTCGCTCGTTGTGGGCCGCCGTCTGGGTGGTCGGGACTGGGTGTGGCATGGCTGGCGTCGCCGTAAAGAGGCTATTTGGGGCTTTTGTCCGGTGTAGCGGTGCGCCTCTCCCGTGATTTCGGTCGGTGACCTGGCAAGGTGTCGTCCTAGCGTCGCCGGATTCGCGTCCGCCTGCCGTAAAGCGCGGGTTGCGAGCTGCCGATGAAAGACCGCGAGAGGGTGAGGAGGCGAGATGACGGAACGGGAGAACTGGCCGCTCGGCGAGGGTGAGCCCGCGCCGGACGGCTCGCTGCCTGCGGCCGGGCCGGCCGTGGAAGAGACGGACCCGGAGTATGTGCCGGGGCCGAGCCGGGTCGGCTGCCGTACCGAGCTGCACGGCTGGGCCGGAGCTCACCTGCACGGCGCGGTGCGCCCTCGCCGCCGGGCCGCCGGACGGGGCCGTCCGCCCGGCCGCTGGTGCTGAGGACGACGCATAAGGCCTGACGCGGGCATAAGCTGCGGCCGAGATCGTGATGGCGGTGGCGACCGGATCAGGATCGCGTCGGGGGCGGTGTGAGGTGCGGGTATGAGCGCCGAGGGCATCACGCCAGGGGAGGCCCTCATGCGGCCCTGCGGGCGGAAGGCTCACTCAGCCGGGTGAGCCGTGCGGCGTGCCATGGTTGACATGAGGGAAATTCCGGACACGGTTACCGGGTGGACGACAAGAGACGGCTGATTCTGGACCAGGCCCTCGCTCTCGTCGATGAGCGCGGCCTCGCCGCGATGTCCATGCGGGCGGTGGCCGAGCGGGTCGGTCTTACCTCGATGGCGCTCTACCCGTATGTGGGGGGCAAGGACGCCCTGCTGGACGGTCTGGTGGATCTGCTCAACATGGAGCTCGGCGCCGACCTGGACCAGGCGGGCGGACACGCGAGCAGCCAGGCCGGGGATCGCGCCGATGGGGACCCGGCCGGCGGCGACCGTGGGGAGCTGGACTGGCGGCGGCGTCTGCGGGCGCTGGGGCGGGCCGTGCGAGCGTTGGCTGGCAAGCATCCCGGGGCCTTTCCGTTGCTGCTGAACCGGCCGGCTGCGGGGGCCTCCACCTCGTGGCTGACGGCGGCTCTGCGCGGCGTGCTGCATGACGCGGGGGTGGCGGAGGTGCGGGTTCCGCGGCTTGCCCGCATGATTCTGGCGTTTCTGCTTGGCTATGCGACCGGTGAGGTCACCGGTGGGCTTCCGGTGGCGCAGGCGCCGGAGGGGGAGTTCGAGGAGGATCTGGACGATCTGGTGCGGCTTGTGGAGGTCGCCGTTCAGGTCGCGTGATCGGCGTTCGGGGCACCGGGGCGGGCTTGCGCGCCTATAAAGGGCATATGTCCGGAAACGAGCGTGAGGATGATGACAGCCTGCGCGCGTTCGTGGCGGCTCGGCTGCCGCGTCTGCGTCGCTCGGCCTTTCTCATGTGTGGTGACTGGCAGCTCGCCGGTGAATTGACCCGTGCCGCGCTGGCGCGTCTCGTCGTGGACACGCGGCGGGGGGCGGTGGCCGACGCGGAGGTGTACGCGTACGCGGATCTGATGGAAGCCTGCCGCAAGCGCAACCGGCGGCGGGAGCACGTCTTCGTGGCGTCCGCCGGCGGTGCGGGGGTGGCGACCGAGTCGATCCTGCTGCTGGACGCGCTGCACAAGCTCGCGCCGCGATGCCGGGCCGTCCTCGTGCTGCGCTACTGGGACGGCTTCGACGTGGACACCACGGGGGCCATGCTGGACCTCGAGGACGAACGGGTCGCCGCCTACGAGCGCGCCGGCCTGGCCGCCCTGGAGAAGCTGCTGACCGAGTCGGAAGCCGCGATGGCCGGGGAAGCCGCAGCGGCCGGAGGGCGGCGGTGACCAGGGGAACGGCGGTGGCCCGTGGAGCAGCAGTCGCTGGGAGAGCAGCGATGGCGAGGAGTGCCGCGGCCGCCGGTGGAGGAGCGGCCGCTGGGGGAGTGATGCCCGGAGGTGCCGCGGCCGCCGGTGGTGCAATGGTCGCTGGGGGAGCGATGGCCGGGGAAGCCGCGGCCGCCGGTGGAGCCGCTGCGGCCGGCGGGGGCCTGATGGTGGGCGACGCCAGGATCGCTCGATGAGCGGGACCGGGCCGACCGGCCAGCTGCGTGAGCTGCTGGAGCATGTCGTCGAGGGGGAGCCGTCGATCGCCGGTGAGGTCGACGCCGTCTTTCGCCGGGCCGATCGGTTGCGGCGCCGGCGCGCGCGGCTGCTGCTCGGGTCCGGGGTGCTTGCGGCGGGAGCGGTCGTGGCGGCGGGTTATCTGCTCACCACGACGTTGCTGCCGGGCGCTCCGGTTGCCGAGCCGGTGCCGGTCGTGGTGTCCACCCCGGCCACGGTGGAGCCGGCGCCGGTGGCCAGTGCTGACCCCGTACGGCAGGTGATCGAGCCGTTGATCGAAGGGCGCGGGCTGGAGATCACGCCGCGGTCGCCGGAGCGCGGCGAGGGGTGGCGGCGCTACGAGGTGCGCGACGAGGACGGGCCGCGCGGCACGGTCGAGGTTGCCGCCTTCGACAAGCCGGGCGACTACTGCTTCCCGGTGAAGGCCGACGACAAGGCCTGCGCCCGGGTGGACAAGGCCGGCGGGCTCGAGTTCGTGCGCTACGACGACGACAGCGACAAGGACTGGCAGGTGCGCGAGACGATCGCGCGGCGGGTGAGCGACGGCCGTACCGTCGCCGTCATGGCCACCGGGGAGCGTGACGTGGGCGCCGAGCGCGGCAAGCCGGGGCTCACCGGGGCGCAGGTCGAGCAGGTGGCCACCGACGAGCGGGTCCTCGACGCCTTCGGTGACGAGGAGTGCGGGGAGGGTTGCCCGGCGCTGCGGACCCCGGTGGACTAGACCTTGCGGCGGATCAGGAACGCGATGCCGGCCAGGCCGACCAGGATGGCGATCAGGACCGCGCCGTTGAGCAGGAACAGGCGGCGCACCTCGCCCACGTATTCCTGGACGCCGGCCGGCTGGTCGGCGGCGTCGTCGACATCGAGGCCCTGGCCGATGCCGCCGCCGATGCCGCCGGTGACCACGTCGGGCTTGGCCTTGAGCGGCACGCCGGCGACGCGCAGCGCCTCGGGCATGGTGAGCCGGCCGTAGAACCAGCCCTCGGTCTTGGCGCCGGTCGGCTGCTTGGCGAGGCGGTGGGCACGGGGACCGCCGGCGGCCATCGGGAACAGGTCGAAGACCTGGAGCGCCTGCTTGTTGTTGAGCAGGGTCACCGTGTATTTGGCGCCGAGCTTGTCGGCCTGGAGCGCGGTCGTCTGGGACTTGGCCGACGCCATCCAGCTGACCTCGCTGTAGAGGCTCTCGAAGAGCCTCTTCTGCGTCTTCTGATCGACGAGGATCTTGCCGTCGACGTCCTTGCCGGTGATCTGGACGACGTTCGGCTTGGCGGCGGCCTTGGGCGCGGCCTGCGCCGCCGCGCCGGGAGCGAGCCCGACGGCGAGCGCCGCCGTGATCGCGAGCAACCGTGTGATCGCCTTCTGCACCATCGTCCGGCCTCCCCCGCCCCGTGGTTGGACATGGCTTCGCGCACTGTCGCCCGCTGACGCGGCCGTGGCCCTAAGCCTTCCCGGGCCAGCGCCCGGGCGCATCTCGAGCCGGACGAATTTGAAGCCATCTGGGGATGACCGAGAGACGACGACGGCCGTTGATCAGCGGCCGAATAGTACCTACCGCGCGCAACACGATGGAGGCCCGGTCACCCGACCGAGCCTCCATCGAAACGAAAACGTGTTACAAGCGGGCGCGCGCCGCGCGCAGCCGGGCGAGCGTCCGCTCGCGGCCCAGCACCTCGATCGACTCGAAGAGCGGCAGGCCCACCGACCGGCCGGTGACCGCGACCCGCACCGGCGCCTGGGTCTTGCCGAGCTTGAGCTCGCGGGCGAGGCCGACCTCTTCGAGCGCGGCCTTGAGCGGCTCGGCCGACCACTCCGGCAGCGCCTCGAAGGCGGCCGCGGTGGCGTCGAGGATGTCGGCCGCGCCCTCCTTCATGGCCTTGTTCCAGGAGGTCTCGTCGTAGGCCGGCTGGTCGAGGAAGAAGAAGTCGACGTACTCCACGATCTCGGACAGGACCGCGATGCGGGTCTGCGCCAGCGGGGCGACAGCGGTGAAGACGTCGACGTCGAAGCTCGCCGGCTCCCACGGCGGGGCCGGGATCGTGTCGGTGCCGCTCAGCCACGGCGTGCAGAGCTGGATGAACTCCTGCACGTCGAGCGCCCGGATGTAGTCGCCGTTGAACGCCCGCAGCTTTTTGACGTCGAAGAACGCGGGGGCGTGGTTGACCTCCTCGAGGCGGTACTCGTCCTCGATGACCTGCCACGGCACGATCTCACGGTCGCCGGTCGGCGCCCAGCCGAGCAGCATCAGGTAGTTCTTCATCGCGGCGGCCAGGTAGCCCTCGTCGCGGTAGCTCTCGAGGGCCACCTTGTCGCGGCGCTTCGACAGCTTCTGCCGCTTCTCGTTGACGATGACCGGCACGTGGGCCCAGACCGGCGGGGTGTGCCCGAGCGCCTCCCACAGCAGCTGCTGCTTGGGCGTGTTGGGCAGGTGCTCCTCGGCCCGGATCACGTGGGTGATGCCCATCGTCAGGTCGTCGACGACGTTGGCCAGCAGGAAGACCGCCGAGCCGTCGCTGCGCGCGATGACGAAGTCCTCCATCAGCTTGTTCTCGAAGGTGGGCTTGCCGCGCACCAGGTCCTCGACGACGGTCTCGCCCTCGTCGGGGGTGCGGAAGCGCAGGGCGCGGCCCTCGCCCGGCCCGAGGCCCCGGTCGCGGCAGAAGCCGTCGTAGCCGGTGTGCTGGTTGCCCGTGCGGGCGATGACGTCCTCGCGCTTGCAGTCGCAGTAGTATGCCCGGCCCTCGCCGTAGAGCCGGGTGGCGGCGGCGGTGTGGTCCTGGGCGTAGGAGGACTGGAAGTACGGTCCTTCGTACGTGCCGCGCTCGATGCCGATCCAGTCGAGCGCCGAGATGATGCCCTCGGTCCACTCGGGACGGTTGCGGGCGGCGTCGGTGTCCTCGATCCGCAGCACGAAGACACCGTCGTGCTGCTTGGCGTAGATCCAGTTCTGCAGCGCGGAGCGCGCGCCGCCGACGTGGAACATGCCGGTCGGAGAGGGGGCGAAGCGTACTCGTACAGTCACCCGCCAAGGGTACCTAGCGCACGGAACGGATTTTCACCACCGCCACCGCTCCGAGCAGGGTGACGAGGCCGGTCAGGCCGAACAGGGCGGGGTAGCCGCCGAGGTGGGTGACGATCGGTGCCGAGATGGCCGGGCCGATGGCCTGCGGGGCCGCGCTGGCGATGTTGATGACGCCCAGGTCCTTGGCGCGGTCGGTGGCGGCCGGCAGCACCTGGGTGATCAGCGCGGTGTCGACGGCGAGGTAGACGCCGTAGCCGGCGCCGAAGATCAGGGCGGCGGCCATGGAGACCGGCCAGGTGGGCCAGATGGCGAGCATCGTCGCGGCGATCGTGATCAGCACACCGGACCAGATCACGAAGATCTTGCGGCGGCCGAGCTTGTCGGAGAGGTGGCCGCCGGTCATCGCCGTGCCGATCATGCCGACCGTGTAGAGCAGGATCATGATGAGCAGGCCGGTGTCCGGATCGTCCAGCTTCACCGCGTCGGTCAGGAAGTAGAGCAGGTAGAGCGTGCCGAGCGCGTTGCCGAGCTGCACCAGGAAGCGGGTGCCGAAGGCCCAGGCGAAGTCGGGGTTGCCGCGCAGGTCGAGCCGCCACGTGGTGCGCACCCGGTGGCCGGCCGGGAGCGGCTCGTCCTGGGTGAGCAGGGCGAACGGGGCGGCGAGCACGACCAGGCCGAGGGCGAGCGCGATGTAGCCGAGGCTGATGTCGGTGACGATGGCGGTCACCAGGATGGCGCCCATCACCAGGCCGAGCGCCTGCGGCATGCCGATCCAGCCGGAGACCAGGCCGCGCTGGATGACCGGCACCCGGTCGGGCACGGCGGCGGTGAGCGAGGCCAGCATGATGTTGATGCCGACCTGGGCGGCCGCCCAGGCCAGGGTCACGGTGAGCAGGTTGGGCGCCTCGGCGAGGACGCTCAGCGCGAGCACGGTCAGGGCCGCGCCGCTCAGCGTCCAGACGTGCCGCCGGCCGTACGGGCGGCCGAAGAGCCTGAGCCGGGTGCGGTCGGAGAGCGAGCCGGCGAGCGGGGCCACCACGACGGCGACGAACGCGCCGATGCCGGTGACCAGGCCGAGCCACGCCTCCTTGTGCTCCTGGGTGAGCTCGGCGACCTGCTCGGGCAGCAGGATCTGGATGGGCGTGTAGCACGCCATCCAGAGGCCCAGGTTGGCGGCGAAGAGAAGGCCGATCCACGACCGGTTGACGGGCTCGGTGGGCTCGGCGAGGGCCGTTGATCCCTGCACGACGGCCATCCGGCCTCCTCGAAAGGTGAAAGTTCCTCGGAGGTTAGAGGATGACGATCCCCTCGGGAAGGGAGCTTACGGAAGGTGGTCGTGCGGTTGCAATCGGCAATTGAGGCCAATGAGGCTCAGACGGTGAAGCGGTCCACCAGGCCGGTGAGCTTGCGGGCCGTCGCGTCGAGCTCGCCCGCCGCGCGGTGCGACACCGCCACCGACGCCCGGGTGCCGTCGACCGCGCCGCTCACCACGCCGATGCCCTCGGCGATCTCGCGGCTGCCGGAGGCCACCTCGGAGATGTTGCGGGCCATCTCGGCGGTCGTGGCGGCCTGCTCCTCGACCGCCGCCGCGATCGCCGTCTGGTAGTCGTTCACCTGGGCGATCCGGGCCGTGATGGCCTCGATCGCGTCGACCGCCCGGCTGGTGTCGCTCTCGATCGCCTGCACCCGCGAGGTCACGTCCTCGGTGGCCCGCGCGGTCTCCTGGGCGAGCTCCTTGACCTCGCCGGCGACCACCGCGAAGCCCTTGCCGGTCTCGCCGGCCCGGGCCGCCTCGATCGTCGCGTTCAGCGCCAGCAGGTTGGTCTGCTCGGCGATGCTCGCGATCAGCCGCACCACGTCGGCGATCGCCGTGGTCGAGGCGCGCAGCTCGGTGATCACGCCGGCGGCGGCCGCGGTCAGCCCGACGCCGTCCCGGCCGGCCTGGGCCGCGTCCTGGGCGTTGGTCGAGATCTCCGAGATCGACGCGCCCATCTCCTCGGCGCCCGCGGCCACCGTCTGCACGACGTGCGAGACGCCCTCGGCGGCCACGTTGACGTGACCGGCCCGGGTGGCCGCCTCGTCGGCGGAGCCGGCCAGCTCGCCGCCGGTCGCGGCCACCTGCTGGGCCGTGCCGGCCACCTCGTGCGCGGCGTCGGTGACCTCGACCATCACCGTGCGCAGCTCGCCCACGGCGGTGTTGAGCTCGGCGGAGGCCACCGCGATCTCGTCCTTGCCGTCGACCGGCACCACCACGGTCAGGTCCCGCTTGGCGAGCCGGGACAGGCCGCCGGTGAGCCCGGCCAGGCGGCGCGCGATGCGCCGCGCCAGCGTCGCCGCCACCAGGCCGCCGACCACCGCGAGCACCACCGCCGCGATCACGAAGGCCACCAGCATCGCCTTGCGGCCGTCGCGGACCGCGGTGATCGGCCCGGCGAAGTCGGCGTCGTAGCCGCCGATCGCGATGGCCCACGAGTACGGCGCGTAGTAGGCGACCGTCGTGGTGGTCGGCCCGGCCGCCGCGCCCGCCGCGCCGGGCAACTGGTAGGTCGTGCTCCAGGTCGCGTCGTCCTCCAGGGTCGGCGCCTTGGCCACGATCTCGGCGACGTACTTGGTGCCGTTCGCGTCGGTCGACTCGGCGTCCACGCTGTCCGTGGCGCCGTCCACGCTCGACGCGACGACCCGGCCGGCGTCCGCCGACGACGTGCTGAAGACGCTGACCCAGCCGTTCTCGCCGACCTCGCCGGCGGTGACCGCGGCGGTCAGGTTCTCCAGGGCGTCCGACTGGGGGATGCCGGCGAAGAGCGAGCCGACCACCGCGCCGGAGGCGTCCTTGATCGGGTCGTACGCCGTGATGTACCAGGTGTCGACCACCTTGGCCACGCCGCGGTAGGACTTGCCCGCCTTGATCGCGGCGGCCACCGCGTTGGCCGTGCCGTTCGAGGTCGCCGGGATGTACGTGCCGATCGCCCGGCTGCCGTTCGCCGCCTCCACGGTCGTGCCGACCCGCAGCAGGTCGCCGGCGGTGTTCATGCGCTGGAAGACGGTGACCACGGCGCCGGAGACGGACGCGGCGTCGTCCACGAAGGGCGTGGTGACCTTCAGGTTCTTGTTCTGGCCGAGCCAGGAGCCGCCGATCATCATGCGCGGCAGCGTGACCGTCGTCTTCGCGTTCGTCACCTGATTGGTGGCCGTCCACGTCGCCGTGCGGTCCGAGAACGACACGCCGCCGCTGAGCGCCAGCAGCTTGTCGGCCGCGTTCATCGACACGTCGACGCTGTTCTGCACCTCGTCGCCGACCGACGACACCAGCGTGGTCACGTCGCTCGTGATCTGCTGAAGAGTCGCCTCGTTCTGGGCGACCACCTCACGCTCGGTGCTCTCGGCGAAGTCGGCGCTCTCCCACGCGCCGACCAGCACCAGGACGGCGGCGGTGCCGATCACCCCGCCCAGGCCCAGCGCGAGGAGCTTGTGACTGATCTGCATGCCGCGTCCCACTCCGTACCTATCGGCACGCTTCGGAGACGACTGAGCCGGGCCGGCCCTCGTGCGAGGACCGGCCCGGCTCGAGAGGAATCAGCTGTCGCCGCCGGTCTCGCCGACGGGGGCCGCGTTGACGTCGTCGATCGCGTACTTCTTGGCGGCCTCGGCCGGCACGTGCGCCGGCACCTTGCCGCGCAGCGCCAGCTGGCGCAGCGTGGCCACGGCCACCGACTCGCCGTCCACGTGGAAGTGGCGGCGCAGCGCGTGCCGGGTGTCGCTCATGCCGAAGCCGTCGGTGCCCAGCGACGTGTAGTCGTTCGGCACCCAGCGGGCGATCAGGTCGGGGACCGCGCGCATGAAGTCGCTGACCGCGACGACCGGGCCCTCGGTGCCCTCCAGCTTCTGCTGGATGTACGGCTTGCGCTGGGTGTCACCGGGGTTGAGCAGGTTGTGCTCCTCGGCCTCGACCGCGTCGCGGCGCAGCTCGGTCCACGAGGTGACCGACCAGACGTCGGCGGACACGCCCCAGTCCTGGGCGAGCAGCTGCTGGGCCTTGAGCGCCCACGCCATGCCGGTGCCGGAGGCGAGCAGCTGCGCCTTCGGGCCGTTCTCCTGCGGCGCCGCAGCATACCGGTAGATGCCCTTGAGCAGGCCCTCCCGGTCGACGTCGGCGGGCTCGGCCGGCTGGACCGCCGGCTCGTTGTAGACGGTGAGGTAGTAGAAGACGTTCTCCTGCTTCTCGCCGTACATGCGGTGCAGGCCGTCCTCGACGATGTGCGCGATCTCGAACGCGAACGCCGGGTCGTAGGCCACGACGGCCGGGTTGGTCGCCGCGATCAGCAGCGAGTGACCGTCCTCGTGCTGGAGGCCCTCACCGTTGAGCGTGGTGCGGCCCGCGGTGGCGCCGAGCAGGAAGCCGCGGGTCATCTGGTCGGCGGCCGCCCACAGCTCGTCCGCCGTGCGCTGGAAGCCGAACATCGAGTAGAAGATGTACAGCGGGATCATCGGCTCGTCGTGCGTCGCGTACGACGTACCGGCGGCGATGAAGCTCGCGGTCGACCCGGCCTCGTTGATCCCCTCGTGCAGGATCTGGCCGTTGGTCGCCTCCTTGTACGACAGGAAGAGCTCCCGGTCGACCGACGTGTAGGTCTGGCCGTGCGGGTTGTAGATCTTCTTGGTCGGGAAGAGCGAGTCCATGCCGAACGTGCGGGCCTCGTCCGGGATGATCGGCACCCACCGGGCGCCGAACTCCTTGTCCTTCATGAGGTCCTTGAGCAGGCGCACGAAGGCCATCGTGGTGGCGACCTTCTGCTTGCCGCTGCCCCGCTTGACGTCGCCGAACGCCTTCGAGTCGGGGATCTGGAGGATCTTGCCCTTGGTGCGGCGGCTCGGGATGGAACCGCCGAGCTCGCGCCGGCGCTCGAGCATGTACTGCATCTCGTCGGACTTCTCGCCGGGGTGGTAGTACGGCGGGAGGTACGGGTTCTCCTCGAGCTGCTTGTCGCTGATGTCGAGGTAAAGCGTGTCCCGGAAGCCCTTGAGGTCGTCCAGGGTCAGCTTCTTCATCTGGTGGGTCGCGTTGCGCGCCTCGAAGTGCGAGCCGAGCGTCCAGCCCTTGATCGTCTTGGCGAGGATCACGGTCGGCTGGCCGGTGTGCTCCATGGCCGCCTTGTACGCCGCGTACAGCTTGCGGTAGTCGTGGCCGCCGCGCTTGAGGTTCCAGATCTCGTCGTCGGACATGCCCTCGACGAGCTTGCGGGTGCGCGGGTCGCGGCCGAAGAAGTGCTCGCGAACGTACGCCCCGGACTCGCCCTTGTAGGTCTGGTAGTCGCCGTCCGGCGTCACGTTCATGAGGTTGACCAGCGCGCCGTCGCTGTCGGCGGCGAGCAGCGGGTCCCACTCCCGGCCCCAGATGACCTTGATGACGTTCCAGCCGGCGCCACGGAAGAACGCCTCGAGCTCCTGGATCACCTTGCCGTTGCCGCGCACCGGCCCGTCGAGCCGCTGGAGGTTGCAGTTGATCACGAAGGTGAGGTTGTCGAGCTCCTCGCGGGCGGCCAGGCCGATCGCGCCGAGCGACTCGACCTCGTCCATCTCGCCGTCGCCGAGGAACGCCCAGACGTGCTGCTGGCTGGTGTCCTTGATGCCGCGGTTGTGCAGGTAGCGGTTGTAGCGCGCCTGGTAGATCGCGTTCAGCGGGCCGAGGCCCATGCTGACCGTCGGGAACTCCCAGAAGTTGGGCATCAGGCGCGGGTGCGGGTACGACGGGAGGCCGCCGCCCGGGTGCGACAGCTCCTGCCGGAAGCCGTCCAGGTCGTTCTCGGTGAGCCGGCCCTCCATGAACGCCCGCGCGTACATGCCGGGGGAGGCGTGGCCCTGGAAGAAGATGTGGTCGCCGCCGCCGGGGTGGTCCTTGCCGCGGAAGAAGTGGTTCATGCCGACCTCGTAGAGGCTGGCGCTCGACGCGTACGTCGAGATGTGGCCGCCGACGCCGATCTCGGGCCGCTGCGCGCGGTGCACCAGCATGGCCGCGTTCCACCGGATGTACGCCCGGATGCGCCGCTCGACGAACTCGTCACCGGGGAACCACGGCTCGCGCTCGGGAGTGATCGTGTTGACGTAGTCGGTGGAGGTCAGCGGCGGGATGCCCACCTGTCGCTCCCGGGCCCGCTCCAGCAGGCGCAACATAACGTAACGGGCTCTCTTGGCGCCCCGTTCGTCGATGACTCCGTCGAGCGACTCGACCCACTCGTTCGTTTCCTCGGGGTCGATGTCCGGAAGCTGGCTCGGCAGGCCGTCGCTGATCACCGGGCGCTTGCGCTCCGTGGCCACAGGCATTCCTCTTGGTCGGGTGTCGGACCGAGCGGCCCATTGTGTGAGTCGCGCGGTAATAACTCCATCCTGCCCCTTCGCAGTGTGCGGCGTCACGCCTACCGTCCGGCTACGCGATACGCGACACACGTACTGATCAGTAACATCTACCTTTCACTAACCGGGCAGGAAGCTGAACCGTACCTGGCGCGTGGGATTGTCTCCGTTGGTGTCCACCAGGCAGACGGACTGCCACGTGCCGAGCGCGATCCGGCCATCGATCACGGGCAATGACGCGTACGGCGGGATCCACGCCGGAAGGACGTGATCGCGGCCGTGCCCCTTGGAGCCGTGCCGGTGCCGCCACTTGTCCTGGGCGGGCAGGAGCTCGTCGATCGCGGTGAGCAGGTCGTCGTCCGAGCCGGCGCCGGTCTCGATGATCGCGATGCCGGCGGTGGCGTGCGGGACGAAGACGTGCAGCAGGCCGTCCCCTTCGGATCGCACGAACTCGGCGGCCTCGGCCGTGATGTCCCGGACGACGGGGCGGTCGCCGGTCCGGACCGTGATCACTTCAGTGCGCATGGGAGGAGTCTGCCAGCCGCCCATACCAGTCCGCGCGGCGATGCATCTACCCCATAAACCCGTTTCAGCCTTATTTACCCCTGAAATGGCTACCTTGTGGTGGAAGAAGGAATCGAACGCGGGGGTGTGAGAGCAGTGCAAGCAGAGGTGCCGCGGCGACGGCGGCGAAACTCCAGATGGGCGCTCGCGGTCGTGACCGCGCTGCTGTCGGTGGCCGGGATCGTGACCAATCCCGCCCCGGCGTCGGCGGCACCGTCCGCGCCGGACTCGGCCACGGCCGTGGCGGGACGCCGCAGCATCCTGGTCAGCTGGGTCATGCCGGCCAACCCGGGCACCGTGGCCGGCTACCGGGCGACCACCAGCCCGGGCAACTTCACCTGCGACGTGACGTCACCGTCGCAGACCTCGTGCACCATCGGCGGCCTCACGGCGCTCACCTCGTACACCGTCAACGTCATCGCCTGCACGACCACGCCGCCGAACGTCGGCGACTGCTCGGCCCCGGCGACGTCGAACTCGGCCGTGCCCGGCCCGCCGGGCGCACCGACCTCGGTCGGCGCCGTCTACCAGGACAACCCGAACAAGATGCGGGTGTCGTGGACGCCGGGCACCGCGGGCCCCGGCATCGCGTCGTACAAGGTCACGCCGTACCCGCTGACCGACGGCCTCACCGGGACCTGCACCACCCTGGTGACCCACCCGACCACCACCTGTGACTTCGAGAACCTGGTCTCGGACACGTCGTACACGTTCCGCGTGCAGGCCAACGGCGTGACGAACGAGGCCGGCAGCACCGGCACCTCGCTGGTCAGCGCCGCCTCGCCCGCGAAGGTCGCCGGGCCGCCGCACAAGCCGGCCAAGCCCACCACGGCCTACCTCGACGACACCTCGGTGACGGTCTCGTGGGACAAGCCGGCCGGCGGCCAGCCGATCACCGGTTACTCGGTGGTGGGCAGCCCCTCCGGCAGCTGCTCGTCGGTGGACCCGGACGTGACGACCTGTGACGTCACCGGGCTCACCGGCTCCACCTCGTACACCTTCACGGTGGCGGCCACCGGCGACGCCGGGGGCACCTCCGGGCCGAGCGACCCCTCGGACGCGGTCATCCCCGCCTTCCCCGGCAAGCCCGAGCCGCCCGCCGTCGAGCTGGGCGACCAGGCCGGCGAGGCGCTGGTCTACTGGGAGCCGCCGGCCGACGGCGGCACCGTCACGCAGTACATCGTGCGGTCCTACTCGCCGGACGACCAGACGTGGGGCGAGGGCTGCACGGTCAGCGCGCCCACCACCGAGTGCGTGATCAGCACGCTGGAGAACGCGAAGTCCTACCAGTTCGACGTCACGGCGAAGAACGCGGCCGGCGAGCAGACCTCCGGTCTGAGCTCCCCGCCGATCGTCTCCGAGCTGCCGGGCAAGCCCTCCACGCCGGTCGTGACGCTGGGCGACGCGCCGGGCGAGGTGAGCCTCACCTGGCAGCCGCCGGCCTCGGGCGGCACGATCACCAGCTACGGCGTGACGGCCATCCCGGCCACCGGCTTCGTCGCGGGCGTCAAGTCCGGCGACTGCGCCGCGAACCTGAGCGCGCCGGCCTGTGAGATCACCGGCCTGGACCCCACCGTCTCGTACACCTTCCAGGTGGCCGCGGCCGGTGACCTCGGCGCCACCGCCTCCGACCCGAGCGACCCGATCATCCCGGACGAGCCGGGCGTGCCCCGCACCGTGGCCGCGGCGATCGGCGACGCCGAGGGCACCGCCACGGTGACCTGGCTGGCCCCGAACACCGGCGGCGAGGTCGTCACCTACGACGTGACGGCCGCGTCGGACCAGGGCGCCGAGAGCTTCGGATGCGCCGACGTTGACGCCGGCGTGACCGAGTGTGCCGTCACCGGGCTGGACCCGGCCACCGCGTACACCTTCACGGTCACCGCGACCAACACCGCCGGCACCTCGGCCGGTGTGGCCGCCGAGCCGCTCGTGCCGAGCGCGCCGGGCAAGCCCACCACCCCGGAGGTGACGCTCGGCGACGCGCCGGGCAAGGTCAACCTGACCTGGGACGCTCCGGTGAGCGGCGGCGCGGTGAACGGCTACACCGTGAACGTCATCCCCGCGACCGGCGCCGACGTGGGCGTGCTGGACGCGTCCTGCGCCACCGACCTCGACAACCCGGCCTGCCTGATCACCGACCTGGACCCCGCCGTCTCGTACACCTTCACGGTGAGCGCGGAGGGCGACCTCGACACGGTGACCTCCGACCCGAGCGCGGCCATCGTGCCCGACGTGGTCGGCGTGCCGGCGGACGTGACGGCGAAACTGGTCGCCGCCACACCCGGCCAGATCCGGGTGACCTGGGCCGCGCCCACCTCCGGCGGCACCGTCGACACCTACACGGTCCGGGCCCTCCCGCTCGACGGCGCCACGGCGCCGAGCAACGCACCGTGCGAGGTCGCCGGCGACGCCGTCACGCTCGCCTGCACCCTCGAGGACCTGGACCTGGCCGGCGAGTACCAGTTCACGGTCGAGGCCGAGAACCTGCTCGGCCCGGGCAGCGCCTCGGTGGCGACCGCGGCGCTGATGCCCGACGAGCCGGGCGCGCCGCAGACGGTGGCGGCGGGCCTGGTCGAGAACACCCCGGCGGCGGTCGACGTGACCTGGTCGGCACCCATCACCGGCGGGGCGCCGACGAGCTACGTGGTCACCTCCGCGTCGACCGAGTCCGGACCCGAGACGTTCGGCTGCCCGGACCTCACGGCGAACGACCTCACCTGCCGGATCACCGGCCTCGACACGGCCAAGCACTACACCTTCACGGTGGCCGCCGCGAACGCGGTCGGCGACACGGCAGCGGCGCCCACCGCCGCCATCGTGGCGGACGCCCCGGGCGAGCCCACCTCGGTCGCCGCGGACCTGGACGCCATCGCCGGCGCCGGGAACGCGCTGGTCACCTGGGTGGAGCCGACCGGCGACGCCGAGATCGACGGCTACACCGTGACGGCGACCTCGCCGGACGGCGGCGTCACCCCGAGCGACTGCACCGCCCTCGCGGGCGAGACCGAGTGCCTCGTGGCGGGTCTCGAGGAGGACAAGCAGTACGCGTTCACCGTCGCGGCGGGGAACCTGGCCGGCGAGACCGCCTCGGCGGCGACCGACCCGATCGTTCCCGGCGCACCGCTCGCACCCACCGACGTGCAGGCGGGCGTCACCACGACGCCCGGCACGGTCGTCGTGAGCTGGACGCAGCCGCCCGGCGTCGTCGTGGACACGTGGACGGTCACGCCGGAGTCGTCCGACGGCGGCACCGAGCCGTCCCCCTGCGTGGTCACGCCTCCGCAGGCCCTCCAGTGCACGTTCGCCGGCCTGAGCCAGGACAAGCACTACACGTTCGCCATCACCTCGGAGAACGTGCTGGGCCCCGGCCTCGGCTACACGACTGACCCGCCGGTGATCCCGAACCGGCCGGCCACGCCGGGAGCACCGCAGGCCGAGATCACCTCGGTCGACGAGAACGCCGGGACCGGCACCGTCACGGTGACCTGGCGCGCGGCGCCGGAGAGCGCGGGACCGATCACCGGTTACACGATCACCGCGTACGCCGAGAGCGACCCCGGCGTCCGGCTGCTCCAGCAGTCCTGCGTGGAGGTGCTCGCGGACGGCCCGCTCACCTGCGACTTCACGGTCTCGTCGCTGGAGGACACGTACACCTTCACGGTGTCCTCGATCGGCGCGGGCGGCTCGGCCGCCGAGAGCGCGCCGAGCGAGCCGGTCGACATGCGCGCACCGGGCCTGCCCGGCACACCCACGGTCACGCTGGGCGGGGCCAACGCCGTCCGGGTCACCTGGGACGCGCCGGTCGAGGGCGGCCCGATCGTCGGCTACGACGTGCGGTCGAGCCCGATCGTCGTCACCCCGCAGAACTGCACCAACGTGGGCGCCAAGAGCCGGACCTGCATCTTCACCGGCCTGACCAGCGGCAACCGGTACAGCTTCAACGTGCGGGCCAACGGCACCGGCGGCCGCTACGTCGAGACGGACTTCTCGGAGACCATCCTCGTCGGCGCGCCGGACGTGCCGGAGCGGCCGGTGGTCGCCCCGGGCGACGCGACCGACACGGTCCGGGTCAGCTGGACGCGCCCCGCCGCGGGCGCGGGCATCGCGGGCTACACGGTGCAGCTCGAGAACGGCTCGGAGGCGTGCACGGCGCTCTCCGACCAGACCTCGTGCGCGGCCACCGGCCTCACCGCCGCCAGCTCGTACCGCTTCCGGGTGCAGGCCAACGGCGTGGTCGACGCCGGCGACTCGGCGTTCAGCCCGTTCTCCGAGGCGATCGTGCCGGGCGCGCCCGGCCGGCCGCAGAACGTCGACGTGGTCGGCGGCGACCGGCAGATCGCGGTGTCGTGGTCCGCGCCGCAGTACGGCGCCGACCGGGTCGTGTCCTACCGGGCGGTGGCGACGCCGGGCGGTGGCTCCTGCACGACGGCCTCCGCGGCCGTACGCGAATGTGTCATCACCGCCTCGGTGGAGAATCTGGCGTCGTACCGGGTCACCGTGGTCGCGGTCGGCGCCGGCCTGGAGTCGCCGGCCAGCGTGCCGTCGGCCCGGGTGCGGCCCACCGCCGGCCCGCCGGGAGCGCCGGCCGGCGTGCAGGCCAGCGGGCTCAACGCCGGCGCGCGGGTCAGCTGGACGGCGCCCGCGGCCACCGGTGACGGGGTCGCCGGCTACACCGCCACCGCGACGAACACCGCCGGAAGCTCGCGCAGCTGCTCGACCACCGAGCTGACCTGCACGATCTCGGGCCTGACCAACGCGCAGACCTACCGGGTCACGGTGGTGGCCCTGGGCCGCGGTGCCAGCGGCTACTCGCCACCGAGCGCGGCGGTGACGGTCGTGCCGAGCGTCCCGCCGAGCGCGCCGACCAACGCGAGCCTGGTCGTGGGGGCACGGGCCTTCACGGTGAGCTGGACCGCGTCGGCCGGGCAGGGCGACGGCCTGACGGGCTACACCGCCACGGCGAGCGGCGGCGGTACGTCCCTGACGTGCACGACGACGACCACGAGCTGCACGATCAGCGGGCTCACCGCGGGCACCTCCTACACGGTCAGCGTGGTGGCGAACGGCACCCAGCAGGGCACGGTCTCGACCGCGGCCACGGTGGCCGGCGAACACGTGGCGCTCACCGCCACCGCGCCGACGCTGCCCAGCACGCTGCCCATCTCGGCCGGCACGCTGACCAGCTCGGCGGCCTCGCCGCTGCGGCTCGGCCAGCAGGTGACGATCAGCGGCACCGGCTACGCGCCGTACACCGGGGTCACCGTGGGCATCTACCCGGGCCCGGGCCGGCTGGGCGCCACGGTCACCAACGCCGACGGGTCGTTCAGCCTGCCGGTGACGATCGGGAACGTCACGGCCGGCACCAGCCGCACGATCACCGCGGGCGGCATGTTCACCGCCGGCACGGTGCGGTACAAGACGCTCTCCGTGACCGTCAACCCGTAAGACGAACCGCCCGACGGGCCGCGTCCACATCGGTGGGCGCGGCCCGTCCCATCGGGGCGTGGCGAAATTCGCTCCACGTCAGACTTCCGAGATCTCGCACGTCACGGCGCTGAGGCCGATTTTCCGCCGGTTTACGGCATGGCAGGGCTCGCGCGGGTGGGCGATGCTGGTCACGTGACCACCCCGCAGAACCTCGACGAGCGTTTCCGCGACGCGGTGTCGGCGCTGCCGCCGGCCGGCGACCGGCGCGCGCCCGGCGACGCCGTCCGCGACGGCTCCACCCTCACCGGCGCGCGCGCCGCCGAGCTCTTCGACGCCCAGCTCGCCAGCCGGCATCTCGACCTCGCGGCCCGGTGGCTGCGCAGCTTCAACGAGGGCTTCTACACCATCGGGTCGTCCGGACACGAAGGAAACGCGGCGGTCGCGGCCGCGCTGCTGCCCACCGACCCGGCCCTGCTCCACTACCGGTCCGCCGCGTTCTTCTGCGCCCGCGCCAAGAGCCTGCCCGACGCCGCCCGTGACGTGCTGCGCGGCGTCGTCGCCTCGGCCCGCGAGCCCATCGCCGGCGGCCGCCACAAGGTCTTCGGCAGCGCCGAGCTGAACATCATCCCGACCACGTCCACGATCGCCTCCCACCTGCCGAGAGCGGTCGGCCTGGCGTTCTCGCTGGGCCGTTCCTCGCGCGAGGCCATCGCGGCCGCCTCCTTCGGGGACGCGTCGATCAACCACGCGGCGGCCACGGCGGCGCTCAACTCCGCCGGATGGCTCGAGCACTCCGGCGTACCGCTGCCCCTGCTGTTGATCTGTGAGGACAACGGGCTGGGCATCAGCGTGCCGTCGCCCGAGGGCTGGGTGGCCGCGATGCTCCGGTCCCGGCCGGGCCTGCGCTACACGGCGGCCGACGGGTGCGATCTGGCGGCCACCTACGACGCCGCGACCGAGGCGGCGGGATACGTGCGCCGCGAGCGCCGGCCGGCCGTCCTGCACCTGTCCACGGTGCGGCTGATGGGCCACGCCGGCGCCGACGCCGAGGCCGCCTACCGCCCCGCCGACGACATCAAACGCGACCTCGAACGCGACCCGCTCGTCGCCACGGCCCGCATGCTCGTCGCCGCCGGCCTGATGGCCCCCGACGAGGTGATCGCCCGCTACGACGAGGTGGGCTGGCAGGTGCGTAAGGTCGCCGAGGAGGTGCTCGGCGAGCCCAAGCTCACCACGGTCGCCGAGATCGTCGCGCCGCTCGCCCCGCGCCGCCCCCTGCGCTCCGCCCACCACATCACCGAGGCGGCCACCCGGGCGCTCGGCCCCGGCGCGGCGGCCCGCCGGCAGGTCTTCGGCGGCAAGCTGCCCGAGAACGCGGGACCGCTCACCCTCGCCCAGACCATCAACGCCACCCTCACCGACGCGCTCGCGATCGACCCCGGCGTCCTGGTCTTCGGCGAGGACGTGGGCCGCAAGGGCGGCGTCTACGGCGTCACCAAGCACCTCCAGGAGCGCTTCGGCGCCGACCGGGTCTTCGACACCCTGCTCGACGAGACCACGATCCTCGGCCTGGCGCTCGGCGCCGGCCTCGACGGGCGGCTCCCCGTCCCCGAGATCCAATACCTGGCCTACCTGCACAACGCCGAGGACCAGTTGCGGGGCGAGGCGGCCACGATGTCGTTCTTCTCGTCGGGCGCCTACAAGAACCCGATGGTGGTACGCGTCGCCGGGCTCGCCTACCAGCAGACGTTCGGCGGCCACTTCCACAACGACAACTCGGTCGCCGTGCTCCGCGACGTGCCGGGCCTCGTGCTCGCCGTGCCCGCCCGGGCGAGCGACGCCGCGCCGATGCTGCGGTCCTGCCTGGCGTCCGCGGCGGTCGACGGCAGCGTCTGCGTGTTCCTCGAGCCGATCGCGCTCTACCACACCCGCGACCTGCACGAGCAGGGCGACGGCGCGTGGATGGCCCCGTACGCGGGCCCGACGTCCTGGTCCGGCGAGCACGTGCCGATCGGCCGCGCCCGCACCTACCCCGTCGGCGACGCGTCCGACCTGACCATCATCACGTACGGCAACGGCCTGCGGATGTCGCTGCGGGTCGCCGCCCGCCTCGCCGAGCAGGGCTTCGGATCCCGAGTGGTGGACCTCCGCTGGATTTCCCCCCTGCCCGTGAACGACCTGGTGAGAGAGGCCGCCGCGACCGGCCGCGTGCTCATCGTCGACGAGACCCGCCGATCCGGGGGAGTCGGCGAGGGAGTCCTCGCGGCCCTGGTCGACGGCGGTTTCGTAGGCTCCGCCAGGAGGATCGCCTCGGCGGATTCGCTGATTCCGCTGGGTCCGGCCGCACAACAGGTGCTGGTGGGGGAGGATGCCATCACACAGGGTGCCCACACCCTGCTGGCGCGGTAAATTGCCTCACACTCGGTGCGCCACTTGCGCCGGGGCGCGCAAGTGTGTGGACTACCCCCAGGTTCAAGCACCGATTTTCTTACTAGGAGGACTCAGACAGTGAGCGCGACCGCTGGTCAGGCCGACGGCGTACGCAGCCTGGCGGACCGGTTCGGCTTCGAGCCGAACATGGTGGTCATGGAGATGGGCTACGACGACGACGTCGACGAGGCCCTCCGTGACGCCCTGACCGAACGCGTCGGCGAGTTGGTCGACGAGGACACCGACGAGGTCGTCGACGCGGTGCTGCTGTGGTACCGCGACGGCGACGGAGACCTCTTCGAACTGCTCACCGACGCCCTGGGCCCCCTCGCCGACAACGGCGTGGTGTGGCTGCTGACCCCCAAGGCCGGCCGTGACGGCCACGTCGAACCGAGCGAGATCAGCGAGTCCGCCCCCACGGCGGGTCTCCAGCAGACCTCGACGGTCAACGCCGGCAAGGACTGGACCGGGGCCCGCCTGGTCTCCCCCAGGGGTGCGAAGAAGAAGTAGCTCACTGCCCTTTCCTCGTGACAGCCGGCGCCCCGGGGGCGCCGGCCGGTTAGGGTTGTGCCCATGCCGCTACCCGTCGGCGCCGAGGCGCCCGACTTCTCCCTGAAAGACCAGAACAATCAGGTCGTACGCCTGAGCGACTTCCACGGTCGCAAAGCGGTCCTGCTGGTCTTCTACCCGTTCACCTTCACCGGCACCTGCCAAGGCGAACTGGCGGCAGTGCGGGACAACCTGGACGCCTTCCAGAACGAGCGAGTGCAGGTCCTGGCCGTCAGCGTCGACTCGGTCTACAGCCACAAGGTCTGGGCGAGCCAGGAAGGATTCGACTTCCCGCTCCTCGCCGACTTCTGGCCCCACGGCGAAGTGGCCCGGGCCTACGAGGTCTTCCACGAGGAAGGCGGCATGGCCAACCGAGGCACCTTTCTGGTAGACCCGGCCGGCACCATCCAATACTCCGAGATGATCGGCCCAGGCGAATCCCGCGACGTGAAAGCCTGGCTGGCCGCGGTCAGAGCCTGAAATCACCCCAAGGTACGATGGCGGCTCCGGCATCACGAGAGCCGGGCGCGTAGCTCAGTGGGAGAGCACTCGCCTTACAAGCGAGGGGTCGTAGGTTCGAAACCTACCGCGCCCACGAGACTGGGGCTGCCCCCTGTCCGCGGGGTGCGCGGACCTGGCAGTCTCGTCATTCCTGCTCCGGGGCCGAGCCCCGGAAACCCCACGTTCCATACGGTCGCGCTCCGGGGTGGCTCGTCGGCTGGCGCCGACGTCGGGGGGTTTTGCGGCTTTGCCGCTTGGGGGCTCTCGGTGCTCTGAGCTGACGTGCGTTAGTTCTTCTCGTTCCGCGGTTATCGCCGGGTGCGGCTGTCGTTCTTGCAGCCGTGGTTTTGGGGTGCTTGTGGCTCCGCCCGTTGCGGTCCTGGCGACCTGTGGCGGTGGGGCTCCTTGCCCCGGTTTTCTCCTTGCGTGGTTTTGTCCTTGCTGTGGCTGGGGTTTTGCCCCGGTCGCTGGTCGCTTCCTTGTGTGGTTGCCTCCTGGGAGGGCTGCCTCCTCGTGTGGGTCGGTCCTTGGCGCGGTCGCCTTCTTGCGGAGGTCGCCTTGGCGCGCGGGCCCTGTTTTTGGGCCCCGTGCCTCTTTGCGCGCTTGCCTTTCGCGTGGTCGCCTTGTTGCGCGGCTTTGTCTTTGCCGGGGACCTCGGTGGTCTTTTCGCGTGGCCTCCTTTTCGTGCGGCCTTGTCCTTGCCTCAGACCCGGGTTGTCTCGTCCGTTCCCCTCCTCGCCCGGTTCCCTCCTCGCGCGGCCCCTTCCTTGCGGCCACCATTCCCCGCCTCCTCATCCCTGGCCCGGCCTCGGCCCGGCCCGGGCTTCTCTCCGGGCTCCTCTCCGGCCTCGTCCCGGCCCCGGCCCCGTCCCGGCCGCCCTGCTCCGTCCCGGCCCCGGCCTCGGCTCCGCCCCGCCCGGCTCCGCCCGGCCCCGACCCTCGCCCCCGGCTCCGCCCCCGCCCCGGCCGCCCGGCCCCGTCCCGGCTCCGCCCTCGCCTGGCTCCGCCCCGCCCCGGCCCTCGCCCCGGCTCCGCCCCCGCCCCGGCCGCCCGGCCCCCGGCCTCGGCCCTCGCCCCGGCTCCGCCCCGTCCCGGCCGCCCGGCTCTGTCCAGCCCCGCCCCGGCCCGTTTGTGGGCTGGGGTCCTTGCTGTGGGCTCGGTCGCGTTGGGCTGGGTTTTCCTGCGGTCTCTCGGGGGCCTCTGCTGACTGGGGGGAGTGCCGGAAATATCGGGTTTCATCTGGTTAACGTGGGAGGGTGCGGGTCTGGCCTCGGTGGGCTTGGGCTTGCGGTGGTGTCTGGGGGACGGGGTGGGGCTGGTGCATGCTCGGCACGTGTTGGGGGTTGAGGCTGGGCGGGGGTATTCGGTGGTGTTGCCGGTTCGGCGGTGGCTGCTTGTGGAGAAGGTTCTGGACGACCTTGAGAGTGTTGAAGGCGATCTGGAGCTGGACCGGAGTGTGGCGCGGGCGGTTCGGGCCGGTGTCTATGGGGACGATCTGCGGCCGCTGCCGGGGGATCGGGTGGTGACGGTGGAGCTGACCGGGCGGCAGTGTCAGCTTGTGGCGGATTCGCTGGCGCACAGTGCGGCGCTGGCGGACACCGCTAGTCACGGCGGCGATCGCCGGCTCGGGGAGAGCGGGTCGGAGACCTGGGATCTGCTTCGGGTGCTGGATGCGCAGCTCAGGCGCCGGTGAGGGCTTGTCGGATCACGGACGGTAAGGGTGTCGGCGCGGATCCTGGTGGGAGTCTGGCGTTCGCACAGCATCGCAGTCATTCGTGGGCCGTAGCTCGTCGACAGGCGGTCGCGTCACATGCCCGAGCTTTCTCCTGATCTTTTCCAGCGCTGGTATCACTCCTTCGAGGAGGACACCGACGACGAGGCGGTCTACCGGCCGGCGGACTTTCCGTTCCCGCCGCGGCGGGCGCCCCGGGACAGCCTCGAGTTCCGGCCGGGGGGCGGCTACATCGAGTACGTGGCGGGGCCGGCGGACAAGTCGGCGCCGAGCCGGGGCAGCTGGGAGGCGGCGGACGGCGACACGGTCCGGGTGCGTGCGGGCGCGGGTCCGCGCCTGCTGCACATCACGGCGCACGACGGGCAGGTGCTGAAGATCCGTAAGTGAACGACAGGAGATGAGTTCCGTGGACGCCGACGAGATCATCGAAGCTCCCGCACGACGCCGCTGCGCCACCGAGGACGTCCACCGCCGGCTGCTCAACGAGAGCATCGCCTACCGGGTGGCACGGACCGACATCGAGAACCTCGCCTTCGCGTACGCGACGGGGGAAGTCCGGGACGACCGCACCGAGGTCGTGAACATCCCGGTCGTCGTCCACGTCGTCTACAACACCGAGGAGCAGAACGTCTCCAAGGAGCAGATCGACAGCCAGATCGCCGTCATCAACGAGGACTTCCGGGCCCTGAACCCGGACGTCAAGGACGTGCCCCCGGTCTGGCAGGGACTGGTGGCCGACACCAAGATCGAGTTCCACCTGGCCACTGTCGATCCGCAGGGCAACCCGACGGACGGCATCACCCGCCGGCGGACGACCCGCACCTCCTTCGGCGGCAACGACACGGTCAAGTTCGCGGCGAGCGGCGGCACCGACGCCTGGCCCAGCGACAAGTACCTCAACATGTGGGTGTGCCAGCTCAACGGCGGCCTGCTCGGCTACGCCCAGTTCCCCGGCGGCCCCGCCGAGACCGACGGTGTCGTCATCACCCACACCGGCTTCGGCAAGACCGGCACGGCCCGCGCACCCTTCGACATGGGCCGCACCGCCACCCACGAGATCGGCCACTGGCTCAACCTGTTCCACATCGGCGGCGACGACGGCACCGGCTGCGGCGGCACCGACCTGGTCGCCGACACCCCCAACCAGTCCGACCAGAACGTCGGCAGGCCCACCTTTCCCCGCATCACCTGCGGCAACGGCCCCAACGGCGACATGTTCATGAACTACATGGACTACGTCGACGACGCCGCCATGTTCATGTTCACCAAGGGCCAGCTCGAACGCATCAACGCCTGCTTCGCCGGCCCCCGCCAGAGCCTGCTGGCCACCCGACCGTCCACCTGACAACGACCGGGCCCACCACCACCGCGACCGGCGCCACGGCTCACAGCCGCGAACAGGGAGGGGCCGGGCGCAACGAAGCGCCCGGCCCCGGCCGTGGTTGCTGCACGGGGTTGGGCCGCGTTGGTGGGTTCAGGGGTTCCGCGCCCGGCCCCGGCCGTGGTTGCTGCACGGGGTTGGGCCGCGTTGGTGGGTTCAGGGGCTCTGCGCCCGGCCCCGGCCGTGGTTGCTGCACGGGGTTGGGCCGCGCTGGTGTGTTCACGGGCTCCGCGCCCGGGCGTGGGGCCCGGGCACGGAGGGCCGTTGAGTTACATCGGAGGCTCCCCAGCGGAGCCGGCGGAGGCGGTGCCGGGCGTGGC
>NZ_BOMI01000083.1 GCF_016862115.1 Paractinoplanes deccanensis
AGTGGTGCCGGGCGCGGCAGTGGGGGAGCGCCAGCGGGCGCCGGGAGTGAGCTCGCCCAAGTGTTCGAGGCGGGCTCGGATGCCGCCGTTGCTGCGGCCGAACTCGGCCATCAGGTCTCGAAGGCGGGCGCCCTCGCGGTAGCGGGCGAGCAGGCGGTCGTCGTCCTCGGGGGTCCAGCGGGCGCCCTGATTGGGGTGGCGGTCGGGAGGCCGGGCCGCGGCGGGTGGCTGGGTCATGGTGAGGAGGCCGGCCAGGGTGGACGTGAGGATCTCGGTGAAGCCGGGCAGGTCGGACGGGGTGATGTCGCCGCTGAGCTCGCTCACCACGTTGCCGTCGGTGTCGCTGCTCACGATGCGCAGGTCGAGGCGCTCCTCCTCGACGGGGAAGGAGGTGACCTGGTATTCGGTGTCGCCCAGCACGAGGCGGCGGTCGAGGGTGATCGGGGCGTAGCGGAGATCGGTGGTGTTCATGGCGGAGAAGGTAGACCCGGCCTCTGACACTTTTCGGTGGTTCGGCCGGTCGGGCGTGATCAGGTGAGGCGTTGCGCCAAAACTCGCACTCCGGGCCCGTCGAGCTCGCCCAGGACGACGGCTCTGCCGGTCATGGCCAGCATCAGCGCCTCGGCGGGGCCGGTCACCAGCGGGCCGGTGCCGTGCGACCAGTCCAGGTCGCCGGCCTCGAAGCGCAGCCCCGCGAGCCACGCCTTCCTGGTGAAGCCGACGGCCTTGCCGGACACCAGGAAGCCGAGCGCGACCCGCAGCGAGTCGAGCGGGAGGCCGTGCGGCAGGCCCAGCGGGCGCCGCATGTCCTGGCCGTGCACCAGCAGGTCGGTGAGCTGGCCGGGGTAGCCGACCACCGGCGGCTTGAACGGGTTCTCGGCGTTGCGGCGCAGGCCCTCCGCGATCTCCGTGACCGGCAGCCGCCCGATCGACTGGGCCAGCAGCGCGTTGGCCCGGTGCAGCCGGAAGCCGGAGCGCATCATCGCCGACAGCGTCGCCCCGCGCGGCGTCTCGACGGCGGCGAGCAGGTGCGCGGCCACCTCGCGGACCGTCCAGTCGCCGCACAGGCTCCGGACCGCGAGCTGCGACGGCGTGAGCGACTCGAGCAGGTCGGCCGTGCGGCGTCTCTCCACGGCGATCGCGGCGCGCACCTCGTCCATCAGCTGTACAGCCTCGCCGCGTACGAGGATCCGTAGTATTCCTCGAGCGACGCCAGCGGCTCCTGCGGCTGCTCGATCGTCTTGGCGATCACCGGGCGGGACGGCACGTCCTCGGGCGCCCAGGTGGCCGTGTCCCACAGCGACGACCGCAGGAACGCCTTGGAGCAGTGGTAGAAGACCTCTTCGATCTCCACGACCAGCGCCAGCACCGGGCGATGACCGTGCACCACCATGCGGTCGAACAGGTGCTCATCCCGTACGAGATGAGCCTTGCCGTTGATCCTCAGCGTGTCTCCCCGGCCGGGCACGAGGAACAGCAACCCGACGTGGGGATTGTCCACGATGTTGTGGAAGCCGTCGGCGCGCCGGTTGCCGCTGCGCTCCGGGATGGCGATCGTGACCGGGTCGAGCACGAGCGCGAAGCCGGGCGGGTCGCCCTTGGGTGAGACGTCCAGATTGCCGGCCGGGTCCGACGTGGCGACCAGGCACAGGGGTGACGCCGCGAGCCATTCGCGGTCGAGGTCGTGCAGCTCCCGCCGCACCTTGTCCGCCACCCGGGGGATCGGCGTCCCGATGATCTCGCGAAGCTCGTCGTGCGTCGTGATCCGCTGCATGGCGACCACTCTAGGAAGTGCCGGCCAGCAGCCACTTGCGATAGTGCGACGCGAACGGCTCCCGGTCGAGCGTCAGCGCCTCGTGCAGCTCGGCCGAGCCGGCCAGCGCGCCCTCGACGATCTCCGGCGGGTAGCCCAGCTCGTGGCGGTGCTCCTCGAACTCGTCCTCGTCCTCGATCTCGACGCGCTTGCCCTTGCGGTAGCGGACCAGGTCGATGTCGAGGTCGACGACGGTGATCTCGGCGGGCCCGGTCCACCGCGCCGGCGTGATGACGTCGCAGTAGACCTCGCGCGGGTCGGGCTCGGCCAGGAACATCGCCATCCACCAGCCGTCGGCGGGGATGAGCCGGACCGCGTCGACCCTGGTGCGGCCGGTGGGGCGGCTGCCGTAGTGATAGGTGACGACGGTGCCGCGCGGGGTGGACAGCCAGGTGCCGAACTCGTCCTCGCCGAGCAGGCGCCCGGTCACCTGCCGATGCGGCCGTCCGTCGAATTTCCGTAGCACCAGATCGACCGCATCCACCCGGCGAGGCTACATCGATCACCATCGGGGGACATGCCCGGCCGCCCCGCTGCGGGCGTCACCGTGATTCGTTTCAACCCCGGGGGAGGTACGGGGTGAAGGTCGTCATCGATGGCCGTTTCGTTCTCGACGAGGCGGACCTGCAGAGGCGCCTGGCCGGTGCGTTCGGCTACGGCCCCTTCTACGGGTACGGCCTCACGGCGCTCCGGGAACGGCTGGCCGCCGGCGACCCGCGCCCGCTCGAGCTCACCTGGATCCACGCGTCCGTGATCAGGCTGGCCCTGGGCAATGCGGCCTTCCGGGCGTATCTCGACGTGTTCGAGGCCGTGGAGCAGGCCGACGGGGGCAAGCCCTGGGACGAGCGCTTCGTCTTCCGGCTCTTGGAGTAGCCGTAACCGACTCGCACCCGAGGGGCTTCTCAAGCGGGTCGCGCGGTCACCGATTGCTGAGGGTGCCGGCGGGGAGAACCCACCGGCGGGCGGGCCCCGATTGTTTCCCCCTGGCGATCGTGGCCCGCCCGGCCGACGGCAACGTCTCGAGCGGAGGAGCGCCGATGGGTACCGAACTGCACATCGGCATCGACGCCGGCAAGATTGTTGTGAGCGGCCGGCCGGTCGGCACGCGCACCGGGCGGGCCGTCCCGCAGCGGAGCGGATCGGTGACCGAGATGGTGCCGGTGACGCCCAGTGGGGCCACCCGCGAGGAGCGCACGGCCTTCGCCTGCCGGCTCGCGCTGCCGCTGGCCTTTCTGACCGCGCTGGTCGCGGCCGCCGGGGTGCCGTGGTGGCTGCCGGCGATCGCCTCGGCCGCGACCGTCGCCGCCGTGTGGCGGCGCCAGGCCCGCGCCGCCCAGGCCGCCGACTTCGCGATCCCGGCGGGCGCGCGGGTGATCCTCGCCGCCGAGGAGCGAGCCGTCTTCCAGCGCGGCGTCCGCGTCGCGCGCCGGGTCCGCCGGGCCTGGCCGGCGCTGCCCGGCATGATCGACTCGACCGCCGACCACTCGCTCACGCGTGCCCTCGACGACCTGGCCACCCTTCTCGTGCGCCGCCAGGAGCTCCGCCGGCTCCAGGCCGAGCTCTCGGCCGTGCCGCACCAGGGCGTGCCCGGCGACAGCCCGGCCGTGGCCGCCCTCGCCGAGCAGCGCGACCACGCCGAGCGGCTGTGGCGCGAGGCCGGGCGGCAGGTCAACCGGATCTTGCGCGGCCTCGACCGCACCGCCCTGGCGCAGGAGTCGCTGCTGCGCGAGCGGGCCATCGGCGAGACCGCCCGGCAGGCCGAGCGGGTGCTGACCGGGCTCGCCCCGGGCGCGCCGGCCGCGCACGCCGCCCCGGAGCTGGCCGACCACACCGACGCCGTGATCACGGCCTACCGGGAGCTGTCGCGTGCCTCGTCCTGAGCGTTGATCAGGTCGAAGTTGATCATCGCGCCGGCGGTCAGCCCGGCCCCGGCCGACGTGATGACCTGTGCCATCGGGTCGGCGATGTTGCCGGCCACCCAGACGCCGGGCACCTCGGTGCGGCCCGACGGGTCGACGGCGGGGATGTAGCTGCCGATGCCCATGGGGTGCTCGACGGGCCGGAGCCCGATCTCCTCGAGGAATCCCCCTCGCGCCTCCATGCGGGTGGTCACGACCAGGTAGTCACGTGCCACGAAGCTACCGTCCTTCAGCCGGACCCCGCCGTTCTCCACAGCGGCGACGTCGTCCACGGCCAACTGCACGACGTCCTTGCTCCACTGGCTCCAGAGGCGCACCTTCTCGGCGTCTCCGAGCACCCCGATCGCGCGACCTCGGACTTCGTATCCGTGGCAGTACGGGCAGTGCAGGACGGTCTCGCCCCAGCGCTCCGCCAGGCCCGGGATGTCCGGCAGCACGTCGACCAGCCCGGCGGTGACCAGCAGCCGGCGCGCCTCGTGGGCCGAGCCGTCCGCGAGCCGCACGTGGAAGGTGGAGCCGGCCCGCCGGACGGCGACGACCTCGCCGTCGACCAGCTCGCCGCCGTACTTCTTCACCTCGGCCCGGCCCGCCGCGTGGAACTCCGCCGGGGTCATCCCGTCGCGGGTCAGGAAGTTGTGGATGCCGTCCGCCTTGGCGTTGCGCGGCGCCCCGGAGTCGATCACCAGCACCGAGCGCAACGCCCGTCCCAGGGCCACCGCGCCGCTCAGGCCGGCCGGTCCGCCCCCGATAACAATCACGTCGTAGGTCATGCGTCGATGGTGGCCACGCCGTGCCGAAATGCGGAAACATCTTTGCCATGACAGCAAAAGACGCCGAAGGCGCGACCGAGGACGTGCTGCGCGAGGTCGGCCCCCGGCTGCGGCAGCTGCGCAAGAAGTCCGGGATCACGCTGACCGCGCTCGCCGAGACCACCGGCATCTCGGTCAGCACCCTGTCGCGGCTCGAGTCGGGGCAGCGCCGCGCCACCCTGGAGCTGCTGCTGCCGCTGGCCCGGGCCCATCGCGTGCCCCTCGACGAGTTGGTCGGCGCGCCGCCCACCGGCGACCCCCGGGTCTACGCGCGGCCGATCAGCGCCTTCGGCCAGACCATCGTGCCGCTCTCGCGCCAGCCCGGCGGCCCGCAGGCGTTCAAGCACCTCATCCCCGCCGGCGCCCGGCAGGAGCCCGACCCCAAGACCCACGAGGGGTACGAGTGGCTCTACGTGCTCAGCGGCAAGCTGCGGCTGATCCTCGGCGAGCACGACCTGGTGCTGCCGCCCGGTGAGGCTGCGGAGTTCGACACCCGCGTGCCGCACTGGTTCGGCAGCGCCGAGGGGCGGGCCGTCGAGTTCCTGACGATCTTCGACCGGCAGGGCGCACGCATTCACGTGCGTGCACGTCCCAAAAAACACTCGGGCGAGTGACTTCTCAGGCCCTCGTCATGGGACTAGGGTAGATAGCCATTATGAGGGCCTCACGCCCCGCGGCGCGCCGTGGACATCTGCCTGGGCACGGTGACGTGTCGCTCCGGGAGCGTGCCCAGCGCGTCCACCAGCAGGTTCTGCACGACCTCGGCGTCCGGCAGCCACCACTGTGCCTGCTCCGGGGGCACGGCCCACCGCACCGGCCCCTCCGGCATCCGGCTGGGGGCCGCCGGCACCCACGAGCCGGCCCCATGGCGTACGACGTCGAGCCGGTGATCCAGCTCGGCCCGCAGGGGCACGCCGGGCCGCACGAGGAACATCCACCGCCCGGCCGCCGTCACCGCGACCGGGCCCCGCGCGTCCGCCCGCTCCACGCCGAGCACCCCGGTGTGCAGCCGTGCCGTGCCGAGCACCCGCAGGCCGAGGGCCGCCGGCACCTCCAGCACGTCGAAGCTGCGCCCGGTCGCCAGCAACACGGTGTACGGCCGATGCCGCCACCAGGTCCGCACGTGTGCGGGGTCGGCGCCGGCGCTGTCCTCCCACGACTCGAGCGCGGGATGGCAGGCCATGATCGGGCAACCGGGGCGGCCACAGCTGAAGCGGTGCCCGACGAGGCGGGCGCCGGGAGTGACCGCCCAGCCGTGCGCGGCGTAGCGCAGCGCGGCCCGCCGGAGACGAGCCCGATCGACCAGATCAAGCAGGGCCGGTGGTACGAAAGGCCGGCTGACGGTCCACTGCATGGCTCGATAACCCCCGATCTAGGTGGCTCGGGGCCTTATCAGCTCCGAGTGCCGTATCCAAGCGCGACACGCATCGTTGTTTCCGGCAGATCCACCCTTTGCAAGTTGCAACGAAACCTACGAGCATCGGTGAGCAGGCGATCACACACGCTGTGCGACGTGCGCGGACGTGGAGGGTTCACACTGCAGATGACACAAGGGCTCGCCGGCGGGGGTCGTCAGGCGAGTCGGGGGAGGCACCGTGGACGAGCTGCCGATCGGCCGCCGCGTCGCCTATTGGCGCGGCCGGCGCAAGATGTCCCAACAGGTTTTCGCTGACCGGTTGGGCAAGTCCAAGAGCTGGGTCGACAAGGTGGAACGAGGCGTCCGCCGGCTCGACAAGTTCTCCGTCGTCTACGAGATCGCCGACGTCCTCCAGGTGGACGTCCAGCTGCTGCTGGGCAAGGACGTGGAACGGCGGCCGGAGACCCAGAACTGCATCGATCAGGTCGAAGTGGAGGAGATCCGCGCCGCCCTGGAGCGCTACGACCAGATGAGCGCGTTCTTCCAGGCGGTGCCGCACTCGCCGCCGCTGGCCGAGATGCGCAAGGCGGTCAGCCACGCCTGGCTGACCTATCAGCACGCGAAGTACGGCGTCCTGGCGAGGACGCTGCCCAAGCTGCTGCGCGACGCCCAGGCTGCGGACAGCGCCTACGCCAGCGGCACCGAGGCCAAGGAGGCCGCCCACCTGCTCGGGCAGGTGTACCAGATCGCGTCGTCGGCGCTGCGCAAGGTGGGCGAGCACGAGCTCTCCTGGCTCGCCGCCGACCGGTCGATCGCGGTGTCCCAGCGCGCCGGCGACCAGCTCCTGGCCGGCCTCGCCTCGTACCGTGTGGGCAGTGCGCTGCTGGCCCTGGGCCGGGTCCGCCCGGCGCTCGAGGTCAACGTCAACATCGCGAACAGGCTCGCGCCGACGCACGAGGCGTCCCGGCCGGACCGCCTCTCGGTCTACGGCATGCTGCTGCTCAACGGCGCGATGGCGGCGGCACGCATCGGCGACAGCGCCACCGTGCGCGACCTGCTGTGCGGGGCCGAGCAGGCGTCGCTCGAGCTGGGCGGCGACTTCAACCACTACTGGACCAGCTTCGGGCCGACCAACGTGCAGCTGCACCGCTGCGCCACGGCGGTCGAGCTGGGCGACGGGCGTACCGCGGTGGAGACCCACGAAAAGATCGACGTCGTCGGGTTCAACGCCATGCTGCCGGAGCGCCGGGCGCACCACTACCTGGACATCGCCCGCGGCTACACGCAGATCGGCAACATCGAGAAGGCCAGCGAGATGCTGCTCGAGGGCGACCGGCTCGCCCCGTCCGAGATCCGCTGCCGCCCGCTCGCCCACGAGGTCCTTTCCGACGTGCTCCGCCGTACGCGGGGCGCGCCACCGGCTCCCGTCGCGGAGCTGGCCGAGCAGATGGGAGTCGGTGTATGAGGGCGGTTCGCACGTGACGATCGGTAATCCCGCACCCGGCGTTCTGTACGTCCTGGTCTGTGGCTCACCCATGGCGCGCGACGTCGGCATCCTGGTCGCCCTGGCCCAGCAGGAAGGCTGGGAGGTCTGCGTGATCACCACGCCCGACGGCCGCAAGTTCGTCGACGTGGACGCGCTCCAGGCACAGACCGGTCATCCGGTGCGTACCCACTACAAGAGTCCCGGCGACCCCGACATGCTGCCCGACGCGGACGCGATGATCGTCGCGCCGGCCACGGTCAACACGGTCAACAAGTGGGCCGCCGGGATCACCGACACGCTCGTTCTGGGCCTGCTCGTCGAGGGCTACGGCTACGGCGTTCCGACGGCCGTCGTCCCGTACACGAACAAGGTCATGGCTTTGCACCCCGCCCTGCACGAGAGCCTGGCGAAGCTGCGTGACTGGGGTGTGCACGTGCTCTACGGCGAGGACGTGTGCCGGCTCGGCGGCCCGGGACAGACCGACCGGTTCCGCAGCCAGTTCCCGTGGCGGCGGGCGCTCCAGGCGGTCAGCAACCCGGTGACCATGAGCAGCCGCTCCGTCGAGCCGGGTGCGGTGGGATAGCTCCCGAAGACCGATAGAGTTGTCGGCCGTGACCGACACTGCCGCCGTGCCCACCGTCCGGGACGTGATCGACGCCCTCGACCGGCGCTATCCGCGCGAGTGGGCGGAGTCCTGGGACCGGGTGGGCATGGTGCTCGGCGACTTCGAGCACCCCGTCCAGCGCGTCCTCTGCGTCGTCGACTGCGTGCCCGAGACGGCCGAGGAGGCGATCGCCGTGGGCGCCGACCTGATCGTCGCCCACCATCCGCTGCTGCTCAAGCCCGTGTCGTCGATCGCCCCCGACACGTACAAGGGCCGCATCATCCACCGGCTGATCCGGTCGGACGTCTCCCTCTACGTCGCGCACACGAACGCCGATGTGGCCGATCCCGGCGTTTCGGACGCCCTGGCCGCGCGCCTCGGCCTGCGTGACCTCCGGCCGCTCGTGCCCAGCGAGTCCGGTCGCGGCCTCGGGCGCATCGGCGTCCTCGCCCCGCCGATGGATCTGTCCGAGTTGACGGGATTCGTCGCCTCCCGGCTCCCGGCCACCGCCGCGGGCGTGCGCTCCGCGGGAGACCCGTCACTCGTCGTGCGGACTCTGGCCGTCTGTGGTGGCGCGGGCGACACGTTCCTGGCCGATGCCGCGCGGGCGGGCGTGGACGCGTACCTTTGCGCTGATCTTCGCCATCATCCCGCGAGCGAGCACCTCGCCGGGGAAGGACCGGCCCTGATCGACGTCGCCCACTGGGCGACGGAACGTCCCTGGCTCGACGACGTCGCGGCGTGGCTGCGCGGCGAGTTCGGCTTCGACGTCGTCGTGTCCGACCTGGACACGGACCCCTGGACCCTTTTTCACAAGAAGGAGACCCTGCCGTGAAGGCCTCCCCGGAAGCCCAGCGCCGCCTGCTCGACCTGCAGGCCGTCGACACCGCCCTGGCCCAGCTCGCGCACAAGCGCAAGACGCTGCCGGAGCTCGCCGAGATCGACGCCGTGGCGCGGGAGCTCTCCGCGCTGGAGGACGAGCGGGTCCGCGCCCAGGTGGCGGTCGACGACCTCGACCGGGACATCAGCCGCTTCGAGAAGGACATCGAGCAGGTGCGCATCCGCAAGGACCGCGACCAGAAGCGCCTCGACGCCGGCGGCGCGCTCCGCGAGATCGAGGGCCTCCAGCACGAGCTGGCCACGCTCAACCGCCGCCAGTCCGAGCTGGAGGACGCGGAGCTCGAGCTGATGGAGCAGAAGGAGACGGCCGACGCCGCGCTCGCCGAGGTCGTCAGCCGCCTCCAGGCGGCGGCCGCCCGCCGGGACGAGGCCGAGCGCCGCCGCGACGAGGCCCTGGCCGACATCGCCAAGGAGCAGGAGTTCAAGCAGTCGTCCCGCGGCCCGCTCGCCGCCGACCTGCCGGCCGACCTGGTCACCCTCTACGACAAGATCCGCCTCGACTCGGGCCTCGGCGCGGCGTTGTTCCAGTCGGGCCGCTGCGGCGGGTGCCGCATCGAGCTGTACGGCGCCGACCTGGCGCGCGTGAAGGCGGCGGCCCCCGACGAGGTGGTCCGCTGCGAGGAATGCCGCCGCATCATGGTCCGCACCAAGGAGTCCGGCCTGTGAGGGTCGCCGTGGAGGCCGACGGCGGCTCGCGCGGCAACCCCGGGCCGGCCGGCTACGGGTCGGTGGTGCGCTCGCATCCCGCGGGGGAGGTCCTGGTCGAGCGGTACGGGGCCCTGGGCGTCACCACGAACAACGTCGCCGAGTACACGGGCCTGGTCGAGGGCCTGCGCGCGGCCCTCGAGCTCGGCGCGACCGAGGTCGACGTCCGCATGGACTCCAAGCTGGTCGTCGAGCAGATGAGCGGCCGCTGGCAGATCAAGAACGCCGGGTTGCGCCCCCTGGCGGCGTCGGCCGCGGAGCTGGTGGCGCGCTTCGACAAGGTGACCTTCGAGTGGATCCCGCGGGAGCGGAACAAGGCCGCGGACGCCCTGGCGAACCGGGCCATGGACGAGGCCGCGGGCAAGCCGGTCCGGGAAGTCCTCGCCGAGGATCTGGTGTCCCCGGCGGCCCCCGCCTCGGTCTTCGAATCGGGGGCGCCCAGCTCGTGGGCGCCCCCGTCCCTCGACAACGCCACCCGCCTCATCCTGGTCCGCCACGGCGAGACCCAGCTGACCAAGCAGGGCCGCTACTCCGGCCGCGGCGACATCCCCCTGTCCGACGAGGGCGAGGCCCAGGCCATGGCCGCCGGCGGCCGGGTCGCCGGCATCTCCCGGGACGTCACGGCCATCGTCAGCTCACCCCTGGGCAGATGTACGCGCACCGCGGAGCTCATCTCCGCCGAGGTGGGCGGCGTCCCCGTCACCGTCGTCCCCGACCTCATCGAATGCGACTTCGGCGACTGGGAGGGCCTGACCTTCGCCGAGGTGAACGACCGCTGGCCCACCGAGATGGCCGCCTGGCTCGGCTCCACCGCCGTGGCACCACCCGGCGGCGAGTCCTTCCAGGCCGTGGCCAAGCGCGTGGGCGCCGCCCTGCGCACCGTCCTCGACTCCTACCCCGGCGGCGTGGTCGTCCTGGTCTCCCACGTGACCCCGATCAAGCTGATCCTGCGCGACGCGCTGGCGGCCTCGGACACCTTCCTGCACCGCCTCTTCCTGGACGCGGCCGGAGTCTCCACCCTGGACATCTGGCCGGACGGCAACATCGCCGTCCGCTCGGTCAACGAGACTTCTCACCTCCGCTGATCCGCTCCCGTCAGGACCCGGTCCTGACGGGGGATTCCACCGATTTGCGGAGGGTCTCTTGAGATAGCGGCCGGGAAGCCGTTGCCTCCGCGCAGTGAGACCTCTAACTTCCTCGATTAGGAAACTTTCTTTCCTGGAGGACTCATGCGCGGTTTGACCCGCCGTCTCGTTGCTGTGGCTACCCTGGCCGCTGTGGGCGCGACGGTTGCAGCTACACCAGCTCAAGCGACCGGCAAGTCATACGTCAAGGTCGGGTACTTCACGCAGTGGGGGATCTACGGCCGCGATTTCCAGCTCAGCAAGGTGCAGAGCTCCGGCGCCGCGGCGCGGTTGACGCACCTCAACTACGCGTTCGGGCCGGTGACGGCCGAGGGGGTGTGCGCCAGCGCTGACGCGTGGGCGGACTGGCAGACGCCGTTCGACGACGCGCACAGCGTGGACGGGGTGGGGGATGTCGCGGGGCAGCCCATCGCCGGCAACCTCAACCAGCTCGCCGAGCTCAAGAAGAAGAACCCGCAGCTGCGGGTGCTGATCTCGCTCGGCGGGTGGACCGGATCGGCGTACTTCTCGGACGCGGCCCTGACCGACGCCTCGCGCAAGAAGCTCGTCAGCTCCTGCGTCGACCTCTGGATCAAGGGGAACCTGCCGGGGCTGCCCGAGGGGGTCGCCGCGGGCATCTTCGACGGGGTGGACCTCGACTGGGAGTGGCCGGGCTCCGAGGGCAACGCCGGCAACATCGTCCGGCCCGAGGACAAGCGGAACTTCACCCTGCTGACCGCGGAGTTCCGGGCGCAGCTCGACAAGCTGAGCAGGAGCACCAAGCGCAAGTACGATCTGACCGCGTTCCTGCCGGCGGCGCCCGCCAAGATCGAGGCCGGCTTCGAGGGCGACAAGATCTTCAAGTACCTGGACTTCGCGACGGTGCAGGGCTACGACTTCCACGGCACGTGGGAGTCCCGTACCAATCAGCAGTCCGCCCTTTTCGTCCCCCGGGGCGCGCCGGACAACCCGGACTTCTCGGTGGACGTCGCCATCAACGCGTGGATCAAGGCGGGGGCGCCGCGGCGGGAACTGGTGCTCGGCCTGCCGTACTACAGCCAGGGCTGGACGGGTGTCAGCGGCGGCGGCGACGGTCTCTTCCAGCCCGCCACCGGGCCGGCTCCCGGCGTGTTCGCCGCCGGCGTCGAGGACTACAAGACGGTCAAGACGCTGCCCGGCTTCACGCTCCACCGGGACCTGCGGGCCGGGCACGCCTGGCTGTTCGACGGCACGACCTTCTGGACGTACGACGATCCGGCCCAAATGCTGCAGAAGGCGCTCTACATCAGGGCGAAAGGCCTCGGCGGCGCGATGATGTGGTCGCTCGACGGCGACGACGGCAACGCGTCACTCACCAGGGCGATTTCCGCGGGCCTGCGATAAGCCGTTCGGCGCACCCCCGGAACCGCTCGGCGCACGATGATCGCCCGTTTTGACCCCTCCTCGTTAGCGTGACGTACAGCACACGCGCTGACGAGGAGGTTCGGGCCATGGCGGAGCCTGAGACCAAGGTGCCCGAGAGCAAGCCCCGCAACGATCGCAGTCCGTGGAACTGGCTGCTTCTCATCCCGATCGTCGTGCCGGTCCTGACACCGATCTACAACCGGGACGAGCCGCGGCTGTTCGGGTTCCCGGCGTTCTACTGGATCCAGTTCCTGTTCATCCTCGTCGGCGTGGGCACGACGACGA